>JACYLN010000054.1 GCA_015272515.1 Leptolyngbyaceae cyanobacterium C42_A2020_001 | reverse complement strand
CAACTGCACCAGAGATGATGTTGTTGCCGTACATTAGTGAACCTGCAACAGGCTCACGGATGCCGTCAATGTCTACTGGAGGGGCGGCGACGAAGGCGATGATGAAGCAGATGGTTGCGGTCAACAAGGTGGGGATCATCAGTACGCCGAACCAGCCTACATACAGGCGGTTGTCGGTGCTGGTGACCCACTCGCAAAACCGATCCCAAGCGTTGCCGCTTTCGCGTCTTTGAATCGTTGTGGTCATGAGTTTAATGATGATTGCAAAATAACAACAGGTTTGACCGTGATGGTCGGTATGGATGAGGTAAATAAATTGTATTTACCCGAACTCATACTATGAAATCTATGTTCATTTTTCTAGCGATCGCTGTTAACTTTTGTGGCACCAAAAGCAACACTTCTTAATCAAGAAATATGAGAATGGTCTCTGGCTTTCGGGCTGAGAAAGCCAGAAAGCGAGGTGGTTTCGAACAAGGTTGCTGTAGGGCGATACTGGTGATGCAATAAAACAAGTTATTTCTTAATTTATTAACATATTCTTGTGTGGATTCTATTCAATCTTCAAACATCGAGAAATCAGCCTGTTGAACGTTTTTACCAGGCAAAAGTATTGGGAGCGGAGGTGGCTTTGGTCAAAGTTATTTGATACAAAAATAAACATTCAATTCTTCATGTTTCGCAACTTCTACTGATGGTTTCTACGCCACCATGCCACAACCAAATTAATTTCGTCATAGCCAAAAACCTCGCCTAAGTAATCTCGGATGCGGCGACGGGACTCTACACCCACAGCTTCTATCGCTTCTACGATTTTTTTCTGTCGGGCGGCTAGAACCAGGCTTTCTAGCGGAATCTCGTAGCCCAGTTCAATTAGTTCCGCCAGGTGATTGGTAACAGTGCTGAGACGAAGATTGCGTTGTTCTGCAATTTCAAAGGGTTTTAACCCCTGCTGATACAGCTTCAAGGTAACTAGGTGAGTTTCAGACGGAGTCAGCGAGGTTGGCTCGTTAATAGTTGGAGTTGGAAAGGCGATCGCTGGTGGGAATGGACTTTTAAGCGGCAGTCCTTTTTCAGCTCGAAACGCTCGAATTTCTGCCAAAAACACTTCACCATACTGTGAAAGTTTTCGACTACCCACGCCTGAAATTGCAGCAAAATCATTGCTGTTCAGTGGCTGCCGTTCTGCCATTTCTCGCAAACTTGTGTTTTGAAAAACAACATAAGGTGGTACTGATTGTTCGTCTGCTAAACGCTTCCGAAGTCTCTGCAAACGTTGGAACAGTTCTTCTACAGTTTCGGTGTCAAACCTGGTGGATTGATTGGGGGTATCAACCAGCGGTTTAGGCAACACAGCGATCGCCACAGTTCGTTGTTTTCGTAACACCTCCCAACTCTGATGGTTTAACCGCAGCACTGAGTAACCATCTGATGTTTCTTCAACTAAACCCTGATGAATCAGCGATCGCCCTAGCATCCGCCACTCATCAGCACTGCGATCTTTACCAATGCCATAAGTTGAGAGTTGGTCGTGTTCATTTTGGAGCAGACGCTGATTGCGCGAGCCGCGTAGTACGTCAATGATGTAATTCATGCCAAATCGTTCTTTGACTCGTGCCACACAGGAGAGGAATTTTTGAGCTTCAATCGTCCAATCTTCTATGGGCTTGGGTTGGAGGCAGTTGTCGCAGTTGCTACAGTTACCAGGAAAAGCTTCACCAAAATAGCCTAATTGAATAATCCGCCGACATTCCGTTGCTTCGGCATAGTTGATCACTCGGCGCAACTGTTGGGTGGCGATCCGCTGTTCATCTTCCAACGGTTCACCCGTGTTGGGGTCTACTTTCTGGCTAATGAGAAATTCGACGGTTTTAACATCACCCATGCTGAAGAAAAGCGTACACCGGGCAGGTTCACCATCTCGTCCTGCCCGTCCCGATTCCTGGTAATACCCTTCAATGTTGCGAGGTAGGTCATAGTGGACAACAAACCGCACATCCGGCTTATTGATGCCCATACCAAAAGCGATCGTGGCAACCATCACCTGGGCATCATCTCGAATAAATCGGCTTTGGTTTTCAGCCCGTTGTTTGTTATCCATCCCAGCATGGTAAGGCAACACAGAAATACCATCTTGCTGAAGTTTTGTGGTGAGTTCATCAACTCGCTTACGGCTGAGGCAGTAGATAATGCCCGATGCCCCTTCGTGTTGCCGGATAAGCTGTAACAATTCTCGGTAGGTGTGCTTGTGCTTAGGGCGAACATCGTAATAGAGATTGGGACGATTAAAGGTAGAAATGTGCAGGACGGGATCTTGAAGCTTTAATTGTTGGATGATATCGTGCCGAACACGCTCCGTGGCAGTTGCGGTTAGTGCCATGATTGGTACATTGGTAAACCACTGACGCAACTGGCTGAGTTGCCGATATTCGGGGCGAAAGTCGTGTCCCCATTCGGAGACGCAATGGGCTTCGTCGATCGCGATCGCAGCAACATAAACCTGAGATAGCCATCCTGCTAGTCTGCCTTCATTTAGCAATCGTTCTGGCGCAATGTAAACGAGTTTAATTTCGCCGTCTAAAATTGCCCGTTCCCGCTCTCGCAATTCAGTTCCACTCAAACTGCTGTTCAAGAACGTTGCAGCAATGCCGTTGTCTTGAAGTGCTTGTACCTGATCCTGCATCAGGGCAATCAAAGGCGACACCACAATCGTTAAGCCCGGTTTGAGCAGTGCGGGCAACTGATAACATAAAGATTTGCCACCTCCTGTAGGCATGACTACCATTAGATCCTGATTTTTCAGCGCTTTCTCAATAATCTGACGCTGACCAGGACGAAAGCTATCGTAGCCGAAGTAATGCTTGAGCGCATTCTCAAGAGAAGTAAATTGGGGATTTGAGGAAAGACTAACCGTCATTCAACCGTTCATTTCTGAATCATGCATTTTGATAGTAATGGATGAAAGCGGAACTGATAGCACGCGATCGCTGTCCTTAAATACGAACACATCACATAAATCACCTTTTTGGAGGGTGATGCGAAGTAGAGGGTAGATTGTAGGGTGATGAAGGATAGTGGTGAGCATTGGCAACGTAAACCTTTTACCCCCTCTCTAGGGTAGGCTTATCCAATAAGAAATATCTCAGGCGTACAGTTCAGGAGTTGGAATCATTGCTGTCTCAATCGTCAGGTTATTCAGCAACCGAAAGGGTGCTTTGCCTTAGCAACGGTCATGGGGAAGATGTGATTGGGGTGCGGATTCTACAAGCGCTTCAGCAACTACCAAACGCACCAAAACTAGCAGCGTTGCCCCTTGTGGGTGAGGGGTGGACATATCAGAAGTTGGGAGTACCGCTCATTGGTCCGGCGAAGGCAATGCCATCGGGTGGTTTTATTTATATGGATGGGGGGCGGCAGTTCGCGAGAGACATTCGTGGTGGATTGTTGCAATTAACCCTGGCACAGTTTCGGGCAGTGAGGCAGTGGGCGGAGCAAGGCGGCAGTATTTTAGCAGTCGGGGATATTGTTCCACTATTAATTGCTTACTTTAGCGGAGCACCTTATGCCTTTGTTGGTACGGCAAAATCCGAGTACTACTTGCGCGATGAAGACGGGAAACTGTTTCCCCGTGCTATTTGGGAGGGGTGGTCTGGCTCGGTTTACTATCCGTGGGAGCGCTGGATGATGAGCCGAGCACGTTGCCATGCAGTGTTTCCCCGCGATACTTTGACGACTAAAGTCCTGCAAAAGTGGTCAATTCCAGCGTTTGATTTGGGCAACCCAATGATGGATGGTCTCCAACCACGATTGATGCGATCGCCCCTTTCTACAGCCCCCGTCTCGATGGGTACCCGAAATTGGAACTCAACTCTGGAAAACTCGACTCGAAGCATTTCCTCGCCCGCTGAAGTTTCGGATCTAGCTCCTGGTAAGCAAGACTGGCTAAAAGTGCTGTTGCTGCCGGGTTCTCGTATCCCAGAAGCATATGAAAACTGGAAATTAATTTTACAGGCAGTCGATAATTTAATTGAGCATTTCCCCAATCAATCGTTAGGCTTTGTGAGTGCCATCTCGCCCAACTTAAGTTTAGAACCGTTTATCTATGCCCTTGTTGAGCAAGGCTGGCAAGTACACGAAACTCTTCCTCAGCCCAAAAACCAGCCATTCCATCACTTCTCCCCTGTTCATACCCATTGGTTTACCCGACAACAGGTAACACTTGCGCTCACTCAAGAAGCCTATGCAGATAGCTTGCACTGGGCAGACTGGGCGATCGCAATGGCAGGAACTGCAACTGAGCAATTTGTGGGATTGGGTAAACCAGCAATTACCCTTCCCGGTAAGGGTCCCCAGTTCACCCAAAAATTTGCAGAGGCACAAACTCGTTTGTTAGGTGAATCGGTTGTCTTGGTTGCAAGCCCCTCTCAGGCAGCGATCGCGATCCATGACCTGATACAACACCCCGAACGATTACAGCGCATTGCCGAAAACGGGCGCTGGCGCATGGGTGAACCGGGTGCTGCCGAACGCATCGCTCAATGTTTAATGCAGCAATTACAGCAAGATGCAAATTAGTGATGGGTAATCATCAGTAATTGGGCAGGGGTTAATTAGTAAATGGGCAGAAGTCAAGAGTTAGGAATCAGAAGTTAGGACAGCATATAGGGTATGGGAAAGGATTTGAGATTGTTGATTTGAGATTCTAGATTGAAGGAATTAGGGAATGGATAAGTAAGCGGGTGCGTAAAACTTCATCCACTCATCGGCCCATTCACTCTTTGACCCCTCCTCCCTACCTTCCCCAGCTTCCTCACCTTCCTCAGTCTTCAATTCCCTATCCCTACTCCCAGTTACCCATTCCCATCGCAACAAAAAAGGTGTTGAATACCTCAACACCCGGGTCTTTACAAGTCTCGAAATGCTTTCTCCATTGAGAACACATAACAGGCACGCAATGTGTGCTAAGAAACAGATGCCGCCACAACCACCAGCAAGCCGACCAGCACCGCACCAACAGATCCCAGAATAATGTAGCTACGCTTTTGAGATTTAGTTGGTGGCTCAGCCTTGTACATCTTTGGCTCAACTGCAAAATTATTTAAGCGTCCGCCATCTTCTACTGTATACCGCATGTATTACCCTCAAATTTTTATTAACCGTAACTGGAACAGTCGTAAATTACCACTAAGTTTCGTAAATTTCTTAATCTTTTGTTAGTAAAGAAATCCTGATTTGGCTTTCTCCAACCCAAAACGATTGGTTTCTGCTATGAGCAGGAGTCAAAAGAATTCTTTTCTTCTGACTCCTGATTTCTGTCTGATAGTTTCTATCTGTTCACTTCTAACCTCTCACCGTTCCTGTGGGCGGCGAACTAGCGCTAGCAAACGCTTTTACGGGAATTCGTCCAGCTTGATAAGCCAATCTCCCCGCTTCAGTAGCCAGTTTCATCGCTCGTGCCATTGCGGCTGGGCTTTGGGCTTGAGCGATCGCCGTATTGATCAGCAAAGCATCTGCCCCAAGTTCCATAGCTTGGGCGGCTTCGCTAGGTACCCCAATCCCTGCATCTACCACTACTGGAACGTTCGCATTTTCGACGATGATTTGAATATTAGCAGCGTTTTTCAAGCCTTGCCCCGACCCAATTGGTGAGCCAAGCGGCATGACAGTTGCACAACCTGCCTCTTCCAACCGTTTAGCCAGAACGGGATCGGCATTGATATAAGGCAACACCGCAAATCCTTCTTTCACAAGTTGCTCTGCGGCTTGCAATGTGCCAATGGGATCGGGCAATAGATATTTAGAATCGGGAATTACCTCCAGTTTTACAAAGTTGTTATCTTCCTGACCTAAAAGCTTTGCCATCTCACGCCCCAGTCGGGCAACCCGAATTGCATCCTCCGCCGTTTGACAGCCTGCCGTATTCGGTAACATCCAAATGGTTTTCCAATCCAATGCCTCTGCCAAGCCCTCATGTCCCGGAGCATTGGTTTGCACACGACGCACTGCCACCGTCACAATTTCACAGCCGCTGGCTACAATGCTCTGCCGCATCTCGTCAAAGTTACGATATTTCCCAGTTCCCGTCATCAGCCGGGAATGAAAGGTGCGCCCCGCAATTACAAGCGAATCATTGAGGGGGCGCTCTAATGGTTTCTCTAATGTCTGCATGATCTTTTTATCCTCTATCGATCCCTAAGGTAGCGTTTTGGCATTGCTACCGAACTTGGATTGTAGATCTTGCAGGTTCAGAAGATTGGAAATCACGGTAGTTTAATCACAATGGCTAGCTTTCAAGGTCTATCTGGCTTCGCTATTTATTTTGTCGAACCGCAGGCTTGGCTCAGGTCAGTTGCGATGGGGATAGGAAAGATCGAATTCGTAGATAAGTAAACTAGTGCCAAACCGGGTTGGACTAATAACTTTTTCCTAAGAAAGAGAACAACTTAAATTGAGGCGTACTGGTTTGTGCAGACTCAGGTTGAAGCATTTTCAAACTTGAGGATCGAGCGCTAGGCACCAAATTAGTTTTCAGTAGAACGCCCAGTAATAACGTAATAATGACCGACAAAAAAAGTTTGTCGAACATGGCCACCTCCGGTGTCTAGATGAGATAGACAACGAGAACATGCACATCATCCTAAAGAACAATGTCTTCCGCCAACTTCACTCTCTTTACTCGTCCGATCGGGCGATTTTGTGGGGTTCATGCTAGTGGGTGACACTGCTGGATGAAGTGATTGTCATCGGGTCAGTCGTAACGTTAGAAGCATACAGAAGTTAATTCACAGTATTCCCCCAAGCGTTCCTCGCATCATCAAACGCCGCTCAATTTGTCAAGGAGCTACGAATGCCTTATACATTAAGCCAGTTAAAAGAAGTACTAGACGGTCTAGGCTATAACCTCGGTCCAGATGGACTCAACGGTAATAATGGCAATTCATTAGATGTTTTTACTCAAGCTGCAATTCGCGAGCTTCAGGCGCAATACCAGCTCCCAACTAGCGGAAAATTAGATACCACAACTGATAATTTGGTCAGAAAACTTGTGCGAACTACTCAGTATGGTTTGAATCTGGTGATGGATGCCAAATTACCTGTGAACGAGTTTTATGGCCCTCGTACTGTTCAAGCCATTAAAGCGTTTCAACGCACTTATGGTTTGCCCGTTACGGGTATTGCTGGGTTCACGGTTCGTCAAAAGCTTGAAGAAGAAGCCAGAAAACGCGCGATCGCCTCTGCGTGACAGTTAAAACCTTGTCGTCAAATCCCTTATTTACTCAGTAAACTCAGCCTGCGAGTCAACAATTTTACTTATTCAAGCTTGAGTATTTAGATTCAGGCAATTTCTTGAAAAACTTAAGCTAATAACTGTATCACCTAGAACGCTTCACATGTTGCTTATGCTTTTTGCATAATTTGAAGTTTGTGTAAAAATATCTACAAACTTCCAGTTAAGTATTGCTGTTTATCTCTGTCATAAGGGGGGCACCCTTAAAATAGTTGGTGAGTTAAATTTCGTTTACGTATCGTAAAATTAAATTCTTCCGGCAAAATGCAGCAGGAATATCAAATGGCAAATAAGTTCGAGCCAGTAACCCCTCCCCAAGAACAGGCAGCACAGTTAAGTTTGTGGCAGCAAATTGTTGAAGATTGGGATGCCCATGGACGAGATTGGACGAAGCCTGGATTTCGAGCTGTTGCGGTTCATCGGTTTGGGGTTTGGCGCATGGGAGTTAAACCAAAGCTGTTGCGTGCCCCGTTAAGTGTTCTTTATCGAATGTTATTTCGGAAAGTACGCAACACTTATGGTATAGAACTACCCTACACCACAAAGGTGGGGCGGCGAGTCATCATTGAACATCAAAGCGCGATCGTCATTCATGGTAGCTGCGAAATTGGTGATGATTGCATTCTTCGTCAAGGGGTCACGATGGGGAATCGGTATTTGGAGAGACCCTTTGATGCGCCAAAGCTGGGAAAGCGAGTGAATGTGGGCGCTGGGGCGAAGTTGTTCGGAGCCATCGTGATCGGTGATGATGCCAATATCGGAGCCAATGCAGTTGTTCTGAAGGATATTCCCGCCGGTGCAACGGCTGTTGGCATTCCCGCCAAGATTATTAAGACCGGAGAGCCTAAAGAAAATTCCAACGGCTCGCTCAAGGGGTTTGTTGACTTTACTGGAACAGTTGTTTACTAACTTCGATCGCATCTACCGATACACTATTCAATCCCGTTTGTATCGTTTATAGGTTGGATTGAGCCTGACGGGAGTGGTTAACTCACCAACTTGTGTTCCCATTCCTTCTCGTTTAACCCAATTACAGCTCAAACCTATGTCTGTTGAACTTTCAGTTGATAGTCAGCCTCGCCTGCTGATTGTTACGGTGAATTATCGCACTGCCGATTTAGTGATTGAAAGCCTGCGATCGCTGGCCAACGAAATTCAGACAACGCCTATCTTCAAAGTTGCCGTTGTTGATAATAACTCTGGTGATGGGTCGGCTGGAAAAATTGCAGCGGCGATCGCGGCTGAGGGTTGGGAAGATTGGGCAACCCTCATGCCTTCCAGCGTTAACGGTGGTTTTTCTTACGGCAATAACTATGCGATTCGTCCCGCCCTACAGTCTACCAATCCACCTGACTACTTCCTGCTGTTAAACCCTGACGCTCAAGTACGCCCTGGTGCACTCCAAGCATTGATTGATTTTATGGATCAGCATCCAAAAGTTGGCATTGCTGGTGCGAGCCTTGAGGAACAAAACGGTAAACCCTGGCCCTACGCTTTTCGCTTCCCTAGTATTATTGGCGAATTTGAGTTTGGATTTCGATTGGGCATTGTCTCCAAACTGCTTTCTCAGTGGAAAGTTGTGAAAGTGATGGAGCAAGACAAAGAACAACCCATTGACTGGTTGCCCGGTGCCTGCATGATGATTCGTCGTGAGGTGTTTGAGTCGATTGGCTTGATGGATGAAGGCTATTTTCTTTACTACGAAGAAACTGATTTTTGCCTCCAGGCGAAGCGAGCGGGCTGGGGGTGCTGGTACGTGCCTCAAAGCCGAGTCATGCACATTCTGGGGCAAAGCACAGGCGTAACTGCAAAAAATCAAGCTCCCAAACGATTACCCCAATACTGGTACGACTCAAGACGGCGCTACTTTTTGAAAAATCATGGCTGGTTCTATGCAGCCGTGGCAGATGCAAGCTGGTTGGTTGGGTACGGTCTTTGGCGCATCCGGCGTGTGCTTCAACGCAAGCCAGATGGAGATCCTCCCAAAATGCTGCGAGATTCATTCTACAACAGTGTATTTTTCAAGCACGAGATCCTCTGTCAAGAATTGCCTCCGCCTCAACCAGTCACAAATTCAGCGGTATGAACGGTTCACTGTCAGCGATTGTTCTGGCAGGAGGGCAAAGTTCCCGCATGGGGCAAGATAAGGCACACATTCTAATTCAGGGTATACCCCTACTACGACGCACCTGTGAAGTTGCTTTGCAATGCAGTTCACAGGTGTTTGTCGTGACATCTCGTGTTGAAGGGTATCGTTCATTGTTACCCGATCGCTGCCAGTTAATTCAGGAGCGTTTCGTATCAAACGAGTCTTCACCTCATGGACCTCTCGTTGGGTTTAGTCAGGGGTTGCTCTTGGTGCAAACGGTTTGGGTTTTACTGCTGGCGTGTGACCTTCCCTATCTTCAAGCCGATATTCTCCAACGTTGGATGGCTCAAATAGATGACAAAGAAGAGGTTTCTGCCTGGCTCCCTCAAACAGAGCATGGTTGGGAGCCGCTTTGTGGTTTCTACCAAACGGCTTGCTTACAAAGTTTGCTTCTGTTTATTCAACAGGGGGGGCGTTCTTTCCAAAGTTGGCTGGCTGGGGAGGTGGTTCGCGCGATCGCCTTCAGCTCTGACCCTGTGCAACAGCAACAGGAGCGCAGGATGTTGTTCAACTGCAACACCCCAGAAGATCTGGCAACTCTGGGACAGTTTGGAAGAGGCTTGATTTAGTTCTCAATTACATCGATCGCGGTGAATCGCAGATCATCAAGTTGATTGAGAATCTGGCGCATTTTGGCAGCAGCGCTATAGGCATTACCTTCAGGAGGTAGCATGAATAACAGACCAACGTATCCTTTCGTTCCAGCGTTAGACGGCAAAATGTTGGCAGGTAACGTCGCAGCGCAGGGAGTGGGATTATCATGCACAACGACCACAGACGGGTAGAAGGTTGTTTGCCCATTTTCAGTCCAGGGCACCGTTGCGGCACCGATGTATCGAGGATTCAATAAATCACAGTTGTAATACTGTTGTAATCGTTGGGAAACTGCGGCACAACGTGTACCTGGTTCATGATTCCATTTGCGAAATTCTGGGGTTGCCCATGTAATGAGTGGAAGATTTTTACCATAGGGTGTGTGAATCACAGTAGTGGGCTGGTTGAATTGATACCCGGCAGGAACACAGGCAAATTGAATACCTTCAGCGTAGCCAGGTGAAATTCCAGCTATGCCGATGCTGATAAGGGAGGTAATTGGCGCGATCGCGACGAAGAAGGGGCATCTCATGACAATTCATCCTGAATTAATAGAGAATTTGGGCGAAACCATTCAGAAACTGTTGCTGAATGGCAGCTTGATAGGTGGGTGAGAGAGTTGCATCACTCCAATTCGTTTCTGCGAGAAACGTTTTGACCGATGGAGCGGTTGTGAGAATTCCTTGTCGCATTTCCGCCGAAATTCCGCACAGTACCCCTCCCACTGGCACACTAAAGGATGGTTGTTGAACAGCAGTCCTGCGTTGAGACGGCGTTGGTTCTTGCCTGGTCGGAACCACTACATCGCTAGTTGGGCTTGGTTGACTGGGTTGCTTACCTGGCTGAGAAGAACTGTCAGCGTTGGACGGGGTAAAAAGATCAATCAGTCCAGGTATGAGTGTTCCCCAGGGAATTTGCGAACCAGAACTGCCTCGCGGCTGCCTGCTCGTTTGAGCGATAATTTGCTTGGTAGAAATATCCGGCAAGTCGTTGAGCTGCTTCCCTTTGTAAAAATCAGACGAGGGATAAGACTGGGTTGCAGA
The DNA here is from genome assembly GCA_015272515.1 of Leptolyngbyaceae cyanobacterium C42_A2020_001. Classification (GTDB taxonomy): domain Bacteria; phylum Cyanobacteriota; class Cyanobacteriia; order Leptolyngbyales; family Leptolyngbyaceae; genus JSC-12. Next base: position 7,153 of record JACYLN010000054.1, on the reverse strand, counting down.
GGGAACCTGGGATGGCACAAGAAAGCGATCGACTTGGGACGGGCAAGTCGTCAATCGAGTGGTAGCAGGATTACTCGAAGATGGCTGCTTGTTGTAGAGATAGACCTCTCCGGCTGATACCACCACCCCTTGAGGAAGCTGCGTGGAAGAGACAAGTACTTTGCCCACCAAGCCAACGACAACCAGCGTATTCTCAGTTTCGTAAACATTGACTGAGTCTAGTGTGTTGCTGAAGGGAGACACATTGAGTTCGTTGGGAGTGGTAACGTTTACTGAACAAGAACTAGCGCCAATGGCTCTGGCATTATTCTTTAAAGTGTTTAGTTGCTCAACCAGTTCCAACCCACGAATGTTTGGTCGGGTAAATCGGGGATCTCCAGCAGAAATGCCGTTGCATTGCAGAGAGATTGTTAGGTTGTCCTCTCGTATACTGCGTTCATCTGCGATCGCCAGCATACAATCGTTGCCTGAAACCTGTTCACACTCGGCAAACGCTTGGTTGCAGGGGTCGCTTGGCGAGAGCAAATTCCAGGAAGCATGGGACGCACTGAAGCCCCAACGGTTGCCTAACTCCGAAACGGAGTTGCAGTAGAAGATGCGGTCAGATAAATCGTTGTTGGCGATTTGGGTGGGATGCAGCGTTTTGGTGGCGCTGGCGATCGCAGCTTCCGGGTCTTGCTGACTTAACCGTAAACCACCATTACTAACAACCTTAAAAACCTGACAGGGTGATTTTCTGCGCTCCTCCCCCTTCCATGTCAGTGTTACATCCCCTACTTGAAAGCGGCTGCGCTGGTCGCGTAAATTGACTTTGCAATTGAAAAAGAACTCTGCACTACCCACAATCGAAGAGTTAAAACTACTAGTATTCCGTTGAGTGGATAAAGAAGCTTGCTCAGATCTCGGAAGACTGACTAGGTGACCTGTTCTATTCAATTTGTGTTGGTTAATGGTGCGTTTCTGGAGAGGAACCCATTTAGAACCGTTGTAAAACTTGAGTTGATTGTCTGCACTAATACTACGAATTGAGGTTGAAGAATTGGCGTAGAGCGGTAAACAAGCTGCCAAAACATAAAAGGGCACTAAACCAAATGGACAGGTCAAACCAATCCAGTGTTTTGCCGGTTTTTGGAAGGATGTTTGAGACTGGGGGGTTGGGGGATTCATAGAGACTCCGGTTGATTTGCGGATGAAGGTTTTGCAATATTGCTCTGATTTAAGTGAGGAGTGATGTAATCATAAAAAGATGGGCTAATTAGCACTCGGCTGAGTAGGCTTTCACCACCCAATTCAGTACAATCTGGTTGCTGTGTTGCGTCGTTTAAACCAAACCAACCACAGCGATCGCCGGTGTATTGTCGCCACAACGTTTCAACGTCTTCAAGAATTTTGCGCGGAATCAGAGCGGCTTCAGTTTCGCTATCTAGCACTCCGTTGTTATTAAAATCTGCTTTAACTCCGCGATCACCCTCAACATTGGCATTGATTAGGAGTGCATAGGTTGTGCGAACAGGTCCTGGAGGAAATTGATCATCTAATTGATTGAAATAACCTTTTGTTTCAAATCCAAATTGGTTTGTTTGTTGAGCGGACACCAGATCAGATTTAAGCTTCTTCAATAAACCCTTTTGATAAATTGCTTGAACAAATTCTTTCTCAGTTTCTCGATAAAATAATTCAATTGTGTTCTTATCCAACTCAACTTTTTTAGGCTGAGTATTTTTATGATTTCTGACTAGATTAATGTATAGCAGTATGGTTCGATGCCGACTCAGTGCCGCTTCGATTTCTCCTTGTTGACTTAACTGCTTCGCTTCTAAACGTAGATCTTGAACTTCACTCCATAATTCTGGATTGACTTCCTGGTTAACAAGAGCGTTCAAAATTTGGCGTTGTTTGTGTTCATACTGTTGCCGCAGAATTTGTTGCCAGGAAAATACCACCATACTCATGAGTATGATTCCGACTGTAGTTGCGATTCCACCTGTCCAAAGGCGACGAGTTGTGCGATCGCGTTGACTGGCGCAAATAAAATCCTTTGCTTGTTGTGATAAGGGAATTGTTGTGGCGTGATGGTTCAAAAACTCCTCAGCATTTCGTAACTTCTCTCCTTGCAGTAAATAAGCTGTGTCTTTGGGTTTACCGTGATTCAGCCACTCTTCTGCCGCTGCTTCAATCATTCGCTTTTGCTGTAACACTACACGGCTGTCGGCAATCCATTGGCGTAACCGATTCCAATGCCGAATCAAGGTTTCATGCACAATATCTACTACTTCAATGTGGTTAGAATTTTGGCTTTTTTCCGTTAACTCTGAGGTCACAATCAAACGAGCATCCGACAGAATTCGCAAAACTTCTTCGATTGAGGAGAGCGATCGCCCATCGCCATCTGTCATCAATTCCTGCTTGGTAACCTGGCGGCGCGTGTCTTCCGTCCCCTCTCCTAACTGAGTCAGCTCCAAAAAGATATGTCTGGCAATGGCTTTTCGTTCCTGGGTTTCAAGCGAGGCATACACCTGATCCGCATGTTCCTGTAAGGTTCTACGAATGCCGCCCAATCGATTGTAAGCGGCAATCGTCAGCAAGTTGACCGTTCGCTGTTCCCACAATTGTTTGAGGGTGTACTGGAGCAGCGGCAAACTCCCAGGAGAGGTTTCCACATCTGTAATCATTTGGGTCACTAGTTCTGGCTGCACTTCCACACCCAGTTGTTTTGCTGGCTGTACGATCACCGCTTGCAGTTCTCTGGCTTCCAGTGGCCTCACGATCGCCAGGTTTTCCTCTATTTTTTTGGCAAGTCCAGCGTAGTTGAAGCATTTATTCAAAAAATCTGCCCGCATGGCTAAAATCACACAGAGTTTGCCAGCCGATCGCTCGACGGTTGACAGCAAACACTGAAAGAACTGTTGCCGCTCTAAATGGTTGTTGCAGAGAGTGAAGCATTCTTCAAACTGATCAATCACCAGCACAACTCGACTTGTTGGCAGCGCGGCAATCATTTCAACCAAATAAGCAGCACCATCTTTTTCGAGTTGCTGGAGCAAATGCAGCGATCGCTCAGCCACAAGCTCGACGGTGTCCGGCTCCACAAAAATCCTGGCGAGGCTACGCAGTGGCTCCTTCCCAGGACGGCAACTGTAAACTAGCCAGTTCTGGCTACCAGCTAACCGTTCGCCCTGCTTTAGCTCATACATTAAACCAGCTCGAACAACTGACGATTTCCCACTTCCAGATGCCCCCACAACGGCCAAAAAATTGCCAGTCCGCACTTTGTCCAGCAAACTATCGGTTAGCGCTCGGCGACCATAAAAGTACTTTGGATCATCGCCCTGCCAATCAAACGGCTCTAACCCTTTGTAAGGACATTGACTCGTTAAAATCGCCCTATGGGTGTTTGCTTGTCTTCCTGTGAGCGTAATGGTGTTCCCTGAATTCGCGCATAGAGGTACCTGATTTCCTTGCTCCAGCGCAGCGGTGACAGCTAGCGTTAAGGTCAGGTTCGTGATGCTGGTATCTTCCTGCTTCGCTGGATTGAGGGCTTGCAACAGGGCTTTTGTGAGGACTCCCTGCCCACCTGTTTCGTAAGCCACTTTATAATCCAGTGATGCTGCAATAAAGCAGCGATCGCGCTGTTCCAGGTTGCCGGGATCTGCCTGCTTCAGCTCATCCATAAAATTCATGAACTCGCCACTGTAGCAGCAATCCAACCAAACAATTTGTTGCTGAACTGGGCTGGCTCGTAATAAATCATGTAACCAGCGTAGAGAAATTCCCCAATTGTCTTTCAAGTCCACATCACTGGTTGCTAAAAACCCTTCTGAAATGCCTTTTGTTTTGCGAAGTCCATGTCCTGAAAAGAACAATAAGCCTGTATTTGGAATGTTGGTTGAAGTCTGAGTCGGCGGTTTAAATAGTTCAATAATGGCGGCTTCTAAGCGCTCTCGAGAAACTCTCGATTTTGCAACGTGTCCCTGTTGATTCGGTCCAGGAAGCGTCGTCACATTAAAGTCGCCGTACTGCTTTAAACATTCCGCGATCGCCTCTGCATCCTCCACAGGCGCTTGTAAATTCGGCAACGAAGGCTCATACAAACTAATTCCAACAACCAGAGCTTCTCGACGCATGGGAACCCCTCAATTAGTAGGAGCACCCCCATTTTCAGAAATCATCTCAATGCTTCACATACCCCAGACGGGTACTTATTTCTCACGTTTAAAGATGTTAGTTAATAAATAGAAAAGGCGCAGGGATAAACAGTAATAATGACTCAACTGACACCACTACAGCTTGATGATGGGAGCCTGATTTATTTAGAAGTTACCCAGGGAACTGAGATGCCAGTCGTTTTTCAAGAACACGCAATACAGGGCGAAGAAGAAGTTCTGGTAGAACGAGGGATGAACCCACTAGATCAAACGAGCATTGTTGGTAGTTCTAGAGCCATTGAAAACACGATTCGCGCTTATACCAGCTACACGCTGAATGCATTCAAGCAAATTGCGATCGCCAATGTAGATAAAGTCACTCTAAAGTTCGGCATTCGCATGAGTGGAGAAGCCGGGATTCCTTACATCACCAAAGGATCAGCCGAAGGGAATTTGGAAATTAGTGTGGAGTGTAGCTTTCCAAAGTAGCTGGATTTCCCACCCTAGCCTGGAGCTTAAATTTCAAAGTCCCCCAAGAATTGAGGGACTCAAGAAGATGCAAAGGATGACACTTGTTAGCTTTCAACCACTATCTCTTAATCGATTAATCGATGTTGATGGAAGTTGGGGCAGAATCATCAAACCCTGACGTGGTTAAAGGTTTCCGGTACTTGGCATAAAGCGCGTCTCGCCATGTAAAAAAGGGTTCAAAAATTCCCACATCGGCAATCCCAGGAACTCCTTTATTCTTAAGGTTGGCAGGAATATCTAAGTAATTGCCGCCCGGAAATTTAACGTACATCGTTAAACCTGCAACTGCAAAATCTGCCAGAGTTGGATAATCAGTTACCAGGTAGGGTTGTTCCGACAAAATAAAACACAATGAGGCAAGATCCCGTTTCATAGCATCCTTTGCCGCTTTGATGGTATCTGGTCCAAACCCCATACCAAAGCCAAGCACACTAAAGATATCATTAGGAACGGAACCAATTAGATTTTTCAACAAATCTGGAGTGTTAGAGGGCAAAACAGCAGTTCGGAAAGACTGATCTTGCCCAAATGTACCAACGAGACATTTGCGGGCATTCAGTCCTATCGATTCGTCTGCCCATTGTTCAATCAGCAGGCACAATCCCCGCAATTTAGGATCGCTGGGAATAATTGGTTTTTCGGGGTATTTTTTATCGAGATATTCTGCGATCGCTGTTGAATCCGCAATTACCTCATTGTCATCTTTCAACACAGGAACTTGCCGATGTCCAGACATTCGCACAAGCTCCACTTGACCCAAGCCAGGAGTGACCTCAATCTTGCGATACTCCAGTCCTTTGTAGTCTAAAATCAGCCGCACCTTTTCGACGTAGTGGGACATCTCAAATTGGTATAACTCTAACATGATGAATCTCCTGGCACATTCTGCAAAGGGGCGTTAAGACTTGAGCACTTAGCGATTTCGTCAGCCTAACGCAGTCCCTCAAAAAACTCAAACCTCTTCGGAGGTGACAAGATAGGGAGATGCAAGCATTGGCTCACAAAAATGGCAGAATCCACACTTACAATTACGGTTAAATTGTTTGCGGCATATCAAGAAGCCTATGGGGTGTCAGAGTTAAGGCTAGAAGTGCCGACTGGAACAACCGTAGCAGACATTCGCGATCGCTTGATTGCAGAGCATCCAAAGCTAGAAGGATGGCGAAGTAGCACGCGGTTTGGCATCAATTTAGAAGAAGTTCAGCCTGAAACGCCTGTGCACAGTGGAGATGAAGTAGTTTTAATTCCTCCGGTGAGTGGCGGATAACCCTTTCCGCCCCCTCAAAATAGATAAAGTCGGGCTTTGTCCGAAGAGTAGCGCGATCCCATTTATTCTGATGGAAGTTAAAAATACAAATTAACGTCCATCTAACGATTTAAAAGTTTCAATGTTCCTCTACTGAAAGTGGGTTTTTTAGAGTTAAATATAATTGCCGAGATTTCTTTAGTTATTGATTGGTTAAGAGACAATTAAAAGTCGAATTAACCTTGTAAACAACCTGGTAAATTGTGGCTCAAATTTGCCAACCGTTTATAGCGTCTTGTTCACGCGGGCAAGATGCTTGCACTATGGTTGCTAACTTTCTGCCACTCTGCGCTAGAAGCATCTAAGTTGCATTTGCAGTTATCCATGTATCTGGTTTGGTATTTGTCTGCTCTTGATGATTTTGAATTATGTACATATTAGACGCTCAAGAAACCTCTACTGAACAGGTAAGAAAGCCACTTAGCTCAGAATCAAAATTACAAGACTTGATTCTTTATCATTGCACTGTAGATATCAATCAACCAGGGATTAAGCTTTCAAAGATTTTTGAAGACAATTCGGTCTTGCCAGGCGTGATTCTGCAACAGAACGGAGCATTTTTAGGAATGCTTTCTCGCCGACGATTTTTTGAAATTATGGCACGGCGATATGGACCGGAGTTATTTTTGAAGCGTGCAATTTACCTGCTCTATGAATATGCTCAAACTCCGTTTTTACTCTTATCTGGAGAGACCAAAATTGTTGATGCGATTCAACCATCCCTTGAGCGATCGCCCGAATTGTTGTACGAACCCATTGTAGTTCAACTCACTACAAACGAATATCGGTTACTCGATGTTCATCACTTGCTTCTAGCACACACCCGCATTCACGAACTGACCACAAATTTGTTGAATGAGCAGACAGAAGCCAAGCTGCTTCAAACTGAAAAGATGGCAAGCTTGGGCGAAATGATTGCTGGAGTAGCGCATGAAATTTTGAATCCAGTCAATTTTATTTCAGGTAATCTTGAGTATTTATCAAATTACAGTGATGACCTGATTCAGGTGTTGCAGGCTTACGAAAGTGAATTCCCAAATTCATCTGAGAAAATTAAAAATTTGAAGGATGACGTGGAATTTGATTTTCTACTTCAAGATTTACCCCAGTTGATCGCTAGTATGAAGGTTGGCGCAGATCGACTGCGAAAAATTATTGCAGCGTTGAAAAG
>JACYLN010000001.1 GCA_015272515.1 Leptolyngbyaceae cyanobacterium C42_A2020_001 | reverse complement strand
GCTGGTTCAAATCCAAAGACTTTCGCATAGAAATAGAATTCCCCGTCAAGTGTGCGTTTAATGTTTTCAGCTTTGCGAAAACCGTGCTGCTCCCCTTCATACAATACATAGGCAACGGGTAATCCTTTTTCCTTTAAAGCATTCACCATCATTTCTGCTTGATTGGGCGGAACGACTTTATCTTCATCGCCTTGAAAGAAGATAACTGGGCAATTGAGAAATTGGGTTGAATGAATCGGCGATCGCTCCACGTATAAATCTTTTCGTTCAGGATACGGACCAATTAAACTATCTAAATACCGGGATTCAAACTTGTGCGTATCCGTTGCTAAAGCTTCTAGATCACTAACTCCGTAATAGCTGGCTCCCGCTTTGAACACATCTCGAAATGTCAGCGCACAGAGGGTTGTATAGCCGCCAGCACTGCCACCATCAATCACTAAGCGATCGCCATCCACCAATCCCGATTCCGTTAGATACTTGGCTCCGTTGGCGCAATCGTCCACATCGGCAATGCCCCATTGTCCTTTCAGCGCATCTCGGTAAGCGCGACCATACCCCGTACTGCCACGATAGTTCACATCCAGCACCGCAAAACCGCGACTTGTCCAATACTGAATTTTCAAATTAAACGCAGTAGAGGTTGCTGCTGTGGGTCCGCCATGACTTTTTACCAGCAGCGGTGGACGTTCGCCGTTTGAAGCGGTGTAGTCTTTGTTTTGCGGTGGGTAGAAGAAGCCGTAAGCTACTTGATTATCTGTGGTGGGAAAGGTGATGGGCTGGGGAATAGAGAGATAGCCTGGATCAATTTCTAAACTGCTGGAGCGCCGCAATACTTCAAGTTGTTGAGTCACCAAATTAAGTTGAACAATGGCTCCTGGTTCGGTTGCCGATCCAGCATTGAACACGACTTTTCCGGGTACCACATGAATACCGCCCAGTTCGGTATAAGGCAATTCAATCGGTTCTAGCTGTTTGGTTTGAGTGTTCAGGCTTGCCAGGTAGAAAATCCCTTCCTGACTGTAAGTGCAAATCAAGCGCTCTGCCGACTCAAACCCGTAATTGATATAGCCAAACACCCAATGGGGCATGCCAAATTCTGCATCCATCGGGCAAAGGGCTTCTACTTCGCGGTTAGCGTCGGGATACCAGCGGTATAGGTTCCACCAGTTGGAGCGATCGCTGACGAAATACAATCCCCCATCCGGTGACCACACAGGCTGCACGACTGATTCATGGGCACCCCCCGCAATTTTTTGGGAATGGGCGATCGCGCCTTCCGGTGTCAGGTCTGCTACCCACAGTTCAGTACTGTCCCACGGCATATCGGGATGATTCCAGCTGATCCAGGCAAGTTTTGTCCCAGCCGGATTGAGGCGCGGTGAGGAGTAGAAATCATCGCCCGACACCAGCACCTGTTGCTCGCCGCCATCCAGCGGGATGCTAACAATCGTATTAACGGCTTCTCCCTCGCCCGTGTGGTCTTCTCGCACACAAATGAGTCGGTTTTGCAGCGTATCAACCTCACTATCGGCATAGCGCCACTGAGTTTCCGGCGTGATGGCAACAGGATCTTCTCCAACCACCTGTTTGTAAATTCGCTGGTCCGCAAAGTTGGAAAAATAGACCACGCCTTGATGCACCGTATAGGAACCGCCGCCGTATTCATGCACACGAGTTCTAACGTTAAAAGGGGCTGGTGTAATGTCCTGCGTTTGCCCATCGGGAGTCCGTCGCACAATCACCGATCGCCCGCCTTCTGTAGGACGCAATTCGCTCCAGTAAACATCGTCTCCGTCTAAGCACGCTCCACCCAAGCCGATTGTTCCGGCAACAATCAGATCAGAGGTGATGGGAGATTTCCAGGAGCCGTAGGGGGCAGTGTGGAGTGCAGACATAATTCTCAGCGGAGTCAAGGTTCAATTTGAGCATATCGGGTTTTTGTCTGAAATGAGGCGAGCCTGAGGAGATAGAAGCTGGAAAATTACATGGGATGTACGACTTCCTTAAAATTTCCTTCAATGCTGCATTTGCCCTTATCCCCAACCCTTCTCCCAATGTTGGGAGAAGGGAGTCAGAAAGGGTTCAAACTCCCTCCTCGCCCAGATTTGGGAGAGGAGGGTTGGGGAGGTGAGGGCGAAAAGTTGCACATCGCGTAAATTACTCAGAAATCATCCAATCATGTTTCCTGTTTGATCGAGCAGGGTGTGAGGTGGGTTGTGATTAGATGCGCGATCGCGTCAAACCCCTCTTCTAAATCAACCGCCTTCAGCAAGCCCGTTTGAGTAAATTTAGGCGTAGAATCATCCATCGTTTTACCCCGTAGCATTGCCGCCAATGTATCTGCCGTGCGTCCGCTGCCAGCAATTATGATCACGGGTCGTTTTGCCTTGACGCTATTGGTTACATCAATCCAGGCAATTTTTCCACCATTAATGAGCAATGTTACCGAACCAGCGCTTCGAGCCAATTCATTCGCCACTTGAGCAATCCAGGGAGATTCATCGCCCCACTCCTTGCCCGGCACCAGCACAAAGTGGGTGTGATGCGGTTCTAATCGGGCGGCATCTGCTGAAACTGGGCGCACATTTGGCAAAATCACGGTTCCGATCGCCGTTACACCCACCAGTGGGAAGGTTGCCTTCATTTGAGCACGGGCTTGCCCCATCAACCGCATAATTCCCGCATCTGTTCCGCCATCTACCACGCAAGCGCCTGCCGTTTCCACCAACGGAGCCAGCACTTCCACAAACAAATCTCGCAACCGCAGCATATAGTCCTGGCTAATGCCGCTTGCACCGCCAATCAGAACTAAGGTGGGGCGATTGGTTGCCAAACCAACGCTGCCCAATGCTTCAGGTAATTCTGCAACAGTCGTAACCTGAGTTGCCTGGGCATATTGTCGGGTAGTCAGCGGAAGCTTAAAGGATCTGTTCATTGCATATTGCGGGAGGCGGCCCCCAGCGAATTTGCTCACCAGTCTATGCTGATTTTTGCCAGAACGCGCCTTTTAAGTTAGTTAAGGAAATGAACCGGGCACCGTAAGAGGTGTGGTTGTCTACCAATCGCTAACACCACCTACCCGATCGGGTCATCTTTGCAAAAACTCACTCAATCTTGGGATGGTATGAGCAAGTGTGCGATTACAGTGGAAGGTATGACATTTTTTGAATAGAGATTACTCCATCCTTTTCGTCGTTTGCACACTGCGTTGAAACGGATCATTGCTCATGTTCATTGAACGGATTCTAGTTCCAGCCGCCGCTATCACCCTGGCATCGATTGTCACCCGTGTTGTCTGTGATGGGGGCGGCAAGTTTTTTGGCTGGGTGAAGGAGCAAAACGAAGATCCAGAGCAGGTTATCAATCGGGCATCGGAGCAATACGCCTGGAACTATGCCAAACGGCATGGGGTGTTGAAGGTCTTGGGAATGCGGGAGCCTGCGCCACTGGAAGCGGTGTATACGGCAGTGCAATTTCTCGATCGCGATGGTATTAGTCGGTTTGAGTCAATCGAAGACCTGGAAAAAGCCTTTCGTGCCCAATCAGAGCGTAGCTTTCAAAAAAAGACCGCTAAAAAGCAAGATGGGCTGAAGGTGGCGAATGAGAAGCAATATCTGATGGTGCTGGGTGGTCCAGGCGCGGGAAAATCCACGTTTCTCCGCAAGATGGGGTTAGAAGCATTGAAAGGGTTGGGTGGGGGTTATGTGCATGAGTGCATTCCAGTGTTTCTGGAATTGAAGAACTTTACTGCTCCTGAAATTGCCATTGAGAAAGCGATCTCCCAGGAGTTCCGTATCTGCGGCTTTCCCTCCCCGGATGAAGTGACAGAGAAACTATTGGAGCAGGGCAAACTGTTGATTTTGTTTGATGGGCTGGATGAAGTGCCGACAAAGAATCTGGACAACGCCATCCGCCAAATTCAAAACTTTGTGGATCAACACGACAAAAACCGCTTCATCGCCTCCTGCCGCATCGCCGCCTATCGCCACAACTTCCGCCGCTTCAGTGATGTGGCAATGGCAGACTTTACCCACGAACAAATTAAAGAATTCATCTTCAACTGGTTCAACTCCGATGCCGATCGCGAAGCCGGAACCGCTCAAAAATGCTGGCATCTGCTACAAAAAGTGGAATATCGAGCGGCGCGGGAACTGGCGCAATCACCGTTGCTGTTGACATTGCTGTGTTTGGTTTACCACAGTTCGCAAAATTTTCCGCAAAACCGCAGTGTGCTGTATCGCAAAGCTTTGCGCGTGTTGCTGGAAGAATGGGCAGCCGAAAAACGCATTATGACTGATGAGATTTATCAGGGCTTGAATACCGAATTGGAAGAAGTGTTGCTGTCGGAAATTGCCTTTCAGGGGTTTGAAGCAAATCGGTTGTTCTTCTCCCAGCGGGAAGTGGTGGATCAAATCAAAACCTTTTTGGCAGATAACCTGAATGCACCTCGACATCTCAACGGGGAAGCCGTGTTGGAGGCGATCGCGATTCAGCAAGGCATTTTGGTGGAACGGGCGCAGGATGTCTTCTCCTTTTCGCACCTTACCTTACAGGAATACCTCACCGCTCAATACATCGACGATCATCACCTCACTAAACAACTGGTGAAAGACCACCTCACCCACGAACGCTGGCAGGAAGTGTTTTTGTTGGTGGCAGGTTTGATGCGCGGCGGAGCCGATCCGCTGTTGCTAGCAATGGAAACCCAGGCAAAAACCTACATCAACACGCCCAAACTGCGAGCATTGCTGAATTGGGCCACCGAGATTACGGATGATGCCAGCGAGGGGTTATCTGCCGCTGCCAAACGCACCACAGCACTGTTTCTGGCACTAGTTAGCGATCGCGCCCTCAACCTGGCAAGGGTGTTAGACCACAAAATTGCTGGCACCCTGGAGCTTGCCCGCACCCTGGCTCATACCCGCACGCCCAAGTTTCTGTACGACCAGGAAAACACCCCGGCAAGATCCGCACTGCCCACCCGCGCCCTAGCGATCGCCCTCACCCAATCCATGCCCAGCCGCCCGATGGGACAAGCCCTCGCCAAAACCTTTACCCAAACCTTTACCGATGAACTGGCAAAACACAGCGCTCTCCAAGCTTTTACAGTGGAAGTGCTGGTGACCCGGTTAAAAGAACTGAAACAGGTTGCGCCGGATGTGCGCCAGCCTGTGCATGTGATTCAGGATTTCCATAGCCGCATCTTCCACACCTGGTTTACCAGCCTCAAACTCGACCCCACCTGGATCAGCCTCTCGACAGAGGAACACCGCAAACTGGAACGCTATCTTTATGCGAATTGGTTGATCGTTCGCTGTAAACAGGCAGCCGTGAGAGTTTCACCCCAAACTTGGCACAGTATCGAAGAGCGGATGTTGAAAGTGTAGAGGTAACCATGAACCGCAAAATCACTCGGCGATCGCTGTTTGCCGTCGGCGGCATCCTTGCCAGTGGCATTGTGGGTGGCTCGTTGGCAAAACAGCAATCCGTGGCAAACCAGACGGTGCAGCCTGCTGAATCTTCTTCTGGAGTGCCAGCCCCTATGCCAGAGCGGGTCTTGGGCAAGACAGGCATCCCATTGCCGATTTTGGGCTTAGGCGGAGCCGGACAAACCCCCCTTTCCTGGGAAGGGCAAGAAGCTCAGGCAAGAGCCATTATTGAAGCGGCATTGAATTTGGGCATTCGCTATTTTGACACGGCTGCCAGCTACGGACCCAGCGAAGATTATTTGGGCAGAGCGCTGCCAACGAACCGCAAGAACTTATTCATTGCCAGCAAAACCAGCGCCCGCGATCGCGATGGAGCCTGGAGAGACCTGGAGCGATCGCTGAAACGCCTCAAAGCTGACTATCTCGACTCCTGGCAGTTGCACCACGTTTCTTTTGCATCTGAACTGGATGAGATTTTTGGCAAAAACGGTGCCATCCGAGCGGTGGAAGAAGCCAAACAGCAAAAACTGATCCGCTTCAGTGGCATCACCGGACACCACGACCCCGCGGTAATTGCTGAAGGCTTGCGCCGTTACCCGTTCGACACCACGCTGGTATCGCTCAACGCCGCCGACCCCCATCACCCCAACCCCTTCGCGCCAACCGTTTTGCCTGTCGCTCAGGAAAAGAAAGTGGGCGTGATTGCCATGAAAATTCCCGCCTACGGACGCATTCTCAAACCCAATGCTCTCAATATGCAGCAAGCAATGGGCTATGTGCTGTCGCTGGCTGGTGTGCAGGGTTGCGTCATCGCTGCCGAAACGGTAGAACAGCTTGAACAAAACGTCCAGGTTGCCCGCGGCTATCAACCGCTCAACTCCACAGAAATGAATGCGATCGCCCAACTTACTGCCCCCATCTGGCAAGAAACCACCTTCTTCCGAGCCTGGCACTGAGCATTCAGTAAACTCCAGGCTACATTGGTGGAAATAGGTGGGACAAATTAAGTTGAAGATTGTGTAGGTTGAGTTGAGATACGAAACCCAACGCCCGCATGGGTTACGCTATCGCTAATCCATCCTACAATTAATCCCGCCTAGCTACTTAGTTTCAAGGCAACCAGGATGAAGCTCTGGAAGTGGTTAAGTACGGACATTCGCGAACTAAATTGGACACGGACAGAAACCGTCACCAAAACCGGAACCGATGCGGCAAAAGCAATTCTGGATCTGGCAAAGACAGCGAAAGAGCAAGGCAGCAAGGTAGAAATTTCTGTGTTCCAGGATTATGTGGGGCAATTCTCTTCCTTGCTGGATGTGCTGAATTCCCCTTTGGTGCAAATTGTCAAAGATACGATTCCGTTTGCGCCTTTAGCGGTTGGCATCCTCAAACTCATTGCCGAGACGACGAAGAAAAACCCAACACTAGAACAGTGCATGATGTTGGTGAGCCAGACAGCAAGGCATTACCACCGGACAACGCCAAGTTGATGTTTACACGGGTTTGAATGTGATGATCCTGTGCCTGGAATTGCATCGATATGGGCAAAGTCAGAAGGGCTTAGGGGATGCGATCGTGTTTTGTCCTAGTGGACAACCACTTGAAGCAATTTTTGGCCATGCAGATCGTTTATCTAAAGTCATTCGATACAGTGACGCGATCCTGCTAGCTAGCTTTACCATAACTGTCGGATCGTTCCTCACTGGAGCCGACCTCACTAGAGCCGACCTCACCAAAACTGACCTCTATAATGCCAACCTCACCAAAGCTGACCTCACTAGAGCCGACCTCACCAAAGCTGACCTCTACAATGCCAACCTCACCAGCGTCAATCTCTTCAGTGCTTACCTTTACAGAGCCGAGCTCGACGGTGCCAACCTCTCCAACTCCTACCTCGACAGTGCCAACCTCACCAGCGCCAACCTCTCCAACTCCTACCTCGACAGTGCCAACCTCAGCAGTGCCGATCTGCGGGGTGCGGATTTGACCAATGCCGATTTAACCGATGCTGATCTGGAAAATATCATCTGGGATGCGGAGACCGTTTGGGATGGGGTGATGGGATTGGAAACGGCAAGGACTGTGCCGGAGGCATTGAAACGGCAATTGGGCATCCAATCCCCGTAGGGGCGGGTCTGATGTCCCACACCCATGTCTAGGGTAGGTACAAGACCTACCCCTACGTCCCTACGGCGTACCCCGATTTTGCGATCGCCCCCATTCCCCGACATCCACCCCCGTAGGGGCAGGTCTCGTGCCTGCCCCCAAGAAACCAACAGGATAGGTACAAGACCTACCCCCAACACAAAATTTTTTGCAATCGCCAAATGGCAGTGGGGAATGCTATGAGAAATGGGCAGAGAGAAATGGATGAAATACGACCCGAATAAACATCATCGGCGCTCTATTCGGCTCAAAGGATATGACTATTCTTGGTCAGGTGCCTATTTTGTGACGATTTGCGTGCAACATCGCGCTTGTTTATTCGGCGAAATTTGGGATGGCAAAATGCACCTGAATGATGTGGGACAGATGGTGCAAGAGGTGTGGCAGATGTTACCCGAACGGTTCCCCGATATTACATTAGAAGCGTTTGTGGTCATGCCAAACCATGTGCATGGAATCATTAGGTTGGTATCAAATCCCGTAAGGGTATCCACAAGCGATACCCTTACAGACAACCCCGCGATCGCCCTATCCAGAAAAAGAGGGGCAAAATTAGGGGATGTTATCGGTGCATTCAAATCAATTTCCACCCATCAATATACGATTGGGGTTAAACAGCAGCATTGGGAACCATTCAATCAAAAGTTATGGCAACGTAACTACTATGAACACATCATTCACGATGCCAAAACATTTCAAAGAATTCAGCATTACATTCAAACAAACCCACAGCGTTGGCAGTTCGATCAATTACATCCTGACCATCCAGCAACGTAGTAGAAATCGCAATTGCTCAGTGGGTTATGAATGAGGGAGGAAGCGATCGCTGAAGGAAAATGAATAGCAGAGGCGCGATCGCAAACTCACCTTAATCATTCTGGCTTTCAATATTCCCTCTTAAATGGAGATTAGCTATGGCTAAAATACTTACTATCCAAATTTCAGACGAATTAGAGCAGTCACTAATTTTACAAGCGCAGCGGTTGAATAAATCTCCAGAGCAAGTTGTACTGGAATTACTGTCCCAGCAATTACCTCCTGTAGTTCAATCGCAAGCAGAAGTGCAAACCGAAGATGATCCAATTCTGAAACTGATTGGTTCGATTCACCTCGAAGGCATCTCCGATCTCGGTGAAAATCACGATTATTACATCGGACAGGCGTTATACCGAGAACTCCATCCCGATGAATAACCTATTTGTTGATACTTCTGGTTGGGCAAATGTTTTTGTGTCTAGCGAAGCTTACCATTCCCAGGCACAGCAGTACTTTCTTAATGCTTGGCAGGCTCAACGACACTTCATTACAACCAGTTATATTGTTGCGGAACTGGTTGCCCTCCTACAAAGCCCTTTACGCATTCCGCGCAACACCATATTTCAAGTAGTAGATGCCATCAAACAATCTGAACATATTCAAGTCATTCACATTACTCCTGAGATCGATGCCAATGCATGGCAACTTTGTAAGGCAAGATCAGACAAAACCTGGTCATTGGTGGACTGCACCTCATTTGTACTCATGCAACAGATGGGACTGCAAGCAGCACTCACTACCGATCATCACTTTGAGCAGGCTGGTTTTGTGCGATTGCTCAAGCCCGAATAAAGGAAGTATTGAATGGCTGCCGCGATCGCCGTTTACGAAGGTTGGAAAGATGCCAAAAAGTAAACGCCTGATGAAAAAAGAAGGAAGCGATCGCATCCAAACTTGCCCCATATCTCAGCGGTTGATTAACAGTGGGCTATTGATTTGAACCTGTTGCGGCAAAGCGATCGCCCTCAGTTTCTCCCCACTCTTGAGGTAAAGCGGGTGACGCGGTTGTTGCTGCTTTGTGTAGCCAAAGCAATAGAGGGGATGGGATGAGGTTAAAAGCTGGAGTACGGCGCGATCTCGTCCCTGCAATCTGCCCCAGTTGCCCCAGGCAAGAACAATGCAATCAACTCGTTGAGCCAACGACTGTAAGTAATCATCATTCTCTACTCCAATCGGTTCACCCACCTGGCTCAGAAACTTGGGATGGGGCGTGCGGTAGGCAAATAAATTGACGACTTCCATCGCTCCATAACCCCACAACCGCGCAAACCCGATGCAGCGACGAATCGTAGGATCATCAGCGATCGCATCCGCCTGACTCGGATTCAACATCACAAACCCAACTTTTGGTGCAGCCCGATCCCACTCCCGCCAAAGTGAATAGCGATACAGCCCCGTAGGATCAAAAATGGCACCTGTTTCCACTGGTCGTTGCCTCCATTGCCCTATCCCAATGGTTGATTTCCAGGATTGACAGCATGAATATGTTCACTGCCAGATTCAGGAAAACCCCGACGGTAAGAGGCTTCCTCCGGTTTGCCCCATCCCAATTGCAGAATCATCTCCAAGTTAGTAGAACTTCCTTGCTGGCTCAAACTTGCCCACTCAGTACGCTGCATAATGCGATCGACATACACCGACGTAACAGGCTGATAAAACTTTCCCCCGTTCAAACTCAGATACAAATCCATCTCAGCCGTAACCTCCCACCAAAAGGCAAAAAGCTGCTCTCTCGCAGTTTTCAGCAATTCCAGATCATCTGGCAACGCAATCAGTTGGTCATCTACTTTTGGGAAGCGAATGTACCGTCCTCGCACCATGAGTGTTTGCCAGACGATCCCCGAAACGTAATTCTCCCGCTGGTAGCGATGAACCGCAGCCCGGAAGTCGCTGTAGGCAGTAAATTTCTGAAGCCCCTCTGAGCGGAGGAACTTATCTAAAAATGGGCTACCAGACGGGCTAACAGCTAAATTCAGGCGTTGCCCATTCATGCAAGCCCGCCGTTCTGCCGCCAGGATTTTGATCAGGTCGTCTGTGCTGTAACTCTGGGACATCCAGCAATCCTTTGGTCAAAGTGACCCTGCTAGGAGGGGGTTACTTCACGATGCTTGCAGCGGACGCTGAAACTTTCCTTGAGTATGAACGAAGCACTCCCAAACTGTCATGTGTTTTGATCACTTCCCCAGTTCTCTCTAAACAATTTGTTTCTGAGAACTTTAGAGGCAGTTTAGGGAACCGGGAGGTAACACAGACTACTACCGGGCAAGTTCTGTGCTGATCTCGTTCACCGAACGGCGTTTTAGTTCAACCGATTCGGAGCGGGGCAGCAGATCAAACACCTCGCGAAAGGCATCGTCCACCTGTTCAAAGGGCAGAATTCCCGCCTGGTTCAAAACCGCCTTCCCAGTGGAGTCAAACAAGACGGTTTGAGGCACTACGCCTTTGTAGTAGAAACTGGGTTCAGTGGGGGTGTAGCGTTCTTGAATGGGCAACGAGTCAACTCGAACGGCGAGAAAGTCGGCGGCACGTCCATAAAACGCCTGGAGTTGAGAAACAATCGTGGAGTATTGCTTACAGTCGCTGCTGTCGTCGGCGTACAACACCAGTAAGGTGGGGCGTTGGCGTTGAAATGCTTGTTCTAAAGTGTATCGGGGTGGAACGAGGGAGCCGTTGCCAGCATAGAGTGCGAAGATGTCGCCGTCGTAACGGTCGTCGTTAAGTCCGGCGATCGCAGGCAATGGATGCACCCAGATTACGCCACCGAATGTCAGAAACAGGCTGAGAAGCACTCCAGCGAATACCCTCCAGCGAAAGAACTGCTGAATTGAAAGGGGCAAGTGCGATCGAAAGAAGGTCATAAAGCGCGAGTTTTAACGGTTTTGTCCTTTTCTATTGTGAAGGAACAGGGGACGAATCAGATGAACGCAATCTCAAATCCTTCCGTCTCCTGATTCCCCCACCTTCCCCCTTGCCTTGCCGGTTACCTATTACTGCTTACCCATTACTGCTTACCCATTACCATCAATAAATCTAAATCAAAGTTGTAGCGAGTTTGCTTTAGCCTGTGCTAGAACTATACGTAGAGGTAGAGTGTGCAGGAATACCTCTCAGCAAGTTTTTATACTTGCCAGCTTCCTTGATTGTGTTTTGCGTGCGTATGCCAGGCAGCACAGTTTCTGAGATCCGAGGTCAGTTAGTTCTGCGAACTTTATCACCAGATTTGTTATTAAAGACTCTGATTTGAGAGCGTTTTGACATGACCAACGATACTATTCCCGCAAAATCGATTCGCTGCTTAGAAGATGCCTTAGATCGTTGCCAAACGTTGGGAATGCGTCTGAGTCGTCAGCGTCGCTACATTTTAGAACTGCTGTGGGATGCTCAGGAGCATTTGTCTGCCAGAGAGATTTACGATCGCCTGAATCAGCAAGGTAAAGATATTGGGCATACCTCAGTTTACCAAAACCTGGAAGCCCTGTCTGGGCAAGGAATTATTGAATGTATTGAGCGTTCAGATGGACGCTTATATGGCAACATCAGTGACTCTCATAGCCATGTCAATTGCTTGGACACGAACCAGATCTTAGATGTTCACGTAGAATTGCCCGAAGCAATTATTCAGCAAATTGAAGAACAAACTGGTGTTCGGATTACGGATTACCATATTAATTTCTATGGCTACCGGAAAACGGCTTCGTAGCGGTTAGAAATCAGCCCGGTTGCAGATGTGAAATTTCATAGCGTTCCAATCTTAGCCATCGCCTATACAATAGCGGCAACTTCCCAATCGCGGTTGAAGAAAGCTAGATGATTTCTTCAGTGGCAAGAATTTTTTAGCGATCGCGGCTGCTACTCAACCTGGAAACGCTGAAGTATGTCACAAAGGGCAATCGACCGATTTCGTCCACAACCAGCGTCAAGACCACAAACTCAACCTCAGGGGCATCCAGCAATCAATGCGCCAGATGCTGCTGCGTCTGCTGATGCAAGCAATCAACTGGAAATCAGTCAGCCCCCGCTTGAGAGTGATCTTTCGCCGCCATTAGAGGGGGGAGATGATGCTCAGCCACCATCTCAACCTCAAGCAGATTACGCTTCTGCATCATTGCCCCAGCCTCCTCTAACCAAAACTCTTACCCCCAAAAAACTGCTGCCAAGCCGCCTCCGAAGACAATTTGCTCAGGGCGCAAGGCGGGCGGGTGCTCCCTTAATTTGGGTGAGTTTGGTGGCTTTTTGTGGGGGAACGGGCTATGCCGCGTTTAACTGGCTATCCACCATTCCGCCAGTGCCAGAGTGCGATCGCCTCTGGTTTTTCTCCCTTGATGCCGATAAGCTCTTCTGTGCTGAGCAAGCTGCCCGTTCTGGCACAACTGAGGCATTGATCGCTGGGTTGAATTTAGTCGAGCCGTGGTCGGCGAACAATCAGCTTTATGACCGCGCTACACGGCTGCAGCGGGAATGGTCTAAACAATTGCTGCAACTTGCCAGCACAAAAGCTTTGCAAAATGACTTAGATGGCGCAATTCAGCTTGCGGACGAGATCAAGCCAGGAAACCCGGTTTACCGAGAAGCGAAAAACTCGATTTTGGAGTGGAAGAAACTGCGCGATCGCGACCATCTGCTAGCTGACATTGTGGAAGCGGCGTTGAAAAATCAGGATTGGAAGAAAGCCGAAGCTGAACTACAACCCCCCTCCAGTCGAGTGAGTCAATATCAACAGCAACAGTTGAACCGTTTGAGGGAACGGATTGTAACAGAGCGGATTGCCTTCAACCAGTTGCAACAGTTGCAGACACTGGTTAAAGCGCAACCTGCCAATCTGGAAACAGTGGGGCGAGCCATTCGCTTAGCCTCCCAAATCAATCCCCGCAGCTACGTCAGTGCAACCGCGAAAAAAGATGTGCAGCGGTGGAGTCAGGTTTTGGTGAAGGCTGCGGAAAGTCAGTTGGCGCAAGGGAATATTGCAGGGGCGATCGCTGCCGCACAATGGCTTCCTGCCGAGACTGCCCTGTCTCCAGCACTTCAGGAGGTGCTTTGGGTGAGCCGAGCGCAGCAGGCAGCGAACCCATCCACTCCTCTATTTACCTACGATCGCGTCTGGCAACAAACAATCGCCCTCGCTACCCTACAACAAATTCAACCGCAGAGTCCGCTCTATCCCCTTGCTCAGAGGCGAATTTCATCTTTGGAATATCAGGTGCAAGACCTGACGCAGTTAACCCTAGCAAGCGCCATTGCCAAAGTGCCACACATTCCCACGTTGCAACTGGCAATTCAGATGGCACAAACGATTACACCCACGCGCCCCAACCGAATTGCTGCTCAAACCTTAATTGCGGAATGGCGCAAAGAAATTCAGCGGGTAGAAGATCGTCCCTACTTGACTCTGGCACAGCGATTGGCCCGATCAGGCAATGTGAAAAACTTGCAAGCCGCGATCGCTCATGCCAGTAAGATCCCTCTAGGACGTGCTCTACGCCCGGATGCCCAAGCCGCTATTTTTGATTGGCGACACCAGATTCAAACGATTGAAGATAAACCTATCCTAGAACAAGCCCGCAAACTGGCTAACCAAAAACGGCTGGCAGAGGCAATCCAAAAAGTCAACACGATTCCAGCAGGACGTGCCCTACATGCAGAAGCTCAAGCGGCGGTTCTGCGGTGGACTCGGATGATCCAAACGGCTGAAGATCAACCAATTTTAGACGAAGCAAAAGCGCTGGCAGATCAAGGCAGCTTTGGTGCAGCGATCGGGTTAGCATACCAAATTGCTCCAGGACGGGCACTCTACGAAGCGGCGCAGAAGGAAATTGCCGCCTGGTCTGCTCAATTGGCAGCTACTCGCCCCTCTCACCGTTGGGCTGGAGACTCTTGGAGTGGGCGTAATGGCGATCGCAACCGTGACTCGTCTCCCCAGTACTACGATGCTCCTCGCTGGCGACCAGAACCCCCTCCCACCGCTCTCCCGCCCGAACCACCCCCAGAACTTCCGCCTCCATAAGTCAAAACAGCCGTTATAACTGCTGAATGTACTCAAGCAAAAATGGCTCAGCCTTAAACCACTCTCCGGCTAATCTGACCTCGCTAAATTGTTGATGCAGCGATTGTTCTAACGCTTGGGCTGCTTCAATTCCTTCAACCTGCATCGACTTAATGAGTGTTAGTTTAGTTGGGCTGGATGTTTGAAGTGCCTTGAGTCTCTTCGTCAAGTCTCTTGCCCGACCTATTTTGATCGCATTACTGTCCTCATTCAGAATGAAATAAACGAAATGAGCTCGGTGAGCTAGCTTCTCACCATCAAGAGAATGTGTTCTACTACCTGGAGTGACAACTTTCGCACTTAGACTTGCCCAGGTTTTGAGCCAAGCACATACCGCTTGAATAGTCAGAGACTTTTGTGCCCTTATCGTAATAATTTCCCCATCAAGATTAAGCAAAAACTTCTTTGCACCAGCTTTACCTCTAGATGGAAGATTTCCGTTGTTTGGCAACTTAATTCGTTCAGATGGAGATTTGCAGAATCTTGTATATGTGTCAGGGTTTCGAGTGGGTACACTAAGCCGTCTGCAATCCTCAACCGTGACTTCTACCCACCCCCAACCTTCATAGGGATCATTTGGGTCTTTATCAATAAAGATCGTGTTCCAAGCTGTCCTAACCATAAAATCTGCGAACAGAAAGCTTCAACTGCATTGTTAGATGCCAACCTAGCAAAGCCTGCTCATACACAGCAGCAAATAACTTTGCTAAACATAATCTCTTAATAGAAGTGGTTAGTCACCTTGAGGTAGTTCACTCCATAAGCTGGTTGTTTGGCGCAGGCTGCGGAAGTCTCCATTGCCCAAAATCAGGTGATCCAGCAGGGGAATGTCGAGAAATTGCGCTCCTAACAAAAGCTGGCGCGTCAGGTGAATGTCTTCGGGGCTGGGTTCAGTGTTTCCAGAAGGATGATTGTGCGCCACGATCACACGCGTTGCTCCTTGCTTGATTACCTCTCGAAAAATGTCGCGTGGGTGGGCGAGGGTTTCGGTGGCGGTGCCAATGGTGATAATGCGCCTACCTAAAAGGCGATGCTTCACATCCAGCAGGAGTACGGCAAACCGTTCCTGTGCTTGCCACATCAGATCATGGCTGAGAGCGGCGGCGGCGATCGCCGGATCATCCACGACGGTCTGTTCTGCTGGACGCACTTGAAATACTCGCCTCCCAAGCTCGATCGCTGCCAGAATCGTTGCGGCTTTAGCCTCACCTACACCCAAAATTTGGGTCAGTTCACCCACACTGGCATCCCGCAGTGCAGACAGCGGATCTTCTTTCCCCTGTCCTAATTCCTGCAAAATGTATTGCCCCAGCCCCACGGCTGAAAGCTTTCCTGGACCTTGTCCCGTTCCTAGCAGGATTGCTAACAGTTCTGCGGTGGCAAGATGGCGCGAACCGTAGGAGATTAGCCGCTCTCGTGGGCGTTCGGTTGCAGGCATATCTGCAATTCGCAGGGAATAGGTCATAGATGCAATGAAACCGCAGCTGCAAAATGGTTACGGTTCAGTTTTCCCCAAACGCCTGATTAATAAACAGACAAGGGAAAATCTACTAGCAGACAAACGGCATTGAAAAGGCTAAAGTCTGAAGCAAGACTTTGCTAAAATCCGTTGATCGCTTGAATGCTTTATTCGGAAGAAATTATAAAAAATGAAAACTGAAGAAGCGAAGCGAGAAGGTTTACAGAGTGTTGTTGGAGCTATTCTCCACCCTAGCGGATGGTGTAAAGTTCTTCTCCAATTGTTCTGTCTGTCGTTTGCTTACTAGCTGTTATGCGATCGCCGCTCAACCCGTCAACGAACCAATCTGTGCTACTTCCAGCATCTCAACAATTTCTGATTCCGCCCTTTGCCCGCTATCGATTCACGGTGCTATTTATTTTGGCAACCGGGTTTGGCTGGTTCCTTATCTGGTTTGTCTTGCGATCTATGCAAGATCCGCTCATGCCAGCGCGTGCCCTAGAACGTGGGTTACTTTCGGCATTGGTCACTGGGCTGGTGTCTGGCTTGGTGGTTAGCGCCATGCAGTGGCTTGTCTTACGGCAATATCTGGCAGATTGGCTCTGGATTGTGGCAGGAACGGCAGGCTATGTTTTGCTGACGGTATCACTGGAGGCGTGGTGGGGCTGGATTGGTGTTTTGACCAATGCGTCAGGAGTGGTTGACTTGTTTGAGACGTTGCCTCCAGCAGCGGTGGTGTTTGCAGCGGGGGGGTTGAGGGTACTGCTCACGGCGTTATGTGCCATCTGGTTAGGTCTAACACAATGGTTGTTTTTGCGGCAATATACACGTTCAAATTTATGGTGGATGGGGGTGCCCTCGATCGCCGTATTGCTCTCCTCTAGCTTTACCTTTCTTAGCGTGTTGCTATTGTCTGCCGGGATCCGGTTGCCTCTAGAAACTAGCATTTTAGCCGCAGGCATTTTAGGGACGACGCAAGCGATCGCCCTATGTGCCTTAAAGAAGAAAACCGTGGATCTAACACTCCGCGACTACACATCACCGCTGGTCGTGGCTCCCGAAATTCTGGATCATGACTTGGTGAAGTCGCTGGCACGACAGCTTCAGCGCCGGATTAATTCCGCCTGGACAAGTGAGCACCTCAATGACGACGCACTGACTTACCTGGTTGGAGTTACCCAAAACGGCGCGATCGCTGCGTATACCCCAGTTAATTCCCCTGCGGTGGAGCAACTCGACCAAATTCCCCTACCAGAACTCACCGATGCGGACCAAATCAAGCGCAGCAGCAACATTGAACCCCTGGCTCGGTTTGAAGTCATCTTTTTGCCCTCTGGCAGCTTGCAGGTTAATGCCTGGCTGGGAATTCCGCTCACCTGGGTTGCCGTTTCGATGTTGACGGTGGTGCTGGCACTCAGCGCGATCGCCGCCTACTCCATGCCGCACTCTTCCCTAAACTTGCAATAATGAGAAAATTGACCATAAGGTTTGCAAGGCGATTTCAAAGCGATGGATATAGTAGAGTTTTTTGAATTAAGCAGTGGCAAATGGTTCTCTCAGCGAACCAGTCATCACCTTGCCTTCAGACAATCCGAGGCAGGCAAATCTGACCTCGTGATCGAAATGTTGGACAAGGCAGACCCGGAAGTGATTAAGCTGTGCGAACAATACAGCATTGACCCGACAACAGCTCTCTGCGGTGCCAGAGTGACCTGGAATGGCACAATGGAGTGGGATGAAGAGAAACACGCTGGGTCTACCGTATTAGTACCCGTAGCAGATTTAGAAAAACCGAACGAAGGCAAACTATTGCGTGAAACGGGGTATGCCGAAAAAGCTCCCGTGGCCGGGCGCTATGTGATTGGGAGCGACGAAGCCTTAACCCTAATTACCGAGTACGAAACCATGTACTCAGAAGAACGGCTGTGGTTTGCCAGCCCCAATCTGCGTCTGCGAACCAGTATTTTGAAGCGGTTTGGTGGCTTTAGCATGGCATCGTTTTGTTCTGAGATTCGGATGGGTGTGACCAAGCCTCAAGAGACTCCTGTCAGCTAGTTACCATTCATCCGGGCTAGTTCCGTTAGGTTGCACCGTAGCCCTCAGCTTACTGTGAAACTCGGGCGAGTCTGCCTCCGGTGTAAATTGATCAATGGAGGGGCTGGCAGAGATAAAGGTTAACCAATCGGGCTTGTAGTGTTGGCTGAGTTCCAGTCGAAATCGCGGTTTTAGAGCGCGAACGGCGAGTCCTGAACTCAGCCCAAAAACGACACCTTCTTTAAATTCTTTGAACTCCCGTTGCGAAATTTGGAGAGAAGATTCAGATGTA
>JACYLN010000146.1 GCA_015272515.1 Leptolyngbyaceae cyanobacterium C42_A2020_001 | reverse complement strand
AAATTCAGAAATTAACCGATTTGTATGGCAACGGTTAGCTAAACAATATCCAGACCGTTTGGAAACAGTTCTTCAACAAGTACTAGGTCGTCCTACCTTTCAACTAGAACCTGATTTAGATGCGCTTTTAGATGAATTTGGTAAGCCTGCTGAGCCAGAATTGCCAGAAATTGCGAGTGTTCCAATTCATTTGCACAATCTGTTTCAAGAGGCTCTATTAGAAGTCAAAAAAGAGAAGCCAAAAGGGAAGACAAAGCCACAAAAAGCAGGATTTGGAGGACATCGGTAAAAGCTATACGCGCTATCACCCAAGCTTTGCTCTACTACCAAAGATTTTTGGGGTTATTTCTAATGATAGAAGGAAATGCAGAGGCACTACCGATAAGCTGTTACCAGCAGTTTGAGATCACTGATTTTTTGGAGAAGCAAAACGATGTTGAATATTATTGCATGGTTGGTTCTGGGTCTGTTAGCTGGTGCGATCGCTAAAGCGATTTATCCTGGTCAGCAAGGTGGCGGTATTTTGGCAACGATTATCTTAGGAATCGTTGGTGCATTCATCGGCGGCAGCTTGTATTCTCTGTTGAACACTGGAAGTCTGCAACTTGTTGCTGCTGGTTTCAGCTTGCCCGGTTTGATCGTTGCTATTCTTGGCGCAATGGTCGCTATCTTCCTGTGGGGTTTGATGACTCGCAGAACTGTATAGTCACTGCATAACCTACTTTCGATAGTCAAGGATCTGGGAAACATAAGGCTCTCTTGCAACTGGCAGGAGAGCCTGTTTTTATAAGAATTCGATGTCTGGTATTAATCTAATTCTTAGATGTAAGTTGGAAACAACTAACGCGATCGCGCGATCGCTGAATTATCAAATTCTTAAATCAACAACTCAGTCCTAGCTATTATTCCACTAATGCTATAAATCAGTCTTAAGACTTAGACTTGACAAGCCTTACGGACGATACCAACCCTAATAGATAACCTGGATAATCTCTAACGAAAGCGTAGTAACAGGATTAACTGTTGTTAATCGAGCTGTTACGCTTAAGAAAGCCTTCTACATTTTTATTCCCTATTTTTGCCATGGTTCAAACGCCTCCGTCTCAAGCATCAAAAGAGCAGTATCAAGTCGAAAACCCAGCAGCAGAAGTTGAGGCTTTAGTTGAGGTTCAACGACCTGAAACAGACGTTGACTTAGAATTTCTTTACACTCGTGACATTGAATTTCGTCAAGAGACCATCTACTTCTTAGTCGTTGACCGTTTTTTTGACGGCGATCCAAATAACAGTGAAGGTCCCAATCCAGAGCTTTACGATCCTCAAGGGCAAGATTGGGGAAAGTATTGGGGTGGAGATTTACAAGGGGTTATCGACAAACTTGATTACTTGAAAAATATGGGAGTCACCGCTCTATGGTTGACCCCTTTATTTGAACAAGTAGAAGCCCTATTTGTTGAACAGGCGGCGATTCATGGCTACTGGACAAAAGACTTCAAACGGATTAATCCTCGGTTTATTGGTGAAGGTGAAAACCCATCGTTAAACCAAACTCAAGAAACCCGAAATACAGTGTTCGATCGCTTAGTTGATGAACTGCACAAGCGCAACATGAAACTGATTCTGGATATTGTGTGCAACCACAGTAATCCAGATTTTAGTGGTCGCAAAGGTGAACTGTATGACGATGGCGTTAAAATTGCAGACTTTAACGACGACAAAAATCACTGGTATCATCACTACGGCGAAGTGCAGGATTGGGAAGATGAATGGCAGGTGCAAAACTGCGAACTCGCCGGACTCGCAACCTTCAACGAAAACAATAACGACTATCGTCAATACATCAAAGACGCGATTAAGCAGTGGCTTGACCGAGGTGTAGATGCCTTGCGAGTTGATACGGTGAAGCATATGCCAATCTGGTTTTGGCAGGAGTTTACTGGGGATATTTACCTGCATCGTCCAGATGTGTTCATTTTTGGTGAATGGATCTACAGCAACCCATTTGACGATCGCTCGGTTGAATTTGCCAACGAGTCTGGAATGTCGATTCTAGATTTTGGCTTATGTGTAGCGGTTCGGAGTGCCCTGGCTCAAGGAGCGGAAGACGGGTTTCATGAGATCCAAAAAATCTTTGACATGGATTACCGCTACAAAAGTTCAACTGAACTGGTAACGTTCATTGATAACCACGATATGCCCCGGTTTCAGAGTTTGAATCCAGATCCGGAGATGTTGAGGGTGGCGATCGCGCTAATTATGACCTGTCGCGGTATCCCCTGCATCTATTACGGCACTGAGCAATACCTGCACGACGACACCAACGGCGGTAACGATCCCTACAACCGTCCTATGATGCAGCAGTGGGATACGGAAACCGAAATTTATGGCATACTGCGGCGATTGTCTGGTTTGCGTCGCCTCAATCCTGCTATTTCAATGGGGAGTCAATGGCAGAAATATCTCACGCCTGACGTTTATTGCTATGTGCGTCGTTATCGCGAATCGGTCTGTTTTGTCGCGCTCAATCGGGGTGAAGCTGTCACCCTTAATGACGTTGAAACAGATCTTCCCGATGGCGAACATACTTGCATTGTTACGCACAACAAATATGAAGTGAAGGATGGCAAGATCTATGAGCTAAATTTGGATACGCGCGGTGTAATTGTGCTGAGTCATGTAGGCGATCGCATTAAGGGGCAAACCATTGTCCGTGCTCAAGTCAATGGTGTACAAACTCAGCCTGGTGAAACCATCGCAGTGATCGGTGATTGTCCTGAACTGGGTAATTGGGATATCTCGAAAGCCTACCCTCTCGAATACATCAATTCCAATACCTGGTTTGGCGAAATTCCGTTCAACGAAAGTGCTGGAAAGTTGATTAGCTATAAGTATGTGCTACTACGACACGGGCAGTCTCCCTTGCGAGAAAACTTGACTCCGCGCCGTTGGGTAATCGCCAGTGAGGGCACAGTTAAATGGCGGGATACCTGGGCAACGGGACGAGAATCTTAACTAGGTAAAAACAAAACCTGGTTGGGTGAGATTGCACCGTGATCTCACCCTTTACTCATAGCAGGTCTGGTTTGATGGGAAGATCTAACCATTTGTCAACAATTTGTGGTTGATAGACACTCAATTTATCCAGTAATGAGTCTGGATCGGATGCTTCTATAACAATATTTCGCAGGTCAGAACGCAAAAACTTTTCGGCTACCGCTTGATCAAACAGCTTCAAAAGTGGGTCATAGTAGCCTGCGATATTGAGTAATCCTTGAGGTTTTTGGTGTAGTCCTAACTGTGCCCAGGTTAAAATCTCACAAAACTCTTCTAAGGTGCCATAACCACCCGGTAGGGCAATGAAGCCATCTGCTAAGTCTGCCATCAATGCTTTGCGATCGTGCATCGACGGAACAACATGCAATTGCGTCAGACTTGTATGAGCGACTTCTTTAGAGACCAAAAACTCAGGGATGACCCCAATGACTTCACCGCCTGCTGCCATTACTGCATCGGCAATGACTCCCATCAAGCCAACGTTGCCGCCTCCATAAATGAGTTTCAGGTTGCGCGCAGCCAGCAGTTGCCCCAGTTGCTTGATGACCTCTTGATAGATGGGTCGCGTCCCTAAACTAGAGCCACAAAAGACACAGATAGATTTCATTACTACTATTCCGTTTGTAATCTATTAAGGCGTGCTGCTTGACTATAAATTGCGTAACTAAGAAGCATGGATTTAATAAATTCGCGACCTGTAGGGGCGAGTTTAGCAGACCAATCTACACCCTGCAATAGATTTGCCAGCAAAACCCGCGCCTACTAAATATCAAACTTATTTAATTCCCATTTCCTAAGTACAGAACCTAAGTACAGGATAAAAACTTGCAAAGCATGAATTAAGAGAGGGTTGCATGGGCATTACCACATTCGTCCATAAAACTCTCATGAATCAGATTACTCTACTTCGAGATGCTTTGCGTCGTTATAGCCGTAGCCATCTGTAACGTGGCTATGGCGAGTCAGAACGCCTACCCAGCATTGGCTTTGCCACTTTTTCCTGTCCTAAGCGTTCTGACCAAAGCTATATCTAGCTTGGCATGGAGCAAGATAACGCTTTGTCGCTGCGTTCCTGATTGCCCTCCTGCGCGTCAACCCCGTCAACTTCGCCGAGTTGGCGACAAGCTTTAAACGAGCTGCTGACACCCCTGCGGATTCGCATTCGAGACAATCATCAACTCACTCATCGTCGAGTCAGTCTCCAGGTGGGGAGTGACTGAGCAAACTGCTGGCATTACTCTCGTTAGCTTTAGATTTGTGCTGGGTCATCCTTTTCTAGGAGATTCCACGTTTTGAATTAGAAGCAGCAAATAAGCCATTGGTGTAAACCCCGAAATGTCAGAATCTCAAAACTAGAGAGGGACGATGCATTAAGAATTGATAAAGTTTTTACGAATCCGACTTCACAATGAAACTCAAGTTGCGATTAAGTCAACTTTGATTGCGTGAGTTGTTAAGTAATTAATCTTTTAGCAACTCTCTGCCCCCACATAGCTCAACTTTTTAATTCTCATTTGTCTCAGCCCTGTTAACCGAACTGAGCACAGTTACGGCGCAATTTCACGTGCTGTGATTTATTCTGCTGTGTTTCTAAAATCTACCAGCGTATTTCAGATTGCTTTCCACCGAGTATCTCTGTTCAATGTTTATCTTGGAGGACTGGAGATGCCCAGTACAACAGACGTTTTAGACCTTTCTACAAACTTTTCCCAGAGCGCTGTACAGCCATTTCCAGACACGCTTGATGGCCAAACCTCACCCTATCTGCTAGGTCTAAATCGTAGTAGTTCTGCTCCTTTTATTGGCACAGGCAATGGCTTATTGGGCGAATACTACACTGGCAGAAGCTTTGAGAACTTTAAGTTTCAGCGCACTGATGCCACGGTGAACTTTGACTGGGGAGTTGGCTCTCCCAACACCGTTATTGGAGTGGACGATTTTACAGTTCGCTGGCGAGGCAAGGTGCAAGCTCAGTATTCTGAGATCTACACGTTTTACACCCGCTCTGATGACGGTGTGCGGTTGTGGGTGAATGGCAAAGAAATCATTGATAAATGGATTGATCAGCCTGCCACTGAGCATCGAGGCGCGATCGCATTACAAGCTGGGGAACTGTACGATATTCAACTGGAATATTACGAGCGAGGCGGCGATGCGGTGTCTAAACTGATGTGGTCAAGTCAAAGCCAGACGAAGGAAATTATTCCTCAAAGTCAGCTTTACTCCTGCGGTCACCCCATGCTGGCTGAATTCGTTAACGGGTTACGGGGAGACTATTACAACGGCATGAGTTTTGACACGCCAAAAGTGTCTCGAACGGATGCAACTGTTAACTTCAACTGGGGTATTCAATCACCTGATCCATCAGTGCAAGCGGATGGATTTTCAGCCCGTTGGACAGGATACGTTGAACCGCCACAGTCTGGAACCTATACATTTCATACCGTGACCGATGATGGTGTGCGGCTTTGGGTCAATAACCAACTGCTCATCGACAATTGGACAAATCACCCGCCCACTGAAGATAAAGGCACGATCGCGCTACAAGCCGGACAGAAATACGACATCAAACTAGAATACTTTGAAAATGCTGTTGGAGCGGTCGCTCAACTTTTATGGTCAACCCCTGATCAACCAAAACAGGTAATTCCCAGCAGGCACCTCTTTTCGCGCCCACTCCCAGACATGAACGATCAACCCAGTGTGAGCGTACCGGACGCACAATCAGTAGTTATTGGCAATAAGTTGGCTATTCCTGGAATTGCGATCGCCGATCCCGATGCAGGTAACAGCATAATTACGGTGAAACTCAGTACTACCAACGGTCGCCTGACGGTGAACAGCCAACTTAGCGATGGCGTGCCACCTATCAACATCGTCAACAACGGAACAAGCAACGTTGAAATTACGGCAACCCTCGCGCAAATTAATACCACCCTGGCAAATTCGACAGGTTTGCTTTATAGCAGTAACCCTGGCTTTAGTGGAACCGATACAGTTCAGGTGTTTGTCAACGATAACGGCAATACTGGACTTGGAGGTCCTAAAACAGATACAAAGTCATTCAGCATCCATGTGAGTCAGGGTGGCAACGCTGCAGTTGGAGTTAACTTATCTGGCGTGAATGACTGGTCAACTCAGTGGCCTTTTGTAGATGTGTTTAAGTCCTCTCGTCCCTGGATCTCGCAACGGCAGGGAGCAGCTTGGGGACAAGGTGGCAATTTGAAACTCACACCCGATGGCTGGGTCGCAGCTCTTGAACCGGGACAATACGCTGAAACCGTTATCCTCAATAATGCCTATGTTCCTGGGGGGAAATATACACTGTTTTACGAAGGAGAAGGCAAACTAGAGTTTGCTTTCAACAACGCCAAAATCGTAGAGCGTTCTCCTGGCAAAATGACAGTGGATGTTACTCCCAATGGAGAGGGCGTTTTTTTGCGAATTGTGGAGACAAATCTCCATAATCCGATTCGTAATATTCGGTTTGTGATGCCGGGATTTGAAGATACCTATCAAACTCAGCCGTTTCATCCCTTGTTTCTAGAACGAATTGCAAAGTTTGATACCTTGCGGTTTATGGATTGGGGCGGCACTAACAATTCCAACCAAATGCATTGGTCTGACCGCGCCACGCTAAATCTCCCAACTCAGGCGGGTGAGCGAGGAGTTGCGTTGGAGTACATGATTCAGCTTGCTAATACATTGAAAATTAATCCCTGGTTTACAATTCCAGCAAAAGCCA
The DNA here is from genome assembly GCA_015272515.1 of Leptolyngbyaceae cyanobacterium C42_A2020_001. Taxonomy (GTDB): domain Bacteria; phylum Cyanobacteriota; class Cyanobacteriia; order Leptolyngbyales; family Leptolyngbyaceae; genus JSC-12. The sequence goes on along the minus strand of JACYLN010000146.1, from coordinate 11,544 downwards.
CGGATGATTATGTGCGTCAGTTTGCTACGCTGGTGCGCGATCGCCTCGATCCTTCACTCAAGGCACACATTGAGTACTCCAACGAGATGTGGAACACCATGTTTACCCAAACCAGCTACGCTACTCAACAAGGGTTAGAGCGAGGCTTGGATGGAAATGGCTTTACCGCCGCTATTCGCTATTACTCAGAGCGGGCCGTAGAGGTATTCAAGATTTGGGAAAGCGTGTTTGGCGCAAGCACCAGCGATCGCGTGGTACGTGTACTAGCAGGGCAGGCTGCTAACCCCTGGACTGGCGAAGAAATGATGCGCTGGAAGGATGCGTATAAGCACGCGGATGCCTACGCGATCGCGCCCTACTTCGATGGGTTTGGAGATGCAGACAGAGACGGCTGGAGCGATATCAACGATACCGATTTTGTTGACCGAACCATCAATATGACGGTTGATCAAATCATCGACAACATTCTGTATGAGATTCCAACCGAGATTAAGCAAACGCTTGATAGCAACTACAACATTGCAACAAAGCGTTTTGGGTTAGATCTCCTTGCTTATGAAGGCGGACCTCACCTTACCAGCTATCAATTCTCACCCGATAAACAACCCCGAATGACCGAGCTGTTTACTGCTGTAAACTCTAGTGCTCGGATGCGGGACGTTTACAGGGAATACCTCAATCAGTGGCAGCGTAGTGGTGGTGCACTCTTTAACCAGTTTGTTGATGTTGCGATATCGTCGAAATGGGGACACTGGGGAGCGTTGGAATATCAAAATCAAGATATCAATACGGCACCAAAGTACCTCGGCTTGATGGATTTCATTGACGCTCACTCATAGTTCAAATCCTCAATCTCAAAGGTCGGACACAAAAAGCCTGGCGTTGCTGAATACGGGGATGAATTCGTAAGGGCAATCCCTTGTGGTTGCCCAAAAGGTTTGCTTATCTTGTCTGCAAAAATACAGTTGACCACCAAACTATTTAAGGAAATCAGGGATGTTAATTCCCTGGTCTTTTAGAATTTGGCGGAGCGAGTCGGATTTTTTCAAGGCTTCTTGAATCGAGCCTTGATATTTTGCAATGCGCTCATAAGTACGAATCGCTCGTTTCACATCCAGATGGATCTCGTCAGTTGGGTAATTTTGAATCACTTCCAGCATCGTTAACTGATTGTCTCCTGCTGTAGACTCTAACAGTGCAGCGCGGAGTGCTTCCCGATTCCCTTCGTCGTCTGGTGTTTGGATCATCTTACCAAGTTCATCCAGCACCATATTTCCTGCGGCATTGTTCAGTCCTCTGTCAAGCAGACGACGCTCAATATTTACCGGGCGGTTCAACAATTCGCGAACTTCCTCTGGATTACTGTTTGTTCGGTTAAGATACCGCTCAACTACGGGCGACTGCTCCCCAGTTTGAGCAAATTTTGTTAGTTCCACAACGGAGAGGCGCTGGCGGAGGATGCCGTATCGGAATACAATTTCATCGGCTGCTTTGCCTGCGGGGATGGTTACCAAAATTCCTGCTGTAGCGATCGCCCACACAAGAGATTGCCAGAAAACAGACTTTAAACTCTGCATAGCTCCTCCTACATCTTGAACCCGATCCACGCTAGCACACGAACCACTTGAACGGCAGAATGTCAAGCACGGCACTTAGACTTATAGACTGACAAAATAGAGTTCAAAGTTCCACCCACCTAAGTTAGATCAACCAATGACCCTACTTGAAACCGTTGAAGTGTTGAACGTTCTGATTGTTGGAGCCTCTCAGGGCATTGGTTTGGAGTTTGTTCGCCAGTTGTTGAAAGATGACCAAGTTGGGCGCGTGTTTGCTACCTATCGCAATGCTCCCAGCCTAGAACTAAATGAATGGCTGGAACATCAGCCGGAACGATTGACTTTGATTTCGATGGATATCACGGACGAGGCCCAAATTGCTCAAGGAATTGCTCATATTCAGCAGCACACCACCCAATTACACTTAGTGCTTTATTGCGTAGGTGTGTTGCACGATGGCGAGTTGCAACCAGAGAAAAGCCTCCAACAGATTCAGCCAGAGCGGTTGATGCGCTATTTCCAGGTAAACAGTGTTGGAGCCGTGTTGCTGGCAAAGCACATTACCCCACTACTCAAGCATCGCGATCGCAGCGTGTTTGCTAGCATTTCTGCCAAAGTCGGCAGTATTGGTGATAATCAGCTAGGGGGGTGGTACGGCTATCGTGCTTCCAAAGCGGCATTAAATATGTTTCTACGAACTGTGGCGATCGAGTATCAGCGCAAAAGCCCCAACACGGTAGTGGTGATGCTTCACCCCGGTACAACCAATACCCGTCTTTCCAAACCCTTTCAGCGCGGAGTGCCAGCCGAAAAATTATTCCCAGTCGAACGAACAGTAGCTCAACTGCTGCAAGTCATTCACAACCTGCAACCAGACCATAGCGGACAGTTTTTCTCTTGGGATGGTAGCCTCTTGCCCTGGTAGGGGCGCATCACACTCCCGAAACGGTCATTGGAGCCATTGCTTGCCGAAGAGTTTGCAAGGTTTGCTTTACTTGCCCTTGCATCAGTAGTCTTTCAGCATCAGCAATTCCAGCTTCGACCGATGGGCTAACACCGCAGCGCCAGAGGTAGAACCCCCCATTCCATAAAACCGATTGCATAAATTCCGAGGGGTGCCCATCCAGCGCATCTTTCATTTGACGAATGACGTGTTCTACGGAATCAAGCGCCACATTCTTTGCTTCAAATTGAAAATCGCGGGGATGGAGGTGGAGCCGTTCAAGTTGATCTCCTCTGCCTAAGCCGACAATTGCAGTGCGTTCCCGGGGGAGATCGCAACTTCCCTCTAAGCCTTTCACTGTGGTAAACGTGTCTATCCCGCGCAGTGCAAACGCTGTTTGAAACATTGCCTCCGTTGGCGGATGAACAAACCCAGAAACAACATGAGCATTTCCGGCGTAAGGGCACCACATCAACTCCATTGTGGCGAAAGGTGGACGTTTACCAATTTGTTCACGATAGGGAACTAACCCTTGTGCTAAGGGAAAGTGAGTTGGTAGGTAAACGAACCCAATGCCCGTTTGCTCAAACACTGGTTGTACCTGGCTGAGGGAAAGTTGAGTCCAATTCACGCCCAACCCCTGCCAAAACAGAATCAGCGGATCTCCTCCTTTAGTCGGCATCCGATCGCCCCCATGCATCAGCACAGGTTGCCCCGCCGTTGCCAAAATTAACGCTGTGAGCGGCGCGATTGGCGCAGTACGAGTTCGCCCATCATAAGGAATGCCCAATACCAGCACAGGCTGAGCTGCGATCGCCGTGAGCATTGGTCCTAATTCTTCGTAGGCATCCAACATGCCTGCCAACTCTTCGCCTGTAGGTCGGCGGATACGGTGAGCAATCATAAACGCCCCAATTTGAGCCGGGGTTGCTTCCTGCAACAGCATCAACCGAGTTGCTAAAGCTGCTTCCGGGCGGGTCAGGTTCTCGCCTGTTTGGGGACCGCTTCCAATTTTACGGAGTAAGTTTCTAAAGGCATGGCTCATAGGGGGTTCTCAGTTCACCATCAATTAACCTTCAACGCTGGCAGAGGACAACGGCAATGCTATGACGCTTCTGGGAAGAAGATCTGCAACCAGAGTGTAGAAGTGCAGAATTGGAGGAATTTGCAGGCGATCGCGGGTTGTCACCATCACTACCTGACGGGTCAGAGGAGGATCAGATAGTACATCAGTCGCCGAACCTTTAACAGAAATCGTGTCAGGTTCAATAGCACGAATCGCCAGAGTGGGATCGCGATACGCATCTACCAGAGCGGTTTCTGGCAAGAGGGCAACCAGTTCACCCTGCCGGACTACCCCTCGAAAGGCATCTGGTGTATTAAGTTCCAGCGCTGCCTTTAACGGGCTGCCCCGCCGCTCAAATTGTTCCTGCACAATGCGTTGCATTCCGTAACCATCTTTGAACACCACTTGCGGATATTTTGTCAGTTCTTCCCAGGGGATGGCTTCAAACTTTGCAAGTGGATGGTTTGCGGCAATTAGAACTTGAATTGGCTCTTTGTACAGGACTTTGACAATCATTTCGGGTCCCGTCGTCAAAAAGCGATTGTTCATTACAATTGCCAAATCCACCAGCCCATCTTTTAGCACTTTCAACGAGCGATCGCTGCCTAACGCCGTTACCCGCAACTGCACATCGGGATAATCTCGGCAAAACTGTTGCAGCACAGGCGGCAAGTGATGCGAACAAATCGAATGAATCGCCGCAACACAGAGTTCAGGTTGCTTTCCACTGATTAAATCGTTGACATCTTGAACAGCAGTTTGCCATTCCTGACAAATTTTGCGGGCACGGGGCAAAAGGCGATCGCCCGCAACCGTCAACGTTGCTTGAACAGAGCGATGAAATACAGGAGTACCCAAATCAGCCTCAAGCGCTTGAATTTGTCGGCTAATTGCCGATTGGGTCACTCCACACTTCTGAGCAGCCTTTTGAAAGCTCCCCATTTCCGCAACGGCTAAAAACGCTTGCAACTGTTCTAAACGCATGAAGAAGAGTGGTGTAGCTTAGGTCACATTTTTCAGCTTGAAGTGACCTTATCGGATTCTTGCTAACCACTTCGGTAGGAGTTGATACAGCTTATTGGAGAGATATCAATAGCAACAAATCTTTTAGGAAAGAAATAAGGTATGGGAGTGAGTGATGAGTCATAAGGAATGAGGAGTGTGGGTGGGTGAGTACACGGATCTTCACCCTCTTACCCACTCACTCCTGTTCTTCTGACTCTTCCAGACTCCAACTTTCCGCTTCAACTAACGAAACTTATTAGGATTCAACCGACGACCAGGAGCCGCAGCTCGCCCTTTTTGTAAATACTGGGCTGTTCCACCATCGGCACGATCCAGAAAAGGACGCAGATTAATATTGCTGGAATAGGATGGCCCAATTCCAGAGCGTCCACCTCCTGGTAAACCAATCCCCAGCCAGCGAGAAGCTTCACCTAAAATTCCGCCCTGTTGCCCGCTCACGAATGTATTAACGCCTTGAGTTTGCTGTCCACTATCGGCGATAGTCAAATTCTGGAAGACGCGATCGCGAGTCGCAATGGGATCCTGTCCACGCGGCACTGTCATCACAATCCGACATCCGGGTACTCGTTGGGTTGTCACACAGATCGTGTTGTAGCCGTTCTCCACGGCGGTTTGCATCTCCAGCAATCCATCTGGACGGTAGGACTCTAACCGTCGGCTAATTTCATAGCAACGTCTGGCTGGATCCCAACCACCACCCATGGCGCTGGGGACAGCCCAGGGATACATCTGCCCCGGTTGGCTTTCAGGCTGATACATCACCGTGTGCTGACCACCATTAATCTGGCAGGAAAACCGAGTCCCGGAGAGACTAGAACCGGATGGTTGGGTTCCCGGATCAGGATCGACAATCACATCGCCAGAATCGCCGGATGGTGAGCGGTCTTGAGGCGAAGTTTGAGCGTGTACTGGTGAGGAAATTAAACCCAACAAAATTCCCAATCCAACGGCAGCGCCCTGAATCGGAGAAACACGAAACCCAGAGTTTGAAGTAAGTTTCCGATGTGCCATACCGTAGCCCTTCCTTTGGTGAATAAATGAAATGCAGCGATCGCGATTCAAGCAAAGCATCTAGTCTTTTGAAGACGTACTTATTGAATTAAAGTTCCCCATATCGTTTGATAGCAGGGCTTTTATCGGAAAAAGCAAAATTGAGTTTTGTGAGCAGGTTTAACAAAACTTTATTGCGACCCAGAGGTATCGTATACTACGCGTTGGTGGCTAAAGGAGTCGAGATAGATGATGTCGGAGGCAGCCAAGCCCCTCACGGCACCACGGGAACTGATGGGTCCGCCAGAAGACTTGTTCAATCCCACGTTGTTGATGTTTTTGTCGTCGGTTGTAATCGCGACTGTTTCTACAATCGGATACTTTTGCTGGCACTGGATTGACTGGTGCTGTTTCTTGATGAACGTGCTGGCACTCCACATGGTGGGAACGGTGATTCATGATGCCTGTCATAATGCTGCCCACCGCAATCGAATTATTAATGCCATGTTGGGGCATGGAAGTGCACTCATGCTGGGATTTTCTTTTCCAGTCTTTACACGAGTACACATGCAACATCATGCCAACGTGAACGATCCTAAAAATGACCCAGACCATATCGTCTCTACCTTTGGGCCTCTCTGGCTGATCAATGCCCGCTTTTTCTACCACGAAATTTTCTTTTTTCAGCGTCGTCTCTGGCGTAAATATGAGCTTTTAGAGTGGTTTATTGGTCGGGCGATCGTTGGTTTCGTCGTTTATCTGGGCATCCGCTACGACTTTTTGGGCTATATTTTTAACTTCTGGTTTGTGCCTCTAGCCGTCGTTGGGCTGGCGTTGGGGCTATTTTTCGATTACTTGCCCCATCGCCCGTTTCAAGAGCGCGATCGCTGGCTGAACGCCCGTGTTTACCCCAACCCCATTCTGAACTTGCTGATCGGCGGGCAAAATTACCATCTGGTGCATCACCTCTGGCCCACTGTTCCCTGGTATCGATACGAAGCCGCCTATCACCAGATGAAGCCATTGCTCGATCAAAAAGGGTGCCATCAATCCTTAGGTCTACTGCAATCTCCCAAAGATTTTTTTGGCTTTCTTTACGACATCCTCCTGGGTATTCGCTTTCATCGTTTTCATCAAGAGAAGGTTCTCTCAGAAACTGCTAGAAAACCTTTGCTCGAAGTGGCTAAACCTGCGTTGGAATTGACGCAGTCAACCCTCAAGATCGAAGTTTCCTCAGAAAGCGAAAAGACCCTCACAAGAGCGGGCTTAGAAGAGTAGATGGGGACATCGCCTGGCTGTTCCATCTAGAGTAAAATAGGACGGTTGTGCGCTGCGACACGAACCTTGATTGAGCGATATACCCTGCCCGAAATGGGCGAACTGTGGACAGAAACCTACAAATTAAAGACCTGGCTTCAAGTTGAAATTGCGGTGTGCGAAGCTCAGGCAGAACTGGGCTACATTCCGGTTGAAGCGGTTGAAGAAATTAAAGTGAAGGCGAACTTTGATCCTGCACGGGTGTTGGAGATTGAAAAGGAAGTCAAACACGATGTCATTGCCTTTTTAACCAACGTCAATGAATATGTAGGCGATGCTGGACGCTACATTCACTTAGGCATGACCAGTTCCGATATGCTGGACACCGCCTTATCGCTCCAGATGGTTGCCAGTCTGGATGTGATTTTGACCTGGGTTGAGGCGTTAATTCAGGCAATTCGCTACCAAGCGCAGCAACATCGGGACACGGTGATGATTGGACGATCGCACGGAATTCATGCCGAGCCGATGACCTTTGGCTTTAAGCTAGCAGGTTGGCTGGCAGAAATGTTGCGGCATCGCGATCGCTTAACTCACCTGCACAACGAAATTGCAGTCGGTAAAATCTCTGGTGCAGTGGGCACCTATGCCAACATTGACCCTAAAATTGAAGCGATCGCCTGTCAGAATTTGGGCTTAAGACCTGACTGCGCTTCGACTCAGGTGATCTCCCGCGATCGCCATGCCAATTTCCTCAATCACTTGGCGTTACTGGCGGCCTCGATTGAGCGTTTTGCCGTCGAGATTCGTAACCTACAACGCACCGATGTGTTGGAAGTGGAAGAATTTTTCTCGAAGGGGCAAAAAGGCTCCTCTGCTATGCCCCACAAGCGCAACCCGATTCGCTCAGAGCGCTTAACTGGGATCGCACGGATGATTCGCGGCTATGCCATGACTGGTTTGGAAAACGTTGCGCTCTGGCATGAACGAGATATTTCCCACAGTTCTGTGGAACGTGTTATGCTGCCCGATGCCTGCATTCTGACTCACTTTATGCTGGTGGAAACCACTGATCTGGTGAAGAATCTGCTCGTCTACCCCGACAATATGCAGCGCAACATGAATGTGTATGGTGGGGTAGTGTTCAGTCAGCGGGTAATGTTGGCATTAGTCGAAAAAGGTTTGAAACGAGAAGAGGCGTATGCGATCGTTCAGTCGTGTGCTCACACTGCCTGGAATAAACCAGATGGCAATTTCCGTGCTTTAATCGAGCAAGATCCTCGCGTGGTTGGCAGCCTTTCTGCTGAAGAAATTGCTGCCTGTTTTGATCCTCGCCATCATTTGCGCCATTTGGATCAGATTTATCAGCGGTTGGGAATTTGATGAATTAACCGGAACGATTTCTTCTTTCGCTGTGATTCCGCCTGGAGTAGGACGCGATCGCCCTTCACATTTTTTAAGTTGAAGAGGTTCACATCTGCGTGTTCAATATTCGGCTGAAGGGGAAATTCCGATGCAAGTTCGCTACTCTGCTTTGATTATTGGTTTATTGTTTTTAATTCTGGGGATTGCCGGGTTTGTTCCCATGTTTGTGTCAATTCCTAATTCTTCTATCGCTGCCCCAATTGATGCACCTAATATTCTTAACACTGGGTATGGCTATCTCTTGGGATTATTCCCCACCAACTATTTGCATAATGCGGTGCATATTGCGGTTGGTGTTTTAGGAATTGCTGTTTTTACTAGTTTTGGTGGTTCCGTGACGTTTTTGCGCTTGTTTGCAATTACCTATGCTGCGCTCTCCTTTCTTGGTTTGTTCCCACTTTCAAACATTGTGTTTGATACAATGCCAATTTTTGGTAACAACGTTTGGCTAAATGCAGTAAGTGCTGCGGTGGCTGCCTATTATGGGTTTGTTAAGCCAGCAAATATCCATAACATTGGTTCGCCATCGGGTGCTTAAGTCACCGCTATCAATTGCTCAGTCGTTAAAGAATCTGGGATAGGAATTTTTGGGTGCGTTCTTCTTTGGGGTGGTTAAAAAACTCGTCTGGAGTGCCTGCTTCAATCAGCAAGCCATCTGCCATTAGCACGACTCGATCAGCAACTTCACGGGCAAAGCCTACTTCATGGGTAACGCACACCATTGTCATCCCAGATTCTGCCAGCGATCGCATCACGTCCAGCACTTCCCGCACCATTTCAGGATCGAGGGCGGAGGTAGGTTCATCAAACAGCATCACTTTAGGCTGCATTGCCAGTGCCCGCGCGATCGCCACTCGCTGTTGCTGCCCTCCAGAAAGCTGCCCTGGGTATTTTTTTGCTTGATCTAAAATCCCAACCCGCTCTAGCAGATGCATTGCCACGTCTTCTGCTTGAACCTTCGACCAGCGGCGCACCCAGGTTGGTGCAAGCGTAACATTTTGTAGCACCGTCAGGTGGGGAAAGAGATTGAACTGTTGAAACACCATCCCTACCTCTTGCCGAATGACTTCAACATTCCGTATATCCTCAGTCAGGTGAATGCCATCAATAATGATTTGCCCCTTCTGGTAAGATTCCAGTGCATTAAACGTCCGAATAAACGTTGATTTGCCTGAACCAGAAGGACCCATAATCACGACCACTTCTCCCCGATTCACAGTGAGGTCAACACCTCGCAGCACATGAAAGTTGTTGTCATACCACTTCTCAACTGCCGTTGCTACAATCATGGCATCCGGTTTGGGTGCTGCACTTGCATCGCCTACGTTGATTGAATGTGCCGACATGATAATTTTCTAATCAGAACGTCATTTAATCGTAGCGCTAGCGTTCCCAGAAGTCGGTTATTTCGTAGCCCAAGTCGGTGAGCATTTGGCGCAATAAAGGCAAACTTAAGCCAATGACATTGGTATGGCATCCTTCCAATCGTTCTACAAATAGCCCCCCTTTTCCTTCTAACGCAAAACACCCTGCACAATTCAGTGGTTCTCCTGTCGCAACGTAGGCAGCAATCTGGCGATCGCTGGCGTTGGTGAAGTAGACCTGGGTGATCTGGCAGCGGAGGAGGGAGCGGGGGGTAGGGGAGTGAGTAGGTGGGTGAGTCAGTGATGCCTGTGGAGATGGAGTACTGCTGTGTTCAGAGCGAGAGATGGGAAGCAATTCGATTAAGGCGTGTCCGGTGTAGAGGGAGCCGATTTGACCACGCATGGTTTGCCAACGCGCGATCGCATCTTTAGGACTGGCAGGTTTGCCGTGAATTTCGCCATTGATGGCCAGCACCGAATCGCAGCCCATCACTAGAGTAGGAACAGTCACCTTAGCAGCCAGTTGAGCTGCAACCGCATCAGCCTTACGAATGGCTAGAGTTTTAACCAGAAGGGCTGGATCTGAACTTTGAATTTGATCTTCGTCAAAATAGCTGGGTTGCACGATCGGGTCGATTCCTGCGGTTTGCAGCAATCGTTTGCGGGCTGGAGACGCGGAAGCCAAGACAAAGCGGGGAGTTCCCAATTTCCTAACCCCTTATCTCCTAATAAACGCTAAATGATTTCACCGCTTGTTCAAGCTTAGTTTTCATCTTTTCCCAGCGATACTCCGGAGTAGACGCGTTAAAGGTGTAGAGTTTACCCCGGCTCACTGCAACGCTGGCTAAATTGTGGCGTTCCTGGTTGTTGCTCAGTTTGACGAAATATTCCAGTAAGTAATACTGCTTGCCGTTTACTTCACGGGCTTCTGCGTTCACCAATTCAGCCTTACGTCCTGATCCGGGAGGCGCGATCGCGGTTTTCGACAACTTGTACCCTACTTCGCCAGGTTCACCCAAATCCCGTAAACTTTTCTCTTCCGTAACGGGATTAATGACGACACTAACGTTCTCAGTTTGCTCAATAATGTCGTGAAACACCACATCGGGTCCATCAGAAACCTTAATCTCAAGCCAGCCGTTAGGATAGAGAAACTGGTAGCCATCGGTTGCATCAACAAAACTTTTGAATCCGGCTACTCCAGCTACGCATCCCTGCAAGGTAAAGCCAACAACCATGATCAGGACTACAACCAATCGCTTGAGCATCTCTCCACTCTCTCCTGCTATTTACCAAATTATTTCCCTGTATTCTCCCATCTTCCATCACCTTTAAGAAAGGTAACGTATGCTGAAAACTCTCGGAATTATTCTCACAACCGCAATTTTAATGGTGCTGCTGTTGCAAGGGCGTTCTGGTGCTCAGTCTTCGCTGAACTTGCAGGCAGATATCTATGATTTGCGATCGCAGGTGAGTCAACTACGGGCAGAGGTAGGGCAGTTGCGATCGCAGCGTGGATCTGCGCCTTCTACACCTATCCCCTCGCCGCCTCCCCGTACTCGTTCACCAGAACTCTCAGATGCCCAAATTATTGATCGTCTGGCAACCCTGGCAATTGAAGCCAAAGATCGCCTGAATTCCCTGGAAAGACGAGTCGCAGGATTAGAGAAACGCCTCCGCTAAAACAGCGTGATTAGTCATGAATAGTGGGAATGGAACACATACTTCAACCAAATATCGTGCAGAAGACCAGACCAATATTCGATTGGACAATGATTTAGAACCAGCGATCTCCAGTGAGAAAAACTCAGTGAAGTAGATAAATCTGATAAAGAGATAAACCCATGTAAACATCAACATGTATGGGCGATACTGGATTTGAACCAGTGACCCCTTCCGTGTGAAGGAAGTGCGCTA
>JACYLN010000010.1 GCA_015272515.1 Leptolyngbyaceae cyanobacterium C42_A2020_001 | reverse complement strand
AGGGTATCGGAGGTTTCTTCTTGCCGCTCACGGCTTGCATAGATTCTCCTGTCGGCAAAACGATCAATAAGACGGGCATTACAGCTAACAAGTATCTCTTTGCAGGTGAGCAGTTCGATCAGGTCCTAGGCGATTATAGTAAAGTGCTGAGTAATAAGGACTGAGTGCTGAGAATGCAATCCAGTCACTTCAGAACTTTCAGCAGTTCGATAGTCCTAACCTATAGCAGTACTGCTATACTACCTGCGACAAGGATTGCTAGCCAAAGGCTAAAAATTGAAGAACTTTGGACACAAATAGGAATCAATGGAGCAACTACTCTATATTCTGTAGTTTCAAGATCAGCAAGAAGCAAAGAACCAGACTTGGTCGATTTTGATGAGAGGAGTTTTTATGAAATAGGAACTATGTAGAGACAGAAATAGAAAGATACGCGAAATAAGGAGATGGTGCGCTGCTTCGCAGATACCGCAAGGGTCGCGACACTAAGTTTTCGCTCTTAGTAAAACTAGGTTGAACCAATTTTTGCGACTTCCCGTAGCCGCTCTACATCACGCATGGGTGGTGCGCCAAACTGCCGCTTATACTCCCGGTTGAAATGTGAAGGATCGTCATACCCCACCTGGTACGCCGCAGTGGTCGCGTCTAGGTTTTGTCCCAGCATTAGACGGCGAGCCTCCTGGAGCCGCAGTTGTTTCTGAAACTGCAAGGGACTCATAGCCGTCACCGCTTTGAAATGATGATGGAAGCCTGACACGCTCATGCCAAGCTCTCGTGCAATGTCTTCAATCCGTAGCGGTTGGTTAGAGTCTTTCCGCAGGCGATCGACGGCTCTAGCAATGTGGTGGGTGTAGCCGCCCAGAACGGCAATTTGGCGCAGCCGATTCCCTTGCGCTCCCATCAGCAATCGGTAAATGATTTCCCGTTTAATCAGGGATGCGAGAACATGGGCTTCAGCCGGAGAATCAAGCAGCCTGACGAACCGCACCGTTGCATCCAGCAGATTCGCATCCAGTGGACTGACATCGATCGCTTTTACACTGGCACTCCCTTGCGCTAAGGGAGTGCCGACCTCAACCATCGCTGAGCTAACCAGGGTAGGATCGAGATCGAGACGAAGTCCCAGGTATGGTTTCTCCTGGGTTGCTTCTAGAATCCGGCTGGCAATTGGCAGTTCCACCGTCCCCAGCAAATACTGCATGGGATCGTACTGGTAGCGATCGCTGCCCAGCAGCACTTCTTTGCTGCCCTGAGCAATCACACAAAAGGCAGGAATAGAGACACTATGGATGCATTCCGAAGGGGAGGAGGTGCGATAGAAGTGCAATCCTTTCATCGGCTCGATCGTTCCATCCTGAACAATCACCTGGGCAATTCGCTCAGTTAGTTCTTCCCGATTGGCTTGCGATCGGTCTGCTTCGCGCTTTGTCTGAAGGTCATTCATCAAGGCTCTATCGGACTTTTCACTCGTTCTTGTAGCGTTCATCTCTTATGTCCGTTCAAATAGATTTGTAGACACATCTAGGTCTAGAAAGGGTTTGGCAGCGAAGCCTGTATAAGAATCTAGCGTGACTTGGTGCAAACTGGGGTAAGTTTGCAGGATTGTACAACCATTCTAGACAATCATCCTATTGCTTACCTTCCGGGATGCCTAGAATGAGGTTAAAGCAATGAAAAACGATTCCAATGGCTTTAATCGCCTGGACTTTTATCAAAGGGAATACACCGCCCGGTTGAAGCGATCGTGAGAAGCGATCGTACAGAAAGCATCATCTAATCCACAGCGACCCGCTGTGGTCAAGTTTTGCATGGGCGTTGCACAAACATGGAGGCACGAAAATGAAACGGTTCACAATACCTGTCATGGCATCTTTATTCGCTTTGGGGTTTGCACAGGCAGGGCATACTCAGGTTTCATCGGGCGATCGCCCACAGAGCATAGAAATCACACGAAATGGCTCACAGTCTCCTACTGAAGGCTCATCTGACTATTTCACGGGTTCTGTAAGCGTTAAGCCTCTGTTTCCAGTACACGAGCCGTCACGCGCATCTGGCTCTAGTGTCGCCTTCCAGGCGGGTGCCCGCACCGCGTGGCACACCCATCCTTTAGGGCAAACCCTCATTGTGACGGATGGCATGGGCTGGGTACAGCAGTGGGGTGAACCCATTCAGGAAATTAGACCGGGTGATGTCGTCTGGATTCCACCCGGTGTGAAACACTGGCACGGAGCCACCGCCACAATAGCCATGACTCATATCGCCATTCAGGAGGCGCTCAACGGCAGCCCTGTGGACTGGCTGGAACAGGTCAGTGACGAGCAGTATGGGGGGAGATCCTGATGCTTTTGAGAGGGTTTCCCAGCAGAGGGAAAAACGGTCAGAAGCGGATGTTAATTTTGCTCCTCGCTCTGGCAATGGCTCTAAGTTCCTCAGCTTGTCGTGCCAACAGTATTACCAGCAATGCTCCATCAGAGACATCGATTGAATCATCAACTGAGCAGGCAAACAGGATGAAGATCAACATCAGGGTCGGAAACGAAGTTGTGACAGTGACGTTGATTGATAGCAAAACCACTCAGGATTTTATTTCCCTGCTGCCATTAACGCTGACGCTGGAAGACTACGCGAACACCGAAAAAATTAGTAATTTGCCAAGACGATTATCAACAGACGATGCACCTGCGGGTAGTGATCCTGCGGTTGGAGATATCGCGTATTATGCCCCCTGGGGGAATTTGGCGATGTATTACAACGATTTTGGCTACTCAAACGGACTCGTCATCCTCGGAAAAATTGACGGTGACATCAGGGCATTGAAAGTACCTGGTTCTGTAAAAGTGACGATCGAGTTGCAATCGCAGTAAAGAGGGTGCGGCAATGAAGCGGCTTGCGACGATTGAACCGAAGTAAACCCGTTACGTCAACCCACATTTATAAAGAAATCCATGAAACACCATGTTCTAATACCAACTCTCTTGATGAGTGCAATCGGCGCAACAGCCGCATTTGCGATCGACAAAACCTACATCTCGCGTCAGATCTCCCAAACACCCGTGCAGCAGTCTGCTGTAGTCGAAGGGGCGGAAAACTTCTACAAGAGCAACCAGGTGACTATGCAGAGAGTTACATTCAAAAACCAATACAATATGCAGGTTGTCGGGAATCTCTTCATTCCCAAAGCCTTAAATTCCAATGCCAAGAATCCGGCAATCATTGTCGGGCACCCAATGGGCGCAGTCAAAGAACAAAGCTCAAATCTGTATGCCCAAAAGCTGGCTGAACGAGGATTCATCACCTTGTCCCTTGATTTATCCTTCTGGGGCGAGAGTGAAGGGCAGCCCCGCAACGTTGTTGCACCAGATATTTATGCTGAAGATTTCAGTGCTGCGGTCGATTTTCTGGGCACTCGACCATTCGTTGACCGGAACCGGATTGGCGCTCTGGGAATTTGCGGCAGCGGTAGCTTCGTTATCAGCGCCGCCAAGATCGACCGGCGCATGAAGGCGATCGCAACGGTCAGCATGTATGACATGGGGGCAGCCAACCGGAATGGGCTGAGACGTTCTACGACCCTTGAACAGAGGAAGGAAGTCATTGCACAGGCGGCAGAACAACGCTATGCAGAGTTCACAGGCGGCGAAACCCAATACACTAGCGGAACCGTACATCAACTGAATGAAAACTCCACCCCCATTGAGCGCGAGTTTTATGACTTCTACCGCACTCCCAGGGGCGAATACACTCCCAAAGGTTCGTCGCCCCAACTGACAACCCATCCGACGCTGACCAGCAACGTCAAATTCCTGAACTTCTACCCGTTCAATGATATTGAGATGATTTCGCCCCGTCCCATGCTGTTTATCACAGGTGACAGCGCCCATTCCAGGGAGTTCAGCGAAGATGCTTACAGCCGCGCCGCCGAACCCAAGGAACTCTACATTGTTCCAAACGCGGGACATGTCGATTTGTACGATCGGGTGAACCTGATCCCGTTCGATAAGCTTGCGTCCTTTTTCAATCAGCACCTCAGTCGGTAGATGCGAACCCTTCTGGGTATCGCGATCGCGCGCTCTACGAATTAGCGACTCAGCAGGTAGAAGGATTTGCCCAACCCCAACGGGATGAAGCGACTGCGGCAAGCTCTCAACAGCGATCGCCTCTTGTAATTCCACCAAGCTATACCGCGATCGCAGTTTGGCAGCAAATCAACAATCTATCCTTTCCTCAGCACCAGCCGCAGCCTTTTTGTATCAAAGGGGTGGCGATCGCTTGTAGTGCTCAATGCCAACCGCAAAGATTATCGCTGTTTGGGGCGTTTCAGAGATCGGCGACAATGACAGAGTCAGGGTTTCAGACTATAACTTTTGAGTTACATATGCCAAATCTAGTCCAACGAACTTTGTGAGATTGTTTTACACTTATCTCGACACAATCCCCTGTATCTTCAGAAAACTGTTGGCAGAAACAACAACAATGCTGTACCGTTAAAAATCGAATTCGTTCTACTATTTGGTCAAGACAGAATTAAATGGATACGGAATTAGCGATAGGCTTGAAGCTAAATCGATTCGATTTAGAGCAATGCCGAAATGAACACTTGTTTGCATTACCGGCTAGAGTGAGTCAATGGATAACGATAAATATATTGAGAGAAAAAGAGGAGAAAAATATATTTATTGTTTACGTGATGGTCAACGTTCTTCTAACAACCATACCTCTCGCTGTTAGTTTATATCTTTTAGAAGGAAGATTACCTGACATCGTCCTATCTTTTTTAGGATTGGGCTATTTGCTTTTCAATATATTGATCCATGCGAGATCGTTTATCCTCGCGCTTCATTACTCTACCCACACACCCATATTTAACCGAAAATGGAAATTTCTGAATCATATTAATACCACAATTTTATGTAATTTCTTTGGCATCCCACTCTGGACTTACTACGCTCATCACATCGCCATGCACCATTGTGAAAACAATGTCATGCCCCATGATGTAAGTTCGACTATGCCCTATCAACGAGACTCTAAGCTTGAACATCTGAAATATATGCTGAGGTATGTGTTCTTGATATGGGTTGAGCTTCCCTATCATCTGATCCAGCAAAAACGACACAAAGTTGCTCATCGCTGTTTGATGGGCGCAATAACCTTTTTTATCAGCGTCTTCTACCTCTTTCAACTCCGCCCGATCGCTACCTTATTTGTATTTATCTTACCCACTATCATTCTGTCATTTGCGCTCATGGAAGGGAACTGGAAGCAGCATATTTTTGTTGATCCAGACGATCCTGAGAATGTTTATCGATCAAGCTATGCCTGTATCAATACCCCAACAAACGCCCTCAATTTCAATGATGGTTATCATGTGGAACATCATAAAAATCCTGCAATGCCGTGGCATCAGCTACCAACATATTTTCAGAGCCAGATTAAGCACTATGTTGAACAAGATGGATTTATCTTTACAAATATTGGGTCAGGTCAGGTCGGGCGCTTAGTCTTAAATGGACAACTCGAACAATTAGCCGAACATTACGTGAATGTGGGGCAAAAAAAGAGGACCAAAGAAGAGTTAGTGAAAGAATTTAAAAGACGTTTGCAACCGATTACTTCCATGCCTGGAAAAAGCACGTAAACTCAGACTCGGCTTTTGAGCGGTTGACCCGCATCCTAAACTTCTCGACCAAAGCTACAGAAGAATTTGGTAGATTTTTTGTATGGTTTAATCTTTAAGTCATACAGAATTTTTTTATTCAAGCAATTCCGGGCGATCGAGTAGTAACGAATACTGTGGGTGAATGTGCTACATGCAGTCTGACACAGGTGCTCGACCAGTTGCGTCCAGATGACGTGTTCGTGGTCTGGAGGCTCGATCGCCTGGCGCGAGCTTAAGGATCTCCTTACCCTGATGGAAAAGATTGATGCGATCGGGACTGGGTTTCGCAGTTTAATCTGAAACCATTTCAGAACAGGGATTTCAGTCCGTATTGCAGTTTTTCGCATGTATCCTGTTTCAATCCCTACCTCCCTTTCATTTCCGCCTTAAGTAGGATGTATTTTGAGCGCCAAGAGTGAATCCTCAAGCTACAGCTGTATAAATTCAGTTCCCACAGAACTGATCGCTTAATGATTACCCCCAAACCATACGTCCGTTACTCCCAAACTGTAGAAGTCAAGCAATCCAACGAGGAGCGGCTGATTCGCGAAATTGTTGATTCCGTTGCCCGGCAGGGGCAGAAAGTGTTTGACAAGCATCGTCATGCCATGCGGGGTGCTCATGCCAATAGTCATGGCGGACTGAAGGGGGAACTGAGGATCTACGACAACTTGCCTGCCCATCTCGCACAGGGATTGTTTTGCCAACCCCGCACTTATCCGGTGATGATTCGCTTCTCAACCGTTCCCGGTGATATCATGCCGGATGGTCTCTCTTGCTTTCGCGGCATCGCCATCAAGGTGATTGACGTGGCAGGACCGAAGCTCCTGGAGACGGAACCTGATGCCGTAGCTCAAGACTTTTTGATGATCAACAGTCCGGTTTTTCCATCGGGCACGATTGCTCGCTTTCTCCCGGAACAGTTGCTTCAGGAAAAGGTCGTGGTCAGTGCCCCAGAGGAGGCACAACAACTGTTGGGAATGGTTGCCCGAATGACGAATGCAGTGACTCAAAAAGTAGGGATTAACCTCTATCCGAGCGCGTTAGGTCTCACCCAGCCCGAAACTCACATCCTGGGGGAAACCTACTATACCTCTGCTGCCCTGCGCTATGGCGATTACATTGCTAAATTGAGTGTCACGCCCATCTCTGCGAGCCTTCAGCCACTCATTGGCAAACGCATTGATACCCAAAATGCTTCTGTGCTGCGGGATCTCATCGTTGAGTTCTTCCGGCAACAGTCCGCCGAGTATGAACTACGGGTCCAGCTTTGCACGAATCTGGAGACGATGCCGATTGAGGATGCGTCAATCGAATGGTCAGAAGCGGAAAGCCCTTACCAGGCGATCGCCAAACTCACAATTCCGATGCAGGAGGCATACAGTCCTGCCCGGCAGGTGTACGTAGATGACGTTTTGTCGTTCAACGCCTGGCATTGTCTTGCAGAGCATCAGCCCCTGGGGTCGATTCAGCGTTTACGTAAGGAGGTCTATGAGGCATCCAGTCGTTACCGACATCAGGAGCAAAACTAGCCTTGCCATGTCGATCGCGCCTTGATGGTGCGGAATCATCATTGCTAGGAAGTCGAGGTCAGGATCTCCGGTTACCGCAGCAGTGTGCATAGCTGACATCATCGTTGCCATACTTTGATCCATCCCTTTCGCAAATGCAATTGCTTCTAGGTCCGATGAAGGGGGGGTTGCAGAATGATGGTGATGAAGCGGTTGCGCGATCGCCAGCGGTGCGAAGAACAAGCTACCCAGGGGAATAACAGTAATCCAGATCAATGAGTATAGATGCATCATGCAGTTTGGCTACGAGAACCAGGACAAACATAGACGAGATTAATACTTTTCTTATTGCGTAACTTACCCGATGGTAGAGCCAAATCTCCTAAAGGAATTTGAGCAATAAAGGTTGGTTTCAATGGGTTAGAAATATCAAACACCGTTGTGACGGTTTGACCCGCCGAGGGAGACTGGGGTAATTCATCCTGTTCGTGGGCAATGTACAGACGGGTGTTTTCGGGATTCGTCCAGAGTCCGTGGGCTTCTCGTCCATGACTGAAAAATGTGCCGATGACCTGTCGTTTCCCTGCTGGAGCGGTGCGATCGATAATCACAATTTGGCTGGAAGCAACACCACCGGGACCACCATCATCCACCCGCGCTAAACTGGCATACGCAACTTTACCCTGGCGATTTTCAACAAATTCAATGTGGTTAGGTCGTGCTTTATCTCCTAAAGCAATCTGATCTAAAAGCCGATAACCGCCAGAAGTTTCTCTGACCGAAAGTGCATCGGCAAGTTTATGAGAAAGCCAAATTTCTTTGCCGTCAGGAGTCGTTTTCTGAAAGGGAGTGAATCCAAAAGGGTCTTGCGCTTGAATATCGATGGTCGTTTTGAGTTTGGGGCGGCTATACCCATTGCGGTCAGGATTAGTATCAAATATCTGAAGTTGGGATGCCTTTTGAGAAATGACAAACGCAGTTTTGCCATCGTTGGAAAACCACACCTGTGCAGGACCATTGAGGCTGTTAATCGATTGGCGAATGGCTCCAGTGGTTGCGCCTCCCTGCTGCAATAATTTGATCGCAACAGGAACATCTAGAATAGCGATCCGGTTCTTACCTCTGACCGTAACCCACAATTCTTTCCCATTGCGGCTGAAGGTTGGCTCATGAGGTTCTCGTCCCACTAGAATGCCACTCGAAATTCGCTCTGGGTTGACCGGTTGCTTTCCGGATTGGGGATTGGGAATACTGCCCAGTACTTTCTGCTGTTGCACATCAATCAAATAAACATTGCTCGTTCCGCGCCCCGTAACGGCTAGCAGTCGGGAATCTGGCGAAGGAGCCGCACCATGAATGTTAACCGCCCCGTGGTAGAGCGGTTTTGTCACCATAGCAGCATGGGTGGGAGCGGTGCCACCTGTCACAAAGCGAAAGGGCGGACGAGGATCTTCATCAAAACTGGTGAGATTGATAGTTGCCTCTACTTGATTGGTAAAGGGATTAATAACCGAAAGGGTATTGGAATCTTCATTGCAAATAAAGACGCGATCGCCTCGATTAGATTGGGCGACTAGAGTTTCTGCCGCACCTACTGAGCGATCATGATTGAATACTTGAACTGTGCCGTAAGCCGCTGTTCCCAACGTTGCGACAAGAAATCCCCGACGTGTTAATGCCATAAATCGCTAAATTATACGGTTTATCGACGATGGCACAAAAGATGAAGCGAAAAGTGTTATCGAGTGTCAATGTATACTGAGACCGCTTGTTTGGAATAGTGTCAAGTACTGCTGATACATTTTCTCAGTGTAGCTAAATACAAATTGTATTCCTATACAGAAATGAGTCAAATAAGTATTTTCAAAAAGTGAGGAATGTTACTCGTAATACCCTCATTTTGAAGTGAGATATGAAAGGATAGGGCAAAATTGGTTCATCCATTAACTCATGTATTTTATGAAATGTAATCTCTATTTCCGATTCATCAGGTTTTAGGGATTGTTGAGTTTGGGGTGGAGTTGGCAACAGTTTTAAATTTAGATGGAGTAGGAAAATGCAACCTAGCACTAAAGGAGTTCTTTTAGGTTGGGCAAGTGTTTCAGCGTTCACGGTTGCTTTTGCAGAGAGTGCTTCCGCTTTTACATTAGGCTCAACCGCTAATAACGTCATTTCGACATGGTCGCGAGAAGCTCGCACCGCCGTAACCGTCACTAATTCTGGAGCAGCAAGGGCTTCGCGAGAGTTGGAGATCGTCAACCTATCTGTCAACGAGCAGCATAGATAAAGCCTGCTTTTATCATGATTCATCATTCAAATTAATTGTGGGGGTGAAAGATGAAATTTCGCCCCTGCATAAAACTTTTGAGCTTAACTGATAAGGGTATAACGACGAATATCAGGACCTTCAGCAATGAGTTCAGGAATACGCGCAATTGCAGCTTGAATATGAGTTGAAGCGAGATGCAAATCTAGTGATTCATTGGACTCCCATTCTTCAACAAACGTGAAATCTGTGGGATCAGATTGGTTTTGCAATAAGTCGTATTGAATGAATCCGGCTTCCTGGCGAGTGGGTGGAACTAAGCTGAGTAACAGAGCTTTTGCTTCCTCTACTTTGTTAGGAAAGGCAACTAATCGAGCAACAACGCGAATGGTTGATTGAGGCATTGCAGTTATTCTCCTAATTTGAGTTGACGAGTCACCACCATGTAGCGAAAAATATACTCCAACAATTCCACAAAATTACGTGCAGATGATGTAGAAGGTGCCCAAACGGTTAGACCATGATCCCGAATCAGTAAGGCTGGAACGGCGGGAGGCTCGACTGCAAACCGTTGTGCGATCGCGACTGCAATTTGTTCAACCTTCAGATGATTCGGGAAAACCGCGATCATACACTGTGGATTTTCTGTCCAAATACCCAACCCTTTCAACATCTCTAATGGAGGTAACGGGATATTTTCCGTGAATTCAAAGCGAGACACTAAATTGGCTTCTACTGAATGCACGTGATAACATGCCTGCGACTCGGAGAATCGTTGGTAGAGTGTTTGGTGAATCACCGTCTCCGCTGAGGGTTTTAAACCAGAAGGTGCTTCCACTCGTCCATCAGCGTCAACTCGCACAAAATCATCCAGCGTTAATGCTCCTTTCATCCGTCCACTGGCAGTAATCCAAAAACTTCCGTCGGGTAGGCGAGCTGAGAGATTGCCAGCCGTTCCCAGCATCCAACCCTGCTGGTAGAAGTATTGTGCATCGGTAATGAGATGAGAGCGGAGATCCATGAGGCAGGGAGTTGGGGAAGGGGAAGGAGAGGGGGAGGAGGAAGTAGATGTATTGGCGCAAAACGTTAATCGCGTAAGGTGTTATTAGCGCCAGCTTAATGCACCGAAATCGTAGTCCAACCTGATGAGTCAGTACACCTAGAACTTAGAACCTGGAACTTCTTCCATTTTCATCAGGTGATCCCGAATGTCAAAAAAATCATTCCAGGGAATGTACGCTTTCTGGTGCTGATTAAGATATTCAGCGAGGCGATCGCGGGCGAAGACAGTGGGGGCGTAGAGTGCCATGTTCAGGTCGGTCAGAGAATCGCCAATGGCGATCGCGTGAATTTCGCCATCCTGATTGCTGTACTGTTTAATGACATCTACTTTTGCCACCATTTCGGTACCTGCTTCGTAAGGAGAATCGATTTGGAGATACTCCTGACTCGTATTCACCTCGATCGCGTGAATTGCCAGAACTCGTTGAATGAGATCCCCTAGCACCACCTCGACCATCCCTCGCAATCCACCTGATACTACCACCAGCGGAACTTGATGACTATCTAAAAAATCAAGGAATTCAATAAAGCCAGGGCGAGTGGGTTGCGATCGCGTAAAGTCCAAAATATCAGGGTAACAGCGGGAGGGAATGGACTCCAGAATTTGTCTAACCCCCTGCCGTAAGGTGATCTGACGCTGATAGATTTGCGGCAAAACCTGACGGGAAACATCCGGGGCAAAGGCTTTGAACATTGCTACGAAGGTTTCAACGGCAGTAATCGTGCCATCAAAATCACAGAAAATCATTGGATGCATTAGACTAGCACTGGGCGAAAACGGATTGCGGTTTCAGTATACCGGGGAACCCAACCCTCGGTGCCACTGAAATATCGAATGGCTTTAATGCGGCGTTGGGGCGTGAGGTAAAACCAGTGTTCAGTGCCAGCAGGAACATTAATGTAGTCGGTTGCCGTAACCGTGAGTTCGATTTGGCTACCATCCGGGCGAATAAACCCAAACACACCTTCCCCATCCAGGATATAGCGCACTTCATCATCCGAGTGGGTGTGGGGGCGATCAAATTTTGCCAGTAATTCGGCCAAATTCGGTACCTGCGGATGGAGCACAATCAGATCTCGCGATGCATAATTTCCAGTTTGTTGTAATTGCTCAAAATAGTGCTCCAAAGCAGCCAACACCTGGGCTTTCTCTATTTCATGCAGTTGTTCCTGTACCAGTAAATTCTGTAGGGCGGGGTTATCGCCCAAGGTCCATTGATTTAGTTGAATATTGAGCGGTGCTAATTCATCGGCGATCGCGTCGGCATCAGTCAGGATTGCACCATTTTCAAGCCTCAAGGTTGCCATTCAAACCTCCTAGAAGGAACGTGAGTTGATTTTTCCATTCTCTACTTGTATCATCACCTCATATAAAATGCGGTAAGTTGACCGATGTACCGTAGATTAATTGGGAGACGAAAATGACGCTGTACCTGATTGAAGGGGAATTAGAGAATCTTCAGGCGGAGCAGATTCAGCAGGCTTTGGACGCGATCGCGACTGCGGCTACTCAAGCTCAAGCCGAACTGATCGAAGCGCAAGTGGGAGAGGATTTACAGCGTTTATTTGTGGTGATTGATGCGACAGATACAGCGATCGCCCAACAAAGTTTTGCGGCTGGCGGGTTGACTGTCTCGTTGGTGAAAGCCGTGCGCCTGGTGGGGCAAGACCTCGACACGGTGAGAGCGCGGAAAGGCAAAGCTAATTATCTGGTGGAGTGGAATCTCCCTGCCGGACTGACGATGGACGCATACTTGCAGCGCAAAGCCGAGAAATCGCCGCTGTATGCTCAGGTGCCGGATGTGCAATTTGAGCGCACCTATGTCTGTGAAGACTTAAGTAAATGCCTCTGCTTCTACGACAGTCCCGACGAATCCACTGTCAAACACGCCCGTGAAGTAGTGGGTGCGCCGATTGACAGTCTCACACCCATTCGCAATGTGCATTGAGGAACACGTCATGGTCAGTCAAGATGCAACATTACAAGTCGAATTGGCGGAACGGGCTGGATGGTTAAACGATGGGGCAGCGGGGCATCATGTCGGAGAATCGCTGGCGCAATTAGCGGCATCCGGCTATTTAGGATTGGGCGTACCCGAATCTCTGGGCGGTGCTGGCGGGAATTTGCTAAATGTGGTGCAGGCGATCGCGACCGTATCAGAACAATGCCTGACGAGTGGATTTGTGTTCTGGTGTCAACGAGCCTTTATTGAGTATGTCGCCGCCAGTGATAATACCTGGTTGCAAGCGGAACTATTGCCCCAGATGCTTCAGGCAAAACGTTCTGGCGCAACGGGGTTGTCGAATGCCATGAAGTTTTTGGCAGGGATTGAACAACTGCGAATTCAAGCTACCTTAGATGCAACAACAGTGACGTTGAATGGCTTCTTGCCCTGGGCATCGAATTTACAACCCGAGAATTTTGTCGTCGCGATCGCCGCCCAAACGTCAGATGGGCGATCGCTGGTCGTGGCGGTTCCATCCAGTGCCAGTGGTTTAACGCGAGGCGAAGATTTACAACTCTTGGGATTGCAAGCGTCTTGGACGAGCACCTTACGCTTTGACTCGGTGCAACTGCCGTATCAATGGATTATTAGCGATCATGCCACAATCTTTTTACCCAAAATTCGTCCGGCATTTTTGTTGATGCAGTGCGGTTTGGCGTGGGGTGTGGCACGGCGATCGCGGCATGAAATTACCCAAAGTTTAAATGATAAAAATGGTGCAGCACTGAGTTCTCGTTTTCAACAAAACTCTATTACATTGCTGATGTTAGAGTCTCAACTGCATCATCTTTGTTCAGTCAATGCCAATGACGTTACACTTGCTCAAGCACGACAATTGTTTGAACTGAGAATTGCCCTTACACGACTCGCGGTAGACTTTGTGCAATTGGAATTAGAAGCCAAAGGTGGGGCTGCTTATCTCAAACCCAGTGGCAC
The DNA here is from genome assembly GCA_015272515.1 of Leptolyngbyaceae cyanobacterium C42_A2020_001. Classification (GTDB taxonomy): domain Bacteria; phylum Cyanobacteriota; class Cyanobacteriia; order Leptolyngbyales; family Leptolyngbyaceae; genus JSC-12. The sequence goes on along the minus strand of JACYLN010000010.1, from coordinate 5,138 downwards.
CGCACGGCGGTTGCGAGAGGTTTCTTTTTTACCCGTCTTGACTCCCAGTTTGGTGCAGTTAGAAACTGAACTCCATCGCCACGCTCAGGCAGGAAACCTCCTATGACGCAACTTCCCGCCGCGCACAGCAAAGCGGATCCGTACCAGATCCCCACTCCCACCGCGAACTCTGCATCTAAAGCGATGCTCTTGACCGTGCAGCAATTGCAAAAAGATTACCAGACTCGCCAGGGAACGTTTACGGCGTTTACCGATATTAATCTGCAAATCCACGCGGGAGAGGTGGTGTGTTTACTCGGTGCCAGCGGGTGTGGCAAATCATCACTACTATTGACGATCGCTGGACTGCAATCTGCCAATCAGGGCGAAATCTTCTTGCAGGGCGATCGCCTGAATGTCCCCCATCCCCAAATCGGACTCGTCTTTCAACAAGCGGCATTGCTGCCCTGGCTTACCGTCTGGCAAAACATTGCCTTTGGGTTGCAACTCAAACAAATGTCTCAACTGTCACGTTCAGAAGTGCGATCGCGCATCAGCGCAGCTATTTCCAGCGTCCATTTACAGGGATTTGAACGGGCTTACCCGCATCAGTTATCGGGTGGTATGGCTCAACGAGTTGCCCTGGCGCGATCGCTGGCACGCCAACCCAAGCTCCTGCTGCTGGATGAACCGTTTAGCGCTCTGGATGCAATTACTCGGTTAGAGATGCAAAAGCTGCTTCTGGCAGTTATTCAGCAGCATCACAGCACTGTTCTACTGGTTACCCATGATATTGATGAAGCTTTACTGCTGGGCGATCGCGTGTTACTGATGAGCCGTCACCCTGGCAGAATTCATCGCGAGTGGATTGTTTCTCAACCTAAACCTCGATTTCAACACGCCCACCTTTTGACTGAACTTAGACTTGAAATTTTCACTGAACTCTCAACTTTGATTAGCCCTGACTTGTAACCATCTCCGACCCTCATAAAAACTTTCTTTTAACACCCATTCCCTACTCCCTGCTTCCCATTATGACTAACCTCCGAATTCATCCTTACAACTGTCTCTGCTGCGGCATGAATCGGCGCGACTTCCTCAAATTGTCCAGCCTGTTCGCCACCTCCTTCACGGCAACGGCTGCGATCTGTGGATGTCAGCAGCAACAAACCACAGCCCCCAACCCTGCCAATACAGCATCTCCGGTTGCTACCAACCAACCGACCCTGACCAACGATCAACCCGTAAAAATTGGATATTTACCCATTACAGACGCGGCTCCGCTCCTGGTGGCTCACTCCCGCAAACTGTATGAGGCAGAAGGATTAACCACCGAACAACCGCGTTTATTCCGCTCTTGGGCACAGATTGTTGAGGCATTTTTAGCGCGGCAGGTGAATGTCATCCATGTGCTAATGCCTGTCACCGTATGGATTCGCTACGGTCGCAAGTTTCCGGCTAAAGTGATTGCCTGGAACCACACAAACGGTTCTGCGCTGACGGTGTTGCCCGAAGTAGAAACCCCGAAAGACCTGGGTGGAAAAACGATCGCAGTGCCCTTCTGGTATTCCATCCACAATGTTGTATTGCAACAACTGTTGAAACAAGAAGGGTTGAAGGTGGTACGCAGACCGAAAGATGCCGTGGTCGCTGCCAATGAAGTCAATCTGGTTGTGTTGCCGCCACCGGATATGGTGTCTGCCTTGGCCAATAAAAACATTGGCGGTTACATCGTGGCGGAACCTTTTAATGCCGCCGCCGAAGCCAAGAAAACGGGGCGCATTCTCCGGTTTACGGGCGACGTTTGGAAAGACCATGCCTGCTGTGTGGTGTTTGTGCATGAGGAGGATGTGACTCAGCGCAAAGAATGGACTCAGCGCGTGGTGAATGCGATCGTCAAAGCGCAAGCCTGGTCTCGCGATAATCGTCCCGATGTGGCTCAAATTTTGTCAAAAGATGGGGGTAAGTATACGCCGCATCCTTTACCCGTCTTGCAACGAGCACTCACGTATTACGACACTGAGTTTTATGGCAAGCAAGGCGCGATCGCCCATCCCGATTGGAACATTAACCGCATTGATTTTCAGCCCTATCCGTTTCCGTCTTACACAGAACAACTGGTGCGCTTGTTGAAAGACACGCAAGTCGAAGGTGAAACGGGGTTTCTGAATGCCCTCAAACCGGAAGAGGTTGCTACAGATCTAGTCGATGATTCCTTTGTGAAAGTGGCGCTGCAACAGGTGGGTGGACCTCAAGTGTTTGGCTTAAAGCCAGACTTCTCTCGCCAGGAAACATTTGTGGTTTAGAAAACTTTGCGATGCATTGCGCTACGCTAGCACACCCGACAAAAACTCAACATAGATTCTTGTTCAACTAGCTGAAAACAATTATGGGCCAAATTTTGGAAGAAGTTCTCACTGCCAATCAACGCTATGTAGATCAGTTTGGCGATAAAGGCCAGTTACCCCTGCCCCCAGCCCGACGATTTGCGATTTTGACCTGTATGGATGCTCGGCTTGATCCGGCAAAATTTGCAGGACTATCGGAAGGCGATGCCCATGTGATTCGTAATGCGGGAGGCCGTGCCAGCGATGATGCAATTCGATCGCTCGTCATTTCCTACAAACTTTTGGGCACGCGGGAATGGTTTGTCATTCATCACACGGATTGCGGGATGCCATTGTTCACGAATGAAATTATTCGTGGTTTGTTGGCGCAGAGTTTAGAGACAGCCGTAATTGATGAGAATGGCTGGCGCGATGTGGGGGAAGGACCCGGTTCAACTGAAGGGAACTACATCGATTGGCTAACCATTAAAGATTTGAAAGATAGCATCTACCAGGATGTAAAACGGATTCGCAATCACCCGCTTGTGCCGCGTAGAATCCCGATTTATGGTTATATCTACGATGTCAAAACAGGGAAATTAATCGAAATTCCTGAAGCGACGGAGATCGGACGGGTGGCATAACGACGATGCCCTTTTTATCAGGTACGACTGTGCAGCAACTTACTCCACAAAAATCTTGGCTGGCCTTTCTCTACTCGGTGCCAATTGGAGTGTTAGGTGGACTGATGGGATTAGGCGGAGCTGAATATCGCTTACCAGTCTTAGTCGCAGTCCTGAAATATACCCCGCATCAAGCAGTACAACTCAATCTCGCTGTTAGCCTGATTACGATCCTGGTTTCTCTCCCGATTCGAGCCGTAGCCCTATCATTGACTCCAATTCTGCCCATCCTGCCGATCATCTTCTCGCTAATAGCTGGGGCTGTAATCACAGCCTTTTACGGTGCAACTTTGGCAAAACGATTATCCAGTCGTCAACTGGCTCAAACGATTATGGTGCTGCTTGTGGCGATCGGGGTTGCACTCGTTGTAGAAGCCTTTCTGCCGCAATTATCATCTGGTTGGTTGGCTGCTGACTCAAATTGGCGCATTCCTACGGGTATTGTGTTTGGTTTAGGCATTGGGTTAGTGAGCAGTTTGCTAGGAGTTGCGGGCGGGGAGGTGATCATTCCAACGTTGATCTTCGCGTTTGGAGTGGATATCAAAACGGCTGGCACTGCCTCTTTGATGATTAGTCTGCCCACAGTCGCAACGGGATTAGTTCGGTATGCGGCTCAGGGAGCGTTCCAAGATCGCCGTCCCCTGGTGGAAACAGTTATGCCGATGGGGATTGGTTCTATGATGGGTGCGCTCATTGGTGGATTATTGGTGGGAATTGTGTCTACCTCATTGCTAAAGCTGATGCTAGGCATCATTCTAGTTGGGTCTGCCCTGAAAATTTTTCATCACAGTAAATAAACTTCGACTTATGGCTCAATCACTCCCTGCTACTGCGATTCGTCCGCTCAGAGTTCCTCTGCCTTTATGGGGTTTAGCCATCGGTGCGCTTGTTTGGTGGATCTTTACGACCCCCCTCTGGTATTCCGATCCGATTCGAGTTGATTTCTCCCCCGAACGCACTTTTGTTGCCCTGGTTCAACTCCTCAGCACCGGTGCAATTGTGCCACACGTCATTGATAGTCTGCGACGGGTGCTGGTGGGATTGCTGGCCGCGATTGCGATCGGCGTTCCCCTCGGCATTCTACTGGGTTTATCTCGCCCATTAGATCAAGCCACCTCGGCGTTATTCCAGTTCATTCGCATGATCTCGCCCCTGTCTTGGATGCCCATTGCTGTGATGGTGTTGGGTATTGGCGATTTGCCTGTGTATTTTTTGCTGACGATCGCCGCCGTCTGGTCACTGATTCTCAACACCTCGGCAGGTGTGGCAGCGGTGGATCGGCGCTGGTTATTGTTATCTAAAAGTCTCTGTGCCACCCAATGGGAAACGATTAGCCGTGTGATTATTCCAGCAATTATTCCCCACTTGTTAACCGGGGTGCGATTGGCGATCGGGATTATCTGGATTGTGCTGGTGCCTGCGGAAATGTTAGGCGTGAGTGCAGGCTTGGGCTATTACATTCTCGATACCCGCGATCGCCTCGCCTATTCCGAGTTGATGGCAGTCATTTTGATCATTGGTACGATCGGCTATTGCCTCGATACCAGTTTGCGAGTAGCATATCGCCGCTGGGCGCATCAACGTTGAATAGACGGGCTATTCTTTAGTCAGGAATTCAGCGATCGCTGTTTCCATTCCCAATACTGTTCTACAGTTGGAAAAAATTGCATCACGCTATCTAACCCTTCCGGGCGATCAGCAAAATAGCCGGACAGGTAAGCGGCATCTTTGAGTTTTGGCAAACTACCAGCTAAACGATCGCGGCATCCCAGTTGAAAATGTTCTTCATGACGATGATCTAGCCATTGATTAAAAAAGTTCTTAAACATTTTTTACCGATCCATTTCAAAAGTTCTATCTTTACTTTAAGCAGTTTGATTGATTCAAACAAATATTCCTTTTACTTAAATCAATGAACTACCCCGCCGCAAGCGGACGGGGTATCAGAATCAAAAAAGAGCAAGCTGCTCATCTCTGTGTAACTTGAGATATTCATTACCCTGATTCTTGACGTACTTCGCAATCATGCCTTCGTCTCCGTGTTTGCCAACAGTGCTGGCAAAATGACCATCGCTCCAAAACTCTCCACCCCACCAGCAATTCCAAATTCAAACTCTAAGAGGAGTCAGTAGCAGGAGTTGGTTTTGCA
>JACYLN010000026.1 GCA_015272515.1 Leptolyngbyaceae cyanobacterium C42_A2020_001 | reverse complement strand
ACTCCTGACTCAAAGAGGTTTTACTCCTATCCTCCCTTAAGAGACCAGTGCCGATCAGCAGGGCAACCATGACAAACACCCCCAGGCGAAGCAGATTTCCAGGATTGACAATACTCAGGGAATTGTACGGTGGAAGGAAGTAGTTAATGGCAAGTGTAGATAGTGCGGTTGCTACCAAACCGGGTTTTAGACCGCCGTACCAGGCACTGACAATCACCGCCATATAAAACAAAGCAAGGGGAGTAGGCTGGGTGAAGAAGCTAAACAGCAGGCTGACTGCTAATGCCAGAATCACGCTGAGCAACACTACCCCATAGGAAAGCAGTGGTGAATTCTGGGTCATCATTCTTTTCACACTCAGTCTGCTGCTCCTGTCGATCATCACGCTGCTCCGCTAAATTGGCGATCGAACTGCGCTAAAGAGTTCAGCCGAGTTGGTTGCCACGGTTTGCAAGGTTCGTGAGAGGTTCCAACCCAACGCAACGGTGTAGTGAATAGTTGGTAGTGTTTTGAGGACATGCAAAGCGCGGGCTAAAGCGTTTCCACAGAAGGTTCGCATCCGCCTTGCCATCTCGCGATCGCCAACAAAGATTGTTTCAGAGAAATTAGCGTTCATTTCACAGGTTCTGTCCCCGAAGCAAGGTAATAACCGTCGTTTGATTCCCAACGGCCGTTTTTCCTCCTGTAGCCAAGTGGGGCAAACAACATCGGAGGGAGTACCAAAAATAATCCCCCTGCTGATTTTCTGACAAGGGATAGAGCCGCAAATCTATCTCTAGAGTGAACCTTCAACACGAAATGTCAGGTAGTAAGTCAAGACCATTGCCCTAACGACCTATGCCCTAGAAAACAACATCACCATCATCGTGCCAAAAAAATGCTCCTATCCATTGCCTACAACCAGCAAGCGATCGCCCGTATTTGCAGCAGGTCTTTGAGGGAGGATTCGCTCCCCAGAGCAACCAGCAACAGGGCAAGGCTGAATCTCTGATTGGGGCAATCACAGGCATGGTATAGACAAAAGCATGACAGATCAAAGAGAATCTCTTAAGATAAGATGCATCAACAAAAATTGATAAAAAGGTCTTAACTAAATGACGAAGGCGACCGCATTACCGTCTGAGCTGGTTATTGCTGGTTTTCATGCCCTTTCAGAACCACTCCGGGTCAAGGTTGTGGAACTGTTGCGGGAGAATGAGCTATGCGTTTGTGACCTGTGTGAGGTGTTGGAGGTTGCTCAGTCGAAACTGTCGTTTCACCTTAAGACGTTGAAGGATGCCAATCTGGTGCGATCTCGTCAGGTTGGGCGCTGGATGTATTACAGCCTCAACCTACCTCAGTTTGTGGTTTTAGAGCAATATTTGTCCGATTTTCGGCGTTACAGCCCCATGTTGCCTGCTCGCCCGTGTACAGAGCAGGATGATTTGTAGAACGGCTGTGGCTTGCAGCGGTTTGGGATTTGGGTAAACGCCCTCCAATGACTAACCGGAAATGGAGAATGAATTTGCTTGTATTCATTTACCTAATAAATCAATAAGTCTTGATGACATCAATTTATTTTGAATTGGAGGAGCAATGGCAATACGTGTTGGGATCAATGGATTTGGTCGAATTGGGCGGTTAGACCTGAGAGCCGCCTGGGGTTGGTCAGAATTGGAATTTGTGCATATCAACGAGGTCAAAGGTGGGGCAGAAACCGCAGCTCACCTACTCAAGTTTGATTCGGTCCACGGGCGATGGGCACCGGATGTGACGGCTGGCAGCGATCGCATCTACATTGACGGTCAGCCGATTACCTTCTCAGAACACCCTAAACCCGGTGCTGTTCCCTGGGATGAGATGGGAGTGGATATTGTGTTGGAATGTTCCGGCAAGTTTCGTACCCCGGAAACCCTCGACCCCTACTTCAAGCGGGGTGTTCGTAAAGTGATTGTGGCGGCTCCGGTGAAAGAGGGAGCCTTGAATGTAGTGATGGGAGTGAACGATCACCTCTACGATCCAGCTCAACATCATTTGCTAACCGCGGCTTCCTGCACGACCAACTGCCTGGCACCTGTGGTGAAAGTTATCCATGAAGGTATTGGCATCAGGCATGGCGTGATCACCACCATTCACGACAATACCAATACCCAAACTCTGGTGGATGCACCGCACAAAGACCTGCGACGGGCACGGGCTTCTGCTTTGTCGTTAATTCCCACTAGTACGGGTTCGGCAACGGCGATCGGGTTGATTTACCCAGAACTCAATGGCAAACTCAACGGGTTGGCAGTGCGGGTGCCTCTGCTCAATGCATCTCTAACAGACTGCGTGTTTGAGGTGGCACGCCCAACGGCAGTAGCAGAGGTGAATCAGTTACTGAAACAGGCATCAGAGCAAGAGCCATTAAAAGATATTTTGGGTTATGAGGAGCGTCCTTTAGTGTCGATCGATTATCTCAATGATCCGCGTTCTTCGATTGTGGATGCCCTATCAACCATGGTGATAAATGAAACCCAGGTCAAAGTCTACGCCTGGTATGACAACGAGTGGGGCTATTCTAACCGGATGGTGGAATTGGCAAGAAAAGTTGCTTTGAGTCTAAGTTGAGAGGTTTTTCACTATGACTCCTACTTCTGCGTCTAGCGCCAATCTGAAGAACTACACCCTCGTCACTCTGGCCTACTGGGGATTTACCTTGACGGATGGGGGGCTGCGAATGTTGGTGCTGCTGTACTTCAACGAAACTGGCTATACCCCGCTTCAGATTGCTTCTCTGTTTTTGTTCTACGAAATTTTTGGGATTATTACCAACTTTTTAGGCGGCTGGATTGGCTCTCAATTAGGCTTGAAAGTGACGCTCTACAGTGGCATTGGGCTTCAGGTGTTTGCTCTGATTATGCTGTCTTTTCTGAACCGCGATTGGGCACAGTGGTTTGCTGTGCTGTACGTGATGACATCGCAAGCCTTTTCTGGGATTGCCAAAGATCTAACCAAAATGAGTTCCAAGAGCGCGATTCGGCTGGTGGTGCCGCAGGAGGCGCAATCTTCCTTATTTAAATGGGTGGCAGTGCTAACCGGATCGAAAAATGCATTGAAGGGGGTGGGCTTCTTTTTAGGAGCGGCACTCCTGGGAACCTTTGGCTTTGTGGTATCGCTCTGGATCATGGCGATCGCATTGATCGTGATCTTGTTCACTGGAGCGATGCTACCCGCAGGGATGGGCAAGGTTAAGGCGAAGGTCAAGTTTACTCAGCTATTCTCTAAGAGTCGCGAGATCAACATTCTGTCAGCCGCACGATTCTTTTTATTTGGCTCTAGAGACGTGTGGTTTGTGGTCGGGCTACCTGTCTTCTTGCGAAGCGGATTGGGCTGGTCATTTTATCAAGCGGGGGGATTTTTAGCCTGTTGGGTGATTGGCTATGGCATCATTCAGTTTTTGGCACCTACCCTACTCAAACGGTTTGGCAATGGTGAACCTCCCCAGTCAAAAACGATTCAGTTCTGGACGGCAGTTCTCACGGCAGTTCCTGCCAGTATTGCCCTGGCACTGCAACTCAATGCCCCGCCCGATGTGACGATCGTGGTGGGGTTAATGGTCTTTGGTGTGGTCTTTGCCTTTAACTCTGCGGTGCATTCTTATCTGGTGCTGGTATTTACCGATGATGATAAAGTTGCCCTAAATGTAGGCTTCTATTACATGGCAAATTCTGGCGGGCGACTTATTGGCACGGTGTTATCAGGATTAATTTATCAACTGTATGGACTGGTGGGTTGCTTGTGGGTTTCGTCGTTGTTTGTGTTAGCGGCATGGGTAATCTCTCTCAAACTACCGGATCTGCAACCTAATAAGGCGATCGCTTGGAAAGCTGGTGATAGTGACTAGCACCTCTGCTCTCAGGCGATCATGAAATTGCAGACGTGCTTGATGTTTCTAATTTTTGGGTGATTTAAGTAGGAAGGTGCAATCATTTATAGGATGGGTTAGCGTAGCGTAACCCATGCGGGCGTTGGGTTTCGTGTCTCAACTTAACCTCCGTTGTTTTATATTTAATTTCGCCGAGCTACTGAGTTTTATGACTACGATCAATCCTTGCGTATCTAAACTGTTTGTTCATCCGATGAAGTCACTTGATCGAGTGGCAGTTGAACAGGCTACATTTCTCCAAAGTGGCGCGCTCAAATGCGATCGCGAGTTTGCCATTCTCGATCAAGCTGGTAATTTTGTGAACGGCAAGCGAAATGAGCGGATTCATGCGTTACGGTCTCAGTTTGATCTTGAGCGTCAAATTGTCGCTCTGGCGATCCAGGGAACTGACCGATGGGTTGAATTTCATCTACAAGAACAACGCCAAGCATTAGAGACCTGGCTTGGAGAATATTTTGGCTTTTCAGTGCAAATCGCGCAGAATCGAGAGATTGGGTTTCCAGATGATACGGTTTCACCGGGACCGACGATCATCAGTACCGCCACTCTGGAAGCGATCGCGTCCTGGTATCCGGGTCTGGATGTGGAAGACATGCGTCTGCGTTTCCGCAGCAATATCGAAGTTTCTGGTGTTCCTGCGTTCTGGGAGGATCAACTTTTTACTACCGCTGAACAAACTGTTGAATTTCAAATTGGAGAAGTCACTTTAATGGGGGTCAACCCCTGTCAACGGTGTGTTGTAGTCACGCGCAATCCTCAGACGGGCGAACCTTACCCAAACTTTCAGAAAACATTTGTCGCCAAACGCCGCGAAACATTCCCTATCTGGGCTGAGCGGTCGCGGTTCAATCACTTCTATCGTTTGGCGATCAATACTCGTTTGCCTGCCTCAGAAGCGGGCAAAACTATTGCGATTGGGGACTCAGTCAACGTTTTACCATTGCATCCTGAGTTCAACATCAATATACTCGGATAGTCAATCAGACTTGTTCTGTATTGCATTTCATTCGATCAAGTGTCTTCTGGTTTAAGGCAGCCACAACAGAGATAAGAGTAGAATGCAAATTCAAACCGCGATCGCACTGGTAACAGGCACAAAATCAACAATGCTGGCATTGGATTCAACCAACGATTTGTCGCGGCTGTGAATTTTGCCAAGATGCGATCAGAGACCGAAGTTAATTATCTCGGAACGTTGCAAATGTGCCTGGCATTTTCGTGATTGGGGTTATGCCTGGAACGGTAGACACTGGCGTGAGAAAGGATTTTCCACCCGGATGCCCTGGAGCAAGCTCAGGGAAATGGGTGAGGTAGGCAATTACTCATAACTGAAATTGTTGTATTGTGCGTGACATTTTTGAGGGCTAAATGCTGTCAATAATACGGTTGCTTTTGTCTTGTTGCAAAAGCTTTAAATTCGTATCTATTGCTCAAACACCCCTATGCCCAATCGTCGTGATGTCCTTTTCGGCGGTGCTGCGATCGCCGCTGCTGCTACCACAGGTCTACCCAAAGCGATCGCTCAACAAACCAAACGCCCAGAAATAACTGCCTTGCAAGAGGGCTACGTTGGTCAGTATCAGGGCGGCGTGTATCTCCTTCCAGCAACGGATGAAACGGTGCAGTGGGGATGGTTTAACAATGCCGAACCACCTCGTGCCCGGATTAAGTCTGGAGATACGGTGCTGATGGAAACTATGATGGCATCCCAAAATCAAATTTTGCCGGGGGTTTCCATTGAGCAAATTACAAAGTTGCGCGTCGATCATCCTGGTCGTGGTCCTCATACTGTGACAGGTCCAATTTTTGTCGAAGGAGCCGCCCCTGGAGATACGCTCAAAATCCGCATTAATCGCATCGTACCGCGCCCCTATGGAGCAAACTGGAACCTGCCGGGCAACTTGAAACTGGGGCAATTTCCGGGCAAGTTTCCTGAACCCCAGGTCAAACATTTTTTCCTGGATACCAAACGTCGCGTGACTCAGTTTTTGCCCGGAATTGAATTGCCAGTTCGCCCCTTTCCCGGTATTCTCGGCGTTGCTAGAGCAGAGAGCGGACAATACAGCACCGTACCACCGGGACCCTTTGGCGGCAATTTAGATTGTCGGGAGATGGTTGAGGGTACCACGGTTTACTTGCCTGTGTTTGTAGATGGTGCCTTGCTGTGGTCTGGGGATTCTCATGCAGTTCAGGGGAATGGAGAAATTAACCTAACCGCGATCGAGACGGCATTTAGCGAGTTGAATATTACTGTCAATGTGTTGAAGCGTCGGCAACTCTCCTGGCCCCGCATTGAGTCGGCAACTCACTGGATAACGATGGGGTACGATCGCGACCTCAATCGAGCGATCGAGATTATGGAGGAAGAAACCCTGAAGTTTTTAGCCGAATGGAAGGGAATGAGTACCTCTGAAGCTCGACAATTTATGCTGTCGTTTGGCGATTGTCAGGTGGCAGAAGTAGTGAACCAGCTAAAGGGAGTTTACTGCATGTTGCCCAAAAATCCCACCACCAAATTGGCTCCTCGCCCCACTGCCGACACTACGAATAATTTCGTGACTTATGCAACCAACGCCGACGCAATGGAAGCCATGAACCTGGCGGCGATGAAGATTATTGAACGAATCCAGGAAATCAAAGGGTTGTCTGCTCTAAATGCTTATGCATTAGCAAGTTTAGCAATGGATACTCGCATTGGTCGTTTAGAGCCTGGTGCTAAAAATATTCATTGTTTGATGCCAAAATCTCTTTGGGTTAAGGGCTAGTTTGAATTCTGCATCAGGTAAAGACAGCACTTCCATCAAGAATGGGTAGCCCAAAACCTACCCTTATGGAATTTTGATGCCATTCATGGGCAGCGTCATCTTGGCAATCCGGGCGATCGCTTCAAATAGCGTCCCTGTGGTGAACCTAATATCTGCCCGCGATCGTAGATTAAATTGCCTCGCAAAAAGGTATGCCTAACCCGTCCACTTAACTCCAAGCCCTCAAAAGGTGTGTAGCCTTGTTGTGAGAGTGATTCAGCCGCTCGCACCACAAACGTTTGATCCGGATCTAACAGCACCAAATCTGCATCATATCCAACAGCAATATCCCCCTTTTGAGCCAAACCAAATCGCTGGGCTGGGTTCCAACTGAGTAGCCGTGCTATGTGATTGTACGAAACACCCCGCTTGCTTCCTTCACTGACAACGCCTGAAAGCAAATATTCCGTCCCACCGAAACCTGCCTTCGCCAGCCAAATGTTGTTTGGATCGCTGAGGTTGGCTTTCTGCTCCGCTGAACAGCAGGCATGATCGCTCACAATCCAATCTACCTGGTTTTGCAACACGGCGTTCCATAAGTACTCAACGTCTGCGCGTGGGCGAATCGGCGGGTTGACTTTTGCCCATTTGCCGGTGGGAGTTTCTACATCTAGCAAAAGATGCCCCACAGTAACTTCTCGCTTGAAATTGATGTGAGGAAAAGTGGATTGCATCATCAAAGCTGCCTCCACTGCTTTACGGGAACTAAGGTGGAGCAAGTTTATATTGCCGCAATTGGTTTCGTGTGCCAAGTAGGATGCAATGCAAATGGCTAACCCTTCTGAATGGGGCGGACGGGCTGCGCTGTAGGCATTTAGCCCTGTTAGGGTTGGGTCTTGCTGCACAATTTTAGTGTAGGCATTCAGGATGTCGGCGACTTCACAGTGAAGACTGAGGCTGAGCACGGCTTGCATCGCGGGATAGCGTTCCCTCAACTGCGATAGGCCCCGCATAATGAATTCAAAATGGGCAAAATCGTAGCGATCGCCCTCATTGATCATCAAAAAAAGATTCTGTTGATTAGATAGACCATGCAGCCCATAGCCACCGTAGAACATAAAGATTTTGAACGAAGTCACTCCATGCTCTTCAAACAACCACTGCATTTCGTCGATATGGTAAGGAGCGATCGGTGCAATGTGATAGCCGTAATCAACGTAAAAATTGCCATTGGATAAAGCCAACACTTCTGGGAAAAAGTCCCGGTAAGAGCCACCTTTATTCAGGTAATACTGACCCGTGCGAATGTAGTTGAGGCTGGTGGTAACTCCACCCATGGCGGCGGCTTTGCTTTCGGCGATCGCATCCTGGTCTAAAGGTTGATAGATCCCAATATGCATATGAGCATCAATCACCCCCGGAAATCCCAACAGATTTTGAGCATCAAACACTTCCTTTGCCTGATCGGGGCTAATGTCTGGCGCAATTTGGCTAAATTGACCATCCTTAATGCCTATATCAAGGCGATCGACGGTTGATTGATGAGGGCGAACCACCCGTACATTTTTGATGAGTCTATCTAACGTAGGAGTTTCAGACACAGGACCTCTTGTCAGCATCAATGGGAGTATAGCAAAGTGTTGAGTAATGAGGACTGAGTGCTGAGAATGTAATCCAGTCACTTCAGGACTTTCAGCAGTTCGATAGTCCTAACCTATAGCAGTACCGCTATAATTTTCCGTCAAGCTGCTTCAAATAAAACTTCTAAAATGAAATTATAGCGATTTGAATTCAAGCAGATTCAGGAGAAAAGATTATGGAACGTTTTAATGAGTATCATTTAGACCCCCAGCAGTTTCCTTTTCTAAACACTCTGCAAGCCAATTGGCAGACCATTCGGGATGAATTTATATTCTTTAAGAAGAATGCCTCTGAAGCAGAGGTGAAGTTTGCCTTTGATGTCATGGGACCCAAAAGCAAAACTGTTAAGACAAAAGGCAATGCTAAATACAGTGCTTTTGGTATTTTATTTCAAGGGTTGTTGCTCGAAGACTATATTCAAACGTATCAAATTCAATATCCTCAATACACCTCACAAAATGTATTAGAAACAGCACGTAAACTGAGAGAACAATACTTTCCAAAACTGGCTGAAGCAATAGAAAAGACTAATTTAGCCACTGAAAATATCATTAGAAACGTATATTTTGGAACATTCCATCCAGGGCTAGACGTTAAACTGCATGTGAACTACAACCCACATATGAATCGTGGCTACTTAGGGTTGATTGTGCCAGAGGGAGATGTGGCAATGAAAATTTGCCATGATAAACTCTATTGGCATGAGGGAGAATTTTTAGTGTTGGATCACAGTTATCCTCATTGCCCACACAATTATACCGAGTATGAACGAACTGTTCTGGTCGTTGATTTCTTCAAGACAGATCAGCCCAGAGAAGCCGTGATCCGGATGGAACGGGAGTTAGTTGAACAACGGATGCAAGAGAATCCTTATAGCCTGGGTGTCTTTGGGAAGAGTGATAAAGCTCAAGTCGAGGACTTTATTAAGTATGGGCTCAGTCACCAGTTAGAGTGGGATAAAGCATTAGAAGCATAAAATGAAACTTGGGTAGTTGCAATAGTGCAAACCTGATGCCGCGATTCCATTGGCAATTAAAGACGGGCGATCGCGATTCCAATATCCCCAGCCAATCCATACAAACGCGAACTGCAACCCGTAGGCGGCAACCATTACTGAAACCCAACGCGTCATAATTCACTCTAGCTGTGGCAATTCTAAATATAATTTTGGCTTGATGATGATTTGATTAGAAGCCGGGCGTTGCTGAATTCAACTATGATTCGCCCCCCTAGCCCCCAACTTTGGGGGAACACAGTCTTCAAAGTCCCCCAGAATTGGGGGATTTAGGGGCAATGCAAAAACTCACTTTGTAATTTCATACTTCTATTCAGCAACACCAGAAGCCGTTTGAGTGGTTGCATAAAAGATTACCTGCGTTTTGAAGGAAGTGCTGCTTTAGTCTACTGCTACCTCACCAGGTTCACAATCGCCCCAATTAATTCCTCTGGTTCGATTGGTTTAGCAATGTGCTGTTGAAAGCCGGCTGCCATTGCCTGCTGATAGTTAATTTCTCCGGCATAGGCAGTCAGAGCGATCGCAGGAATGGACCCTCCTTGTTCCGGTGATAAACGTCTGACTTGTCGCATCAGCATATAGCCATCGACATCAGGCATGCCAATATCGCTCAACAACACTTCTGGTTGGAACTGCGTGAGTGTGGCGAGTGCCTCACCTGCGGTTGCAGTAGCGATCACATTGGCTCCATGAAGTTCCAGCAAGAAGGCAAGAAACTCGCGAGTATTGTCATCGTCATCCACGACTAGAATGCGTAAGTCAGTGAGGGGGTGAGGGGGTTAAGTAAGTATCTTTCTCCTTCACTCCTCCACTCCTCCACTCCCCCACTCCCTGACGCTTTAGCAGCGGTAGCCTGACTGTAAAGGTGGCCCCAATTCCCTCGCCTTGGCTGTCTGCCTGCACAGTTCCGCCATGCAGTTCTACCAAGTAGCGCACAATCGCCAGTCCTAACCCCAGCCCACCAAAGCGTCGAGTCGTGGCAGAACTCTCTTGGCGGAATTGATCAAAAACGTAGGGCAGAAAATCGGGAGGGATGCCCTTGCCAGTATCAGTGATGGTGATTTGAGCATAAGAGGGGGTAGGGGGGTGGGTGGGTAGGGGGGTGGGTAGGGTTTCATCTACTCGCTCACTCCTCCACTCCTTCACTCCTTCACTCCCTACATGCTCTAGCCGAATGTCTACTCGTCCTCCCTCAGATGTGAATTTGACCGCGTTAGTTAAAAGATTCCAAATGACTTGCTGTAATCGTCCTGCATCTCCTGCAATGTATCCAACGTTAGGTTCAATTTGAGTATTAATCTGAATAGACTTGGCTTCTGCTGCCAGTCGCACTGTTTCCATTGCCGCTTGAATGGTGGTCACTAGATCAACGGGCTTGGTATCCAGACTCAATTTACCGCGCAGAATGCGAGACACATCCAGTAAGTCGTTAATCAGTTGTGCTTGCATCTGGGCGTTGCGCTCAATGACTTCCAATGCACGCTCAGTTTTTTGTTCATCCAACTGTCGATTTCGTAGGAGCCTTGACCAACCGAGGATGGGGTTGAGGGGCGATCGCAACTCATGAGATACCACTGCCAAAAACTCATCTTTGATCCGGTTTGCCGCTTCGGCGGCTTCCCGTGCTGCTTGTTCTCTTGCCAAAAGCTGTTCTCGTTCAGTTTCGGCTCGTTTTTGCTCGGTGATATCCAGCAGTGTACCGATGAAGCGCCGCGGATGCCCGGCAGGATCAAAATAGACTTGCCCTTTTGCTTTCATCCAGCGTTCAGTTCCACCATGAAGGCTGTCCGTGCGATATTCAGCATCATAGGTGCCGCCGCTTGCTGGGTCGAGAGACCATTGCACCACTTGCTTCAAGTGCTCACGGTCATCAGGATGCAGTCTTGCAAAACAGTCTTCAAAGCTGGCTTCTGCTGCGGGTAAAAACCCAAACATGGTTTTGCCAACCTCATCCAACACTAGTTCGTTGGTGCTGAGGTTCCAATCCCAGGTGCCTAATTGAGCTGCCTCAATCGCTAGCCGGAGGCGATCTTCATTTTGCTGTAGCGCAACTTCGATTTGCTTGCGATCGCTAATGTCAATTACAGAGCCAACGTAGCCTTTGTATTGACCATCCTCTCCAAACCAGGGAGTTGCCGCATCAATCGCCCAGATATACTCGCCGTCCTTGCGGCGCAAGCGATACTCTAGCCGGAATGATTCACGGCGATCGTTGGCAGTGAGAAACGTAATTCTGGAGGATTCTTGATCGTCTGGATGCACTGCATCTAACCACCCGAATCCTAATCCTGTCTCTGGAGTTTGCCCTGAGAAGTCATACCAGCTTTGGCTCAGATAGGTGCAGCAACCTGTAGGGTCCGTCACCCAAACCAGAAAGGGGGCATGATCTGCCATGTTGCGAAAGCGAGCTTGACTTTCCCGGAGAGCGAGGCTGGAGCGATCGCGTTCAAACACAATACTGGCAACCTGAGTGCCAAAGTTAGCCAGTTGATATTCCCAATCTGTTGGCATCCGGGACTCATTGAAGCAAAGCATGAGAGAGCCGAGCGGCAAACCATTTAAACCGAAAATGGGCGAGGAAAAGCACGCGAGTATGCCGTGAGCTACACACAAGTCGCGCCATTCTTGCGACCAGCGATCGTCGTTGGCAATGTCAGCACAAATCACAGGTTCACCGGAATAGACAGCCTCGCCACACGTTCCAATGCACAACTCATTAATCGGGGCATCTTTGAGTCCCTGTCCAAATGATGGCGGAAAATCTGGGGTGATAGAACAAGGAAAGGTGAGCCGCTCGGCATCGGCAAGTAAAACGCAGGCTCGTGTGTGGGGATTTAGTCTCGATACTGAGGTGCAGATGGCTGAAAGACATTCATTCAGCGAGTGCCCTGTGGCAACCAGCTCCAGCAAATGCTTCTGCTCGATTAGCATTAGTTCTGCTCGCTTGCGTTCGGTAATGTCAAACAAAACACCGAGCGAGCGAATTGCTTCACCATTTTGGTGATAAGTAAAACTGCCCAAGCCTGCTAACCATGCCACTTGCTGATTGTCAGCTCGCACCACGCGGTATTCGGTTTGGTAAAGCCTGCGTTCTTGACGAGCCTGTTGCCATTCCTGCACTACCCGTTCCAGATCATCGGGATGAATGCGACTGCTCCACATCGCTTCAGTGGCTTCACCAGTAGAAACAGGTTCATAGCCTAGCATTGTAAAATGCAGTTCCGACCAAACCGCTTCTCCCGTGGTGAGATCGACATCCCATGTGCCCATTTGAGCACCTTCCATCGCCAGTCTCAGCCGTTCTTCTGCCTGACGCAACGCTTGCTCGGTTTGTTTGCGCTGCGTGATGTCACTAAAGAAAATAGCGATGCCATCCTCTAGCTTGACAGCCATGTTACGGAACCAGCCAGTAATGCCATCTGCGTCGTAAGACAGTTCAATATCGTGGGGTTCTCCGGTTTCTACGACTCGCACATAGCGCTGGAATAATTCGCTATTGAACTGATTGCCTGGAAGGACTTCGAGCAACCGTTGACCCAATAAGTCTGCAATCGGATGCTTAAGAATTTCAGCCGCTTTGGGGTTCACATACGTCCAAACAAAATCTGCGATCGCCCCGGTTTCATCCCGCACACTATCGAGAATGGTGAAGGCATCGAGGGAAAGTTCTTGACTAACCCGCAGCCGCTCTTCGCTTTCCCGTAGAGCCGTTTCAGCCACAACCCGTTGGGTAACATCGACAAAGGCTCCTAAGACTCCTCTGACATTGCCCTGCTCATCCCATAAAGGAGAACAATAACAGAGTAGTTTAACCACTGTGCCATCGGGATGCACAATGTCTACAACTTCATCCCTGACCTCAGTGTTATGAGCTGCTGCATATTGCATTGGCAAATTTTCCACAGGGATTTCTGCACCCTCTCGGCATAAGCGATAGAGGGGGCGTTCTTCAGGGGATGCACTCTGGGAAGCATTGGCATCGATCGGAACACGCGTCAGTTTAGAAAGATAGGAATTGACGCGAATCATGCGGCACTCTGGATCTTCTGCAATCGCCACGCCCACGGGCAGCAAATCAAACAGCGTTTGTAGCTCATTGATGCGGCGCGCGAGTTGCTGATTCAGAGTTTGTTCTCGTTGCGTTGCCTCTCGTCGCAGTTGTGCCAGTTTCAAGGTCGCTTCGATTCGCGCCATCAATTCGCGGGTAGAGAAGGGTTTGGTCAAATAGTCATCCGCTCCGGCTTCCAACCCCTCAATCCGGGCTTCTTCCCCGGCTCGTGCGGACAATAGAATAATGGGAATGTCTTGGGTTGTGGAGTCAGATCGGAGCGATCGCAACAGCTCAAACCCGTTCATCTCCGGCATCATTACATCGGCTAAAACAAGATCGGGCATCTGCTGTCGAATTGCAGTCAGGGCCGCATTGCCATCCGTAACGGTTTCTACTTGATATTGCTGGCTCAACAGGCGCTTCAAATAATCACGCAGGTCAGCGTTATCATCTGCCAGTAAAATTCGCGCAGTTAACGCAGAGGCTCCCTGGGATTGCACAGGAATGGAAACTGAGAGTTCCGAGGCTAGAGCCTCGGAACTCTCAGTCGATTTTGACGACCAGCGTAACATTTCTTCAACATAAGGCATTGCTCCCGTTGCCGTGGAAGCCAGGGTTCGAGTTGCGCCGATGCATTCACGGGGCAGATGAGCAAAACCCATTGGAATCGCTACCGTAAAGCACGTTCCTTGATCAACCACGCTATCAATTTGAATGGTGCCGCTGTGCAGTTTGACGAGTTCTTGCACGAGTGCCAATCCAATGCCCGATCCCTCATAGCTGCGTCCTCTGGCTCCTTTCACTCGGTGGAACCGCTGGAAAATTTGGGATAACTCTTCAGGCGGAATGCCCGTGCCTGTATCCCGTACCTTTAGTTCAATCTGCTGATCAACAGCGCGCAGGGAAACGGCAATCTCCCCTTCAAACGTGAATTTGGAAGCATTGGAGAGTAAGTTCAAAACAATCTTCTCCCACATTTCCCGATCGACATAAACGGGTTCAGGCAGTGGGGGACAGTCTACCTGTAAGCGCATCCCTACCCGCTCGATCGCCGAGCGAAAGACCCCAGCTAAATCAGCCGTCAACGTTGCCAGGTCAGTCGGCTCATAAACCGCTTGAATCCGACCTGCTTCAATGCGGGAAAAATCTAAGAGGGTATTGACTAGCTTCAGCAGGCGTTGGGAATTACGATAGGCAATTTCTAGCTGGGCGCGATCGCTGGGCGATAAACCATCCGAGTTCGCTAAGGTGTCTTCTAAAGGATTGAGCATGAGGGTCAGCGGGGTGCGGAACTCATGGCTGACATTGCTAAAGAATATCGTTTTGGCTCGATCCAGTTCTGCCAAACTCTCGGCTCGTTTGCGTTCTTCTTCGTAAGCACAGGCGTTCGCGATCGCAGTTGCCACATGACTGGCAACCAGGTCAAAAAAGCCCCGGTATTCATCATCAAACTCTCGCCGAGGGCTAATGCCCAGCACCAGTAATCCGGCTAGTTGCTCCTTCTGACCCGCCTGGGCGATCGGCAAAACAATGGCCGAGCGAGAGGGTTCTTCCCAGGCTCCGCCAGATAGCTGACCCAAGTAGCTACCTAACTCATGGATGATTTTGGCATTTCCTGTCGTTTTGACGTGAGCCAGATTCCAGCAATCTTGTTCTTGTGTCAAATCAACCTGCTCAGGACTGGCGACTGTACCCGCTTCGATTCTTACCCTTTGAACTAAACGAGCGGCTTTCCCGTTCATCTCGACCAGATACAGTAAGGCAAAGGGAATGTCATAAGAATTATTAGCAAGTGCGGCACTGGCAATCTGGCAGGTTTCTTCGACGGATTTGGCTTCTACCGTATTCGCCGCCAGTTCTCGTAGCGTGCCAAGCCGTCGCTCACCAATCACCCGTCGAGTGGTCTCCGTCACCGCTGTAAACGCTCCCCCAACTTCTCCTGTTTCCAGAAAAATCGGGCTGTAGGAGTAAGTAAAATAGGCTTCTTCCGTGTACCCATAGCGATCGACAGGCAGTAGCATATCGTCAGACCAGGTTGCCTGTGCTGTTTCTAGAACGCTGTGAAGCTGCTCCCCAATGATGTCCCAGATTTCTGACCAAACTTCCCGTCCTGGTCTGCCCAATGCTTTGGGGTGTTTAGTACCCAGGATGGGTCGCCAAGCATCGTTGTAGAGCAACACTAAATCCTTACCCCACCAAATCACCATTGGAAAGCGGGAGTTCAAGCAGATGCTGACGGCTGTTTTCAGGCTTGGTTGCCAATGGGAGACGGTACCCAGCAACGTTTGCGACCAGTTGTGCGATCGCATCAGTTTTGCCATCTCGCTGTTGCCAACAAAAACAGTTTCAGAAATATCAGTGTTCATCATGGGGCACAGCGACAAAACCTGGTCAAATGGCTGGCGATCGCTTATCCAGAGTGTCGCTTGGTAAAGAAAGCAATATCTGGCGAATCGAAACTGGGAGAAAGTGTTGTAACCTTCCCAATGAGGATTTTCTACCATTTGATAGGGGCTGTAATCTATCTTTTGGGAGAAATCACAATCGCTTGAATCATTGCTGATCAGGCATGGCAATGCGGTTCCAGGCTTGGGCAATCTGTTGTAGTTTAGGAGGAGTTTGATCTTGAGCAATATCCCCATACTGGGTGCCCTGCTTGCTGCCAGGCGCGATGAGGGCGATTGTGAAGTAATCTGCTCCTACGGTGGGGATATAATTAAACCCCAAAAAGTCCTCAAACTCATTCTGCTGAAGGGTTTGGATAAACGTCTGCACCTGTTGAGGAGTGAGTTTTCTGATCAGGGTTGGTATTTTAGGTGGTTGCGATCGCAGATCAATTCGCAATACCTGTCCATCTCTACGAAGCACCGTTTTATACGCTTCTCCAGCAATGCCGCCACTGGTCATGGATTGAAAAATAATGTCTCCTGAATTGGTTTCAATCATGCTGGCATCAGGTTGCCAGTAGGACGGTAGCAAGGTTCCGCGACCGCTGGTAGTGGGATTGCGCTTGATTAAGGTGCCCTGTTGATTCAGGTGATATACCCAATATTGCTGTTGCCCAGCAACCACCACCTGCCATCCAGGAATCCCAATCATTGTGCAGGGTTGATTCGGACCTGCCACTCCCAGACACCCATTCCAAAGCTGAGATCGCCCAGTCACAATTTTGAGTTGATTCACTGGAATTCTCAATTCTCTGGATGCAAACGCAAGCACTCGCCGCTCAACTACCTGAGGCAAGGAGCCGACGTTATCAACCTCCTCAACTCGTAGCGATCGTCCCGTAGCATCTGTTCGATAAAACCATCGTGCTGGACCATGCCCTACTTCTACCCGCCAACCACTCACCATCATCAAACCACAGCCTTCTTCCGGTCTACCCAACCCCAAACAGGTATCAGACCAGGCTTCCTGGCTGAAGGAAACAACCCGCAGTTGATTGATGGGCACCCGCAGTTGACGGGCATGAGTCTGCAAGACGGCATTTCTAACCTGACCAGGCAAGCGATTAGGGATTGTTTTGCGAGTTGCTGGTTGTTGCCCCAGCAGCATTGCGGAACCTAAGGTTGCTTGAACTTGAGGACTGGATTCAGCCAGGGCAGTGACTCCAGGGATAAACAAACCCAGAAGGGAGAACAGGGTGATTCCAGATTTTAGCCATTGACTCGTTGAGTATGTCAGGCGCAGTTTCATGAGGACAACTCCGAACAGAAAAAAGATGATGAGAACAAATTCATTGTCCCAAAGGGTACAGTTGAGAGTTTTCTAACGCGTCTCTGCCATAGGTTGTATGACAGAGACCATAACATCGCGTGGAACTTCTACTACGGTAACCAGGACGTTGAATCACTCTGGGGATGGTTACAAAAATGAAAACGCAGACTCTGTCAAAGGTGGACAAAACTCCTGTTTCAATGGGCGATCGCTCATTCCCACTTGCTTGTTGGCAATATTCTTTTGAGTTTTGGTTGACTCACCAGAACCAGGACAGACTCAACAGAATGGGCATTCTTCAGTAGAATTTAAACCTGCAATATGATGCACTGAAATCAGCAGGGTGCGATCGCGCCTTCTCAGACATCATGAGTGGGATTAAAGCGAAGCACCCAGAACTGAAGCAAGCGGTTGAATCGATATGCAGCCTCGGCAGGAAATCACTGAGATATTTTCGACCTTTCTCCAGTTTGAGGCAGAGCACTTGAGCCGCTGGGTCACCGACCGGCAACTGCGGCGAAATATGAAGAAATGTTTGGAGGATTTTTCCCGCTGTGGATCTACTCCAGTTTCAAGAAATTATTCATCAGAGCGTTTTTGGGCACTCTACTGGTTTTATTGCTGGCAAACTCAGAAAGAGAGTTTAGCAGAGGGGCACTTATCAGCTTATTTACAAGAACCGTGTTATTGGGCTGCCCAATCCACCGCTAGAAAATTCACCAATGTTCAGTTTGGCATTTCGGACTATTGCCAGTTGGCGATCGCAGAGGTTCGTACCATTCTCAAGGGATACAATCCAGAACGAGGTGCGGATCTCAAAACCTTTGCCAGTGTTGCGTTTCCCAGAGTGCTGAAGGATATTTTGCGGCAGCGTCAGGAGGCAAATCTTTGCACTAATTTAGCGTTGTTGAGACGAGTCAGCAAAAAACGGTTGGTGGAGGCGTTGAGGCAGGCAGGCTTATCGACCACTGCGATCGCCCAATATCGGTTAGCCCGGGTTTGTTTCAATGCGCTCTCTGGTCAGCCTCAAACAGACTCTCAACAGCTTCCTACTGGCGATCGCGATCTGTGGGTTGCCATCTCGACCCTCTATAATACTGAACGCCGCAACCAGCTAGAGCCATCAACACCAGATTGCAGCCCCGAAACCATTGAGCGGTGGCTCAACCAATGTGCAACCTGGGTGCGAGCCTATCTTTATCCCCCAGTTGAATCGCTCAATGCTGCCAAACCTGGATTAGAGTCTAATAATGAGATGCAAGATACCCTGGCAGACCCCACTCAGGGGTCGCTACTGACAGAACTAGTAATGCAGGAGGAGCAGCAAGAACGTCAGAAGCAACAGTTTCAACTTCGAGATCAGATCGTATCGGTGATAAAAAAATTGGATACACAATCTCAGGAACTGTTGCGTCTCTATTATCAGCAAGGGCTAACCCAGCAGCAAATCATGCAGCAATTGCAGATGAGCCAGGCAACCGTATCTCGACGATTAACAAAGGCGAGAGAAGCGGTGCTAATGGCATTAGTGCAATGGAGTCAGGAAGCGTTGAATAATAGACCTGTTGGGAAATAAGAGATAATAGTCGGTAGTTGCAGGGTGCTCTGCTCA
>JACYLN010000007.1 GCA_015272515.1 Leptolyngbyaceae cyanobacterium C42_A2020_001 | reverse complement strand
AGAGCACCGCCCTGTCACGGCGGAAGTTGCGGGTTCGAGCCCCGTCAGTCCCGTTAGATTTTGTCAATACTCCTCTAAGCTTTCAAGGTCTGGAGAGGGTTTGGCTGAAGGTTGAATCAGGAAGCGGATGCAAATCCGGTTTTAGGGATGACTAGGAGAAGATGGGTTCTGGAATTGTGAGAAGTTTTTGATCAACCAAAAAGGTGAAGCGGTAGCTCGATAAGCGTTCTGTTGCTCATTTCGCACTGACAAACCGTTCTTTGGCGATCGCTCGTAGCACTTCCAAATCTTCCCGCCGCGAAACTGAGAGCGGCACCGTTGAGTTGATCGCATTCAACAACAACTCGGTGTTGAGTGATTGTTTTAAGTAGAGGGCGTTATACAACGCTGTGATCACGGCTTGTTCGATCTCGGCACCGCTGTAACCATCGGTTGCGGTTACTAGAACAGGCAGATCAAACGTTTGCGGGGTTTGTTTGCGTTGGGTCAGGTGAATACGCAAAATCACCTCTCGCTCCTGAGCATCGGGCAAATCGACAAAGAAGATTTCGTCAAACCGCCCTTTTCGCAGTAGTTCGGGCGGAATTTTGGAAATATCGTTAGCGGTGGCGACCACAAACACTTCCTGCGACTTTTCTTGCATCCAGGTGAGAAAGGAGCCAAACATGCGCCGACTCAAGCCACCATCCGAACCGCCATCATTTGCGCCCAAACTCTTCTCAATTTCATCAATCCACAAGACGCAAGGAGCCATTGATTCTGCTAACTTAATTGCCTGCCGAAAATTCTTCTCCGATTCGCCCACGTATTTGTCGTAGAGTTTTCCGGCATCGAGTTTCAGCAGGGGCAGTTTCCAATCGTGGGCGATCGCTTTTGCCGCCATCGATTTACCACAGCCCTGAATCCCCACAATCAAAATGCCTTTGGGTGGGGTCAGATTCAATGCCTGTGCCTGGGGACTGAAGCCGAGGCGTGCCCGTGTTAGCCAGTGTTTGAGTCCGGTAAATCCGCCCATTTCGGGATTATTGCCATTGGTAGGCAAATATTCCAACATGCTTTCTTCCCGGATGATCTGGGCTTTGCGGTGCAGTATCCGCTCCACATCATTCACGGTGAGTTTGCCATCATCCAGGGCTGCATAAGCAATTACTTGGCGGGCTTGTTTCAGCGTCATGCCACGCAGGGCAAACACCAGGGATTGCATCTCGTGATTTTGAATTTGCACTTGAATGCGATTTTTGGCAGACAGCGATCGCACCACATCAGAAACCACCTGCTGCAATTCATCCCGTCCTGGCAATTTCAGGTCAAAATACACCGCATCGTGGGCAATTTCAGGTGGCAAAGTAATGCCATTGCCACTCAACACCAGAGCAGAGCGATTATGGGAAAACTGTTGAGCCACTTCCCGAAATTGCCGCGCTACTACCGGATCATTCAAATGTTTGGCAAAGTCTTTCAGCCAGAAAACCGCGCGTAACGGCACTTCTTGAATGTGTTCCAGCACATCGACCGGATCAACCGTGCGCTCCAGGGCAGCGGGTTTTTGCGTTCCGGTAGGGGCACACTCGTCCGTCCATCGGTTATCACTTCCGGGGGAGCGATACAACCCGCGTGTGATGCTCCACTCAAACAGGGCAATTTTCATTTGGTCTACCGCTTCTTTGAGCAAGGTTTGAACTCGCTCTTCTTCTACGGTTTCCATCACAATCACGGGGTGAAACGACAGCAGGAGCGTTTGGAAACAATGAATGCGATCGAGGAGAGTCATGGCTATGGGGGCGTTTTAGCCTTAGTATTCCCATAGCTTCAGGCGGCTCATGATATGTTCCCGATAAGAAATATGAGGTCTTGAATAAGACTCAGCCGTGCCGAATGCTCTCCTTTGTGCTTAGTAAACTTGCACTATAGGCTTGTGAATATTACGGATTGCGATCGCCTCAAATGATCTCCTAGACGGAATTCTGTGGTAAAACATCGGGGACACATTTACCTCTACGGATGGTGTAGACTGTGAATCTTCACACCTACATTTAGTCAGAAGTCCATTTCATTCCTCCAGCATTAGCGAGACTCATCATGGTTCAAGAGCTTGAATCCATTCGCCTACAAAATAGCGGCAGTTCCTTTGTTGATGACCGTTCTTCCAGCAGTCCCTTCCCAGAAACGGCTCCGGCAGCGAATCCGGTGTTTTATCGTACCTATAGCCGTCGCACTGAAAACGGGCGCGAACCGTGGGATGAAGTAGTTCAACGCACGACTCAAGGATTGGTGAAATTGGGCAAGCTCACCTCAGCAGAAGCCCATTTAATTGAGCAAATGCAGCAGGAAGTGAAAGCGTTGCCGTCGGGGCGCTGGCTGTGGGTGGGGGGTACCCCGTGGATTGAAAAGCCGGAAAACTTCTCCGGCGCTTACAACTGTACCAGTACGAATGTGATTGACTGGCGGGCCTTTGGGCTGATGATGGATCTTGCCATGATGGGCTGTGGCACGGGTGCAATTCTGGAACCCAAGTACATTAATCAATTGCCAGCGATTCGGAACGAAATTGCAGTGACGGTTGCGGGTGAAGTGGGTGCAACGCCCGGCGATCGCCGCCGCGAAACGACCGACGTTGTGGTAAATGGTCAGCACGTCACAATTCATGTAGGTGACAGTCGCCAGGGTTGGGTCTATTCTTACCAGGCATTGCTAGAACTTTCCACCGATGAACGCTTCTCTGGTACGGTGAAGGTTACCGTTGATGTCAGCGATGTCCGTCCCGAAGGCGAGGTATTGAAGGGCTTTGGTGGCGTAGCCAACCCGATTCGGCTATCTGGCTTATACGATCGCTGCGCTGGGATTTTGAACAAAGCAGTAGGACGACAACTTACCTCTGTAGAATGCTGCCTGCTGATTGATGAAGCCGCGGCCACCGTCGTAGCGGGTAATATCCGGCGAAGTGCCGGGATGCGGCAAAGTGATAGCGAGGATACTGCCTTTGCCAGTGCTAAAGATAACCTCTGGCAGCAAGACGCAGAGGGCAATTGGCGGATTGATCCCGAACGGGATGTCCTGCGGATGGCAAACCATACCCGCGTCTTCCATCACAAACCCACGGAACAGGAATGTGTGGATGCCGTCCGCAAGCAGTTCTACTCCGGAGAAGGTGCGATTCAATATGCCCCCGAAGCGATCGCGCGATCCAATGCTGACCTGTTGCCAACGGCTCAACTCCGAGCTGAGTTCTTAACCAGTTACATTCAAGGCTCGGCGGCGGATTGGTTGAAACAGCACTATCCTCAAATCTCTACGGCTGAGTTGAATCATCGTCTGGGGCGCTATGGGTTGAATCCCTGTGGCGAAATTCTGGGGATGGATTTCCACTGCAACCTGGCAGAGATTCACCTGAATCAAATTGATCCGCTGGATACAGACGCGCAGGAGAGAGCGTTTACGGCGGGTGCCTTATCTGTAGCGGCATTGCTAAATCATCACTTTGCTGAACCGCGCTATCAGTATTCCCGTGAGCTTGACCCAATCGTGGGTGTGTCGTTTACGGGATTGTTCGATTTCTTTGTTCATGCGTTTGGCGTGGAGTGGTTGCGCTGGTGGGAAGCGGGCAGACCGGATACTGTTCCTGGCTTGCAATTTAAGCAGCAGGAGCAAGCGTATCTTTCGCGTTGGAAAGATATCGTGCATCGGGGGGTGTGGGAGTACTGCGATCGCCACGGTCTCAAGCGTCCTAACCGCTGCACCACGGTTCAACCTGCTGGCACCAAATCTTTGCTAACGGGAGCTTCTCCTGGCTGGCATCCCCCCAAAGCCCAGCGCTTTATTCGCCGCATTACCTTCCGCAAGAGCGATCCGGTAGCGATGGCGTGTATCGATTACGGCTACAACGTAGTGCCGTCGCAATCAGACAAGGACGAAAACGGTAACTTGCTGAATGATCCATTTGATCCACGTTGCACGGAATGGCTGGTGGAAATTCCGGTGGAAGTTTCCTGGGCAAATCTGCCAGGTGCGGATGAAATTGTGATCGAGAAATTCTCGGCTCTGGCACAGTTCGATTTCTATATGCAGGTGCAGAAGCATTACACTGCCCACAACACCAGCGCTACGATTGAACTCACGGAAGCGGAAGTAGAACCGTTGGCACATCGCATCTATCAAGCGATCGCCAATGACGAAGGCTACATCAGCGCGGCGCTTCTGGCTCGGTTTGATGCCCCTTTCCCTCGGCTACCCTTCGAGAAAATCGACAAAGCCACTTTTGAGCGGTTGCAGCAAGAAGTGCGCGATCGTCAGAGCACCAACGACTTCTACAGTGCTCTCAGTCGCTACGATCTCGGCTTTGGCTTAGCCGAAGGTCCCGCAGGATGCGACAGCGATAAATGCATGTTACCTGAACAAAAAGCCTGAATTGCCTTTCTCGAAGGTGGCTATTCGGATATCTGAGAAGCCAAATTTTTTTCGCCCCCAAAAGCCCTTGATTCTGAGGGTTGGGGGCGATTTGCTACTGCGGGCAGAAGCATTGAGTTTCCCTCTTGCCCTTCACTTTTTTCCTGTTACCTTGTCCTAGAATCGCTCGTTGTCGGGTTCAGCGATCGGTTTCCCGTTTGGACCGTTTTGATCTAGGAAGAGGTTCTGAGTTGTGTTGTTTTGATAGACGCAATTAATTTCGGGGCTGCTGCCAAGATCACCCGTGAACCCAAAGGTATTCATACGCTGTTTACAATCCCGCACCTGTTCCGGTTTCACCAAGCCGCGCTGTTCCAGAATTGACCAGTTGTTGCTCCGCAAAACGCATCCCGGACGAGAGCTTGCCTGAGAAACGTAAAAATTCAGCGGATTCAGGGTAACAAACACGCGCATATCCGTGACAATCGCGCTGGCTCCAAACTGCACACACAAATCCGCATTGGGCGCTTTGGAATCCAGCTCACTTTGAGTCACAATTTTTGAGCCAGTGTTGTTGCTCACCCCGCTCACGGAGCTAAAGCCCATACCAATCCCAATGCCCAAAATAAACACACCCGCCAAAATCGCCAGAGTGGTAGCGTTGAAGATAACCGATTTGGTCGATTTGCGCTGTTTCGAGTTGGAGTCGGAAGATGCGTAATCTTCAAATTCCCGTTCAAAGTCGCGATCGTAGCCGTTAAAGGTTGATGGGGTGCGGGGACGACGTTTTGCCATGACTGTCTAAGAACTTGCCTCTTTTATTCCAGTATGCCGCGGATTTCTGTATGACTATAGCAGTCGATGGAAATCGGTGGGTACACTCCACTTCAGAATCGCGTTAAAACACTGAGCCAATGCCACTAGATTCATCTACCCGTTAGGAGGGGGGACGATTTACATAATCGCTCGTCATTAAACCAGAACGGCTAGAGCGGCGGGTGTAGTTTTTGAGCATATAGCCCAAGTCTTCAGGTGCAAGGGAGGCCGCCAGTGCGTCGGTGGTGTTGATAATGCCGTTTTCGTGCAGATCAAACAGCGACTGGTTGAGGGTTTGGCTATTATCCACGCCTTCCTCCATCAACTGATAAATTTCGTCGTAGCAGCCCTTTAACAGGTAGTCTCGAATGGTATCTGTGTTTACCATCAACTCCAGAGCCGCCGTGCGTCCGCCCCGCACTGTGGGAACTAACGCCTGAGCAATTACCGCCCGCAACGCCTCCACAATTTGAAACCGCACGGTTTCCTGTTCTTCTGGCATATAGAAGTTCAGCAATCGCTTGAAGGCATTGACTGCACCTTTGGTGTGAAGCGTTCCCAAAACCAGGTGACCTGTTAGAGAAGCCCGAATTGCTGTATCTACCGTGTCGCGATCGCGCATTTCTCCGATCAAGATAATATCTGGGTCTTGGCGCAAGGCTGCCCGCAGTGCATCTTTGAACTCCTGAGTATGCATCCCCACTTCCCGCTGGGTAAAGAGCGATCGATTCGATGTGTGGACGTACTCAATTGGATCTTCGATCGTGACGATTTTGCGAGCGTGAGAATCATTCACATGCCGCAGCATCGCCGCTAATGATGTGGATTTACCAGAGTTAACCGAGCCTGTGATGATGATTAATCCCTGCCGTTCTTCTGCCAGATAGCCTAAAATCGGCGGCAGTCCCAGTTTTTCCAGAGTGGGGACTTCCAGCGAAATCAGCCGTAGCACCATCGCTCCACCCATAATCGACTGAGCACAGTTGACTCGACAACGGACCAACCCTTCGTACAAAATTGCGGTATCCAGTTCCTGATCCTCTTGAAATTGCGCTTGTTGCTTGGGAGTCAGGACTTCTTCTAAAAACTCATTAAATTGCAGCGCTGTCACCTTACCATACGATTCCTGCGCCACAATCTTTCCTTGAATCCGGAAGCGGGGTGGCTCCCCAACTTGAAGATGAATATCAGAGGCTCGTTGCTTAAAGGCATCCTCGACCATGCCATAAACGGTGCCACGCTTTTGCATTTCTTCGCTGGGACCGTCTAAAACAATCCCATTCAGGCTCATGGCTTCCGTGCCCTGAGCGGTTGGACCACAGTTGACCCGCCCTTTCATAAAGCCATGAATGCGAACGTCTGCATCCAGCTTGCGGTTAGCAAGATAATGTTGCAGTTGCTGCGGTGACAGGATTTCTTGAAGATATTGACGGAACGTTTCGATTGACAAGATAGCAAAATGCTCTTGCGGCAACAGTTTACCGCTGATGCGGTAGAAGGGAGGTCGCCCTGCTTGCAGGTAAACTGCTGTAGCGTGGCGATCGCAGGCATCCTGAATAATCGCCCGAATCGTCGTAGGGGTATTGAGTTGAGCTTCAGCAGGAGCGTGGGTTGCAGTCATATCAATCACGAATGAGTGAGTAGCCAAGTCTCTCTAAGCGTCGCTTTGACCAGTGTAAGCAAGAAATCAGCAGATGCAGCGTTAACCCCTTAGAAAACCCTTGATTGCTTCGAGAATTCTACAAACCGAGTTAGGTTAAATAAATTATTTAACTAAAGAGAGGGCTTTGAACGCAAGCGAATAAAGTCGTGATGTTATCCTAATCGGGCGATCTCGATCAGCAACAGCGACACAAATCCGGCGACAGAATCTTGCTATTACATCATTCGGTCACGCTACAGATGTATTCACTGTTTAACCTAGAACGGCAATGCCGATCAGGAATTGTAAGATTGATTCATTAATTTTCTAGAAAGTTCCTACCCTGTATTGACACTTCCTAGCTCAGCAGGGAGGAGTCAGAAGTCAGGAGGTAAGGAGATGAGGCAATTAGAAAGGGAATTACTTGCCCATTCCCTCTTTAGCTCCAGTTCTCAGGACTCCGCTTCAATCACTCGCCCATGCACATCAACCAATGCTTCAGTCAATAAGCCCAAACGGCTTTCCAGGGAGTGTTTGTGGGCTAACAAGGTTTGCAGGCGCTGATAGCGTACGATCGCTAAACTGACATCGGGAATTTGATCATTAGGGCAATATCGGCACCATATCTGCCCATCGTCGCTTAGTCCACAGAGACGATATCCTGTTTTTCCGCCAGTGGTTACTTCACCTGCTACTGAATTATTGGCTGCGTCTGGCATTGGCATTGTCTGGAGGCTGGGCAACTGGGGAGATGTGCTCTGCTTGAGCGCTTTGGCGATCGCCACTTGGCGAGCTTCCGTATCAAAGGAGCCATCAGGCTTAAAAGACTCCAACCAACCATCAACAATTGGTCCTTCCTCATACAACCCCTGGATTTGCTGCACTACCGCTTCCAGCGCCGCAACCCACTCACTCACCTTCATCTGACAATCTTTTAGCAAATTCGTTGCCAGTGCTGAGTTTGTCAACGCTACAAAGGGGTGCTGGCTCTCGTGAGACGCGGTGAATTCAGGCAGCGCTGGTCCCAAGTCGATAGAAGGGGTTGCCAGCCCAGAATGAAACAAGGTGTCTAGCGGGGGGGGCAGTTCCTCCGCCAGAAGAGAATTTGACGGCAATCTGGAATTGGTATGGCTGCCAGGCATATCACTTGAGCGAGAAGCTTCTCGCTCAACGTCTGGAAAATCTGGCATTGAGAGATATTGGCTGGCAGCTTGCTGAAGGGCTGCCTCAATCCGTTTTAGTTCTAGTTTCATAGACAACCTCACACCACACTCCACAACGGTTGCAACTGGCATCGCAAAGTCCGCTACCAGTAAACACCCGAAATCAACATTTGCAACCAGATTCGGAGATAATTTCAAAATTTGTCATTGAATTATGGGGATTTTAATGTTGGTCACAGGTCCAGCGCGATCGGGCAAAAGTGAGTGGGCAGAGCAATTGGCAACCCAAACGGGGCAACCTGTGACCTACGTGGCAACAGCTCAGGTCGATCCAACCGATGCCGAATGGCAGGCTCGAATCCAGCGGCATCAACAGCGGCGATCGCCAGAATGGATAACTCAACACGTTCCCCTGGAACTGGCAACCGCCATCCAGCACGCTCCAGAGTCAGCCTGCTTGTTGATTGATTCTTTAGGCACCTGGCTGGCAAATTGCTTAGAGCAAGACGAAGCCCAGTGGGAAGAAACGGCTCAACGTTTACTCCAGGCGTTGATTCACTCATCCAGCACGCTAATTGTGGTAGCCGAAGAAACGGGTTGGGGGGTGGTGCCTGCTTACCCGATTGGACGTACCTTTCGCGATCGCCTCGGTGCCCTTACATGCCAGATCGGAATTGTTGCCAACCCGGTATACCTGGTTACTGCCGGATATGCCCTCAACTTAACCCAACTGGGCACACCCCTGTCACCAAGAACTTAATCTTAGCTACAGCTTTCGGACTCCAAGCAGTGAGACGAACGCAGTAGCATGAAGTGAAGCAACTGAGAAATCTATCCCACGGTTCACAGAAGTTTGCAACTCCGGAGTGGTTGTACCAATCAACCAATCTCGCTAAACTGCAAGTCACTGAAGTGATATTTGCTCTTTCTTATTCAAGAGTTTTTTGTCCAAGTTTCTGTGAATGTTTATGGCTTCCGAACAGCAAGTTAGACAATATCTTGCCTACTGGTTTCAGTTAGGCAAAGGAGTGGTGGTGCGTGGCGATCGCGAAGCGCTTTTGCCTCGTCCAGTGATTCAAGGCAATCGCTATAGTCCTGAATTTGAAGCCTCTTGGCAGCGGATTTTGGCTGACGGTGCAGGCAATTGCTATCTCGATGGCACTCACCAAACCATCGCTGAATTATTAACTCCTTTTTGGGAAATTAATCCTTGTGCTCGCTGTTCCATGCCTGTGCCGTTTAGAAGTCCAGGGTTACCTGCTGAGCCAGAATGTCCCTGTTCAGACATTTCTGATTGGCCCAACACCGAAATCCCCCAACCGCGATCGCCAGTTGATACCCAAAGCCAACTCTCACTGATTCGCGATCGTCTCCGCAAACCATCGGTTGAACAGTAGCCACACCCTATTCCCGTATCTCAACAGTTGTGATTCCTCAAGAGCGCAGCAACCTACTTGCCACGAGCAGTAACTAACTCCACTTCTCGTCGCGGAATTTCTACTGTCCAGAAGTCACTTGCTAACTCAGTATTGGGAAAGATTGATCGCGCTTCCATCAGCAAATCTTTTGCCTCGATCGCATTTCCAGGAGCGTAGCGGGGGCTAATGTGCGTAATGATCAGCTGCTGAACCTGTGCTCCTAGCGCCACCTGCGCCGCCATTGTGGAGGTGGAATGTAACCGCTGATAGGCAAGTTCTGCATCCTGATGGGCAAACGTCGCCTCATGAATCAATACATCCGCCCCCGTTGCCAGTTCCACAGCGGCATCGCAGTAGACTGTATCGGTGCAGTAAACGAACTTGCGACCCAGTTGCGTTGGACCGCAGAAATCCGCCCCGTTAATCTGCTGTCCATCCGGTAGGGTAATCACTTCTCCCCGCTTCAACTTGCCATAGAGCGGACCTGACGGAATTCCCAATGCCTGAGCTTTTTCCACATTGAAGTGTCCGGGCCGGTTTTTCTCGGTCACGCGGTAGCCAAACGCTGGAACTCGGTGCTTCAATAGTTGGCAACTGACGATAAACTCATCGTCTTCAAACACCACTCCTGGATGCACCGCATGTACCTTGACTGGGTAGGAGAAGTAGGTTTGAGAATAGCGCCGACAGGCTTTCAGGTAATCTTCTAATTCGGGTGGACCGTAGATATCGATGCGCTCTGGATGTCCCGCCAAACCGCAGCTTGCCAGCAACCCCATCAGCCCAAAAATGTGGTCACCGTGCATGTGGGTGATGAAGATACGCGACAATTGGCTCACTCGCAAATCACTGCGAAGAAATTGGTGCTGGGTGCCTTCACCACAGTCAAATAGCCAAACTTCGGCTCTCTGCGGTAACCGCAAGGCAACCCCAGAGACGTTCCGCGATCTCGTTGGTACTCCAGAACTGGTTCCTAAAAATGTAATCTGCAAGCTTTTCGCAACCCAAATGTAATCTGTCCTGAAACTATAGTGACACAGGGGAAGAAGATGAGGCGGCATTGCGGAAGAAACGGAGCAGGAGGAATCCATGAAAACAGCAGAAATATTTAAGAAAATTTACATATTTCCTTCAACGCTATATCAAAGGGCTGGAACCTGATTCCTCTTGAGCACGACCATACATTTAGTGAAAATACCCAAACTCCCGGCGGTTAGGGTGTTGATTGGTTTGGCATGAGAAGGTGCTCGACTTTTGGCAAATTGAGTTACATTAAGCAACGTTGCGAGGCGTTCCCAACGTTTCGCAATGTTGCCAATGCTAGGGCAGATTTTTGTTAGCGCGATCGCGTCGGAAAATCACTGAAGGTTGTCACATTGCAGCTCTGGTAACGGGCTGAACTGTTAGAGGAGTGAAAAAATGAAGCTGAAGCGGTTCCCTGGACACGTGCTATCTGAAATGGTGGTGCTCGTTCAAGCCAGTGGTCGGGGTTGGTTATTCTCGGCATTTGTCTGGCTGGCGATCGCAGTTCCGGCAGAGGCAGCCGTTGAGATGCGAGTGGCGATTGAAGACGGCGTAAACCAGGTGACCGTGGGAAGCTCTACTCGTGCCCTGGTGCGAGATGCGGCAGGCAAAGAGGTGGGCGAAATTGCCGCTATGAATGCCTTCATTGCCCAACCCGATATTGGCAAGGTAAAGCTGGATCGCTGGCAGGGGCAGCAGTTTTGGATTGAGCCGACAAATGGCGGGTATGTGTTTATTGGCGATCGCTGGTATCGTGGGCGGACGCTAGTTGTTCCCACCACCAAAGGGCTAACCGCCGTCAACTATGTCAACATTGAACACTATCTCTACAGCGTCTTAGGCGGCGAAATGGTGCCTTCTTGGCCTCTGGAAGCATTGAAAGCTCAAGCTGTTGCCGCTCGTTCGTACGCGCTCTACCAGCGCGAAAATGCCGCAAACAGCGTATATGACTTAGGTGATACCGCCGCGTGGCAAGTCTATCGTGGCATTAGCGACGAGACAGCGTCTACCCAGGCTGCTGTGAATGCCACTTCCAGCCAGGTTTTAATCCACAAAGGGCGGATTATTGAAGCGGTCTTTCACTCTTCATCCGGCGGACACACCGAAAACGTGGAAAACGTCTGGACGCGCCCTCTTCCTTACTTGCAAGGTGTTCCAGATTATGACCAGGGCACCCCTGTGTATGAATGGAGCAAAAAATATACGCGGGCAGATTTAAGCGCAGCAATTACTGGGGTTGGTAACATCATCTCAATGGAGCCAGAACGCATCACCCCACACGGACGCGTCATTTCCATGCGAGTGGTTGGCGATGCCGGAACCCGGAGTATCAGCGGTGACATGCTGCGTGACGTGTTGGATTTGAAAAGTACAAAGTTTAAAGTGATTCCGGAATACGCGCCAACGGCTGGTAAAGAGAAAACTCAGGCAGTCCCCGTTGGGTTTCAAATTCAGGGGAATGGCTTTGGACATGGATTAGGCTTGAGCCAGTGGGGAGCGTACAATATGGCGCGGCAAGGATTGGACTACCGCCGCATCGTCTTGCACTACTACAAAAACACTATCCTCGCTAAAATCCAGGTCAAGTAACGCATAAGGATTCGTTCGAGGTGGATGTACAAACTCATCAATTAGCGGCGATCGTTCAACAAATCGCGGAAGCCGTTCTTGCTTCCACTGAAACGGTGGATGTGTTGTCTGAGCGGATGGATTCGCTGGCAAATCAGGTGCAGCAACAGGGATACCAGATCTTTGCGCTGAGTGATGCTGTTCAAACGCTGGCTGAGGTTCAGGAGCAGTCTTTAAAGCGCCTAGATCGGCTGACTGACGCACTGGAACGACTGGTCAATGTGATTGAAGAACCCGGTGAAGAATCACCTGAGTAATTCTTCACCAGCGGCGGTAGGATTTCCAGTAAGGTTGCCCTTTCCAGAAAACCCCAACAACCATTCCAACCACTTGAGGGTAACTAACGCCTATCAGTCCAACTGGTAGAATTCCTGTAAACCCCGCGATCAGAAGCACGATCGCCAGACACAACACCAGCGCCCAGAGGCTACCTGTGGTAATTAGGGGTCGATTCAGCCGCTCAAAAATGAAGACGGCTAGAGCACCCACCCCTACCGCGATCGCAAACTCGGTAATCATCCCCAACACCGGAGACAGCAGTAGGCGGAACAGGGGTTGGAGCGCAGGCAGAGCAGCAGCGCTTAACCCAATCGTCCATGCCAGCGCAATAGAGATGATCGCAGTCACAATCGCCACTTGAAACAGCACCAGCCACGGCAAACGTTTTAAGCGTTCTAACACACTTGGCTCCTATCGATGGTCTTGGTCTTAACTGGCAGTAGCAGGAGCTGGGCGAGCCGTCTCCAGGTTAGAGTGCTGGGCGTTAATGCGATCGTCCTTAAGCTGAAGCGCTGCGTAGAGGCGATTAAGGGCATTGATATACGCCTGGGCGGATGCCACGATAATGTCGGTGTTGGCGGAGTGTCCTGAGAAAATGCGATCGTCGTGGCGCAACCGAATCGTCACCTCCCCAATTGCGTCAATCCCTGCCGTCACCGACTGCACCGAAAATTCAATGAGCTGATTCGGAACATTCATCACCCGGTTGATCGCTTTATAGACCGCATCGACTGGTCCCGTTCCCGTTGCCGCATCCGTGAGTTCTTGACCATCAGGTGTTCGCAGCGTGACGGTGGCCGTGGGGCAGGCATGATCCCCGCAGGAAACTTGCACTAACTCCAGTTTGAACAGGTCAGTTGATTGCTGAATTTCGTCATTGACGATCGCCTCCAGATCCCAATCGGTGATCTCTTTTTTCTTGTCTGCCAGTTCTTTGAAGCGCAGGAAGGCTTTGTTCAAATCCTGTTCAGACAGGTCAAACCCTAATTCTTTGAGGCGCGATCGGAAGGCATTCCGTCCAGACAGTTTGCCCAACACGATCTGATTGTCGGTCAACCCAATTAGTTGGGCATCCATAATCTCATAGGTGAGCTTGTTTTTCAGCACGCCATCCTGATGAATGCCCGATTCGTGGGCAAAGGCATTGGTTCCGACGATCGCTTTATTAGGCTGTACCAGCATTCCCGTCAAATTGGAGACGAGGCGGGAGGTTTTGTAGATTTGGCGGGTGTCAATGTTGGTCAAAGGTGCTTCTGAATCCACTGGGCGACCCAAAAATGGATTGTAGTACTGCCGCCGCACGTGCAACGCCATCACCAATTCTTCCATCGCCGCATTGCCTGCCCGTTCGCCAATCCCGTTGACGGTGCATTCTAGCTGGCGTGCTCCGTTCTTCACCGCTTCCAGAAAGTTGGCAACCGCTAAACCCAGGTCGTTATGACCATGCACCGAAATCACAGCCTGATCAATGTTGGGCACATTTTCTTTGATGCCACGAATCAAGTCTCCAAATTCTGCTGGCGTGAGATAACCGACCGTATCGGGAATGTTGATGGTGGTGGCTCCTGCGGCGATCGCTCGCTCCAGCATTTCATACAAAAACTCTGGGTCACTGCGTCCGGCATCTTCGGGTGAAAACTCAATGTCATCCATGAAGGTTTTGGCATAGGCAACCATTTCTTCGGCGATGGACAGCACTTCTTTACGCGTTTTCCGCAGTTTGTACTCCAGGTGAATATCGGATGTGGCGATGAAGGTATGAATCCGCGATCGCACAGCAGGTTTAAGCGCTTCTGCCGCCGTTTGAATATCTTGCCGGGTTGCCCGTGCCAAGCCGCAAATAATTGGTCCCTGCTCGGTGCCTACGGTTTGAGCAATTTTTTGCACCGCTTCAAAATCACCTGGACTGGAGTAAGGAAAGCCTGCTTCAATCACATCTACGCCCAGTCGTGCCAGTTGCCGAGCAATCGTCAGCTTTTCATCCACATTCAAGGTTGCACCAGGAGATTGCTCCCCATCTCGAAGGGTGGTGTCAAAGATGATAATTCGATCGATCTGCGACTGAGTACTCATAGGATTTAGAAAAACAGCGAATGCAATTCATTACTAGCCTACCGTTTCTCTTAAGCGTCGTTGCATCCCCTGGTCAGGTTTTGTTGATTAGTAATCTGATTTTTCAATCTCTTTACGAATATCGTTTAAGTCAATATAGCGATCAGTGGCATTCCGCAGTTCGCGGGCGATCATGCCTTCGGTTGAAACCACGGTGATATGAGTATTTTTGCCTCTGAGTAGCTCGATCGCTCGTTCAAAATCCCCGTCGCCACTAAAAAGCACAACGCGATCGTACTGATCAACCGTATTGAACATATCAACCACGATCTCAATATCCAGGTTTGCTTTCTGCGAATAGCGTCCAGAGTTATCGTCGTAGTATTCCTTCAAAATCTTCGTCCGAACGGTGTAACCTAAACTGATCAACGCATCCCGAAAGCCTCGCTGGTCTTGCAAATCTTTCAGTCCGGTGTACCAAAACGCATTGACTAATGCAGTTTCTTCATCACGGGTAAAGTACTCTAAAACACGTTTTGGATCAAAAAACCACCCATTCTTCTGTTGAGCATAGAACATATTGTTCCCGTCTACAAATATAGAAAGACGGTTTGATGTTTTTTGCATAGAAATTAATGCCTATAAAAGAAATAAATTGGATGACTAATTGTAACAAGCATACTTAGAAGAGTTTCTGTAGAAGGCGATCTTTCTTCTACAGAGTCTTTGCTTAGTAAATTGCGCTAGAGGCAACCAATATTTGGCAAACCCAACATTATGGAATTCAATAATTATCGACTTGAGGGGAACTTAACAAATGCCTATATCAAGGTACAGTTTTCGAGCGAATAAGCATAGATAAAGATAGGTGCAAACAATAGGGAAGTTTTTAGTTTACAGAGTAATTGCGATTGGATCACCCAGCCATTTAGAGAAAATCTTGACAAATACGAACCATGTTTCGGTGAAATGATGACGAACCAGTACCCCTATTATTGCAAAAAATAAAATCTTGTCATGGGTTCCTCCCTTTGTAATTCTTGGTCAACCGTCATTCTTAGACATGGAACTAACTTAGACATAGAACGAACAGGTTAAGTCCAGCAGGCAGAAGGGAAAAGTGCTGTAATAGTAAAAGTTTGTTGCTCAGTGTCATTTCCTGAGCAGTTGAGCAGGGTGTCTAGACTCAGGAGTTTTGCCAATAGTGGGTAGTTGGGTTGAGCGAACTAAACGATGCAGAGCTTTTACGGTTGTCTGCGATCGCTCCATGCCCATTCACCAGTGCCAATCTTGGGTTTCAAGTAGTGGACCTTCGCACGACCTGCAACCATGTCTGAAGAAAATTCTTTGCCTCGAACAGAGACTCTGACGGCGACCTCTCAGCCATCTCGTAGTCAATTGTGGAAACGGATGTTCAAAATCAGGCTTCCCAAAATCCTGTCGCATTTTCCGCAGCAGTTCAGGTTTTCCTACACGGGGCACCTTCTGGTCGGAACGATCGCGATCGCAGCGGCATTTGCCACCACCAAAAACTCCAACTTTGTACAGTTGCAAGAGCGCCATATCCAAACCTCCTTTTTTGATATTCGAGGAGGAGTCGATTTTCCGAGCAATTCTGCCGCTTCTGGAACTGTCGGAATCATCATCCTGGCGATTGATGGCGATTCAATGACACAGGGAACCCAAATTTATCCCAGTGACCCCACTCAATATGCGTATTTAGCGCCGATCGAACGCTGGCCTTGGCAACGAGCAGCTTACGCGATCGCCATTGATCGACTGATGCAAGCTGGAGCACGGGCAGTTGTGCTGGACATTGTGCTGGATGCGCCTAGCAGCTATGGACAAGCGGATGATGAGCAACTCCGCAAAATCCTCAAAAAATATCCGGGACGCGTCACATTGGCAGCTCAGTATCTGGATGAAGTGAAACGGACTGGTTCAGAAATTCGCCTGCTGACACCCAATCCAATTTTTCAAGAAGCATCCTTGACGGGATTTATCAATTTCTACCTCAGTCCAGATGGTCGAATTCATGAGTTGGGCAGTGAATATCTCAAACGTCTGGTAAAAGCTCATGGAGAATTAGGGGCGTTCATCCCGCGGTCACCTTCTCTAGCAGAGGCGACGTTGAAGTCAGCTCAAGTTGCTTATCCTCCCCCAAAAGGAGAAAACATTTTCTTTTATGGTCCTAGCAGAACAGTAGAACAAGTTCCTTTCTGGCATGTGTTAGATCCGGCTAACTGGAACAACTATCACCAGAAAAATCAAACCTTCAAAGACAAAATCGTTTTAATTGGACCAACGACTGGCGGCGAACTGTTTCAAGATTTCCACGAAGCGCCGTTCTCCAGCACCTTGCGCTATCCCG
The DNA here is from genome assembly GCA_015272515.1 of Leptolyngbyaceae cyanobacterium C42_A2020_001. GTDB lineage: Bacteria > Cyanobacteriota > Cyanobacteriia > Leptolyngbyales > Leptolyngbyaceae > JSC-12. The sequence continues at coordinate 117,546 of JACYLN010000007.1, read as the reverse complement.
AAAAAATGGCTGGGGTCGAAGTTCAGGCAAACGCGATCGCCACCTTGATGGAAGGAAAATCGATCGCTATTGCATTTCCAGATCTGGTGGTAAGAGGCGGCATTGTGCTGGTAATTGTGCTGACAGCAGGCTATTTGCAAACCCGCACCTCTCGCCACTTGCGCCGCTTTGGCTATGGGTTGGTGATTGCACTGCTGTGGGGTGTAATTAGCTACAGCGTATTCGTGAAAGGACGTTTGATTCTGCCCACTGCTGTACCCATGATTGCGATTGTACTCAGCAGTGCTTCCTATTTGTTTACTGGGGTCGTTAGCGAACGGCTCAAAATGCTGCAAGCCGCCCGCCAACACAGAGGCTCTGAGCAGGTGCGTGAATTTCTTAGCTCCACTGAGCAAGAAGACCTGGTACAAGTTGTCGATGACTATAAGCAAGAACTTCTAGGTCGCAAACTGAGAGGGCGCTATAAAATTGTGGATGATCTGGGTGCTGGTGGGCAGGGACAAACATACCTCGCTCAAGACATTGACCGCCCTGGTTCCCCCGCCTGTGTTGTGAAGCGTCTTCGTCCTGCTTACAAAGGGCAAAAGTTCCTGCGAATTGCGGAGGGCTTGTTTCAGCGAGAAGCCGTCGCACTTGAAAAGCTCGGCAAACACGATCAAATTCCGCAGTTGCTTGCCTATTTTGAGGAAAATAACGACTTTTATTTGGTGCAAGAATACGTTGAAGGCAAATCGCTTGCCGATGAACTCAAGTTGCACAACTTACTAAGACCAATTAATGAGCAGAAAGTGGTTCTGATTTTGCAGGAACTGCTGCAAATTCTAGATTTTGTGCACCATCATGGGGTGATTCATCGAGACATTAAACCCGCAAACGTGATTCGACGTAGAGCGGATGGCAAGTTAGTCTTAATTGATTTTGGTGCAGTTAAACAAGTTGAGAAGTTGGAAGAAACTCCCGAAGGGACAGCTTTAACAGTTGCGATCGGCACTTCAGGCTACATGGCTCCCGAACAAGCAGTCGGCAGACCTTGTCCAGCTAGTGATATTTATTCTCTTGGTATGACCGGGTTACGGGCGCTTACAGGTTTAGAACCGACTGAATTAGACAAGCGCCGCAATCAAACCACTCACGAACTGCACTGGCAAGAGAATGTGCAGGTTAGCCATACGTTTGCAGAAATTTTGAACCGCATGGTCAGCTTTAATCTTGTCAATCGCTACCAGTCCGCCAAAGAAGTGCTCACCGATCTGTCACCCCTTGCAGACTATGCTCAAAATTCAGAATCGCTGACAACGGACTCCTGGGGCAATCATATATTCCTGTCTTCTGAAGAAGAAGACGCTACTGTGGATGAAACAAAACCCTGGCTAGAGGGAGCCGATGTTGTTGAGTTACCACCCACCGATGCAGATGATATTGAACTCCCGCCAACCGATCTGGCTGCTCCAGCCTCATCTGAGAATGAAAGACTGTTTCAATCGGATGAAACCAAACCCTGGTTGGATGACAATTAAGCCTCCCTTAGGACAAAGTATCCTCTCGATCATCCGTCCACAAAAGTTCTGCTTCGGATAGGGCAGAACTTTCTTCTACAGAACTTTCAGGCGATCGCCGCGTCACAAAGGGTAAATAGGCTCCTTTTAGCCCACGTTTCACTCGCTCTGGAGTCCCCTCAAAAATGACAAACAATGGATAAGTGCTATCCGATCCCTCACTCATAATGTGACGATGCCGCAACGGCATATCCCACTCGTAGCCCCGACTCAAGTAAACCTGCGTTTGCCGCCATCGGCTCAACAAATCTGAGAAGTCCTCCTGGGGACGATGGATAAAGATAAAAATCTCGACCCCTGTTTTAATCTTCCACTCCGGGTCACACATCAGGATGGAAACATCACAGGGTAAGCAAAGGGATTCACTCGCAGCCGCAATCATACTCGTTGATCCCGCAGAAGACGTTCCACGCAATCTAACAATTGGCAGCGGAATTGCAATTACGCTCTCGTCAGGGCGACGCATACTGGGAATCATCTCTAGATATGGACGATATTGCCTAAGTAGGGCGATCGCATCCAGAGAATTGCTGTACTCCGCCAGCGCCTCCTCATACTGAACTTTTTGAATAGACATAACACAGTTGAACTAGCCCAATTGCTCGAACACAGCGAACATCGGCAGATACATAGACAGTAGAATGGCACCCACCATCCCACCCAAAATCACAATCATAATCGGCTCTAAGATACTCGTGAGCGCCTTAACTGCTTGCTCCACCTCATCCTCATAAAAATCAGCAACTTTTGTCAGCATCTTATCGAGTTCCCCTGTTTCCTCACCAATGCTGATCATCTGAATTGCCATCAGGGGAAATACCTGCTCCTTCTGCAAAGCAATGCTGATCATACCGCCCGTCTGAATCTCTCGCCGCGCCTCATCGACAGCATTCGCAATGACCTGGTTTCCTGCCGTATCGCGCACAATTTCCAGACACGTCAGAATTGGAACACCAGAACGGGTCAATGCACCAAATGTCCGGCAAAAACGAGCCGTTGCAGTTTTTTGAATCAAATCGCCGAAAATTGGCATTTTGAGCATAAAGCGGTCAACGGTTTCGCGTCCCACCCGGGTCTTGTAGTACTGACGAAACGCAAAGATCGCCAGCCCTGCAATCACCAACACCAGAAAAACGTTGCGAAAGTCCTGCACAAATTCACTAATCCCCATCATGAACTTGGTGAAAGCCGGTAACTCTACCCCCAAGTCTTTGAAGATATTGGCAAAAATAGGCAGTAAAAACCGCACCATTGCAAAGAAAATAATCAACGCTAATGCCCCAACTGTCACCGGATAGGACATGGCGGATTTAATCTGGTTCTGTAAGCGAGCAACGTCTTCCAGCAGTTTTGCAAGACGGTTGAGCACCTCATCCAGCACCCCACCCACTTCACCTGCTTGGATCATGCTTACATATAGCCCATCAAAGCACTCTGGGTGCTTCCGCATCGAATCAGACAGGCTGACCCCCTGTTGTACATCCGAGCTAATGTTTAGCAGTGCTTTTTTTAACTTGGGATTCTGGCATTGCTCGGATAACACGCCTAGCCCCCGCACCAACGCAACTCCTGCATTCACCAGCGCCGCAAACTGTCGCGAAAAAACCGCTTTATCTTTAACAGATACTTTTGCTAAAGAATCGCTGATGCTTTTGGGGCTTAAATTCAGCGAAAATCCGCTGTCTTGCTTAAGTTCTTGAACAAACAAACCTCGTTCTCGAAGGGTGGCGCGAGCGTCTCTGAGGTTATCTGCGACGATTTTTTCTTTACGAACGCCTCTCGCATCCTGAACACGAGCGATAAAGGTAGGCATAGGTCGTTACCTGTGGAACGATGGGGACGTGGAGGGTTAAAATTCACCTGCTTCTTCATTGTTAAAGATACTCGCCAAATGCAGAAGCAGGCATATTCATGCTAATGTCTTGCGGCTCCAGCAGCGGCTCCAGTGGGAGCACCACCAATTAACCGTTGTAGTTCATCGGGTCTAGAAGTCTTAGACATGGCAGCTTCAAAGGTGATTAAGCCACTCTTGTACTGATCCGCCAACACTTTTTCGAGGGTTTGCATCCCCAATTTACCCCCGGTTTGAATGGCGGAGTAAATTTGTGCAGTTTTTCCTTCGCGAATTAAGTTAGAGATGGCAGGCGTTACGATCATAATCTCTTGAGCCATTGTGCGTCCGTATTCTCCTGGTTTGGGATTCTTCTTGGGAACGAGGGTTTGGCTAAAGACAGCAACAAGAGAGTTGGAAAGCTGCACCCGAACTTGGGTTTGCTTATCTGCTGGAAATACGTCGATAATCCGGTCAACCGTTTGAGCGGCGGAACTGGTGTGCAGAGTACCAAATACTAAGTGACCTGTTTCAGCGGCGGAGATCGCGAGGGAAATTGTCTCCAGGTCACGCATCTCACCCACCAAGATAATGTCGGGATCTTCTCGCAAAGCTGCTTTTAGCGCATTGGCAAAGCTCTTGGTATCTTCTCCAAGTTGGCGCTGGTGAATTAAGCTCTTGATTGGTTCGTAAACAAATTCAATGGGATCTTCAATGGTGAGGATGTGTTCAGCACGGGTGCGGTTGATCAGGTCGATCATGGCTGCCAAAGTTGTTGTTTTCCCGGAGCCTGTGGGACCTGTGACCAGGATCAAGCCTCTAGGCTTTTCTGCCATTTCGCGCACAACGTCGGGCAATCCGAGTTTTTCAAAGTTTGGGATTTTAGAGCTAAGTGCTCGAAGGCAGGAGGCATAAGTTCCGCGATCTTTGTAAACGTTTACCCGAAAACGAGCAAGCCCTCTCACGCCATAGGAACAGTCAAGCTCCCAGTTTTGCTCCAGGTTTTTGCGCTGGGTGTTGTTGAGCATACTGAAGATCAGGCGTTGGCATTCTTCGGCTGTGAGGGCTTGATCACCGATGGGTTGCAGCTTGCCGCTAATACGGAAGTAGGGAGGAAGTCCGGCGGTGAGGTGGAGGTCTGAGCCGCCCATCTCGATTAGTTGCTCCATCAGGTCTTCAATCATTAACTCCATGAGGGTTGCTCCTTACGGGTGAGGTATGTAATTGGGGATTTATTGGGGTGACGATCGCTAAAGCAGGTGAGATTTTAGTGACAGTCTACCCACATCAATTCAAATGATTTCAGGCAGTGGCAGGGCGCGATCGCCAATCGGCTAATCCTGGAAGCGTGGAGTTAAACAATAGGGGCAATCGAGCCACTCCTGCTTTAATTCAGCGCTGCAAGCACGACAGGTAAGTGAGGTTTTACGTTTTGCTTTCAGTTCTGCTTCCAAGCCAGAATCTGTAAACGTTACCCGCTCTACTTCTTCCAGGGTTGTTTGTCCTTCGCGAACCAAATTTAGGCTATACGACAAAAGGGTTTTCATCCCTTCCTCAACGGCTGCTTCTTTGATGCGATCGGTGGGAGCGCCCTGGTTAATCAGAGTTTGCAGGCGCTCTGTAATTCGCATGACCTCATAAACCCCGCATCGTCCTTTGTAGCCAACGCCTTTGCATTTGGGACAGAGTTGATTACGAGAACTGGCTTCTTGAATCTCATGGGGTTGAAGCGTATTGGCTTTATAAAGCGTAATTTCTCCATCCCGCGAGGCAGTTAAACCGAATCGAGCCAATTCTTCTCGACTAGGAGTGTAGGGGATACGGCATTCGTCGCACACACGGCGCACCAATCGTTGTGCCACTACGCCAAGCAACGAGCCTGACACCATAAATGGTTCAACCCCCATTTCATCCAAACGAGTGATCGCTCCGGCTGCATCATTGGTGTGGAGCGTCGTCAGTACTAGGTGCCCGGTGAGGGCTGCTTCAATGGCTGTCTTGGCTGTTTCCCTATCTCGTGTCTCACCCACCAGAATCACATCTGGGTCTTGCCGCAAAAACGCCCGCAAGATCATGGCAAAATCCATGCCCTTTTCCCGAATTACCTGTACCTGAGTTAACCCCCCCAGAGTGTACTCAATCGGGTCTTCCGCGGTACAAATATTGACTCCAGGGTCGTTTCGTTCCGACAATGCCGAGTAAAGAGTAGTGGTTTTACCAGAGCCTGTTGGACCTGTGACAAGAATCAGCCCAAACGGACGAGCGATCATGTCATGAACAATCTTAAGGGTTTCTGGATCGCCGATGAGTTTGTCTAGCCCAAGCTGAGTGGCGGAGTTGTCTAGAATCCGTAGCACAACCTTCTCACCGTGCTTACTTGGTAGCGTGCTCACCCGAAAGTCGATATTGCGGTTGTCGTAGCGCCGACGAATTCGTCCGTCTTGCGGCATCCGGCGCTCGGCAATATCCAACTGTGCCATGATTTTGAATCGAGCGGTGACGGCTGGAATAATTTTCTTGGGAAAGGGTTCAAAGGCCTCTCGCAAAACCCCATCCTTCCGAAAACGAACTCGCAAAAATTCTTCTTGTGGCTCGATGTGAATATCAGAGACTCCTTCTTGCAGCGCTTTAATCATGATTTTGTTCGCCAAAGCAATCACAGGAGCCGCTTCAGCATCCGCCACATCTAAATCCGCATCGGATTCTTCGGGCGCATCTTGCAGATCCATGTAACCCAAGCCTTCTAAATCCGCTTGGATATCGACTTTAGCCTGCTGTTCAATCTGCCTTTGGCGCTCAACTTGATCATCTAAATACTTAGAGATAAGGCGTTGGTAATCTTCGTTCGTGATCACCATGCGCTGAAGTGAAAAGTTCTTTGCCCGCAGAATACGATTCAGGTCGTCCTGTGCTCTCAAGTCGTCAGGGTTGACCATTGCCACTAAAATCGACGGTGGGTCACCATCTGACTTAGATAGGGGCACGAGTTTGTGATTGCGGCACATATCAATGGGAATGAGCAGATCGATCAGTTCGCCAACTTCAGTCGTTGGAATTTGGCTAACTTCTGGATCGAGGGATTCCACTCCATAAAGGATTTTGAGTTCAAACAACTGCTGCTTCTTGTACTGCCGAATCAAATCGGGAGGAAGCTGTTGCCCTGTGAGACTTTCTAGGACATCAATGAGCGGCCTGCCGGTTTTACGGCTCTCCACAAGGGCTTGCTGCATCTGATCGGTATTGACATACCCAGACTGAACAAGTTTATTCCCAAAAGGAGAAAAGTTATTCTGTACGACGAGGGCTTTACGCGGCGACGAGGAGTTAGTCATAACGAGTGGAAGATAAGCTCCTTATAGAGTATTCCCAAAACTTTTCGTTTAGAACCGTCAATGATGGCGAGAAACAGAAAATGCTATCAGGGCGACACAATTCCTCAGAAAATAAAACGTGCAGTCACAAGCTGATGTGTTTTGCTCAACTACTTTCTGGATAACACAGATAATAGCTTCTACCGCTGTTTTCGTCAGGTTCTCCAATTAAATCGCGAACAACCCCGGTTTTCTAAGTAACAATAACAGCTTTGTTTCTCCGTATTTGTGCGGTGCTCGATCGCTTTCTTGTGTATGGAAGGTAATCTGGCACTCTAAATTTAGCTTCTATTTGGTCAAGTCCGTTTTTGATTCGGCTGAATCTCGCTCTAAAAATGATTTTTATCGAAATCTCAGTGCTCAAAACACAATGAATGTATCATTTGTGGTTTTAATTAACCAAGTCATTTGAAGTGAGTTTCAACCGATGAATCACTTCGTAATGCGGTGCTTAGAAGGTCTGTATCTCCAACAGAATTCCAGTGAAATTAAAGTGTCTTTTGCTACATTGATGTGGCGATCGTGTGTTGCATTTCCTGCGACGTTCATTCGGTGTTCAAAAATCTGTTACAAATCTTTGGTCCATCCAGTTTCCCGAAATCCTTTTGTGGAAACCCAAAACAGATACTGAGGCAATTGATTCCAAAGAAAATTTTGTTTAAATGAATTCAAGGCATCTTAAGTGGGGCAGACTGATAAAGGGTCTATTTAGTGGCTGTTCAATCCCTTCAATGACTAGGATTAAGTTTAGTTAGTAGATAGGTGACACAGTCTTCATATTTGGGAAACCCACAATGATTGACGAAGAACATCAGGTAGAGGGAATGCAAGGTTCATCATCCGTAGAATCTGAAACAACAGGGACACCTCCTGAACAAGAGGGGGCAAGTGATGCCGTTTCGGGTGCATCACATGAGGGAATTGAAGATGCGCCTGATTTATCGCTTGGGGCAGTAGAATTCCCTGATTTGGAAGAAGAATTGCCCGCTGGTCAGTCTTCTGGCGGCGTGGATTATGCCAAGTTGTCTGCGTTGGAAGGAGAAATCCAATCGCTGAAGGCACAACTGGAAGAGCGAACTGGGCAGTATATGCGGATTGCGGCAGACTTTGATAATTACCGCAAACGTACTCAACGTGAGAAAGAGGAGTTTGAGCAACAGATTAAGTGCTCAACAATTAATGAATTATTGCCAGTTGTAGATAACTTTGAGCGAGCGCGATCGCAGCTCAAGCCTCAGACCGACCAAGAAACTGCAATGCACAAGAGCTACCAGAGCGTATATAAGCAACTGGTGGATTGTTTGAAGCGGATTGGAGTTTCTCCTATGCGCTCTGAAGGCAAAGAATTTGACCCTGCTTTACATGAAGCGGTTATGCGTCAACCAACCAACGAATATCCAGAAGGCACCGTTATTGAAGAACTGCAACGGGGCTACATGTTAGGCGAACGGGTTTTGCGTCATGCGCTTGTAAAAGTTGCCGCCCCACCAGAACCCGTGATAGCGTCTGAGGAAACCGACCAGGGAACAGCGGACAGCTAAAAATTGAGTTGGGCGTTGGCGGAGGCAAAATTGCTGCCAACGCTCACCGCAAACCATCACACTCTCACAGTCAACGCACGTTATTCACTTCTCTACACGCCTACAATTTACTGCCACTAGCCATGGGAAAAGTCATCGGAATCGACCTGGGAACAACCAATAGTTGTGTTGCAGTTTTGGAAGGAGGGCAACCTGTTGTCATCTCCAGTTCAGAAGGGGGGCGAACCACTCCCAGTATGGTGGGTTTTGGCAAAGCAGGCGAACGTTTAGCCGGGCAACTGGCAAAACGACAAGCGGTCACCAATGCAGAAAATACCATCTTCAGTATCAAACGCTTTATTGGGCGACGCTGGGAAGAAACTGAACAGGAGCGATCGCGCGTCCCCTACAACTGTATCCGTGGCAAAGACGACACGGTAGACGTGCAAATTCGTGGCAAAAGCTACACCCCTCAAGAAATCTCTGCCATGATTCTGCAAAAGCTTAAGCAAGATGCAGAAAGCTATTTGGGCGAAACGGTAACCCAGGTAGTGATCACCGTTCCAGCTTACTTCAGCGATGCCCAGCGACAAGCCACGAAAGACGCAGGCACCATTGCAGGGTTAGAAGTGCTTCGCATCATCAATGAACCGACTGCTGCTGCACTCGCCTACGGCATGGACAAGCAAGACCAGGATCAATGCATTCTGGTATTTGACTTGGGCGGCGGCACCTTTGACGTATCTATCTTGCAACTCGGCGATGGTGTATTTGAAGTCAAAGCTACGTCTGGCAACAATCATCTCGGCGGCGACGATTTTGACGATGTGATTGTGCGCTGGATGATTGAAGCCTTCAAAGCACAGGAAGGCATCGACCTCTCGATTGACAAAATGGCACTGCAACGCCTGCGAGAAGCCGCAGAAAAAGCCAAGATTGAGCTATCTGGTACACTTTCAACCTCCATCAACCTGCCTTTCATCACTGCCGACGAAACCGGCCCCAAGCACCTGGAAACGGAACTCACCCGTGCCAAGTTTGAGGAATTGGCCAGCCATCTCATCGAAGGCACGATCGAACCTACCGCTCAGGCACTCAAAGATGCGGATTTAACGGTAGAAGACATCGATCGCATTTTGTTAGTGGGTGGCTCTACCCGGATTCCGGCAGTCCAAGATGCAATTCGCAAGTACTTTAATGGCAAAACGCCGGATCGCTCCGTTAACCCCGATGAAGCCGTTGCCCTCGGTGCTGCAATTCAGGCAGGCGTGTTGGGTGGAGAAGTCAAAGATTTGCTGCTGCTTGACGTAACCCCCCTCTCTCTTGGAATCGAGACGTTGGGTGAAGTGTTCACTAAAATCATCGAGCGCAACACCACCATTCCTACTAGCAAAACTCAAGTGTTCTCCACTGCAACCGATGGTCAAACTTCGGTTGAGATTCATGCGATGCAAGGGGAACGGGCAATGGCAAAAGACAATAAGAGCCTGGGTAAGTTTCAGCTCAATGGCATTCCTCCCGCGCCTCGTGGTGTTCCTCAAATCGAAGTGTCATTTGACATTGATGCCAACGGAATTTTGAAAGTCTCAGCCCGCGATAAGGGCACTGGACGTGAGCAAAGCATTTCCATCACCAATACAGGCGGCTTAAGTTCCACGGAAATTGAACGGATGCGTCAGGAAGCGGAGGTGTTTGCTGAGGAAGACCAGAACCGCAAGCTGCTGGTAGAACTAAAAAATCAGGCGGAAAGTTTGTTCTACAGTTACGAAACCACCATTCGCGATAACGGCGAATTTATTAGTGAGGAACTAAAGGCGTTGAGTGCTGAACGTGTCGCAGACTTGAAAGCCGCGATCGCTAACCCCAACATTACCGTGGAAGCCATGCAGCAAAAGTTAGATGCGCTTCAGCAAACCCTGCTGGATATTGGAACTGCAGTCTATCAACGAACTGATCAGGCTCCCTCCTACGACTCAGATATGTACTCCAATGACGAAGCCTATCCCGCTGCCTTCGTGGATGCAGCCGCAGATGCAACGGTGCAGTTCAATCTAGAATCTGAAGCAGCTTCAGACGAAGAGTTCAATTTTGATGAAGATGCCACCATCACAGCAGACTACGAAGCAGTCGATTAATTCTCCTTCCACAAACCTCAAAAAAATTCAGTAGAACCTACTTATAACAGTACGGTGTCGGTAGTTAATTCGCTAAGGTAGTAAAGGGTGAGTTGGCTACCAAACAATTGCCTTTCCAGGAGAATTGCTCCTGCGGCATGGCAGACCTTGCTTCCACTGCGAAACTCTTTGCACTTACCCAAAAGGTTGACTTCAGCGCCTGTCGCAAGCCATCCTTTGCCTAGTGCACTCCATCTCATCCCAAACCTCAATTCTATCTCCCAACTTTTTTATCCCTTAAAGCAACACTTTATCCCTTAAAGCAACACGCTATGGCTGACTTCTACGAAACCCTCGGTGTTTCTCGCGACGCTGACAAGGAGGAGATCAAGCAGGCTTATCGACGGTTAGCCCGCAAATATCATCCTGACGTAAATAAAGAGCCAGGTGCCGAAGAACGCTTTAAGGAGATTAACCGAGCCTATGAGGTGCTGTCAGAACCAGAGATGCGCGCTCGCTACGATCGCTTCGGTGAAGCTGGCATTGGAGGCGCGGCCGCGGGGGCAGGTGGTTTTCAAGATTTCGGCGACTTTGGTGGCTTTGCGGCAGATATTTTTGAAAGCTTTTTTAGTGGCTTTGGCGGCGGCATGGGTACTCAGACTGCGTCTCGTAAGCGTGGTCCAACTCGCGGCGACGACCTCCGCTTAGATCTCAAATTGGAATTTCGGGAAGCGGTTTTTGGTGGAGAGAAAGAAATTCGCATCAGCCATTTAGAAACCTGCAACACGTGCGAAGGCTCAGGTGCAAAACCGGGAACCCGCCCCCATACTTGCTCTACTTGTAATGGCTCTGGGCAAGTTCGTCGGGCAGCCCGCACCCCCTTCGGCAGTTTTACTCAAGTATCTGTTTGCCCAACCTGCAATGGGGCAGGGCAAGTGATTGACGATAAGTGCGAAACCTGCGGTGGTCGTGGGCAGCGACAAGAAACCAAGAAGTTGAAGATCACGATTCCAGCGGGTGTGGATAATGGAACCCGGTTACGGGTGACCGGAGAAGGAGACGCAGGACAGCGCAATGGTCCCGCAGGGGATTTGTATGTGTACCTGTATGTCGCCCAAGATCCAGAGTTTCGTCGCGAAGGGATTAACATCCTCTCAGATTTGAAGGTGAGCTACATCCAGGCCCTTTTGGGATCACGCGTAGATGTTAATACCGTAGATGATAACCCTCAGGAAGTCTTGATCCCGGCAGGAACACAGCCTGGTACGGTGTTAACGCTCGAAAATAAAGGCGTTCCAAAACTGGGGAATCCAGTCGCTAGGGGAGATCATCTAATTACGGTGTATGTCGATATTCCAACCAAGTTGGTGCCAGAGGAACGGGAGCTATTAGAAAAAATTGCGAAGATTCGGGGCGATCGCACCGAGAAAGGCGGCATCGAGGGCTTCATTGGTAAGATGTTTGGTGGATGAGTGCTGGAGCAATCGTGGAAACACCCAATGCCAAGTTAGATTTACGGGGAACTCCTTGCCCAATTAATTTTGTGCGGACGAAGTTGCGGTTAGAGCAGATGCAGCCCGGTGAATTGCTGGAAGTTTGGCTTGATCCTGGAGAACCTGTGGAGCAGGTACCTGATAGTTTGGCAATGGAAGGCTACGCGATCGAGCACCTGGAGAACTGTACTGACTTTTTTGCTTTGCAGGTTCGCCGTCCAGCTTACAGCAGTGCTGAGTGCTGAGTTATGAGTGCTGAGTTGCAGGAATCATCAGCCCGAAATCAGGTATTGGACGGTGGGTTGATTGGGACGGTACTGGCGGTTCAGGCAAATTTTTATTTGGTGCGGCTAGATGAGAAGGAGATGGAAGCCAGAAGCCAAGAAGATTTTAGGGTGTCGATCGCAGATTCTAGATTGGAGGAGAAGTCAGGAGTCAGGAGTCAGCAGTCAGGAATCGAAAGCCAGGAGTTAGAAGAAGTCCCTATCCCTCCTTCCCAATCACTAATCACTAATCACCAATCACCAATCTTCACTCTCCTCTGCACTCGCCGATCGCGCCTAAAGAAACTGGGACAACGCGTTATGGTGGGCGATCGCGTGGAGATTGAGGAACCCGACTGGCAGGGAGGACGTGGGGCGATCGCAGGAATCTTACCGCGAGAGTCGGAACTTGATCGTCCACCCGTTGCGAACGCAAACCAGATTTTGTTGGTCTTCGCGCTGGTAGAACCTGCCCTTGACCCGAATCAGCTTACACGGTTTTTAGTGAAGGCGGAATCGACCGAATTGAATGTGTGCTTGTGTCTGAGCAAGAGCGATTTGGCATCAGAAGAGGAGCAGGCTCACTGGCAACATCGCTTACAACAGTGGGGTTATGAGCCAATGTTCATCAGCGTTCACAGGCAGCAAGGGCTTGACACGCTGTTTCAGCAGTTGAGCGATCGCATTACAGTGGTTTCGGGACCGTCTGGGGTTGGCAAATCTAGCTTGATTAATTATTTGGTACCTCAGGCAAACTTGCGGGTAGGAGAAGTGTCGGGCAAGTTGGCTAGGGGTCGCCATACGACGCGCCACGTGGAACTGTTTGAATTGCCCAGAGGGGGGTTACTAGCAGATACACCAGGGTTTAACCAGCCAGAACTCGACTGTAGCCCAGAAGACCTTGCAAACTACTTTCCCGAAGCTCACCAGCGGTTAGTAACAGCACCCTGTCAATTCAGCGATTGTTTACATCGCGATGAACCGGGCTGCGTTGTGCGGGGAGAATGGGAACGGTACGAGTATTACTTGCTGTTGCTGGAGGAAGCGATCGCCCATCGGGAAGCCTCAGAGCAGACGCGGAATGAAGAAACTACGCTGAAAGTGAAAACTCGTCGTCAGGGACGCAAAACCTACGAGCCAAAGTTGGAACTTAAAAAGTACCGCCGTCCGTCTCGCCGCACCCAACAGCAAGAACTGTTAGATCTGCGCCATGAAGAAGAAGCCTCAATTGAGGAGTAGTGTCATGCTTTGATTTCGGCGATCGCATCGGCGAGCGTCCAGTAATACAGCGTCGCAACTTCTCCTTCTTGCGTTGGAATTTGCACTATCTGCTCTGGCGGCCAATCCCCCATGTCGAAGTCGTGAGAAATGATGCGAGTGCCAGGTTTGAGTTGGTCAAAAATGCGCGGACGCAGTTTCAGGTTGAGATGGGGCAAGAGGTAGAGAATTACCACCGTTGCCGAAGCAAACTGACTCTCATACAAGTCTTGCTGCTGAAAGGTCAGGAGATGAGACACTCCAGCTTGTTGCGCGTAATGGGTTGCTTCCTGCACGCGATCGTGGTCAATATCAATCCCCACACCACGAACCCCAAATCGTTGAGCTGCCGCAATCAAAATGCGCCCATCACCACAGCCCAAGTCATACACCAGATCTTGCTGATTGAGTCCAGCCAGGTCTAGGATGACATCCACTACCTCCGGTGGTGTTGGTAAAAAGCCAATATCGGGTCTACGGTTGGGCATGAATGGAGACACTCAGATAAAAAAGAGTCAGCCCTTCATTGTAAAACTTCAGCAAATATCCTTTAGTTCCCCAATAAAAATTCCGTATGATCCGAGAAGAGTACCAACTCCTGATTCGGTCTGAGGTGCTAAAACTCCTTCTTGTTTCTGCTCAAAGTTGTGCATACTTTACCCGCGTTTGATCGTCATACCCTCATTGCATCTACCACTATGAACCGCTTTCAGGATGTTTTTATCTCCTATGGCAGGGCGGATAGCAAATTTTTTGCCAAGAAATTGAATGATCGCCTGATTGCTCAGGGTCTAGAAGTCTGGTTCGATTTTGAAGATATTCCCCTGGGCGTAGACTATCAAAAGCAAATCGACGACGGCATTGAAAAAGCAGACAATTTTCTGTTTATTATTTCTCCTCACTCGGTCAATTCGCCCTACTGTGCATTAGAAGTTGAGCGAGCGCTGAAGCGCAACAAACGGATTATCCCCGTGCTACACGTAGAGCAAATTAACCGTGAAATCTGGCAACAGCGCTTTCCCACTGGAACAGACGAACAATGGGAAACCTATCAAGCGCAAGGGCGACACTCTAGCTTCCCTAATATGCATCCAGAGATCTGCAAGATTAACTGGGTATATTGCCGCGAAGGGGTGGATGATTTTGAGCGATCGCTGCAAGATCTACTGGCAATTTTTGAGCGCGATCGGGTTTATGTTCGCCAACATACCGCATTTTTGGCAAGAGCTTTGGAATGGGAACACCACCATCGCGAACCACACCACCTCTTGATTGGGGAAGAACGGCAACAAGCCGAAACCTGGCTCAAAACCCGCTTTCATGACACTCAACCGCCCTGCATCCCGACCGATCTGCACTGCGAATTTATCACCGAAAGCACCAAAAACGCCAACAATCTGATGACCCAGGTATTCATCTCCTGGGCAAGCGGCGATCGTGCATTAATGGAGCAATTCCGCTATTGCTTGATTCGAGAAAACCTCACCGTTTGGGTCAGCAAAACAGACATTCAAACAGGCGCTGACTTTCAGCAAGAGATTAACCACGGCATTGAAGAAGCCGATAATGTGGTTTACCTAATTTCCCCCGCTTCGCTCAAATCACCCTACTGTCAGCAAGAAATTCAGTACGCTCTCAGCCTTAATAAACGGATCATTCCCCTGCTAATTTGCCCTACCGATCTCAACCTCATCCCCCCCGAACTCCGGAGTTTGCACTTCATCAACTTTGCCGACAACACCACTCAAGCTCAATATGAACGAGACGTTGCCAAGTTGATCAAAATCCTGAACCAGGATGCCGACTACTATGAAGAACACAAGATTCTGCTGACAAAAGCACTGAAGTGGGATCGGCAGCACCGCAATCCCAGTGTTCTGCTACGCGGCTATAACCTGCGTCATGCCGAGTCGTGGCTCAAAATTGCCCAGCACCGAGAACAGCATCATCCAATTCCCCTAATTGAAGAATTTATTCATGAGAGCTTGCGGCAACCAGAAGGAGTGCCGCTGGATGTATTCGTTTCCTATTCCCGCAAAGATTCTGAATTTGCCCGACGACTTAACGATGCCTTGCAAATTCACGGTAAAACAACTTGGTTTGATCAGGAGAACATTGCAGCGGGCAGTTCCGACTTTCAACAAGAAATTTACCGCGGGATCGAAAACTCCGATCATTTTTTGTTTGTGATCTCACCCAGTTCGATTGATTCGCCCTATTGTTCCAGCGAAGTGGAGTATGCCACTAAGCTCAACAAACGCATTATTACGGTGCTGATTCAACCCGTGAATCCGGCAAAGTTGCCACCCGGTTTAGCGAGTGTGCAGTGGATTGATTTTAACCAGCACAAGGGCGCGTTTGATGCCAATTTCAATGTTCTGCTGAGGACACTGGATACCGATCCGGTGCATTTGCGAACTCACACCCGTTTGCTGGTAAGAGCTTTGGAGTGGCAGAACAGCGATCGCGACGAGAGTTTGCTACTCCGAGGCAGCACCCTTAAGGAGATTCAGCAATGGCTGTTGAACAATCCCACTAAAAATCCCCAACCCACCCGCTTGCAACGGGATTACGTCACTGCCTCAAATGCCACCGAAATTCGCCGGCAGCGTGCCACCTTACGCCTACAACGCTTTGGGCTAGGGCTGATCAGCTTGATTTCTCTAGCCGCGATCGCGTTGGGATTAACGGCATATCGGCAGTATCAAAACGCCAATCGCTCTCGCATGGAGGCGCAAAAAGAGCGCGTTTGGGCACAAACCAGAACGTCTGAAGCACTCTTTCGGTCAGAGCGTCCGTTTGAAGCGCTGCTAGAAGCCATGCACGCCGGGATCGAATACAAGCAATTTGGCTTAACCGACGAGAAACTCAAATCAACCGTTGTCACAGCTTTACAGCAAGCGGTGTTTTGGGTGCAAGAAAACCAACGCATTGGTGCCCACGCCGGAATTATTTGGGATGTTGATACCAGTCCTGATGCAAAATTCATTGCATCAGCGAGCGACGATGGCTCCGTTAAAATCTGGAATCAAGATGGAGCCTTAGTCAATCAAATCCGCAGTCAGCAAAATGATGCTTTCATGGCAGTCGCCTTTTCTCCTAATCAGCAGTTTTTGGCGGTGGGAGGCTCTAGCCGAAACGGCAGTCAGGGGCAAGCATTTCTAGTGCGGCTTGGGGAGAAACAGCAACGAGTTTCATTAGGTCGGCAAACGGCTCCCGTGGTGGGGATCGCCTTTTCTCCCGACGGGCGCATGATCGCCACGGCTAGCGAAGACAGCATGGTGCGGTTGTGGAATCTGAATGGCAAACTGTTAAAAACTCTGGAAGGACATAATGCCCCTGTTAGATCGGTGACTTTTAGTCCAGATGGACAATTGATTGCTTCTGCCAGTGATGATCGCACCATCCGCTTGTGGAACCGGAACGGGACACCGATTAGAACGCTGGTGGGTCATACGGCTCAGGTCCGCAGTGTGAGCTTTAGCCGCGATGGCAAACGGTTGGTTTCTGCCAGTTGGGATGAAACCGTGCGCCTGTGGAATCGAGATGGTACCCCGATTCGAGTAATCGCGGGGCACAGTTCTTTGGTGAACGATGCCAAATTCAGCCGGGATGGCAAAACGATCGCTTCCGCAGGATGGGACAAAACCATTAAACTGTGGACTCTCAATGGCACCTTAATTGCAAACTTACCTGGTCACAGCGCCCAAATTCGTAACCTCAGTTTCAGCCATCGAGATGGATTGCTGCTCTCCGTGGGAGGCGATCGCGTCATTCGCCGTTGGGCGCTCAACCGTCCCCTCCTGGCAACCTTGCAAGCCCATTGGGCAAGAGTTTACAGCGTATCTTTTTCCCCAGATGACACAATTCTGGCTTCAGCCGGAGCCGATGCTACTGTTCGCCTCTGGGATCGCAAAGGTACGCCCTTGCATCAGCTTAAAGGCCATCAAGGCATCATTTGGTCAGTCAGCTTTAGTCCAGATAGCAAACTGCTTGCCTCCGCCAGTTCCGACCATACAATCAAACTCTGGAACCGCAGCGGGCAATTACTCAAAACGCTGATTGGGCACGCGGGGCCTGTGCACTCGGTGAGGTTCAGCCCAGACGGAAAAATGCTCGTCTCGGCTGGCGCAGATCAAACGGTGCGGCTGTGGCGGCGGGATGGCACACAGATTCGCAGCTTGCAAAATTTCAACCGAGGGCTGCTCTCAGCCAGCTTCAGCCCCGATGGACGAACCCTGGTTGTTTCCGGGTGGGATAATACGGTGCAAATGATGACCTTGCAGGGAACCGTCATCACTCAACTAAAGGGACACCAGGGATGGGTGTATAACGCTACTTTCAGTCATGCAGGTGACCAAGTTTTGACTGCTAGCTATGACGGAACGGCAAGGGTGTGGAGCCGTAACGGGCAACTCTTGCTCACGCTCAGAGGGCACGAAGACGGAGTTGTTGCGGCAACGTTTAGCGATGACGATCGCTTTATTGCGACTGCCAGTTATGACGGCACCGTGAAATTGTGGAAACACGATGGCAAGCTGATTACAACCCTGCGGGGACATCGCGATCGCGTTAGTGATGTGAGTTTTAGCCGTGATGGAACGCTGCTAGCTACGGCTAGCGAAGATCAAACTATTTTGTTATGGAAGTTTGCGATTCAGGGCGAATTAGATAAACTTCTAGCGCGCGGCTGCGAATGGACAAATGATTACTTGCAAACTCACACCAAAACCTTCACCGAAACTCAAGAATTTTGCCAGCAGCATCCCCAATAATCAAAATCAGCCTGGTTAACGCTCCACAAACGTGGGCAAACCTACCCAATCAAATACCTTAGCGGGTCTTGCTATCGTATGCTTTCTCACTAAAGCTATATCTTGAATTCCTGATTAAGAAAGAGGCTCTACTCATCAATAACGCGCTAAAAAGAAGAAAAAATTAAGTCAGGAGCATTTTATGCAACGGACGATGTTTATAGTCATTGGTGCGGCTTTTGCTTTGATTGGCTTTATTCAGGCTGGGTTTGCTCAAACTGGTCAGCAGTCTCCCTCTCCCGCCCAAATGCTGGGTGTTCAAGAACGCTCGATTCAGCAGCCCGCCAAGCCAACCCGCCGCGTTGTGGCACCGGAGCCAGGGCAAACACCCGATACCGCTGGAAATGATCAACTTCTGCTATACCGAATTGATCGAAACACACGGGTGGTTGTTGGTCCTGGTCGCAGCACTGCCCAGCCAGGTGATTTTCCTAGTACAGCACCCGACCGGGATAATAGACTACAACTATTACTAGATCTGGACCAATAACACCCAACTGATGAGTAAGCCACTGGATGAAGCGCGATCGCGAGAATTGTCCCAGCAAGTCAAAAGCAAGTCAAAAGCGCCGTTTGAGAATGCCCATCGAGCCGCACTTGCCGTTTCAGGGGCACAATACGTCCAGGGTTTTTTGGTGCTAGGAAATCGCAGCAAACCGCTGGAGCACGCCTGGATTGAGTTGGAAGAGTGCATCCTCGACCCTTCCCTACCGTTCCTGAATCAGCCATCCGCAACCTTCCATTATTTTCCTGTTCAACGGCTGACGGTGAAGCAGCTTAAAGCCGCGATCGAAGAAGCCAAAGAAGACTATCCCGATGATCCGCCTCTGCCAATTTATGGGGCAGCGCCCTATGAGTACTATGGTGATGTCATGTTGGGCGGTCGAGATTACCAACAGGCTTTTGAAGCTGCCCAACGTAAATGTCAGGAATCTAACGTGAACGGCAAGCGGTAACGGTTAATGCAAATCGGCTTCCCAAACAGCAATGTAGATGCGATCCTTGTCGTTCCGCTCAATTACACCCTTCAAGGCTCCAGTGCTGAAGTTGTACTGGTTGGAGTTACGGTTGCGTACGTTATTTAGCCCTTCTTCAATCGGAGCTGTGAGAGCACCGTCAAGCATACTGCTGAGGGTGTTTGCCATCACAGCGCGATCAACTGATTGGGCAAATGAAGCTTCTGTTTGACGCACTCTATTTGTGTTCTTGTCATACAAGTAGGCGACGGTTACTTGGTCAGGAACCAGGTCATATAATGCCGATCGCGTATTTGCCCAGAACCCCTCCCCTGATGATGTCGGTTCTCCGAGTTGACTTTTGACGCTATCGATCCCCGTTCCTGTCGGAAAACCAGGGATTGGCACATCCGTTGAAGACTCACCCTCATCTGTTGCAGGCGGAGTTGGCTCAGGCGAAGGGGTGGGAGACGGAGACGGAGAGACAGGGATGGGGGATGGGGCAACAGGGGAAGGAGGCGCGACCGGAGAAGGAGAGGGTGAAACCGCAACAGTAGGAGATGGGGAAGGTGTAATCAGGCTGGTTGAGTTGAACTGGGAATGATACCAGTAAGCTCCCAGCGCAGAGGCACCCGCGCTGGCGATCGCCGCGATTCCTAGAAGCACCCATAACCCTGAACGCGATCGCTGGGGAGGAGCCGTATAGGCTTTTGGGGAACTGGAAGGAAGGGATTCTGGAAGCAGTTGAGGGCTAACAGGAATGGTTGCAGCCGTTTTGGAATAGATAGGCTGGTTTACTGAGACAGGGGCATTCGCCGTAATCCCATCCGGCAACAGGCGCAACCACTCCTCAACGGTTGCAGGACGATACTGGATGTCCAGCGCCATCCCACGCATAATTGCCTGGTTGGTTGCGGCTGTAATTTCAGGGCGTACATCTTTGGGAGCGGGCATGGGTTGGCGATCGCGCAAAATGGATGGCACTGGTACATGAGCCGTCACCAGCGCATAAAGAGTTGCCGCCAGTCCATACACATCCGTTGCGGGCGTTCTTGGAGCTTGAGATAAGTACTGTTCTGGCGGCGCGTAGCCTGTAGAAATAATGCTGGTATGAGTTTGGGTTGTTCCCAACGTGAATTCACGAGCAATGCCAAAATCGATCAGAATAACGTTGTTTGTCCCCTGGCGCACAATCACGTTTTGCGGTTTCACATCCCGATGCAGCAACCCATTCGCATGAACGACCTGCAAGGCAGCCCCAAGCTGGTGAATGTAGTGAATTGCCGTCGCTTCTGGCAAAGGCTGATCGGGAAAAACCATCTCTTCCAACGTGTAGCCAGGAATATAATCCATCACCAGGAACGGCATCCCATTCTCGATGAAAAAATCGCTCACCCGCACAATATTGGGATGGAGACACAGCGCTAATCTCCGCCCTTCATCCTGAAACTGCCGCTGCACAGCGCTAAATTCTGCTTGCGGCTGACTGGAAGGGTTCAGTGTTTTAATCACCACCGTTTGTTGCAGGTAGTGATGAGTAGCTCGAAAGGTTACTCCGAATCCGCCCTCGCCCAACACCTGATCAAGGGTGTATTTGCCATCCTGTAACGATTTGCCAATCAACGTGTTCATAAATACGAACACTCCCCAAATTCACCTTGCTTATCCAGGATAGCGAAGGACGCGATCGCGATCGGGTGGAGTTGAGGGCGATCGCCGCCAAACTGCTGAAACCTTCCTCCCTACATTCGCCCCAAACATTAAATTTCAGAAGTTTGACCAAAACTACGGACGAGATTCAGGAGTGACTCAGGCAATTTGAGTAATGGTCAATTGCGTTTCAAGTTGTAGACTTTGGTTGGGGTCGAGATGAAGTAAGTGATTGCCCGTGTTGAGTGCATTGCGGGGGGCTGTCCAGGGTTCCAGACAGTAGAAGGGTTTGCCTTTCACGGTCCAAAATACAAGGGTGGAAAATTCAGGACTGAAGGTGAGGGTGAGGCGTTGCGATCGCCCCTCATCCACTACATTTGATACTCGACTCGAAAGCTCCGTAAACGCCGCATCAATTTCATCTAGCTCAAAATCAAACTGTCCAGAAAACGCCTGCACCGATTTCGTCACGTTGTCGTCGTACTGGCTGGAGGGAATCTGCACCCTTAGTTGGGCTTTATCTTGCACTGCAAAGTAGGGATGGAACCCGGCAGAAAAGGGCATGGGCGTGCTGGATTGGTTGGTGTATCGTTGATGCAACGTCAGGGTGTTGCTCTGCAAAATGTAGGTAAAGACCAGGTGAAACTCAAATGGATACACCGCAAGGGTTTGCTCATTGCTGCTCAAACCCAGACTTACGCGGGCGCTAGCATCGTCAGCGTGTTGATCTAAGACAATCCAGGGAAGTTCACGGGCAAAGCCATGCTGCTTCAATGGGTAGGTTTGATCGTTATGCGTGTAGGTGTTGTCGGGTAGATTGCCGCAAATCGGAAACAGGATGGGAATTCCTCCCCGTACTGAGAGGGTTGGATCTTGAAACCGGGCTTCATCCAGATACAGAATTTCGTGCCCGTTCAATTGCCAACGGGTCACAATGCCACCGCGCTCCGGTACCACTTCCAGCCGAGTTTGATTGGCTGAATCGGAAAGAATGATGGTTTGATACTGCCGGGTTTCAGTTGCGATCGCAAACATAGAAAATTCCTACCACATCATGGGCGCAGCTAAAGCAACCTGGAGCGGTTCCTCTTCGCTCGCGTCTGGTTGCACATCAGATTGAATTCGGAAGCTGATACTGGCTCCAGTTTCAGCTTTACTTCCTTGCGTATCTTGAGGGTTGGACTGTTCAAAATGGAGAGGCGTTGTGTTAGGCGAAGTAGTAAACGAATTACTGGGCTGAGAGAAGTTGGGTAACTGCGGACTGGGAGACGGAGTAGCCTCGGTGGTTGTTGGGGAAGTCGAATCCGTTGGGGGATTGGTCGGGCTGGGAGGAGTTTCCAGATAGGCATCGGGATTGGTTGGATCAATCGTGGGCGCAGGAGGTGCAGTTGGCATGGGTGTCCCGCCATACCCTGGAAGCACATTCAGGCTCTCAGGATCAACAGGGGGAGAAGTTGGTTCAGTTGTACCGCCTGGCTGCTCAGATGGAGCCATGCTATCAGGCGCAACGGGTGAGTTGTGTTCTTTGGTGCCCGATCTAGTGGGGTCGGTTTGCAACGCGTCGGGAGATGGCAGGGGGGCAGGGGTGGGAATAGTTTCCAGACTGGGACTGGAGGATGGTGGCGAGTTCGGTGCGAGTGGATCAGCGGGGGTGAGCGTGGAAGGTTCTGGCATGGCTGAGGTCGGTGTGCGGGCATCCAGCACCGTTGTTGTGGGCATTGGTTGCTTGAACTCGGTGGAGATTTGGGTTAGATGATTCAGAATCTCTTTAGCGCGATCGCCCTGGGCCACTTTTGGTTTATACCCTGTCACTTCTACAGGCAGAAATTCTACCTTCATCTGCTTGTCTTTCAATGCCACGCGCAATACTGCTGTGTCATAGTCAGTGCGGGAGTTGCCGCCAAAGATGAAATTACCAAGTGAATACGCGATCGCTCTTCCCTTATAAATTTCTGCGCCCTGGAGCACATGGGGATGATGCCCCACAATCAAATCGGCTCCCTGATCCACCGTAAAGTGAGCCAGTTTCACCTGCCAGTCTGCGGGAAAGTCCGCCAGTTCCTGTCCCCAGTGGTAATTCACCACTACCCAATCCACCTGATCCCGAATGGCACGAATATCTTCGGCAATGCGCTCTTCCCGGATATTGTTCACCCCTGGTTTATTCGCTTCTGCTCCGTATTCTTCGCCCCAATATGCCAGGTAAGCAATTCGTTGTCCTTTCACATCCACAATCTGAGGACGGCGAGCGTGGGTTAAGTCGTGTCCAGCGCCCATAGACTCAATTCCGGCAGCTTCCAGGGTGCTCAGCGTTTCCTTCAAGCCTTCAGCGTCGTAATCCATTGAGTGATTATTGGCTAGTGTCACGATATCCACTCCACCCGATTTAAGGACTTCAACCGACTCCGGCTCCGCTTTAAAGTTGAACTGTTTGCCAGGCATTTGCAAGGTTGAGCGGGTCAGAGGATTCTCTAAATTCACCATGGCTACATCGGCTTGTTGGTATTCCGGCATCTGAGCAAAGGTTTGGGCGTAGTTGCTGCCCATGACTTCTTTGAACGTTTCTGCCAGCGTCACATCGCCCGAAAACATCAGCGTCACCGTGGGATCTTGAGGATTTGCCACCTCGTTATGTTTCACAACTGGCACTGTTTCCAACGCGGTACGAACCGTGTCTGGGCGAGTCGGCAGGTTTTTAGGTGTTCCTTCTGGTTGAGATGATGCTGTGGCATCGGTTTGTTCAACTGGAGCACGGGAGTATCCCAAAATTCCACCAACGACCACGGCTGCCACGGCTGGGCCGCCCACCAATAAAGTACGAGTGGCTCTGAGACGGTTTTTGCGACGGGAGGTTTGCTGAATGCGAGACCGAAGTTGGCTGGTTTGCTGGCGTTTGAGTTTGCTGGCAGGGGTGACAATTCGCACTGATTGCCGCCACAGCGGACGTTTGGGCTGATCAACAAATCGAGCTGTAATGCTGACTCCATGAATGATGGGAGAGTTGAGTTTCCAGAGGCGATGACAGATCAGCCGGATCAATTGCTCTCGCCACACACTGGGTGGGTTGTTTCGATCAAATGGAAAGTCAAACTCTACTAATAATTTCAGGGTTCCGGGGTGCTTTGACCCCAACCGGGCACGGATGCCGTGGGGCAACAGAGCTTGGTTTAACCAGGCTGCGATCGCCCGCATATTGCCGCGCCGCGCCGACTCAAACACAGACGTATAGTACAGACCACTCGACTGAACCATACTGAATCTATCCTCACCGCTCACCTTCGCAACATCAGACCTGCTCACCTATCCACTTATTTTAGGGAAGCATTCTGAATCTGAACACTTGTTCTACTCTTACCATAGCTGCCCATGAGGGCAAACTCGAATTAGGAGTAAAATCAACATCCATTAATACTCTAAATTCTCAATTTGAACCAACAATCTACGAATTCGCTTTGGTAAGTGATGTGACAGAGTAAGTCAGCAATGCTAGCCAGATGCAGCCAAATGTGATGGCATGGGTTGATGAAAAGACTTCGTGGTACAGAAACACTCCAATCAGAAGTTGCAAGCTAGGTGCGAGATATTGAAAAAATCCCAACGTCGATAGGCGCAACCGCTTTGCAGCGTTGTTAAACCATAGAAGTGGGAAAGAGGTGACAACGCCAGCGCTAATAAATAGCAGTGGTAGCCAGGAGTTGAAGGTAAAGTGTCCAGTGCCTGTGGTGATTTTGTAACCAATTAACAGGAGAGCCATTGGCAGCATCAACAAGGTTTCGATCGCTAATCCAACCATCGGTGAAACAGCAATTAGTTTACGGAATAGCCCATACAACGCAAAAGAAAACGCCAATCCTAATGCAATCCAGGGAACTGTTCCCAATCGCCAAACAAAACTCGCTACGCCAACCCCTGCCAGCAAAACGGCTACCTGTTGCCCCCGGTTTAGTCGTTCTTTGAGTACCACAAAGCCCAGCAATACATTCACTAGCGGATTGATGAAATAGCCGAGGCTGGTTTCTACCACCCGTTCTGTGTTAACTCCATAAATGTATAGACCCCAATTAAACGTTAGTAATGACGCGGTGAGGCACAGGAGCAACAGCTTACGCGGCGATCGCCCCAGTTGAACCAACTCTCCTCCCCGATGCTGCCAGCCAAGCACCCCCAGCAAAAACACCAGCGACCAGAGAACCCGATGGCTTAACACTTCAATCGCCGGAATTTGCCCAAATAATTTCCAGTAAATTGGGAACAAACCCCAGGCAGAATACGCCAGAAGAGCATAGAGTGCACCACGCCGACTCACTGTTGCCGAGTCACCCTTCAAAAGCAGTTGCTTACTCAAAATCCTGTCCTGTCTCACGCAAGGTTTTTATTCTAGCGATCGCCCTTAGGCAAGGAATCATTCAAAACGTAACATTAAGAGCGGCAAAGCTTTACTGGTAACCATTTTGAACTTTTCATTTTCAATTCCTGCCTAATCCTTAGTACATCGCTGATGTGATACGCGTCACACGTACCTTTGAACAGCATCACAGGGCATGTTGATCCCTATCAACTGAATAATTAGCGCGATCGCGGATATTAGAGTCATCTGTACCTCCTTTTTACGGGCACCGCTTCCATGATTTCTGCTCTCGTAAAATCTGCCTTTCAAACAGGCTATTTAAGCGTTGAATCTGAAGGATTGATTCGCCAAGTCCTTGCCCTCAAAAGCTACCGCAAAAACGACCTCGATTCCCTAGAAGCGCTCTATGAAGCTCTAGAAACCGGACGCATCCAGCGCGAAGCTCAAGACAGCACTCAACTGCCTGCATTGCGGTAAATTCTCCAATCGGTCATCCTCCCAAGTTTGGCAATCATGCCATCTTAATTGCAAAATAAAGGCAGTTCGTAAGCTGGTATCTTCACATGGCTACACTGCCCATTAACGCCAAAGATCTGTTAACAGATTTGATGACGCGGTACCGCTCCCGTGTAGATTATCTCGCTGTGCGTCTAGAAGCTGCTGAAGGGACAGACATTTTATTACGCGGCAACAAAACTGAAACCCTAAGTGAAGGCATCTCCATTGGTGGGCATGTGCGCGCTTGCCACAAAGGCGGGTGGGGCTTCGCTAGCTTCAACCAGATAGAAACCTTAGAGGAACGAATTCAAGAAGCGATCGCCGCAGCCCGGTTAGTGGGAGATGAAGAAACCACCCTGTCTCCCATCGACGCTGTACAAGACACCTGTTTTCTCCCGCTGACTGGCACGGATCCCCGCCAGATCTCCCTGGCTCAAAAAAAATCGCTTTGTCAGCACTATGGGGAAATTCTTCGCAGCGTTAGTCCCAAAATCGCCACTGTTTCAATCCGCTACGGAGACAGTTCGCAACGGGTGATTTTGGCAACCTCGGAAGGGACGCTTCTAGAACAGTCTTGGGTAGATATGGAAATGCGGTTTGCTGCCACTGCCCGCAACGGCGAAACGGTCCAAACCGGGCGTGAAACCACCGGATCTCGCAAAGCCTACGAAGATTTGTTGGGACTGGATGCTCAAGTTCGCAGTGCGGCTCAGCGGGCAGTCGATTCGCTGGCCTTGCCCCCGGTCAAGGGCAACCTCTATACCGTTGTAATTGACCCCATTCTCACAGGGTTGTTTGTGCATGAAGCGTTTGGGCATTTGTCCGAAGCCGACATGACCTACGAGAACCCAGACCTGTTAGAGACAATGAGTTTGGGACGCAGATTTGGACCGGAAGACTTACAGATTTTTGATGGAGCAGCTCCTCCAGGACACCGGGGCAGTTATTTTTATGACGACGAAGGCACCCCTGCTACCACTACCCAACTCATTCAGGATGGCGTTTTAGTCGGGCGGTTGCATTCTCGCGAAACAGCAGGCAAGTTGGCTGAGTCTCCAACGGGGAATGCTCGCTGCTTGAGTTACCATTTCCCACCGATTGTTCGCATGACCAACACCTGGATCGAGCGGGGCACAACACCCGTGCAAGACCTGTTTAGTGACATTCAGGAAGGGGTTTATGCTCGCAACTGGCTGGGTGGTATGACCAATGGTGAGATGTTTACTTTTACCGCCGGGGAAGCCTGGATGATTCGGAATGGAGAAATTGCTGAACCTGTACGGGATGTAACCCTGTCGGGCAATGCCTTTAAAACGCTGGCAGATATTGAAGCGATCGGCGATGACTTTTTCTGGGATGAGTCGGGCGGTTGCGGCAAAGGTGGACAGGGTGGCTTGCCCGTGGGTTGTGGCGGTCCTAGTTTGCGAATTCATAACGTGGTGGTGGGCGGTGAAGCCGTGGATTAGGGCTAGCTGCGTCGCGAGGAGATTGGTTTAGGCTGCTTTGCCAGGGCAGCATCGACTTGTGAGAATAAATTGTCCAGGTTGGTGGAGTTATCGATAACGACATCTGCCCGTGCGGCTTTTTTGGCGATCGCCATTTGACTGTTGATCCGCATCAATGCCTGTTCTTCGGTCAATTGTTCACGCTGCATCAAGCGCTGAAGCTGGCACTCTGGTGAACACATGACGACCCAAGTTTCGCTGACTAGATCCGTCATGCGTGCCTCAAACAGCAGCGGAATCACCAGAACTAAGGTGGGGTGCAACCGAGCATCATTGAGGGGCGGTGTGGTGATGGTTCTGGCAAGGCGATCGCGCACGTAGGGATGGATGCATTGCTCTAACCACAGGCGCTCTGGGGTGCTGTTGAAAATGATTTCGCCTAACCGCGATCGATTCAATTGTCCATCTGGTAACAACACGCCAGACCCATATCGCTCAGCGATCGCCTCTAAAATTGGGCTACTGGGGGCAACGGCTTCTCTGGCATAAATGTCGGCATCCAAAACAGGTAAATGATGGGTTGATCCCAGGTAATCAGAAACCGCTGTTTTTCCCATTGCGATTCCTCCAGTGATGCCGATAATGCGTTGAGATGCGCCAGTTGGATTGTTGCTATTCATCGTTACCCTGAGCCAGCGAGCAGGTGGCGAATGCCTCCAGGTTCATCCCTAAATTACAGCAATGGTATCCATAACGAAAACGAACGGTTGCTAGTCAACATCTGTCCGCAAAAGACCTAGTATCTGGGGAACTTACTCTCTACAATATAGACGTACACGCGATGCACCCAGTCCAGACTATCCATGCTGCTGAAATCAACCACCCGCCACATCCACATCTTCACTGCAACTGTGGAGAACAATGAACTTGTTCCCAGTGAAAATGTGTTGACCCTCGATGTTGACCCAGACAATGAATTCAACTGGACGGAGGAAGCCCTACAACAGATTTACCGGAAGTTTGATGAACTTGTTGAAGCTTACAATGGAGCCGATTTAACCGAGTACAACATTCGCCGGATTGGGTCTGATTTGGAACACTACCTGCGATCGCTCCTGCAAAAAGGCATCATCTCCTACAACCTCGATAGCCGTGCCCTCAACTACAGTATGGGGCTGCCTCAAGTGGTTTCAAATGAAGGTTAAACCCTTACGAATTGTTAATCTTCATTCAGAAAGTGCTTTAGCTTGATTTACTGAAAAGTTCCATTTAGTGGGGCTTTTATTGCATAAGTAGGATTACGCCTGGTTGCAAATCGTGAAAAGCGATCGCAGTAAACCCCTCCATTCTTCAGAATTTTTAACGAAAATGCTCATCGAATCAGTCTAACGTAACAATTTAGGTGCTTTTTAAGCGTTTCAGAACACCGATACGCCTGAACATAAACGTTACGCTGGACGATTTAGCATGAGCAGTAATTTAGCAACGAAGCTGCGTGAGGGAACTAAAAAGTCCCACACAATGGCAGAAAACACCGGATTTATTGCCTGTTTCTTAAAAGGAACCGTCGAGAAAACCTCTTATCGAAAACTCGTTACCAATCTCTACTTTGTCTATACGGCAATGGAAGAGGAGATGGAGCGGCAGAAAAACCATCCCATCGTGTCTCAAATCTACTTTCCAGAGTTGAATCGAAAAGCGGCTCTAGAGCAAGATTTGTATTTCTACTACGGTTCTAACTGGCGTGAGCAAATTGCTACTTCTGTTGCTGCTGAAGAGTATGTGGCTCGGATTCGGGAAGTGTCTAACACGGCACCTGAATTGCTGGTGGCTCATTCTTACACCCGTTATTTGGGCGATCTCTCCGGTGGGCAAATCCTCAAGGGCATTGCTCAACGTGGCATGAACCTGGTAGAGGGGGAAGGGACGAATTTCTACGAATTCAAGACCATTACGGATGAGAAGGCCTTCAAAAACAAATATCGTCAGGCGATGAATGACCTGCCTGTGGATGACGCGACGGCAGACCGAATTGTGGATGAAGCCAATGATGCATTTGGCTTAAACATGAAAATGTTCAAAGAGCTAGAAGGCAGTTTGATCAAGGCGGTCGGCGTGATGCTGTTTAACTCTTTAACCCGCCGCCGTAACCGTGGCAATACGGAACTCGCCACTGCCGATTAAGCACACTGGTGTCTTATACTTTCTGAGCAAAACTGAATTCGCGAATTGTTTGAATCCTGAGGGCTTGGTGATGAGTGCCATCATCCTGTCTTCAGGATTCACTGTATGAAGAGCGAACTTTAGGCTATTGATTAATGCAGTGGGGAAACTTGCACCTACCCAAACTCTAGAGGTGAATTTCAGGGCTTTAGTAAAGGTTTGATTAAGCGATGGAGGAAAGATCAGTTGAAAATGCGGAGGTACTACGTTCAAAGTATTTGAAAGCTTTTGTATCGAAAGCCACCGGATTCATAAAAATTTGGGGCTTCTGGGCGATCGCTCTAAGAAAACTTCCATATAAATTCGCTTCCAAAGCCGTTTTCCTTACCACGTTTGAAGCGAAACCGTATAATTACCGGGTCAGGAGTCTTCGTATATTTCTAGATGACAGCTTCGCGAAGAACGCCTAAGCTAAGGTCAACTCATTCAAATGATTCTTTACAAAGCCGTATGGCAGTCAGCAAGTATTAAAGGTTGGCTATTCAAGATGGTGCAGCACGCAAACTCTCCTCACTACAATATCGAGCAGATGGTAAACAAGATCACCGCGTCTGGCAGAATCAGTCGGGCGGATCAAAAACAATTTATGGCAACGCTCCTCTCCCAAAAATCGATTAGCGCCACGGAACAAGCGTTGATTGATCGGGTGTTTGAGCTGTTGCGGGCAGGACGATTGCGCGTGGTTGATTAGTGGTTAATTATTGGTCACTAATTATTAGTCTCTAGGTTGCTGCGTTGAGAGGCAGCGATCGCTGCCTCTGTCCGTCGCCATTGTTCATAGCCCTAGATTCACAACCCCAGATCCACGGCAATGCGATGAGCGCACGCAAAGCCCGAAAACGCCACGGCATTGAGTCCCTGTCCAGGAAAGGTACTATCTCCAACGCAATACAAGCCTGGAATTGCTGTGCGATTGAACGGCATTCCCAACAGTCCCAGCAGTTTACGAGCAGGAATCGGACCGTAGGTGCCGTCTTTCCTGCCCAAGAAGCGACGATGGGTTCGGGGTGTGCCAACTTCCTGATAGTCCAGCCAGGTTGACAGGTTAGGAAAGATTTTTTCCAAGCGGGTAATGATGCGAGCGGCGGCTTCTTCTTTTTGTTGTTGATACTCTAATGCAGGAAGGGTTTGCCAGGTTTCGATCCAGCTTGGGGTAAAGGCGTGAATAATGTGATGACCGGAAGGAGCCAGGCTGGGGTCAAGCAGGGTGGGAATAGAGACAAAAATGGTGCCTTCTTCCGCTTCCATGCGCTGCCAGTTTTCTACCAGGATGTGATGGCATTCCGTACCAGGTGGTAGGGCTTCCGCCTTTACGCCCAGATGCAAACTCAGAAAACTAGGAGATTTGCGATAGCGAGTTTGCCAGCGTTTTTCCGATGAGGGCAGTTCCTCAACAGGTAAAAGTTTCTCAAACGTATCCCAACGAGTGGCATTGGACACTACCCGTTTTGCCTGGAAGGTTTCGCCTGTCGCCAGTTTGACTCCAACCGCCCGCCCATTTTCGGTCAAGATCTGAGTGACTCGCGCTTTGTAGCGAATCTGTCCCTGAAACTTTTCTAAGCCTTCCACCAGTTTCTGAGCGATCGCGCCCACCCCACCTTTGGGATAATTAATACCGCCGTAGTGGCGATCGCTAAATACCATCCCAGCATTGATCATCGGCGTGAGATCGGCCGGCACTACTGACCAGCAATAGCATTCAATGTCAATAAATCGCAGCAGGTTGGGGTCTTGAATAAACTTACGCGCCAAGTCACCTGCATTTTGTGGTAAGTATTTCACCAACCCTAAGCAGGCGAGGGGATGCTGGAAAAACACGCGCATCAAGTAGCGTGGCTCTTCTAGCGACAATAGCTCGATCGTATTAAGGCAATTGAAGACTTTCCAGCATTCATCGTAAAAGCGGCGAATTCCCTCACGCTCATGGGGAAAGCGATCGCCCAATTCCTGTAAAAATGCTTCGTAATCGCGATGAACTTTGAGATCCAGACCATCCGGCAAATGGTAATGAATTTGCACCGGATCAGGAATAGTTTCCAGTTCCATGCCTACTCCCTGAAGCGCACGGGTTAGTAGATTGGTGGTGCCCTTCTCGCCAAAGCCAAACATCATAGAAGCGCCCACATCAAAGCGGTAACCGTTGCGCTCAAAGTATCCAGCGCTGCCGCCCGGAATCAGGTAGCGCTCTAACACCAACACCTTTGCCCCTTTCGCTGCCAGTTGCGTGGCCGTTACTAACCCGCCTACACCAGAACCGATCACAATCACATCAAACTGGTTGGACGTGGGCACTGAGATCACACCATTGCTGGATTGTAAAGCGGGGTGTATGGGAACAGGAGACTCTTGGGCAGCAGACGACATAAGCTCAACTCAACCAAACAAACTCACCTCATTAGCGTATCTTTTTCCAGCCACGCTAATGAGGCGTTTGGGAGAAACAGAAGGCTGGATTATCAGCAAAAAACAAGCCTAGTTTGGCAGTAAATGCATTTTATTCTCAATAGATTGGCTTTAGCTGCGACCCAACCAAGTTTAAAAACAGCAAAAACCAGACAGATTCCATTACTTCTATAAACAAATTTAAGAGGACTAATTCTGGCAATTGGCAGATTGTGCCCTTGATAATGTCCTCACTCTGTAGGGCTTAGAGAGAGATAAGAAAAAGGGGATCAGTCAGTTAGACCAATCCCACCTGCCGATCCTTCAGAGAGGAGAACACTTGAGACCACTATAGGTTTATTGAAAATAAATGTCAACTCTGTTGCGAGTATTTTTCAATAAGTCACTCGGAGACCCTATTGGCTGCAACTCGGACTGACTGCTGAATCCGGTGGTGAAGGGAGTATGATGATGCCAATTCAAACCGAGACTGACGAACGGCTATGACTTTTCAAATGCGGGTTTATGTGCCGCCTCATCCTTTGATCAAGCATTGGTTGGCGATCTCGCGTGATGCCTCCACCCCTTCCGCTATCTTCCGCACCGCCATGACCGAATTGGGGCGCTGGCTCACCTATGAAGCCATCCGAGATTGGCTACCCACCAAAGATGCCACGGTCAGTAGCCCTTTGGCTTCCTGCCCCGCCACGTTTGTCGATCCGGAAGTTCCACTGGCGCTGATACCTGTGCTACGGGCAGGGTTAGCGTTATTAGACGGTGCCCAGTCACTGCTGCCGCTTGCGTCGATTTATCATCTCGGTTTTGTTCGCGATGAGGAAACCTTAGAAGCCAGTTGCTATCTCAATAAGCTACCCGAAAAGTTTGATCCGCAAGTCCGAGTGCTGATTCCTGAACCGATGCTGGCAACAGGGGGGACGATTACAGCCGTGATGAGTGAATTAACCAGTCGTGGCGTGGAACCTGCGAACGTGCGGATTATTGCTGTAGTGGCGGCACCTCCCGCGTTGCAGAAGCTGAGCGTGGCTTACCCCAGTTTGAGTATTTATGCTGCCGCGATTGATGAACATGTGAATGAACGGGGTTTTATTGTGCCCGGGCTTGGAGACGCAGGCGATCGCACCTTTGGCACGGGATGATGGTACGCTGAAGCACGGAGTATTGGGTAGTCAATCTTCGTTTGCAGCGGCTAAGCTGAGAACAGCTACTTACTTCACTCATGCAATTGGAAGTTTGGTGAGTAATGAGTCAACGAGATGGATTTTCGAGTGGATTCTTATTGGGCACCCTGGTAGGTGGTGTTGTCGGCGGGGTTGTGGGTGCGTTGATTACTGCCAGACAGCTTACTCCTACAACGGAGGCAGATGAAGCAAAAACTGTTCCCAATCCTTTAGATGCTAAACCGACAAAAAGACGGCGACTGTTCCAAGCTGGGCGAGAAGGTGTGGATATGGAAGCTGCTCGTCGTAGTTTAGAAGATAAGATTGCTCAACTAAATGACGCGATCGACGATGTGCGGCAACAACTTGGTGGTGTAAATGGTGAAATACACGATGATGTGAATGAACCAGCGATCGCCCCCGATCCTCGTCGCCAGAGCTAATTTCCCCGCCGGAAAAAAATGGTAAACTAAACCAAAACGTTTCAAATCTTCAACCATTCGCTAGACTGAATTTAAGTTTTAGTTGCTTCAGCCTCCATAGGATTGAGCCGTCATGAACTCTTTGATTCCCTTACTGGTCACAACGCTTGCCACGTTCATCAGCATCTACACCGTGCTGATTTTCATCCGAATTCTGTTGAGCTGGTTCCCGAACGTGAACTGGTTCGATCCACCTTTCTCAATCTTGAGCCAGTTGACCGATCCCTATCTCAACATTTTCCGCAATATTATCCCCCCCCTGGGTGGTCTCGACTTCTCGCCAATCTTAGCCATTCTCTTGTTGCAACTGGTTCAGCAAGCTGCCACTGCTGCTGCAAGAACAGTATCCGTTGCAATGATGTAGCTGCCAGTCGTTTGGCAATGATAGCGATCTACAGCCTTGCGATAGTTAACAAATCGCGGGGCTGTTTGGCTTTTGTTGATTTAATTGACTTGGCTGGGCGCACGGCTATTCGCCGTTTCAAGAACCTACTGTGTCTTTTACAGCGTCTTTTACAGCTAGCGGCTACAGCGTCTTTTACAGCTAGCGGCGAACCTTGCCTGTAAAACCTGCCGCCTTAAATTGCTCCAGTTTCAAGGGGGTGGGTTGGTTTGCCGGAACGCTGATGCGTAGTTCAAAATCGCTGATACCTGGTGGAATTTCGTCAATCGAACCTAAACGAGTCCGGTTTTGCATAATGGAGTCATTGTTGGCATCATAAATGCGTCCAAAAATGTCAGCGTTAATCACGGGCTTTCCTGAGGGATTGTTGGCTTTGCCCGTTACTAAAAAGCAATTGGCTGCCATTGTGGTGCCGCCGCTAGTCACGGCTCCTTGAGCCAGTTCAGGTGGGCATTCATGATAGGAAAGATCAAACAGTTTAATTTGAGTGAGAGCTTGGGCATCTGGGGCATAGCCGTTGAAGCAGACCCAAAGCAGCCCTGCGAGGAGAAAAACAGCAATTGATCTCAGCATCATAAGTGGCACACTTAGTATCAATAGAAAGAAATCCATGCCTTTCAGCTTATCCTGAAATATGACACCGGACGAAATCGAAGCTGCTCTACAAGCTGCCTTTAACCAGTGTGACCAAGCTGATGCAACGTTAAGCAGCCAGCAAAAAGAGATTCTGCTGAAGGCGTTTGGACTATCTAAAGAGCCTCAACCGAACCCACTAAACGCTTTGACTCTCGATGAGCGGCGATCGCTGTTGGAGTTTATTCGTAACCAGGAACAGCAAAAACTTTCCTGGAAAATGACGTTGCTGAATGATTGGCTTCAAGGGCAAAGTTCGGGGCCGGTGCAGTTTATTCGCGATCGCTTGGGGATCCAATGGCTGGAGCAAGTTAGACTTAGCCACCTCGCTGAGTATGACTACTTGAGCGAGGGTGAGATGCTGCTGTTGAAGGTGGGCGATCGCATTGAGGTTACCAATGGGCTGTGGGAGTGGGTACAGGAGAGTGGACCCTGTAGCCGTGAATGGTTCCCCTGTACAGTCATCGCTCTGCATGAAGCATCAAACGATGAAGCGGATGGATTGCGCTGTCATGCCAGTTGTATTGTTCGCTTCGACAGTGGTGTGGAATATGAAATTCAAGGGATCTATGAATGGAATCGCCCCAACTGGCGTTGGCTAGAATCCTAAAATCAACAAAAAAGCCCAATGAACAACCATTGAGCTTTAGGAACCGTGAAGTTATCTGTTTAGTTACGATGAACGATGACTAGCGGCGATTTTGCTGCTGAAGAACTTTTTGTGTTTCTACGCCCGGTGTGTAACTGTAACCAAACGCGCTGCGATCGCTGTCGTCTAGCACTCTAGGAGTGACCAGCACAACCACTTCTCGGCGGCGATTCTGGTTATCGGTGCGGCGGAATAACGCCCCTAAAATTGGGATGTCTCCTAGAATTGGCACCTTCGTTACCGTTGTGCGGTCTTCATCCTCAATAATCCCCGCCAGCACCAGCGTTTGACCATCTCTCAAGCGGAACTGCCCCGATTGTACGCGCCGTTCTGACAGCAGCGTAATGAAGTTGTTAGCAATCACTCCCGTTCCTGGAAGCTGGATTGCCACTTGTTGATCTGGACGGGCAATAGAGGGTGCGATCGAGAGTGAAATAAAGCCGTTGTCATCAATTCGATCAACCTGTACCGGTAAGATTAAACCGGCTGACGCTTTCTGTACCGTAATACTGACAGTCGCTGGAGTCGTGCCTGTACCACCCGTAATGTTCTGAGTGAAGTTAGTAACAACCTCTTGAGTTAGCCTCACTTCTGAGGTTTGCCCCTCTTGCACCACCAACGTGGGATCAGTCAGGATTTTTGCAGAACCGTTGGTCACAGCCGCCTGCAATTGCAAGAAGAAATCTCTGACAAATCCCCTGTTATTGAAACCATTTATGACACTGGATGCTGTGCCAATGGTGGAACCAGTTAAATCGGCTGAAATCCCAGTTGTGCCAGGGGTGCGTCTACCAAAGTTGATGAACCCAATTCCACCATCATTGGAGACTTGCGTATCGTTAATGCCAAACGAGAAGCTGGTGCCAATCCGCTCCAGCGCCAGCAGGTCAATATCAATCACCCGCACATTCACCGCCACCTGACGACGACGTACATCCAGTTGCGAGAGTTGACCGATCGCAACATCAACTTTGCGAGCTTCCCCAATCAACGTGACAGTGTTACTACGCTCATCTCCTGAAACTTGCAGCCCTCGCAAGAAAGGAGTGGAATCGGTAAAGTTAACACGTTGAACTTCAACTCGTTGCTCAGTGGTGGTCTGGGTTTGGGTAATAGCAGACTGAGTTGCGGCTCCTTGAAGCTGGGTGACAGGTACAGCGTTGACACTCGTCACGAGTCGCTCCCGGCTGATGGCACTTTCAGCACCCAAGCCAACGAGGAAATTAAGTGCGTTAGAAACGGGAATTTGATTCAATCGTAAGCTTCGAATTACGACATTGCGAGCGGAATTGGGCAATCTAGGACCCACAAAGACGGTGTTACCTCGACGGCTTGCTTCTAACCCGGTGACTTGTAAAACGTAGTTGAAAACGTTTTGAACGGGTTCATTGACAATATCAAGAGTGACTTTAGGACCATCGGCTGCCTGCGCCTGCTGTCCAGGTTGTTGCGGGGGTTGTCCGGGTAGACCCTGCTGATCCGCTGTGAAAACGATATTGAGTCCAGCCGATCGCGCCAGTAGCGATAGAACTTCTCGCGAAGAGGCATCCCTTAAAACCAGCCGGGGAACTCGTTCGGCAGTGCCCAGATCTATCAAGCCAGGAGACGCATCAATTTGCCCTACGGCAATGTCGCCAACGGGGGGCGCAACAGCTCGTGGCAAGGGCAAGGGGGCATTGGGAGGAACTGGAGCAGGGGGGGTGAAGGTGTTCCCTTCAACTCGCACCTGCGGGTTGGGAACGAGGGGAGTTGAACCCTGGAATGGTGGAAGTGGGCTAGCCGGAGCGGGAGCTGGAGTCGCCTGCGCTGATCGGGTTGGAGCCGGAGCCACTTGAGCCAATGTATTAGGCAGGGCAGGCAAGGTAGGAGTTGCTGCTGGTTGACTGGGAATGGCTCCTTGCTGGGTGACTCTCCCGACTTTGGCAGCGTTTGGTGTGGCTTTTGCAGGTGCTTTGCGACTGGCACTAACCCGAGCACGCGTCAGACTAAACGTTAAATTGCCGTCGTTAGAGCGAGTAACTTGCCCAGTCGGGGCACTTCCTTGTCCCACAACTGTAATGCGAACACTGTTATTGTCGATGGGCGCAACTGTTACGAGCGAAATACCCGCTGTTGGATTGGCTTTTTGGAAGGTATTACCCGGAACTTGTAACTGGGTGTTTACGAGGTCAGCCGTCCAGGTATTACCCCGATTGACGGAGAACACTTGAGGGCGATCGCCGCCTTTGGTTTGCAAAACAATTTTCACCCCCGCAGCCGTTGGAGCCACTTGTACCCCGGTCACCTTTGCGGCTGCCATTGCAGGCTGCATCACCGTTAGCACGGCGGCACCGCTCATTAATCCACTCAGTCCAATTCCAAACAGTGTTTGAGCCGGTTTCACGGTTCCCTCCTCACATCAATGACTAGGCTGTGTAATCTTATAAAAACTATTTCGGCTGACCAGGTTGGGTTGGACTTACCTGTGCCTTATCTGCTGGACTTAGCGGCAGCAGTGCATCGAGCTGAAACTCAGTTGTGATGCGGGTATCTGGCACGCATCCGGGCGTGCCAGGCAATGGAATGAAATTCTTCGCTTTGGTATCGGTTGTAGAAGTAAGATTTCTGATCACCAATAACGGTTGCAGCCGCTCAATGCTTTGCAAGATAGCGGACGTTTGCTCGTAGTTGCCCACTAGCTCAACGGTGGCTGTCTGCCGTTTCAATTTGCCATTCACCTGTGGACCATAAGAACTGTCTGTGATCACCGCAGAACTGGTTGGAGATTTTTGCTCAACTGGCTTAAAGGTTTTAAGCTCGGCTCTGGTTGCAAGTGGTCCAAATTGATCTTCAAACTCTTGAACGTTTTGCTGAACGATCGCTGGGCAAGCTGCCAGTTTTTGCTCCCGACGACGTGCCAAATCGGCGTTGCGGGCATCCACCTGTCGGTTTAGATCCAATAGCAGGGTATCTAAAGCTGATTCATTGGCAAACAAGGTCAACACATCTGCCCGTTGCTGCTTGGCCTGCTCCAGATCTTTGCGGGCAGCGTCAATTTTTTGCGCGATCGCTTGCTGCTGCTGAATCTCAAGCTCAGTTTGCTCAACTTTGGTTTTTAGCTGCTGGTAAGTATCCCACTCTGGTAGCACCAGGTAATACAACAACGCTCCAGCACCCGCCAAGCCCAGTAACGCCAACAACACACCTGTTACAACAGGTGTTAAACGAAGACCAAACACCACTGGGTAATCTGGACTTTCGTCAAATGCTGGATCGCTGGGAATAAAATCTCCACCTGCGGTCATGGTTTAACGACCCCCTTCTGTTGCAATCGTTCAATGCGGGTAACAAGTCCAGTGGCTTTATTGCTTTCCAATTCCTGGAGCAGTTCGGACGCTGGAACATCCGTCAATGCGGTTTGAATCGTAAAATCTACTTCGGCAGGGAGTTTAATCTGGTCATTGGCACCACCGCCTCCACGCGCTCCTCCTAACTGAACTCGTTGAGCAGTGCGCTGCTGCCCTAATGTCGCAGTTGTAATTTTGGTTTGGTCGGGTTTCAGAAACTTCGATTGTTGCAGCACTAACAAAAAGTCATTGACATCATTGAACGACACTGCCTGTCCTGAAATTTCGATAATACTGGGGGGCGGTTCAGGTGCCGTAACCGCAGGGCTGGCCCCCGGCGAGGGACTGGCTCCCGGTGAGGGACTAGGGCTGGGACGGGGAGACGGTGGACGTTGGGATGCAGGAACTTCTTTTTGGGTGATCTTAGCAATGCGAACTCTGGGCGGAGTGCGACTGCTAATGTCTCCAAATGTTGCAGACCAGGGCTTAATCGCGTTAAAAACACCTGCCAGTGCAGCCGTTTCATCTCGAACTTGTCGGGTTTCTGCGGTGATGCTAGCGAGTTTAGCTTGTTCAGCCTTGAGGGCACCCAGTTCAGCATCGAGTTGGGTTTGCCGTTCCCGGAGTTGGTTGTTCTGAGATTGAAGGAAGAGCCAACCGCCTCCAGTTAATCCCAGTAGCGCCAAACCTGTGACAAGTCCCAAAATGGTGGCACGCTTGTCTCCGGGAGTGACGGGACCTCCACGGCGACGATCGCCACCGCGTGGTTCGGGGCGATACTCCGGGCGATCGTTTAAGAAATTAATGTCTAGTCCGTACATATCACAGCGCCTCCCGCAATCCTAAACCCAACACAACGCTTAACCCCGGTCGTTGTGTGGGAGTAATCTCTTCAGCCACCTCTAGCCCTAGCGACGTAATCGGATCGACCTGACTGCATGGCAGACTCAGCCGTTGAGTAAAGAATTCATCTAACTGTCCGATCGCGGCTCCTGGACCTGCCAGCAAAAGCTGTGCAACCTCTTTATCCTCACCCTGATTCAAATAAAAATCGATGGATCGCCGCAGTTCATCGGCGAGTTCGCCAATAGTCCGCAACATTGCTGCTGAGCCGGGGTTGGTTCCGCCCATGCGGGTGGGGCTACCAATCGTGTCGGTGGGCATGATCGGAATGGTCATACCTTGCAGCAAATCCGTACTGCGGGAGGGGGGCAAGTTCATCGCCCGTGATAGCTGGCTCTGAATCTGATACGTGCCAATGGGAACGGCTCGTGTAAACTCTGGGACTCCATCCACGGCGATCGAAATCTCTGTACTTTCAAACTCAATATCAACGATCGCCACTGCTTCCTGGGCTGAGAATTGGCGGAGCTGCTCTCGAATTGTGCGAATCAACGCAAAACTGGCAATTTCTAATACACTCAAACGCATTCCAGCCGCTTCAAACGTGCGGATATACGCGTCAGTGACTTCTTTCTTAGTGGCAACTAATAAAACCCGAAACTTCTCAATCCCGTCTTCATCCACAAACAGCCCTAGTTTCTGGTAGTCAACATCGGCTTCTTCACGGGAGAACGGCAAATAAAGCCCTGCTTCCTGGTTCAACACCATTTCCCGCAGCTCCGCATCATCCAACTCTGCTGGCACTGGGATAATACGAGTCACCGTATCCCGACCACCCATCACGGCCGAGGTGACTTGTTTGGTCTTAATCTTGTGTTCTGCAAGGATGGACTGAAGCAACTCAGCCATGCCAGGAGGATCAAGAATTTGCCCTTCCTGAAACATTCCTTCGGGCACGGGCGTAGACGCGAGAGTTACAAGCTTTACCGTCTGCCCTTGCTTCCGTAGCTGTGCCACGTTGATGCGATCGGGAGTTAACTCAACACCGATGCCCTTTGACTTGCCAGATAGTAGATTACCTAAACCTTTAACCACAGCTTTGCTTGCTCAACTAGGGGTTTTTGAAGACAAACGTTTACGGTTGGTTTGATGGAACATTCACAACGTTTTAACGCTAATGCATGGTATCCAATTTTCATTAGAATGACCACTTTTCAAAAAACGACAAACTGCGGAAAAATAGGTGCTGTCTAATCGTTTTTTGTGCACAAAAAACCATAAATTGTAGATGCGTTTTACCTAATCGAACCTACATTAGTGAGAAAGATTTACTAACTTGATGGTGAATCAAATTAATCAACCAAAAAATAAGGTTCAACAAGAGACGCTAACCCTGAATTGTTAGATTTTGCGAATCTAAATGAAGAGAACGGACAAAGGAATTGCCGCGTTGGCTGCATTTCCCAGCAGATTTTATGTCTGCTTATCAGCGATAGTACACACAATTTAGAAAAGTGAGCACTTTTTTTTGGGAGTGTGTAAACTTGTGAGCCTGCCTAATATGTTTCAAACAACCCGCCGTCGCCTAGCACTCTGGTATACTGCCGTGACAGCCGTGTTGCTACTGCTATTTGCAAGTGGTGTTTATTTCTACGTTCGCAGTACCCTAATTGAACGGGTGGATGACACACTGAACCACGTCGTAGAAGTGGTGCGGCGATCGCTCGTGATCGAACCCGTTAATCCGCATACTGAAGGCGGAGCTTTACAAGTCAACGTGGAAGCTACCTTTCGAGACAGTGCTGCAACAGGGGAAGACGACCGAATCGATATTGAATGGCTTAGCCCAACAGGCGAATTGCTTTGGTCAACCTTTGCTGAACCGTTAAACGTTCCCCTTCATGTTAACAGCAAGGGAGAAACCGTGCGGATCGAACGCTGGCAGCAAGAGCACCCATTATCCAACGCATCTTTACCTGCCGCCTTCCGTTTGCCGTCTTTAGAAGTACTCGTGCTCAGGCAGATTACGGAACGAGTAGAAATTGGGCGGAATGTGTTGGGCTATCTCCGGGTGAGCCATCCCTGGTTTGAGGTAACCAAGCCGAGCCGCGAGTTTTTTGTGGATCTGATTTTGGGAACCGGGTTGATGGTGGGAGCTGTGGGGGCGATCGGCTGGTTTCTATCAGGTTTGGCGATGGAACCCGTGCGCGAATCTTACCAACGGCTCAAGCAATTTACCGCCGATGCTTCCCACGAACTGCGTAGCCCGATCGCTGTGATTCAAACCAATGTGCAAGTTGCCCTGGCTGACCCCGACCCCGACCCTCAAGTTCAACGGCATCATCTACAAGTAGTGGAGCGGTTGACTCGGCGTTTAGGGCGGTTGGTGGATGATTTGCTGTTTCTGGCGCGGCAAGACAGCGGCACAGCGCAGGCTCAACAAGGCGCGATTGCCCTGGAAACACTACTGCAAGAAGTTATCGAAGAACAGCAAACTTTAGCCGACGAAAAAAAGATTCATATCTCGTTTCATTCCCCGGAAACTGCCGAGGCTGGCATGATTGTGCAGGGCGATCGCGATCAATTGGTGCGGTTGTTCACAAATCTGGTGGGTAATGCTGTGCAATATACGCCCGCAGGCGGCAAAGTTCTCCTGGAACTACAACGCCTCGGCAAATCCGCAAATGGAACGCTCCAGGTAACTGTCTCCGACACGGGCATCGGCATTCCTCCCGAAGCCTTGCCCCACATCTTCGATCGCTTTTACCGCGCCGATCCATCTCGTAGTCAGGCATCCAGTAAAGGTTCAGGATTGGGGTTAGCCATTGCTCAAGCGATCGTCCAGAGCCATCACGGACAATTACAGCTTGAAAGCACTGAAAACATTGGCACCACCGTCAAAGTGCTGCTGCCCCAAAAAACCTCTACCGAAGACCCAAAAGGGTAGATTCAAATGCCATACAGTTTCACTTCCTCATACGCCGCAAGTTGAAATTTGAGTGATTGGTTCTGGTCTTCAATCTCCTTCAGTTCTGCCAGGCGACCCAAAATTGTGCGGGTAAAGTTTTCCGCATCGGGGAGTTGATCGGCAATCCAGGAGGTATCAATTTCAATCTCGATCATCCTCAAAGTGCGTTCGTATTCCCGCACCAGGCGCTGATTGTTTGTGATTTGCTGGTTGAGAATTTTAATAGCACCTGTTGCTCGATAGATGCGGGCAGAGTACAGCGTTTGATCCACGTTCGACATCTTTTGTTGCAGCGCTTTCAACTGCTCAATCAACACCAGGTTTGCTTGGCGCTCGTGGTGCAGTTCGCTAATTCGCTGTTCAATGCGTCGCTGCTGAGCCATCAACCGTTGATCCGCCTGCAATCGTTGCGCTTCGTGGGGTTGCCCTTCCAGCGATGGGCTTGTGAGGTGGGCGCTGTGGGTGAATTTGAGATAGGCTAAAACGCTGACGGCGCTGAGAAGAGAAGTCAACACCAGATTGAACCCGCCCAGAAAGGAGGCAGCCACAAAGCCTGTAATCAGCGTCAGCAAAATCGTGACATGGTGGCTAGAACTGGGGATGGGTGTTGGTAGAACGTAATTTTTCCCAGTGGTGTGATTCGCGATCGCCACCAGTTTTTTCATCACATAGCCCTGCATCGTGTATAACACGGTTACGATGTCTCCCCGATTAATGGGAATAACGTCGGCTTTGCCTGGGATCGAAAATTGGAGATGTTTGAGGGTGCGATCTGCCGTAGTGATTTGCAGCGTGTAGTGCCGTTTGTAGAAACTGGGCAGCGTAGCTTTGAGGTAAAGCAATGCTTCTTGAATGGACGATCGCCGCGAGAGTTTGCCATACACAACACCGTATCGCGTTCCGCAGGAGATGCAGTTCACCTGCGCCTGGGAAGAACGGTGGTGCAGATCTGCGATCGCCTTTCCACAAGATGGGCAAGAGAGTGAAAGTTTCATCGAACCTGAACGAGAACAGAACAATGTCCCCGTAGTGAGGAGGCTAACAGTCGTCTATGGATCTTAACGACTCTACACCGGATCTGAAAGGCGAATAAGCTACCGATTTACAAAACAAAAAATAGATATGGAATGAAAATTACCCATTCCCTACTCACTCGTATTAATGATCTTAGGCACTTTAAAGAATTCTCCATCCCGGTCTGGAGCGCTGTCTAAAATCTCTTCTCGGTTGGGATAAGGCTTGAGCTGATCGGCACGAGTGACATTACTGACATCGATCGCGCGAGTCGTAGGCTGCACATCCTGCACATCCAACTCACTCAATTGCTCAAAATAATCCAGAATGCTGCTCAACTGGCTGGTAAACTGCTCCTCTTCAGCCGCAGTTAGTTCTAACCGAGCCAAATGAGCCACTTTATGAACCTGTTCCCGATCAATTGCCATAAACTTTCTTGAATTGCCCTAATTAAAAATAAACATCCATCTGCGATCTACCCGTGGTTTTCAGCCAGTTCTGGGCTTCGATGTAGTTGTTGGGGGCAAGGCGAATCGCCCGCTTCCAAAAGTCAGCCGCCTGGTCAAAAAATGTTTCGGCTTCTTCGTCATTGCCTGCTTCCTGGGCTTTTTCGCCTTTATAGTGAAGAATCACAGCAATGTTGTTGAGCGCCTGGGGTAAACGTGGGTTGAGTTCGATCGCCTGGAAGTAATTTTCTAACGCCGTATCCAGTTCGCCATTACTGGCTTTGATCAAGCCAATGTTGTAAAGAATGTAGCTGCGATCGTTGGCATCTTCCTCTAATTTCAGCGCTTCGTTGTAGTTTTCCAGCGCCTCTGCGTATTCCCCATCTGCCTGAGCAGACATTCCATCGCGGTAATACGCGAAAGCTTCCTTCTCTTTCTTACTGGCTGGCAGAATTTTCAGAATAATGTCTGCCATGACAGTGAAGCTCTTGTCGATGAAGTTGTCGTTGCGTTGCGATCGAGGCATAGACAGCTCACTTATTACGAGACGCATTCTAGTGTAGCGCCCATCTGCCCAGCAGGATAGCTCTGCATTAAGTGTGCTTTCTTCCAGAGGGAACCGTTATAGTAAGCAGTAAAAATAACCGACGGTCAACGATTAGTAAAGGCTATGACGCAACAACCCTGTGTGAGTTTGATTCGTGCTCAGTCCTATGAGCTTACCCAACTGCGCGTTTCGCTAGCAGCAGTGTTGGAACCACTGGGCGGGATGAGGGCATTTGTGAAACCGGGCGATCGCGTGTTGCTCAAGCCGAACCTGCTAACGGGGGCACGTCCCACCAAAGAATGCGTTACCCGTCCAGAACTGGTTTACTGCGTCGCTCAACTCGTCAAAGAGATAGGTGGACATCCATTTTTGGGCGATGGACCCGCGTTTGGTAGTGCCGCAGGCGTGGCACGGGCAAACGGGTATATGCCGCTGATTGAAGAACTTCAGCTACCGATTGTTGAATTTCATGGCCAACGCTACGAAACCGTGAGCGAGGAATTTAACCATCTGCTGTTGTCGAAAGAAGCGATGGATGCCGATGTGGTGATCAACTTACCAAAGGTAAAATCTCACGTGCAGCTAACCCTGACAATGGGCGTGAAAAATCTGTTTGGCTGCGTTCCCGGCAAAATGAAAGCCTGGTGGCACATGGAAGCCGGAAAAAACCA
This sequence comes from Leptolyngbyaceae cyanobacterium C42_A2020_001, assembly GCA_015272515.1. GTDB lineage: Bacteria > Cyanobacteriota > Cyanobacteriia > Leptolyngbyales > Leptolyngbyaceae > JSC-12. The sequence goes on along the minus strand of JACYLN010000007.1, from coordinate 72,665 downwards.
GGAACGCTTTGCTGCCATGCTGGTAGAAACTGCCCGCACGATCAACCCAGACTTAACAATTTTGGATGGCATCATTGGGCACGAAGGCAATGGTCCCAGTGGCGGCGAACCGCGCGAACTGGGCGTACTCGCAGCTTCCTCGAATGTGTTTGCCCTGGATCGATCGCTGGTTGAAATTCTGCAAGTCGATCCAACTATCATTCCCACCGTGGTTGCTTCCCAGCGGTTGGGGTTGTGTCCTGCTCTAGAAACGATTGTGTTTCCGCTAGCGCAGCCAACCGACCTGCAAATTGACCACTGGCGCTTACCAGATCGCCTCATGCCGATCGACTTTGGGATGCCCCGCGTTATGAAATCAACCTTTAAGCACCTTTACATTCGTTTCATTAAAGAACCGATGGCAGCCTATGCCGCCCGGTGAATCAAAATACGAATTAAACCCTCGATAAATTTCGTGAGGCAGCCATCTAGGACGATTCATGACAGCGCTAGATGAAGGATTTTTCTGGGATTGAGATCTTAATCATTGAGTAACTGTTTGGTAACTCTTGTTTCAACTTGTGTGATCCCCGATCGCACAGAATGGGATTGGGTATGGTGAAAACTAGAGAAGCATGGTTCAGGCTGTGCCTTACTTGGAAAAACTACAAAACGACGATGTTGTTAGCCGTTTACTCCAATTCCACCCCTCCTTTACGCCCGTTCGGAAGCAGTTGCATGTCTCCTATAATGTTGCGTCAAATCTGGTCTCTCGTTGAGACGACTCAAACCAACGTCTTGCTAAATCTGGACGATGAAAGTCTGGTGCAGTGGTTGTTGCGGCAGCTTAAAACGCAGCGATCGCTCGACTCTTGCGAAGCCGACCTGTTCAGCCATTACATTCAATCCCGCCTGCCGCTGATTCGAGATCTTGCCCGCAGTCGGCGTGCTCTAGTGTAGAAGCCGTTCTCAGCAAGCACGTTTAAGCAAATGCAGAAGAGCCGAAATTGGGCGGAACATCCTGCCAGCGCCCGGAACCGACCGCTCTTAAGGCTTCTTTCAGAGAAACTTCACCTGTATACAACGCTCGTCCTACGATCGCACCAGCCACCCCCAACGGCTCCAGCGCTAGCAAACTAAATAAATCCGTGATGGAACTTACCCCACCCGATGCAATTACCGGAATCTCAACCGCATTGCAAAGTTCTCGCAGAGCTTCCAGGTTTGGTCCTTGCAAAGTTCCGTCTCGATGAATATCGGTGTAAATGATCGCCGCAACGCCCGCAGATGCCATCTGTTGTGCCAAGTTGGTTGCTAGCACTTCCGAAGTCTCAAGCCAGCCACGGGTTGCGACTTTGCCATTGCGTGCATCGATGCCCACCACAATTTTCCCCGGAAATTCTTGACAAAGTTGACTGACTAACTCTGGCTGTTCTACCGCTACGGTGCCCAAAATGATTCGCTGAACACCCACCTTCAGCAAATCAGCCACACTCTGGCGATCGCGCAGCCCACCCCCCACTTGCACAGGCACATCGATAGATTGGGCAATCGCCGCGATCGCTTGCAAGTTCACAGGTTTTCCGGCTTTTGCGCCATCCAAATCAACTAAATGCAGACGGGTTGCGCCTTCCTCTGCCCAGCGTTGAGCAACCGCAACCGGGTCTTCGTCAAACGTTTGCACCTGCCCATAATCTCCCTGGTAGAGCCGTACACACTGCCCACCCAAAATATCGATCGCTGGAATAACCTCCATCTACCCATCCCTCAACCCATTGGAAAAATTGCCAGAAAACCATTCTCGCACACGGATTGAGCCAGCGTGGGGCAGCACTCCATGCCTGCCCAAGACCGACCTAGGGAGATCGCTTCATGCCTGCCCAAGAATGATTACGCCTGCCCCAGATCAGCGGGCGGCAATTCATCCAGCACCATAAACCGAACATGGTTGATTGCCAACTCACCGATCGAAACCGTTTCCACAGGTTCACCTTTAGCGGTCAACGTTTCAAACGGGATGCCTTTGGCAATTTCGGCGTGATACCAGGGTAACCCCATGAAAAAGCGGGTGGGGTAAGGACCGTTCTCGATGATATCATCCGGGTTCGACTCCATCGGCACCCAACCAAAGCCAGGAATGAAAAACTCCAGCCAGACGTGGTTGTAATCCGGTTCTAGTGGTACGAGGCGTTGTTCTGGAGTAGGCGGACATTTGTAACGCCCCACGGTGCGGCAGGCAATGCCATTGAGCCGAGCCAGTGCTAACAGCAAACCAACATATTCGCCACAGGAGCCAATTCCCCGTTCCAACACCACATCGGGGGTGTCAATTCGGGAGGTGAGGGCATAGGAGAGGCGATCGTAGACGTAGTTACGGATTTTCAACATCTTCCGCAAAATGTTCGTCTCTGTGCCAATTGCTTCTTGTGCAGCTGCCTGAATCACGGGCGTATCCATTGCCAGTTCGTCATCGTCTACCAGGTAGATGGCTTTGTAATCGGCTGGTAGATCAGGAACGTTGGCTACATCATCAAAGGTAAATTGATACTTAATGGCACGAATTTCAAGCTGCGCCTTCCAGCCAAACAGATGTCGTTCGTTTGGTTTGAGGGTATTAAAGTGAAAGACGGCGACCCGTTGCCCGTTTTGATCTTCTTCCACAAAGGGGCGACCAATCGGCTCAATGGAGCGGACTTTTTGGCGATCGGTTTCGGCAGGCAGGGCAATCCGCCACTCTAAGTCTTCAAATAGCACTTCTTCCAGCGGCAGCAATTCCTCCGCATAAGACATTTCTACTAAATAGCCATTTGAGAGGGCGTAGTGGGCACTGGGATCGTAGTGAAAGTGTAGCGGATGAATAAAGGTGCGATCGCGAAATGACAACTCGTAAGCCCCATCGGGATTGTTGGGGTTATCTCGCACATAGGGTTCTTCTTTAGCGTAAGAAACGAAAAGCACATCGGCACCTGCCGGGGTATTTGGCTGAAACGCAATTCCCGTAGGTGATTCAAATGGCGTTAATACCGAAAATCGAGGTTCACCCGTTGCTCGGTCAATGCAGAAGACTGTTTGCTCAATGCGATCGCACACCCACAAATCCTCCCCTCGAACAGCGAGGGCGGCTGGACCCACACCCGGCAGGGGCAAGCGTGTAATTAACCGTCGAGAATCTCGCTCAAAGATGTGAATGTATCCCGCTTTTTGAGACGAAACGTAAACTGTATCCTCCCAAACTGCCAATCCATTCACGGGATAGGGCAGCGTGTAAAAGTGCTGCAAACTAAACTTTTCTAAACTGAAAAAATAAACGCTATTTTCTCGTGCAATCCAAAACGTATCGTTCCAAACAGTTAACCCCTCTGCCCCAATCAACTCATCAACATTGAGTGGATTGAGAATCGTGGTGTTGTCGGTGTTCGGGTCAATTTGCAGCAGATATCCCCGTACCGAATCTAGCGCGATGAGTTCATCTCTTACAAAAGAGATGCCCTGCACTACACATGCCGCCAGTGGGCGAATCGTGCGGTTTGGGGTGGCTGGCTTGCTGGAAGCAGAAGGGGTTGGTTGACCAGTTGATAACACGGTTTCAGATCGCATGAAATGCTCTTAAAGATTCAGTTTGGCTGATTTGCAGTCATTAAACATCTACCAAGTGAGCGAGGGGCTAGGTAGCCAATTCTCACCTTTCAATCCGGTTAATCAAATCATAAATGCAAGCATAGACTCAGAACTGTATCGGGGGGACGTGTCTGGGGGAATCCTCCAGTAGGAGGTTTGCATCCTTTGAGTCACTGCTTTAAGATTATCGGATCATGCAGGGGGTGTACACACAATGGACTTGCTAGAGTATCAAGCGAAAGAATTGTTCCGTGATATGGGGATTCCGGTATTGCCCTCGCAGCGAATTGATTATCCAAAAGATTTGAAAGGGTTGAATATTCCATATCCAGTCGTACTCAAATCTCAGGTTTATATTGGAGGGCGCGGACGGGTTGGAGGTGTCAGGTTTGTTGAAAACACCATTGACGCGATCGCAGCCGCGCAAACGATCTTTAATTTGCCAATCATGGGAGAATACCCCAAGATGTTACTGGCTGAAGCCAAATATGACGCAGATCGAGAATTTTATCTAGCTGTTGCGCTCAATCGTTCGGTTTGCCGTCCAGTGTTGTTGGGATCTTGCCAGGGTGGAATAGATGTACAGTCGGCGATCGACCAGATGCAGCACGTTGTTGTTGAGCAAGAATTTTCTCCCTACTATGCCCGTCGCCTCGCCATCAAAATGGGGTTGCAGGGCACGTTGATTGAGTCGGTCAGTGCCGTAGTGGAGAAAATGTACCAGTTATTTATTCAGCACGATTTAGATCTGGTAGAAATTAATCCTCTGGGAGTCAGCGCGACTGGTGAAGTGATGGCACTCGATGGGAAAGTAAGCGCCAATGACGATGCACTGGCACGCCATCCCCAGTTGATTTCCCTCATTTCTAAGCTTGGGGGCGATCCTGCCCAACCAAATGATGTTGTGCCAGTGGTGATGGATTTAGATGGGCATATTGGCATTGTTTGCAATGGTGCTGGCTTAACAATGGCGACGATGGATCTGGTGGGGCACGCAGGTGGAAAAACTGCCAGCTTTCTAAACATCGGCGGCGAAAACCGTTGGGATTCTTCTCCAGAGTTGCTAAAACTGCGTCTGGAGCATGGGTTGGATTTGATGAGCCAGCACAAATCAGTGCGGGTGATTTTGATTAATTTGATTAGTAACTTGGTTCCCTGTGACGAAGTTGCCGCGGTGATTGTGTCCTATCTGGAACGTAAAACCGCTAGAGCGGCTGGATTGACAAATCTGCGCTCAGACGTTGTGTTTGTGCAGCCCAAACGTAGACCATCCCTGGTTGTTCGCTTAGTGGGAAGCCAAAGCGATCGCGCCAGAACCCAACTGGAGACTGCCCAACTTTCCCTGGTTGAAAACTTAGATGAAGCGGTGACTGAAGCGGTGTCTCTTGCTAAATCGGGACGGTTAGAAAGCTAAATGTTGGCTTATGGCTCGGTGCTATCAACTTAACTGCTTTAACAAAAGCGATCGCGACTGTGACACAGATTGCAGCAGCAACATACTGTTTTCGTCATTCTATTGATCAGCACGTTAGTTATCTAACTCACCTTTGTGGTTGATTGTCTTCTTTTTTTAATTGATTGGTTCGTTATTGTTAGCGATTTTTATGAACTTCACACCCAACAACCGAGTTCTCATTCAGGGAATCGTCGATCCACTAGGTTCCACCTATACACCGCTGATGCAGGCTTATGGCACCAACATCGTGGCAGGAGTTAGCCCTGGCTACGGCGGCAAGGTCTTTCATGGGATTCCGATTTTTGACCTTGTGGAAATGGCGCAAATGGTTGTTGGTGAAATTGATACCACCATCATTTTTGTTCAACCCTTTGCAGCGTTAGATGCAGCATTGGAAGCGATCGCCGCTGGAATTCGGCAAATCATTCTAATTACTGAAGGGATGCCACCCCAAGATGTGGTGCGTTTGTTGCGAAAGGCAGAAGCCACCGAAACCTTAATTGTGGGTCCCAATAGCCCTGGTATTATTGTGCCGGGTCAGGTGTTATTGGGGATTCATCCCAGTGAATTTTATACGCCGGGTTCGGTTGGGTTAATTAGCCGTAGCGGAACATTGACCTACGAGATTGCGCGGGAACTGACCCTGGCTGGACTGGGACAATCAATGGGAGTATGTATCGGTGGTGATGCAATTGTGGGGTCTTCGTTTCCCCAGTGGTTAGAAATTTTGGATGAAGACGACAATACAGAAGTTATTGTGTTGGTCGGAGAAATTGGGGGAGATAGCGAAGAATCTGCGGCTCATTACATCGCCGAAGCGATCGACAAACCTGTGATTGCCTACGTTGCTGGACGCACCGCTCCCAAAGGTAGACGCATGGGACACGCTGGCGCAATTATCGCCTCTCAAATCTCGGAACTAGGCACCGAAATTGGTACAGCCAACAGCAAAGTTACAGCATTTGAGCGCGCCAAAATTCCAGTTGCTAACTATCCGTCTCAAATTCCGACCCTCGTAAAAAAGTCGCTTAGGCTCCCCAGTCGCCGACAATCTAGCCCTTGACAGAGAATCAGGTCAGCGTTAAATAATCAGTCCGGAAGTTGGTGAATCAGCTTTACGGAATTTTTGGCATTTGTGAACGCAATATATAGATTTGACAAAGCCTTCAACCAAAAAAATAATGAATGTTTGAGACCTGCTTACTATGTAGGCACATACTTGACGATGGCAGTTTTTGAGTAAGGATTTCGTTGTTACAAAGGTTTCCACGGTTGGGCGTTGAGCCAATATTCACATTCAGAAGTCTGTCAGCTCTTGAGTGTCTGCACTGAGGCGAGAAAAGCGAGTGAAGAACTTTTTATCTAAAAGTTTGATTTGGGATTCGACTGAGAAAAACTTCTCGTCCAGGCATCTACTCGCCGTGGGAGAGCACAAGCGGAGTGGTCTAATTTTGTGTAAGACGCACTATGCAGAGTTCGCTGGTCCGGGTGCTGCCATTTGTAATCCGTTTGAGTATGAGTATGGGAAGATCATTGCGATCGGGTCGCCTGAAATTGTAGAAGTGGCAACTCACGAAGACCGCCAAAAAGCATACAGCCGCAGAATTCAATGGGTTCGGTGGCTTCACAAAATTGTCTCAGAACAAGATGCCGACCATCGGGCAGAAAATCTCTTTGCTGGGTTTGAAGAGTTTTTTGGTGGCAATATTTTGGTCGGCATCCCAACGGATGCGCTGGCTTTGTTGGCGGGTGTTTTGCCACAAACGATCGCAAACGTGCGATCGCAACATCCCGCCTGTGTCAAAGGTGACTCTGCTAATTTAGGTGAAACTGATGTAGAAATCTATCTCATTTCGTCTAGTAGCACTGCATCACCTTTAGCAGAGCCTGCTATTTCATCCCCTATCTACCCAAATTTCAGCGAAGTTCGCGTGGCTTTACCCTGTTCTGCTTGAGGAATTGCTAGGCTAACATTTATGCCTATACAATACCCCCGTCGCCAAAAGCAGCTAGAAAAGCTTATACAAATGCTAGGGCTAGCGAGTAATGCTCCCATTCGGTGGGAATTGCTGGATCGCGCCCTGACTCACCCAACTGCCTCAACTCAGGGAAACTACGAACAACTTGAGTTTTTGGGAGATGCTGTGGTTCGGCTGGTGGCGGCTGAGTTGTTGTGGGAACGTTATGCAAACCTGGCAGTGGGAGAATTTACCGCCATTCGATCAATCTTAGTCAGCGATCGCACCCTGGCACGGCTAGCAGCCTACTACAACCTTGAAAATTACCTGACCGCAGCCAGCAGCATTTTTCGAGATAAACTGGGCGAAGAAAGTCGTCTGGCAGAGTCATTTGAAGCAGTTTTGGGGGCGCTTTATCTCAGTACTCACAACCTCACACTGATTCGCCCCTGGCTGGATGTGCATTTTCAGCAGTTGGTTGAAGAAATTCGCTCAGATCCAGCTCGGCAAAACTACAAAGCAGCACTGCAAGAATGGACTCAAGCGACGTATAAGATACTTCCAGAATACCGAGTCAGCGAGATCGAAGCCGCCGATTTGGCGAATCGCTTTGTTGCTGAAGTGTGGCTACATGAAGAATGTTTGGGACGGGGCAGCGGACGCTCAATTAAAGCAGCAGAGCAAGCCGCCGCTCAAGCAGCTTTTTGGGTTGTGGTTCAGCAGAAGCAAGCAGCGGAATAGGAGCGACCTTTGCTGCCAGCGAGTTGAACAAACCTCAAAGCCAAAGCCCAGAGCGAACTCCCTTTAGTTCAAGATTCAGCGTCCGGAGCTGGTAGCCAGATCCGAAACACACTACCCTTCTCAGGCACCGAGTCAAAAGAGAGCGTGCCACCATGTAACTCTGCTAATCGTTTGGTGAGTGCCAGACCTAATCCCGTACCTTCGTAATTGCGCGTTGAGGAGGCATCAATTTGTTTAAAGGGGCGAAAAAGCAGATGCCAGCGTTCGGGCGGAATGCCAATTCCGGAGTCAACCACTTCTAAACACAGGTAGGGTGTTGTAGCGTTGATGGGGCTACGGTCTGGGCGATTCTCTTGTTCAAGTTGGGAGCCAAAGCCCTGCCAAGCGCGCAATTCTACCTGCCCACCCTCCGGGGTAAATTTCACTGCATTAGATAGTAGATTGATCACCATCTGGCGCACGCGTCTTTCGTCCAGGGGAACTTTTTGCAGCTTGGGCGCAATATCAACCGACAATGCGATGCGCTTTTTTTCGGCGCTAAATTGCATCATTCTCAAGCATTGCTGGCATAGTTCTGGAATCGCAACAAGTTGCAGATTTAATTCGACTTTGCCTGCTTCGATACGAGAAATGTCTAATAAGTCGTTGATGATTTTGAGCAGATGAATTGCGGCATCGTCGGCTTGCTGCAAAAATTCCAGCGTTTCTTCCCAACTGTCGCAGCAACCGTCTTTTACCAGGCGAACGCTGCCAATAATGGCATTGAGCGGAGTTCTCAGTTCGTGGGAGGTGGTGGCTAAAAACTCGCTCTGGATTTGATTGGCAGCTTGAGCCTCTTGCCAGGCAATCTCTAATTCGTCTGCCCGCTCATCAAGCTGTTTCACCATGATGTCAAGGGCTTCTGATAGTTGGTTGAGTTCTCGAATTTTGAAGTTTTTGGGGGCACTGGCGGAGGGTAAGCGATCGCAGATTTGCAGGGCATAGTTACCCAATTTTTCCAGGGGGGCAGCTAAATCTTTGGTGACAAATAGAGTCGCAAGTGTGCTTGCACCAATCAATCCTAAGGTCAGCAGCAGCAGCACTTGCTGAATTCCCTGAAGGTTATGGAGTGCGTTGCCGATGGGCGCGATCGCCAAAATGACCCAGGTTTGGTTTTTGCCATGTACCGCTGGAATTGGCACTGCTGTATAACCTGCCAGCCACTCTGCTTCCTTTTCCCTAAAAAGCTGCAAAGTGTCTTGCTTGCCTGCGATCGCGCTGCTAACTAATGATTGCAAAATTTGGGCATTCGGTTGTTGAGCAACTGTTTGTCCGATCCGATCTTGAGCGGGATGGGCCAGAATCACCCCGTCTTGATTAATCACAACGGTATACCCCTGGAGCGATGCTTGTTGTCCAAATTCTCGGCGTTGTAAAGTTACTTGAGTGCTCAGGAGATAGTTCAATTCTCCATTGGCTTGATAAATCGGAGCGGTAAGCACGAGGTTGAGGCGAGTTTGCTCTAAGGATGATGGCGCAGGAATTGCCGTGGAATTGCCTTGAGAAACTAAAACATCCGATGGTTTAACGTCTTGTTCGTTGCGTCGTGGTGCCCATTGTTGCTGCGAAAAACGGGCGATCGCTGAACTGCCACACGTGCTACCAACCACTGCTCCAGTTTGGGGTTTTACCAGTTGCACACAATGGACTGGTTTGGGTAACCACTGCTGTACCTGTTCCACGAAAGTTTGGGGCGACGGTGAAGGCATGGCTTCCACAAACAGCTTACTGGATGCCAACAAATTTGCCTGGAGCATCCCAGTCACAGTTTGAATGTCTTCCGCTTTGCGAATCGCACTCTCCATCAGGTTTTGTCGAGCAGTCGCAATTACCCCAGAGCGGGCTTTGCGATACACCACATACTCTCCCACCAAGAGAATCGGGATACTCAGCAGCAAAATTCTAGACAGGAGGATGCGGCGAAAAGAGGATGAACCCGATTTACCCATAAGAATGTGTGTGAGAGGCGGTATGAAGACCTGCAAGCCTTAGATCTCGACTAATTCATGGAGCACGATGAATTTTCCTTGCCAAGATTCTTTCCAGTTCACTGAAACTTTAGCACAGCCATTTAAATTTTGTGGTTGCCCAGATTTTCCGATAAGCTAACGTTGAAGCTGGCTTAGAACAACCCTGTAGAACGAGAACGGTTGAAAGGAAACACAAAAGATACAGCGGTCTTACAACAGGTTTTATAACAATTATTACAGTGAGACTGCGGAAATTGGGTACACTCAAAAATTTTGGTGACAAGCCTCTGTGGTGAAACCATATTCACGGATTTGGAACGTATGGTTCGACCGTGTACGACTGTAATACTGGCAATGAGTGTGGATGGCAAAATCGCCGATGTTGCGCGATCGCCCGCTCGCTTCGGCTCCCCAACCGATAAACGCCACTTGGAGGAACAAGTTGCTCAAATGGATGCTGTATTGTTTGGTGCAGGTACCCTGAGAGCATACGGTACAACCCTGCGAGTCACCTCTGCCGACCTGTTGCAGCAACGGCAAGAGCAACAAAAACCACCACAGCCCATTCAAATCGTTTGCTCCCGGTCGGGTAAGTTTGATCCGCAGCTCCGCTTTTTTCAACAGCCTGTGCCGCGCTGGCTGATCACCACCCCTACAGGAGCCAATACTTGGGAAGATAGACAGGCGTTTGAGCGAATTTTGACAACAGAAGCCAGCCCAAACTTCAACTGGACTAAGGTTTTAGAAACGCTGTTCGACGCGAATATCAAACAACTGGCAGTTTTGGGGGGAGGAGAATTGGTTGCATCTTTGCTAGCGGTGGACGCAATTGATCAGGTGTATCTGACGATTTGTCCACTGGTATTGGGCGGGCGGACTGCTCCAACACTGGTCGCGGGAGACGGATTTGCGGAAGCGTTTGCGCCTCGGCTAGAACTGCTTGGGGTGCGATCGCTCGATCAAGAAGTTTTTCTGCATTACCGAATTCGGCACGTGTGATTTAAGCGAATTCCAGCAGAAAACGAATTGCCTGTATTACGCTATATGAAGTCTTCAACGCTGGCTATGGTGGAACAACTCAAGCCGTCTTATTCGGTTGCCTGGATTGACCGCATTTCCAATATTCCACAAGCTGAATGGGATGCCCTGGCAATGCCCCTTGCCACCCCCTTTTTAGAGTGGGAATGGCTGCACAATATGGAATCTTCAGGGAGCGCCACCGCCCGTGCTGGCTGGATGCCCTGCCACTTAACCGTATGGCGCGATCGCTCCCTAATTGCTGCTGCCCCTCTCTACGTCAAAGCCCACAGTTATGGGGAATTTGTCTTTGATCACCAATGGGCAGATTTAGCCGCTCGTTTGGGCATTGAGTACTACCCCAAACTTTTGGGAATGTCGCCCTTTACCCCCGCCGAAGGATATCGATTTTTGATTGCCCCCGGTGAAGATGAAGACGAACTGACTGGACTCATGGTTGGGGCAATTGATCACTTTTGCGATCGCAACCACATCTCAGGTTGCAATTTTCTCTACGTTGATCCAACCTGGAAGCCCATCTTAGAGCGTCACGGTTTTACCTCCTGGCTGCACCACAGTTACATTTGGCAAAACCAGGGCTATCAAACCTTTGATGATTATCTTGCTGCCTTCAATGCCAACCAGCGACGAAACATCAAACGAGAACGCAAAGCAGTGGGCACCGCCGGACTCATACTCAAAACCTTTAATGGCGAAGAGATTCCTAAGTCGCTGTTTCCCTTGATGTATCACTTCTACAGCGATACCTGCGACAAGTTCGGTTGGTGGGGCAGCAAGTATCTCACACGCAATTTTTTTGAACAACTTCATCCAACCTACGCGCATCGTGTCCTCTTTGTTGCAGCTTACGATGAGCAAGACTTGCGACAACCGATTGGCATGTCCTTTTGTTTAACCAAAGGAAAAAACCTGTACGGACGTTACTGGGGATCATCTCAAGAAATTGATTGCCTCCATTTCGATGCGTGCTACTACACACCAATTGAATGGGCAATTTCTCAAGGGATTCAGGTGTTTGATCCCGGTGCTGGCGGGCGGCACAAAAAACGTCGTGGTTTCCCTGCTATGCCCAATTACAGCCTGCATCGCTTTTATCATTCACGCTTAACCCAAATTCTCCGCTCTTATATTCATGAGGTCAATGAAATGGAGCAGCGAGAGATGGATGCAATTAATCAGGAATTACCCTTTAAGCACTTAGATGGAAAGAGTTAACGCTCACGTTCCATTGAACTTTCTCGATAGTTTGCCGAAATCCTTTGCATACGTCTGACGCTGTTCTTGTTAGAGTTTAAGAACTTATTAAAAAGATGCCGTATGTGGAATTTCTCTAGGTAGCTTAAAGAGCGAGATACCTCCTAACTGCGTCTCTAGCCCCATCGGTTTAGCCCTCGGCAATCAGTTGGGGCTTCTGTTTTGCAGGGTTAATGTTTGAAGGTAAGCGCCTCCTGGAACAAAACCTGCTGGAACAAAAGAGTTTACAAATTGCCTGCTGGCTTGCTGGGTGTTCGGGTCAATTCAATCGTGACATTCCCATTGAACCCAGGAATTGGGGCAGCAAGTTTTGTGAGGGCTACCTGGACTTGCTGAATCGCCCCAGACTTCGGAGTGTTAGCGAGAATGGACTCTGCGATCGCCGTAGCTAATCGTTCCAACAGGGCAAATTTAGAGGTTGCCACAAGCTGCTGCACCATTTGGATGATGGCGCGGTAATCGAGAGTATCGCTGAGGCGATCGCTGTGCCCAGGTTGGGTTAAATCCAACCACAAAACAACATCCACCTCAAACCACTGTCCCAAGACTTGTTCCTCTGGCAAAGCGCCAGTATAGCCATAGCAACGAATTCCCGTTAAGCGAATTATGTCCATAACTCTTGACAGCTAGACTTTAGTTCTGCGATATTAATGATCGCTGAATTTTGCGGGTATAGCTCAGTGGTAGAGCGCAACCTTGCCAAGGTTGATGTCGCGCGTTCGAATCGCGTTACCCGCTTTGATAATAAAGAATCAGGTTGTCTCCTGTATTGGAATGATAAGATTTCCAGTACGGGAAGTGGGCATGATTTAGCTTGGATTAAGCAAGGCAACATTCTGTGACCAGGGCATTATTAATGAAACCTAATCTTTCGGTTCGCAGCTAGCAGAAACACTTGCTGAACTGGCGCAATACTTGCTTGAATCAATGAAAGACAACTTAAAACAAAGAGATTAGTCAATTTTTGGTGCCGCCTGTGCATTCCCAAAAATCTCAAAAAATTGATTTAACACAAGACTATCCGTGTCCGTGTCGGCGAAGAGGGCGGCTTACCCCCATCGCCCTAACCGAGGCATTTGGATGCAGTCGATGTCAACAGATCTTCGTAGTCGAAGATAACGGACACGTGTTAGAACAACTTTCGGGTAGTTATCCCTACAAAAAGGCTTGGCGCTGGAACGGTCACCAGTGGAACGCTGCAAATCCTGGACTGGGGGATAGCTATTTGCCAGTTGCGCTTGGCATAACCCTGATTATGCTAATTATCTGGCTCCCTCTGGCACTCAACTCCAAATCAAACTCCTCCTTGATCGTCCTGATTGCTGGGGTGTTGCTACTGGCAGTGTTGCCTGCGTTAATGGTGTTGCTGGCATATCGACGGTAACCAATGACAACGGAATTTCATGGTTTGACCTCTGATTTGATCGCAGCCGCTCAAGCCGCCCATCGAGCATCGATTCTGTTGGCGACAACTAAAGGCGTTTTGCGTAGTCAGGCAGTGGCAGCAATGGCAGAAGCACTCAAGCGCCATCAAAATGACATTTTGGAAGCAAATACCCTGGATCTGGAAGCCAGTCGCGAGATGGCAGTACCCAACCTGATCCTGGAGTGGCTAAAACTCACACCAGAGCGGATTCAAACTGTGGCTCAATTATTGAAGCGGTTGAGCGAATTGCCGGACCCGATTGGGCGTGTGATGGATGCCTCCTACCAACTGGAACACTGCCAAACCTACTCGCAACTCATGCCTCTGGGCGTGATAGCCCTGGTTTACGAAGCATTTCCTGAGCTGGCAGCTCTAGCAGCGGGGTTATGCATCAAAACTGCCAACAGCCTGATTCTAAAAGGGGGAAGTGAGGCGAGCCATTCTAACGCAGCGATCGCTCAAGCCTTGTGGAGCGCGATTGAGGAAACAGGGTTGCCAGAGGGATGCCTCCAGGTGTTGTCATCTGATCAGGGTGCCTCCATTCGGGATCTAATTGTGCAGGATCAATACGTCAACTTAGTGATTCCATACGGTCGCCCCAGCCTAGTGCAGCAGGTGGTGCGGCAGGCAACAGCGCCTGTTCTGCGATCAGCGATGGGGAACTGTTATCTGTATTGGTCGCCCTCTGGCAGCTTGGAAGCAGTCCGCTGGATGATTCTAGACAGTCACCAGAGTGAGCCAGATCCGGTGAATGCGATCGAAAAAGTATTAATCCATCGCAGCCAAAATCCTTCCTCTCTGGTTATGTTGTGGAACAGTTTGCGGGAGAAGGGGTTTGAACTACGAGGGGACGGGCTTCTTGTGACAGAATTTCCAGAGCTAAAGCTGGTAGATGAGCAGGAGTGGCGGCAGGCTTACCTGGACAAGATCATCGCTTTCAAGATTGTGGACAGTTTAGAGGCAGCGATCGCCTGGATCAATCTCCACAGCAGCAGCCACGCCGATTGCCTTGTCACTGAGTCTTATCAGGAGAGCCGCCAGTTTGCATTGGGAATCAACAGTGCTTCCACCTACATCAACGCCTCACCCCGGTTTTCTCGAAACCCGAAGCGAGGCGATTCTATCTTTTTAGGAATGTCGAATCAAAAAGGGCAGCGGCGTGGGCCGATTAGCCTGCAAAGCCTGACAACGATGAAACACATCATTCAAGGAATCGGGCAGTTCTAGGAGGCTTCGGCATCGTCTGCAAGCTTAACTTTGGTTGCTAATCCCAGTGTTTGCAAAAGCCGAATCGTCATCCAGGTGAGGTCAATTTCCCACCACTTTAAGCCATGACGGGCAGAGTATTGAAACGCATGATGATTATTGTGCCAGCCCTCGCCATAGGTCATGAGGGCAACCCACCAGCAATTGGTGGAGCGATCGCCTGCGTCAAACGTGCGATACCCAAATTTATGAGTAGCACTGTTCACCAACCAGGTGCAGTGAAACACCACGACAAGTCGCACAAAGATTCCCCAAACCACAAATGGCCAGCCGCCGATCAGGTAAAGCAGAACAGCGAATGCCACCTGGATGGGAAAGAAATAATTATCCAAGAACTGATAAAAGCGATCGTCTGCTAGATCTTTTGTAAAGCGCTCGGCTTCCTCTTCCGCGGGCACATCATACATCATCCAACCCATGTGGCTCCACCAAAACCCCTTGTTGGAATCGTGGTGGTCATTGTTTTGGTCGGAGTAGAGGTGATGATGGCGGTGCAACCCAACCCACCAAATCGGGCCTCCCTGCATTGACAGAGTGCCGCAGAAGACGAGAAAGTACTCTAACCATTTGGGAACCTGAAAACTGCGATGGCTGAGCATTCGATGCCAACCTAGAGTAATTCCCAAACCGCCTGTCACCCAGTGCAAAAACACTGCTAAGCCAACGGCTGCCCAGCTAAAGTTTGCAGGCAGAAAGGCAAGCAAGGCTACTGCATGGATGAAAACCATAAATAGGATGACAGCCCAGTCGTAATTCAGTTTGTTATTTGAAGTCGCAACGGTCATGCATTCGTCCCAACGAAATTTACAATGCCAGGAGCAGATGAACAGTTCTAAGCTGTTAGCCACAGCAGAACAGGCACTCTCCCTGATTTTTTCCGGTATTGACACTCAGGTCAAGGAAAACTTGAAACGAGTGTTAGCAGCCTTTCGGCAATATCGAGTTGGCGCACACCATTTCGCTAGCGTCAGTGGGTATGGTCACAGTGACCTCGGACGAGAGGTTTTGGATCAGGTGTTTGCAGCAGTGATGGGTGCAGAAGCAGCAGCGGTACGGGTGCAGTTTGTCTCAGGAACTCATGCGATCGCCTGTGCGCTGTACGGGGTTCTGCGGCCGGGAGATGAACTATTGGCTGTAGCGGGCGCTCCTTATGACACATTAGAAGAAGTAATCGGTTTGCGCGGCAACCATCAAGGGTCTTTAGCTGAGTTTGGGGTGCGCTACCGAGAGTTGAGTCTTAGCGCCGATGGGTCGATTGATTGGGCAGCACTGGAATGTGCCATTCAACCCGCAACCCGGATGGTGCTAATTCAACGGTCTTGTGGTTATTCCTGGCGTTCCAGTTTAGCGATCGCTGACATTGAAAGGATTGTTGACCTCGTCAAATGCCAAAACCCCAATACAATCTGCTTTGTGGACAACTGCTACGGTGAATTTATTGAAACCTGTGAGCCAACAGCAGTTGGTGCTGATCTGATGGCAGGTTCCTTGATTAAAAACCCGGGAGGCACCATTGTTACAGCGGGAGGATACGTTGCGGGACGGGCAGACCTGGTGGAAATGGCAACCTGTCGCTTAACGGCACCCGGCATTGGCAGTTCTGGTGGAGCCACCTTCGACCAAAACCGACTGCTATTTCAGGGATTGTTCCTGGCTCCGCAAATGGTGGGTGAAGCGATGAAAGGCAATCATCTCACAGCATTTGTGTTTGACCAGTTGGGCTATCCGGTCAACCCTCTGCCATTAGCTCCCCGCCACGATGTGATTCAAGCGGTAAAACTAGGATCGCCGAAGAAACTCGTTGCGTTTTGTCGAGCGATTCAGAAGCATTCTCCTATTGGTTCCTATCTCGATCCGGTTCCGGCAGAAATGCCTGGATATGAAAGTGAACTGGTGATGGCGGGTGGCACCTTTATTGATGGCAGCACTTCCGAATTCTCAGCCGATGGACCGCTACGAGAGCCGTATGTGGTGTTTTGCCAGGGTGGCACCCACTGGACTCATGTGGCGATCGCGTTAGAGGCAGCGATCGCAGCAGTTCAGCAGGTGGATGCTTAGACACCAATTAGTCACTTCCAATCGCTCACACAGTTTCAGCAACGGCTTCTGCTGAGTCTGCGGAGTTAGATTCAGTCCCATCGGTTTCAGCAGTGGGTTGCTCGATCGCTTCAGGTTCAGCAACAGCAGGTTCAGCAGATTCAACCGGGTCTGTTGTCGTGGCTGATGGCTCGTGAACATCCGCCGCCACTTGAGCAGGCGCTTCGGCAACTGCCGGGGTTTCTGCCGCCGGAACTTCCGTTGCTTCCGCTGGTACTTCAACCGGAGCAGGTTCCGCTTCAGCAGCAGGTTCTGCAACAGGAGTTTCAGCAGGGATTTCTGCGGGTGCTTCCACAGCGGCAGGAGGCTCTGCGGCAGGTTCAGACGTTTCTACGGGTGCTTCCACCACCGGGGTCTCAACCGCAACTTCAGCAGGAGCCTCTGCGACGGGTGCTTCGGCTGTTTCAGTTGCCGCTACTGGCTCGTCGAGCACTTCTGGAGCAACTTCTTCCACTGGCTCTTGCGCTTTGGGAGGTCGGGGACCTCGCATCAAAGCGGGATTGACAGGCGGTCTGGCATCTTCTTTGCGATCGCCCTTGCCTTTGCCACTCTTCCCTTTCCCTTTGCGATCCTTGCCCCGACTCGGACGCTCATCTCGCTGCTCAGACGGCTGAACAACTGGTTTTTCTTCTGAAGCGGCATGGGCTAACCGCTCAGATTTTTTAATTGGACGTTCTACCATTATTAAATTCTGTTAACTGCTTCTATCGTACCCTCTAAGGGAATGGCTTCACATTCCTGCTTAAGTTTGATCCTGGTGCAAGCGCCAGAGCTATCTTCCTTCCAAGCGTTGTTGCCACTCAGTATCAATTTTGTCGGCTTGCTCAATCTCCTGTTCGATTAAGTCGCGTTCGGTGGTGTAAGCCAAATCTTCTTCTCCAATGTAGGTTTGGGCGGCGAATTGTTGCGCGTAGGCAAGTTTTTCTTGCAAACTGTCGCTAGCTTCGTTCAAGGCAACGGCACGTTCCTGACGCTCGCGATTGTGCTCATTAATTTTCTGGTTGCGCCACTGCACCCAAAAGTAGCGAATCAATGGAATTACCAAAAAGCCTGCGCCATACCCCAGTAATACCCAATAAATGGATTGAACGAAGGCAACCAGTCCACCTATTTGGGCTGCGATCGCCCCTCCTGCCAGCATTCTGCCAAGCACCAGAGCACCTACCAGGTTCAACGAGCCAAGTCCAATTGCCATCAGAATTTGTCCACTGGAGGCATTACTGAATCGCCAGGGAAATTCCTTGAGGTAAGCGCTGACAGGTTGCAGACGATTTTCGGTCGCTGTAGTTTGCAAATCCGAGAATTGATAAACCAAACCCCCTTCGGGGCTGACTTCTGGACGACCGTTGAAGCGAGTCAAAACAGGCAGCATATACTCCTCGTATTCCTGGGCGTACCCCTGCCCCACACTATCCAGGTAAGGGGCAATCTGCTCCGCAATCACGGCTCCCCGATTGTTCCGAATCACAGTACCAATTGCCCGCCAGCGACGTTCTTCCAGATCAGCGTTAGGATTGCCATCCCCAAACAGAAACGAGAAAACGGCTTCCAAAAAATTCATGGAAGATTTCTCAGTGGCGGAACGACGGCGATAAGTGGAGGAGCGATCGTAATAGTTGGGGTAAAAAATCCAGAAGAAGTCCGGTCCAAACCAGACATTGGGCATGGAAACAGAACCACCCGAATCGCTATCGCCATCCCGCGAGGCAGTGCTGGCAATCATAATCGCAAAGATTGCCAGGAAGATTAGTAAAATAGAGGCGATAAGAACGATCCCAAAAGAAATTCTGATGATGTAAAACAGAACCCGCCAAACTTTTTCCCACCATTCTTTTAGCTGAAGCCGAAAATACTTATTCCGCAGAATGGAGCGAAACTCCTGGGGGAATAGATAAACAACATCTCCCGACTCTGCTACCTGGAGGTGCCCACCTGCTTCGGAGGCGAGGGCAAGTAGTCCTCGTTCTGCCAGGTTTACATCCAAACCAGACTGTGCCGCCACATCCCCAACGGTAACGCGGTAATCCAGGCGTTCAACTGCCTTCATGATTTGTGGATCTAACGTCATGGCAGGATGGTCTCCAGCGATCGCGTACTCACTTCCTCTAGTATAGAAACCCTCGATTCCAGCGTGGGAAAGGGAATGAGGATCGGAGGGGAGGGGAATAGGGGATGGGGAGGAGTTGAAGATTGGAGATTAGAGAGGTTCGTAAGCCTCAGTCAAACGATTGCAGATGGAGGAGTTTTTGAATTTCTCCTCTATTTCTCTGCCTCCTAGCCCCCATCTCCTTCTACAATCAGCAATCAGCAATCAACAATCTGCAATCTAAATCCCTCCGTCTCCCCTAAAAAAGCCATGTCCCGTTCCAGTTCTCTCCGCTACTACGGTGCTACTCGGCTGCTGCTGGCTCCATTGATGTTGTGGTTAATTTCAACGCTGGTTTTTTTGTTGCTGCGGGCAACTCCTGGCGATCCAGTGGATGCGCTCTTGGGTCCGCGTGCGCCTCAAGCCGCAAAGGATGCTCTGCGGAGCCAGTTGGGACTGGATAAATCACTATTTTGGCAATATCTGGATTACCTGGGTTCATTGTTGCGCTTTGATCTGGGAACTTCGCTGATTAGCAAAGAAACCTCCGTATGGGAAATTATTCAAAAATTCTTTCCGGCAACCGTAGAGTTGGCAGTTTACAGCATGGCGATCGCCCTACTAGTGGGCATTACCATCGGCATTCTCACGGCCTCTCGCCCCAACACCCCGTTAGATGCTAGCGGTCGATTGTTTGGTATCCTCACCTACTCGGTGCCCATGTTCTGGTTTGGAATGCTGCTACAACTGGTATTTTCTGTGCAATTAGGCTGGTTCCCATTAGGAACGCGGTTTCCGATCACGGTTCCGGTTCCTGTGGAAGTCACCGGGCTATACACCGTAGACAGCTTGCTGAGTGGAAATCTTGCTCAATTTTTCACAGCATTATATTACCTGGCATTGCCATGTTTAACCCTGGGAGTTTTGATTAGCGGTATTTTTGAGCGGATTGTGCGCGTTAACTTAAAGCAAACCCTCAAAGCCGACTACGTGGAAGCGGCGCGGGCACGAGGAATTCCTGAATCTCGGATTCTCATTTCCCATGCCCTCAAAAATGCCTTAATCCCCGTGGTTACTATCTTGGGATTGACGTTTGCAGCGTTGCTGGGAGGTGCAATTTTGACGGAGGTTACCTTCTCATGGCCCGGATTAGCAAATCGGTTATATCGCGCGATCGCCCAGCGAGATTACCCAACGGTGCAGGGAGTAGTCGTGTTTTTTGCCGGCATTGTGGCGATCGCCAGTATTTTGATTGATATCCTAAATGCCTACATTGATCCTCGAATCCGCTACTAAGAACAATGGGCGTTGCTGAGTAGAAGTATGAAATTACAAAGTGAGTTTCTGCATTGCCCCCTAAATCCCCCAATTCTGGGGGACTTTGAAGACTGTTGCCCCCCAACTTTGGGGGGCTAGGGGGGCGAATCATAGTTGGATTCAGCAACGCCGAACAATGAATCATTCAAAATGTAAAATCTAAAATCGTAAACCCTTATGAGAAAGCATTTTGAACTTTGAACTTACGTGAGGTGCAACTACTTCGCCCTCACCTCCCCAGCCCTCCTTTCCCAAATTTAGGAGAGAAGACAGTGTGAACCATTTCTGGCTCCCTTCTCTCAACATGGGGAGAAGAGTTGGGGATGAGAGTAAATGCAGCATTTAGAGGAATTTTAGAGAATTGCACATTTTGTTAACTTTACATTTTCAGTTAATTCTCATCCCTAAACAGCTTTATCAAGGGGCGGATGGCAGAGGACCAGTGTTGACAAAACCTATGTGCAATCTGTCCACAGCCAGCGTTATGATACGATGATACGCTTCGGGATTGATCAAACTTGTCAAGTACTTTAATCGAAACTGCCGCATTTCCGGCTAGCTTAACCACTTTGAGGAATGGGCTAACCGTTATTCATCAGCAAACCCCTGCAACCCCCGTTGCCTCAGTCGATGTATGGGTGAAAGCGGGAGCTGTGTTTGAGCCAGATGAATGGGCAGGCATGGCTCACTTTCTGGAGCACATGATCTTTAAAGGAACAAACAACCTTCCGCCAGGAGCGTTTGATCAGGAAGTGGAGTTTCGAGGTGGAGTGACGAATGCCGCCACCAGTTACGATTACGCCCACTACTTTATTACTACGGCAGTTCAGTATTTGGATGAAACGCTGCCTTACCTGGCAGAAATTTTGCTGAATGCGGCAATTCCCGATGATGAGTTTGAGCGCGAACGGGATGTGGTGCTGGAGGAAATTCGCCAGTCATATGATAATCCCGACTGTGTTGCTTTCCAAATCTTGAGCGAAACCGTTTACCAGCGGCATCCCTATGGTAGACCCATCTTGGGTACCGAAGAAACGCTGGCAATGCAAACGCCAGCACAAATGCGAGCGTTTCATCGTGCTCACTACCAGCCCGCAAATATGACGGTAGTGGTGGTGGGAAACCTTTCGCGGGAGGCAGCATTGAGCCTGGTTGAGCGCACGTTTGATTCGTTTCCCAGCCCAGCAGATTGGCAGCGGTTCCAACCAGAAGCAGAACCTCCCATTACTCATATTCGTCGTCAGGAGTTGTGCTTACCCCGGTTAGAGCAGGCGCGGCTGATGATGGCGTGGCTAGGACCAGGAGTGGATTCACCCCTATGCAGTTTGGATGAGCAATTGCACAACGCCTATGGGCTAGATTTGCTGTCGGTGTTGTTGGCGGAGGGGCGAGCGTCGCGCTTGGTGTGGGAACTGCGGGAAGAACGGAATCTGGTGCAAGCAATCAACAGTGGCTTTTCGCTGCAGCGGGATTCTGGCATTTTCACTATTTCTGCTTGGTTAGAACCTGACGATTTAGAGCGGGTGGAGGCAATTATTTGCGATCGCCTGTCTGAACTGGCATCCACCCCCGTTACCCAAGCAGAGTTAGACCGTTGCAAACGCTTGCTCTGTAATGACTACGCCTTTTCCACAGAAACACCGGGACAACTGGCAGGTTTGTACGGCTACTACAGTATTTTTGCCCGTCCTGATGTCGTAACTGCCTACCCTCAGCGGATTCGAGCAATCCAGGCTGAAGATATTCAGCGCTTGGCAACTCAATATCTGTCTCCCTATCACTACGCGGCAACCATTGTTAGACCGTTGGAATAACGTTGCAGTAATTGATGAATCTCAGCATGACTGATTCCACCCTGATTCAACCCCTTCATCGCGCTACGCTCAGCAACGGTATCGTTGTGCTGGTGACTGAAAATCCCACGGCTGATATTATTGCTGCCCGCATTTTTATCCGGGCTGGTAGCCGTTGGGAGAAACCGGAACAAGCCGGACTGACCCATCTTCTCTCGGCAGTTTTGACCAAAGGTACCGAAACTCGCTCATCACTGGAAATTGCGGAGCAAGTAGAGTCAGTGGGTGCTAGCCTCAGCACAGACTCCACAACAGATTACTTCCTGGTGAGCCTGAAATCTGTCTCTGCCGATTTTGAGGAGATCTTAGGATTGGCAGCCGAATTGCTGCGATCGCCCACCTTCCCTCAACAGGAATTAGAACTGGAGCGTCGCCTCACCCTGCAAGCCATCCGTTCTCAGCAAGAGCAACCCTTTACCGTTGCCTTCGACCAACTGCGCCACATGATGTACGGTGAGCATCCCTACGCGCTTTCTGGCTTAGGCACGGAGTACTCAGTTTCCCAACTGATGCGGGAAGATCTGCTAGAGTACCATCGCACCCATTTTCGTCCCGACAATGTAATCATCAGCTTATCGGGGCGGATTCGGACGGAAGAAGCGATTACCCTGATCGAAAAAACGCTGGGAGATTGGCATGTTCCAAATGAGCCTTCCCCAACGCTGCAATTGCCGACAATTCACTCGACTCCAGTATGTAAAGCGATCGCGCAGGAAACCCAACAGTCGATCGTGATGTTAGGGTATCTCACGCCTTCCGTGGTAGACAATTCAATAACTGCCATGGATGATTTTCCAACAACGCAAGATTATGCCGTCCTCAAATTGATTAATACCCATTTGGGTAATGGCTTATCCAGTCGGTTGTTTGTGGAATTGCGAGAAAAGCGTGGGCTTGCTTATGAAGTCTCTGCCTTTTACACTACCCGTCTGGATAAAGCTCAATTCGTTGCCTACATGGGAACAGCACCCGAAAATACGGCGATCGCTTTAGAAGGGCTCCACTCTGAAATTGACCGCTTAAGCGCTACTCCGCTGACCAATAACGAGTTACAAACAGCAAAGAACAAAATTTTGGGACAATATGCCCTGGGTAAACAGACCAACGCTCAAATTGCTCAAACCTACGGATGGTATGAGGCTTTAGGGTTAGGCATTGGATTTGATCGCGACTTCCAGGCACAAATCGCCTCTATCACTCCAGACTTAGCTCAGGCTGTTGCTCAAAAATACCTGACAAATCCCTATGTATCATTAGTCGGTCCAGCTAGTGCAGTTCAAGAACTGGCTAGGGAATTTTAAAAACAGCGATGTACCCATAAATATACTGGTCTCAGTGTGAAAACACGCCTCATAAAGCAGGGTGATCACTGAGTACTTTTGATACTTATGGAGGGTAGCCTTGATAGGTAGAAACGGAAGTCTCAACCAAGACAACCCGATCCACATAGGAAGGAGAGGCACCGACATGGATAGCGGATTTGATTTCCTCAAAGCGCACAATCATCACATTCAGGGTGTTCCCGCAGTTGATCCAGTTGATCTAACTGATCCTGTCCTTTCTCGCGAAACCATTTTTCCTGGCGACCCAACGGCATCAACGCTGGAATTGACCCCAGATTCGCCAGGTTCCGAGTCATTTCAAGCGATCGCAGAGCGAGCGCTGATAAACGGGCTAGAACGTTATCAGGCAAATGCCTTTGAAACAGCGCTGGAGTTCTTTAAAGAAGCGTATGCCATTTACCTGCAACTTCAAGACTGCCACGGGCAAAGTCGGGTATTAGCTCATTTGGGGCTAACGTTTTACAGCCTCAAACATTACAGCAAAGCAATTGAATACTCCCAAGCGGCGCTGGTATTTGCCAATCAAGTTCAGGATCGGCGCAATGCGGTGAAGATCTTGAGTACATTAGGCAATGCCTATCGGCACTTAAAGGAAGCTGATCGCGCGATTGAATATCAACTGCAAAGTTTGACCCTGGCGAAAGAAGTTGGCGATCGCCACGGAGAAATGGCAGCTCTAAACAACTTGGGACTAGCTTACAAAGCTGTTGGAGAGTATGAACAGGCGATCATTTATGAAGAGCAGAGTCTCAAAATTGCCCATGAATTGAGCGATCGACAGGTTGAGGAGCAAATCCTCAAGAATTTGGGGAATGCTTGCTATGCCCTGGGAAACTATGCCAGAGCGATCGCCTATTACGAGCAGCGGTTAACCCTGGCACGCGAACTCAACGATTTTCGGATGGAAGCTCAAATTCTGCGAAATTTGGGAAATGCTTATTACGCCCTGAATGATTATCAGCGCTCTATTGAGTGTAGTGAGCAGCGCTTACAGGTGTCTCGCAAACTTCGAGACTTGCGCGGCGAAGAGCAAGCTTTGGGAAGCCTGGGAATTGCCTGTGACGCGTTGGGTGATTATGTCAAAGCGATCGCCTATCACGAACAGCGGCTGGCGATCGCCCAATCTCTTGAGGACCATCGTGTGCAAGAGCAAGTGTTGGGGAGTTTAAAGGTGGCTTATTACGCTGTAGGCGACTACATCAAAGCTGCTGAATGTGCCAATCAGCGTCAAGAGATGAAGGGATAAGATACTCTCAATGCATAGCTGGTAGCAGGTTGTGTTTGTTGATAAGTCCAGGCTGCAATAACTCCAACAAAACAACCGCTATCGCTTCAACTCACTCTTGCGGAATTCTTCCCATTTCCATAGACAACTGGAGACAAAGTTAGTCACAACATGAGCTGTCATTGGAACTAGTAAATTGTTGGTGTACAAAGCACTGGTTCCCAGCGCTGCTCCTACAATAGTTGCCCAAATTACATACGGCCACTGCTTTAAACTACTGAGATGCAATACACCAAAGCACAGGCTAGAAAAAGCAATTGCCGTTGCGTCGTAGCCAAAGGTTGGCAGCATCACCCCTCGGAACAGCAGTTCTTCGCTAAGACCGGGCAACAGTCCCAGCCAGATTAGATCCGGTAAGACTAATGGCCTAAGAACAAGCTCCAGGTAGTAATCTGCACTTTGACGATAGGCTTCCCACAAGGAGTAAACCAAAGAGCTTGCCAGAGTAATTGCCAACCCTAAGCCAAGCCCAATTAAGATGCCAGAACTAGTCCAGCGAAAAGGCAGGAGAATTGCTGAACCAAACTGAATCCAAAGTTTGCTGATCAACAGCAGCACAAGGGCTGTAACTCCCATTGCGATCAACACTTGGGTTCGTGTCAGGGGCGCAAGTTCGGGATCGGTGTGTAGGGGATCTGACACAGGCGTTGGAAGGAATAAGAGCGCTAAATTTTGCCGACTGCCAAAGAAGCCAAAAATTGCTCCTGACCAGCCAGCTTAGTTTACATCATCCAACCATTGTAGGGGGGCGATCGCCGCATTCAGAGCATGGGGGTACACTCCGGCTCGATGTGCTGCCACCATTCCTACTGCCTCCAGGTAGGAGTTGACCCGAATGGCTGAAATTCCTACAAATTCGGGCGGAACTTGCATCGTGGTGTGATTGTCACGAACGGCAATCACGAGTGGAGAATTGGTTCGCGATCGTCCCAAACTCATCACTGCACTGCCTCCAAACGCGGTAGCTGGCACGACAACCGCATCCACCTGATCCGCCCAGATCTGTCCGCCAGCAGAATTCGAGTTAGTAATGAACTGGGGGGCGCGACTGAGTCCCACCAGAACACAGGGCAGGAATGTATAACCCAACTCTTCGGCGGCAGAACGCGGGGAAATTGTGGGGTCAAGTGGTAGGGGGGAAAGCGCGGGCGCATGGGCACAGGGCACCTGAAATTCTCGCACAACCAGATGGCTAATAACGGCTTCGGCTCCAGCCAGTGGATCAACTCCTTTGCCCTGGCGATAGTTCTGCAACGCTTCAGTACCGGAATCATCGGGAAAGCGCGCAACGACGGCAATCGCTTCGGCTCCTGCTTCCTGAATGGCTCGTTCTGCTGCCCGGAGTAAACTGTCTGGATTTGCGATCGTGCCCCAGGTTGCGCCAGACGCAGCGGTTTTCAGTTCCACCCCCAACGGGGCATCCGTGACAACGTACTCGGTTAGATGCAAACCCAGGGTTGCACGCGTGGCATCTGCTGCTTGTAAATGCCGTACTTGCAAATCGGGTTCAATGCCCTGGTCAAGGATTAGCCCAATTCGGTTTTGGTGAACGAGCGACAATCCCCAAGTACCAGCGGCAAACTGGTCGAGTCCGTAGCCTTCTACGTACAGGGCGTTGGGCAGGTTCCAGTAAAGCTGTGCTCCGTTTAGCACGTTAGGGTGCGTAATCAAACAGTCTGATACCTGAGCCAGCGATCTCGCTACGGGCAATGCATCCCCAGCGTAGCCACCAATTGCTGCTCCAATCCCCGTTGGCACAATCAGAACTGTGGTGTAAGGACGCTTCACGCCTCGTGTCGTTCAGTTGTTGTGACGATTGCCTCAACCACGGCTGTTTGCTGCTCCCCATTTACCTCGGTCACTGCCCAACGCAGCGGTTCTCCACGTTTTTTCAGCTCAGTGGCGATCGCCTGTTGCATTTCAATTGGCGATTCTGCCAAAGTAACCTCTGCGGAAATAAAATGAGTCGTCATAAAATTCTCTATTAGTCAGTAATTTGCAACAGGTTTAAGCATTAGAAACCACAGTTTACTACTGGGATTGCCCAAACTGGAGATTATAAACTGTATCTTCTTTCCCAGTCTCTACCTTCAGGTCTGAACGAGGGTAGGAAACACACAGTAATGCGTAACCCTGAGCTTGTAGTTCCGGGCTGATACCCATGCCGTCTCCTTGTTCAACCGTGCCTTCCAAGAGTTGAGCCGCGCAGGTTGTGCAAACGCCTGCATGGCAGGAGCTGGGAAGATCTAGTCCTGCCGCATCTGCTACTGCTAAAACAGTTTGATCATCGGCAACCTGGATGGTGTGAAGGGTGCCTTGATGATAAATTTCAACCGTGTATGTTTGTGCCATTGTGACTTTAAATTCGCCCAAGTCGGACAATTTTGGAGCAGATTGGATCCGCATTTCTAACTTTTCAGAATACCAACTTCGGGTAGATTCCTCATGTCGTTCAAAAGATTTTTTGGATCAAGTTCCACAAACTGGTTCGCCAGCGACGGGATGAGGGGGGGTGGGCTGGGACAGGTACAGTTAGTTTCAGTGCTAAAGTTGCATCGTAAGCAGGGGAAGGAATTACGTCCTGAACTTCGTAGAGGCAGTACTCTCCGCTTTTGCCTGGAAGTTGCACATTGAAGCGATCGCCCACAACTACCTGCGTCTGAGTTTCTTGATACGCCTCTTCCGATATTAATAACTTAGTGCCCAGCGTTTTATTTGCAGCTTCAATGCGGCTTGCCAGGTTGACTGCATCACCGATCGCCGTCATCTTAGGGCTTTTAGGATCGCCAATCGTGCCAATGACGGTACCACCATAGTGAATGCCAATGCCAATTTCTAAACGACGCTGATAAAGCATTTCCAGAGAGGGGTTGAGGTCTTCAACGACCGTCAACATTTCAACCCCAGCCCGCACTGCCCGCTCTACTGCCCGCTCAGGATTCTCCACTCCAAACAGCGCCATCAGTCCATCACCCATGTAGACGTTGATCGTGCCAGCGTGACGGTTGATCACCTGTGCCATGCGTTGAAAGTAGCGGTTCAGCACATAGATTACGTCGTAGGGCGGCAGCGCTTCGGCAAAAGCCGTAAAGCCGCGAATGTCTGCAAATAAGATGGCAATCGATTTTTCTTGCCCTAGCATTCGGGTGGTGATTTTTCCGGTTGCTTGATCAAAGAACAGTGCCATATCTTCAGCATCCAGGGAGAGCCGCCGCAGCACAATCTTTCCGTTCTGGGCGATCACGGTTTGGCACGCTAATCTCACACCGGGTTCAAACTGCAGTTGAGTTGCCAGTTCTTGCTCTGCTGAGGTGCGGGGAGCGCAGTATTCCTGCCCTTCCAAAATCATGACCCGGCAGGTGGAGCAACGAGCATTGCCGCCGCAAACGTGAGTGTGGGGAATTCCAGCTTCGAGGGATGCATTTAAGAGGGTTGAAACGTTGTCTGCCTCAACAGTTCGCTGATCGGGCAAATAGTAAATCTGCATAAATCATGCTTGACATCTATCTGACTCTACATTGGGTCAAGCTTACAGCCCGGATTAACTCTCGTTCTCATTCTGGTTGCTACCCGACAAACTGTTTCGCGATCGCCCAGCCAAAAGTTCGGTTCATCGTTGCCGGAAGATGCCAAAAACGGAGGTAAACCCATGCAAAAAAGTACTTCCGCCGACTGGACCAATCTCTCCGTTGCAAAAGAAGCCACTGACTGGAATCCCTGGAAGATACTCTGTAAATAGTTTTGAGTCGAAATCAGGCTGTCCGTATAGCCCTTCGCCTCGTCCTGTACAGGAAAACATTAACGCCCCAATGGCTTTGCTGCCGACGTTCGGAGTACGGGTTTGATAGCGCTGTAACATTGTTTCTAAATCTTCTGCGGAGGCTTTAGCATCTCGGAGATGAAACTGAATGCGCTGCCCCGGACGAATGCGATCGCCAATTGCGATCGCGCCCACACGCGGATCAACCCCAATGAGTTGCCGAATCAGAAAATCTCCCTGCTCCAACGTTTGCTTAAACTCGCTTTGAGCCACTCCCACAAATAGGGAATGTTGCGCCAGCATTCGATCCTCTTCGCTCAGATTTTGGATCAAATCTTGCAGCATTTCCAGGGGCGTTCCCTTCTGTGAAACAACAGCTCCTCGACCAAATGAATTAGTTGCACTATCACCCTGTGCTTCCAGCGCCAGCATGATGTTGCGCTCCCCTTCTGAAACCAGGAACGGTTGCCCAATGGGGCGGCATCCCTGGGCCACGATCGCTTCCAGCACAATATTGCCAGTGAGTGCAATGCCAACTGCCCCCTCTCGATACAGACGGTAGTTCCAGAACAGCGCACCACCGTTACTGCCAAACCCACCGCTAGCTAAACCGCCCACCTTTGTGGAGCCAGCATAGGCAAAATCCAACCCTTGCAACAGGTCATTCACTTTACCAAAGGCAGGTTCTGCCAAAAGAACAAACTGAGGCTGCTCTGTGGGCGATACGCCGACCAAATCCACCCAGGCATTGGGGGAACTATCCAGGTCGGGCAATGATTCGGGCGATAGGTAAAACGGATGGACTTGCACACCCGGCAAGTGAGCCAGGGTTAGTGCCAGAGCCGATTCACCCTCAATTTCGCGAACACGGTTGTAATTCCCCATACCTACAACACCTGCGCCTCCACAGCCAATGATTGGTACATGGGGCAATTTTTCTTGAAGTAGTGGCATGAGCCGGGGATATTCGCTTGTAAAAGCAGAGGAAATAAAGATGAATCCTAACGTTGCCGAACTTTGAAGTGCTACTTGAGTCCGCTCAACGACTTCGGCGATCGCGGCTTCCAGTGATGGACGGGTGGATAAGGCGCTAACCCAATGCATTGGATCATCTAGGGGTGCTGCCATCGATGTCTCTCCCTGTCAAGCGATTTCACAACAAGTACCAAATTAAGTAGGGGTAACTTAGACAACTCTCTTCAACACACTGCGCTGTTAAAGAGAGTGTACGTCATAGAGCAGACCTTATTCATCACGAATTACCGGGAATTGTGACTGACAACACAGTTCGCTAGGAACACCTCATAAAAATTTACAAAATGGTGTGGAGACGCGATCGCTCAATCCAGAAGTAAGTATTTAAGCCTATTTGACCCGTGTGAAGCGGGTGCTTCTTCCACCCTAAGAAGTACTAGAAAAGAGCTTTGACAGAAGGTTACGGCTCCTCAAAGGCGTGACTTCGCGATAGACTCGTATTAAAATATGTAACATAAGTTGTCAGCCAGGCTTGTGCTAGTCGCTAGCAGCAAACCTTAAATTATTCGGCTTGAGCAACTCTTCTGGTAACCGCCTCTTGTATCAAGTTAGTTGATACCGTAGAAACTTTTGCCTGTTTTTTCAGACAAAAGTCAACGAAAGAGGTAGAGGCTGGTTGCAAAGCCCCTTGACATTCACGAACACGTTGACTGGGACGAAAAATTCATGAGCGATATTAAGCAAAAAATTGAGGATGAACTGCAAGAAGCGCGTGCAGTTTGTGACGTTAAAGGCAGTGACTCTCCTGAGTGCGCGGCTGCTTGGGATGCTGTGGAAGAGTTGCAGGCTGAAGCTTCTCACCAGCGTCAGGTAAAGCCTAAAAATTCGTTTGAGCAATACTGTGATGACAACCCAGAGGCGGCTGAGTGCCGCATTTATGATGATTGAAGTCGCTTGATGCGCTCTTAATCTTCAGTCTCTTAAGTTCATTGATCAACTGAAACATTGCTTAATGAGTAGCTTGAACGCCGACCAGCATTCAGCTACTTATTTTTTGCAATAATGTATCGCCACCCTTTTTGTCGTGCTTATGCAAAGCCCACCCTGGTTGCCGTCCTTTGTTTGGACTGATTATCGTCTGGCAGTGCTGCTGATGGTTCTCTTTCCTTTAGCTCTGTTGATCTGGGCGTTTGTTCAGAAAAACAACACGATTCAGCATCTACTTGCAATCTATTGGCGGGTTGCCAGTCTGCTGCTGATCACTGTGTACCTATTTATCGGGGCGTACCCAATTGGCTTTATTTCGGGTTGGTTTGCCAGAATTCTGATTCCGCTATCGCTGTGGTTTTGGGTTGATCTGAATGAGGAAGTTGTTGAGCAGCCGAAGAGTTGGCTGAAATTAACGTTTACCTCGTGGCGCTGGGCGGTGAGTGTGTATTCCATTGTGGGGGCGATCGCCCAAATTCCCTGGTTGCGATGCGCCTTTCTACCGTCTCAGCAAGTGGTTGCCGATCAAGCCTGTCGTCTCTGGCTGGTACCTCCCTGGGCGTTTCGTGAATTGTTCAACGCGGGCATGAAACCCTACACGCTGGGATTGCTGGCAATGCTGGCATTGGGGGCATACGTTCTTTGCCTGGGATATTTTGTGTTCTTCCGTTTGGGTAAACAGGGTCGCTCAGCAACTGAACAGTGAATCAACTTTCTCGATTAGAAAAATATACTCTGAAGCGTTCTGCTGAGGTGTTAGTGATAGAGGTTGAGGTGGATGGAGTACCTGACCAGGTCATGGTTTTTAAGGGATTTTCCAGTTCACTCATGCGCCCCACAGCGTTCGATCCGGATGTGCCCGTGTTGCCTGAGAATGCAGTGATTATCCAGATTGACCGCCTGCAAAGTCCCTATAGTCCTGAGGCTCCCCGCTATATTCAGCAGGGATTAACTTGGGATAGATTTCAACCATTGCTTGACCAAGTAGGCGTGTAGATGGCGAAGGATCGGCAAGAACCACACAAGCAGATTTTTGAGACTTTTCCAAAAAAGACATCTTTTTTTATAGAAAGTGCTATCTTCCTGTGTGTGAGATGTGTGGAGTGATATATGGTTTCATCCCCCCTAAAAACCCAGGAACTCAGTACCCTGGAGTCTACAAGCATTGTTCAGGCAAAGTTTGGCGACCTCACCGAAGCTCGGTTTGGGCAGAGTAAGCGTTCTGATGCTGAATCATTTGTTGAAAGCGCTATCAAATCAGCTCCTGCTTGGGGAGCGCTGTCGCTGCCAGAAACTCGATTATTTGGAACGGATGGTATCCGTGGGCGGGCAGGTGATTTATTAACTGCTCCTCTGGCAATGCAGGTTGGCTTTTGGGCTGGCAAAGTTTTACAGGCAGACTCCTACCAGTTAGGACCTGTGGTGATCGGGCAAGATTCTCGCAATTCCAGCAGTATGCTGGCGATGGCACTGTCGGCTGGGCTAACGGCATCGGGGTTAGAGGTGTGGGATTTGGGCTTGTGCCCTACTCCTAGCGTGGCGCATTTGACCAGTGCAACGGCAGCGATCGGTGGTGTGATGATCTCTGCCAGCCACAATCCCCCTGAAGATAACGGGATCAAGTTTTTTGGAGCGGATGGCAGCAAATTGGCGTTGACGCTGCAAGACCAGATTGAAGCAGCGTTGCGGGGGCAGTGGCATTCGCCAGAGGCACTGGTGATGAAAGGTTGGGGGCGGCATTATCATCGTCCTGAGCTGTTAAGTGCGTATCAAACTTCGTTGCAAGCATCCTTGCTGGCGGTTCAAACGGGGGAGCGACCTCTGGCAGGGCTGCGGATTGTTTTGGATTTAGCGTGGGGAGCGGCGGTAGAACTGGCTCCTCTGACTTTCAAAGCGCTGGGTGCAGATGTCATTTGTTTGAACGATCGCCCGGATGGCGATCGCATCAACGTCAACTGTGGCTCAACCCACTTAGGGCATCTCAAGGCAGCCGTGGAGGAACATCAAGCAGATATGGGCTTTGCGTTTGATGGGGATGCTGATCGGGTGCTGGCTGTGGATTCTCAAGGACGCTCAGTGGATGGCGATTACATTCTCTACCTATGGGGGAATGCACTGCGCCAACAAAATCAGTTGCCTGGAAACGCGATCGTGGCAACGGTGATGTCCAACCTGGGCTTTGAGCGTGCCTGGGAGCAACAGGGCGGCAAGCTAATTCGGGCAGCGGTTGGCGATCAATACGTTCATGCTGAAATGCTGCGGACTGGAGCTATGCTCGGCGGTGAGCAGTCTGGGCATGTATTGTGTCGTCATTATGGGGTGAGTGGAGATGGTTTGCTAACGGCACTACATTTAGCAGCTTTAACTCGGCAGGCGGGTGGTTCGCTATCAGCGCTTGTAGAGGCTAGCTTCCAAACGTATCCCCAACTGCTAAAAAATGTGCGGGTAGAAGATCGCACTCGCCGCTTGAACTGGAAAGAATGTGAACCGTTGCAGGCAGCGATCGCTCAAGCAGAAGCCGCGATGGGCAGTCAGGGGCGAGTGCTCGTGCGGGCATCGGGAACTGAGCCAGTGATTCGCGTCATGGTAGAAGCGGTGAGTGATGAGTTGGTCACTCGTTGGACTGAGTCGTTGGTTGCCACAGTTCAAGCTCACCTCGCCTGAGCCTCACCATCTGTTACCAGGTTTGTAGGGATGTTACGTTTAATATCCCTGCATTGGCCTGGGAAAAATGCCAGAAAATCGGAATTCAATAGCTGGTGGCATGATGTCTCGTCTTTCTTTGAGCTGAAGGGTGTGTCCTGAAAGAATTGCAATTTATTGAATTTCCCTGCGTTCGGGGTGAGCTTTGTAAGATAAGGAATGAGATGTCGGTTCCCTGGTTGGGCATTCTGGATTGTAGAGCAGTTTCAATAGGAGTCGTGTTGCGTTGGGGGAATGGTATCAACCCATGTCACAACTCCGAACTATTCCTGATACCATTCAAAAAACTCAGTGCATCGCACTCAACACGAGTGGAGAAACCGCTATGCGGCAAGGACCGGAACAGGGCTTTGGACAAGATTATGAGCGTTGTTTTGACGAACTCAACCACGCAATTGAGCAACTCGGCGGCAAAGCCGATCCCGCTCAAATTTCGATGACGGCAGAACTGATCATTCAAACGATGTCAGGTCCCTGGCGGTATTTTCACACGCCGGAACACATCTTTGAGGTGGGTGAGTCGGGGGATGCGATCGAGGTGTTATCGGCACTGTTTCACGACTTGGTGTACGTGCAGGTGGATCAGGTTGTGAGCGTTAACACCAGCCGCTATGTTGCGCCTTTTGTTAAGGAAATTGGTGGACAACTCGTGATTCTGGAGCGCTGGCAGTTGCCCAATGATCCCCTGTTTGAGATGGTGTCTCAAATTTTTGGCTTTACACCGGGGCAAACGCTGCTGCCTACTGCCGGACAAAATGAGTTTTTAAGTGCTGTGATTGCGGCGAAAAGTTTGGAACACGCGCTTCCGCCCGCCATCATTGCTCAAATTGTCGCCTGTATTGAAGCGACAATTCCTTTCCGCCCTCCTTCAGAAAGTGGACAATCTGTGGGCGATCGCTTGTTTGGGCGTTTATCGCAGGTCAATCATAACTTTGAGCTAGGGTGGACTGAAGCAGACATCCACGCGATCGTGAAGCGGGCAATTCGCCTTGCAAATCGAGATATTGAAAACTTTGCCTACGAAGCCTCGGCTGAGTTTTTAGACAATACCTGGAATCTGATGCCAGAAACTAACCACGACCTCACCAGTGCCAATGCTTACACGGTGTCGGGGTATCGGCTGTCTCTGCAAAAAATGGAAGGCTTCATGAACTTCCTCAAGCCAGAACTGGTGTTTCAACGCTATCAGGATGAACCTGCACCAGAACTTTATCAATCGTTGATTTGCCGCACCCAAAAGAACCTGGAAGTGGCTCGGCTATATTTGGGTAGTAAGCTGCTGTCGATCGCCGTAATTGAAGCTCTCTCTCAACGAATTGGGCAGGATATCCCCCTGGCAACCATGATGGGTGAATTGCCGGGACGGGGACTGCCAGTGGCGCAGCTTGAGAATTTTTTGCCGAATATCGACGTGTCGATTCCACCTGCAAATGCTGTAGAGCAGGAAGTATTGGAACTGCTGGAGAAAGGACGCACCAAATCTTCTAGCTATGATGTGAAGAATTCGCCAGTGGCGACTTTCATCATCAAATCCATTGGCTTTTCAGAAGCCCGTCGGTTACTGCTCCAGGCGAAGGAGTTTTTTAAGCGGAGCGTGTCGGCAGAAGAGTTTTTGGCGCTGTGCGATCGCGATGTGGTTGACACCATCATTCGCGCCGTGTTGCAGGTGTTTGAATACCGCAAAAATGCGATGGCAGGACGCATGAATGCGGAAGTCAAGGTTTAGAAATTGCGGGGTTATTGTGCGAGTGAGGCAAGTGTTGAGGAAAACGCTGGTGTTGGCTGCGGCAAATCTAGCGTTACTTGGCAGCATCCCAACCCTGAGCAACGCGATCGCTCAACCATTGCTCCAGCCTGCCAAACTCGAAATTGCCCGTCAAAGCTCAATTCGTACTGTTTCCATTACCCAACTGCCACCCGAAGTTTTGAAAACAGTGCGATTAATTCAACAAGGCGGACCCTTCCCTTACCGCAAGGATGGCACCGTGTTTGGGAATCGAGAGCACCGATTGCCCGCTGCTTCACGAGGTTACTACCGTGAGTACACAGTACCCACACCGGGAGCTTTCAACCGGGGAGCACGCCGTTTAGTGGTTGGTGGAGCGAACGAAATCTATTACTACACGGGCGATCATTACGGTAGTTTTGTCAGGGTTAAACTTTAGTTCTCCGGCATCAGCATGAACGATATTCTTGCTACGCTTCAAGGCGATCGCGAACCTGGAATCTACACTGTCACAGGCGATGTAGTGCTGGATGAACTCATGACTGCCTGTGAAGAACGCCACCTCAAACTATTTGTGATTCAGGGCGATCGCATTGCCAGCAAGCCTGATTTTCTTCAAGAAAGCGCCCAAGTGATGAGCTTTCCCGATTATTTTGGGGCGAATTGGGATGCCTTTGAAGAGTGCCTTACAGACCTGGAGTGGCTACCTGCGAACGGATACGTGTTGCTGTACCTCCATCCAGAGCGCTTTGCAGCAGCCTATCCAGCCGATTGGTCGGTTCTGATCAACATCCTGCGATCGGCGGTAGAAGAATGGAAAGACACAAAAAGTCCACTTTTCGTCTTCCTCAAACCGAACCCATCAAGCTCAATTGCAATTGAGGTTCTGTAAAGTAGCTGGTGCACAGTGTGACGGAAATTTAGCAACCATAGCGCAGACAATCTTACCTACGTAGGCGAGACGCTCACACTATGAGCAATTAACAAATTTAAGTTGCGGTCTACTAGTTAAACCGCAATTCGGTGTCCAGATGCCTCAATCAATTGCTTAAATGTCTCCTCCGAAGCCTTTGCCTCAATTGTGACGGTTTTCGAGTTTACATCAATATCCACTCTAGCTTCTGGCTCAGAAGTCAAAATTGTTTCCTTCAATGTTTGCGCCTTCTCAGGGCTATCCAGAGTTGGAACGTTTAGTTTTAATGCCATATCATTCACCAATTACGCTGCTGTTATTGTCAATTCCAGCGCTAAAAATGGCATTTCTCTAAAGTTAGATTCTCGTTAAAGAGATGAATGTTTAGATGGAATAGATAAGATTATTTCCTAAGAGTGTAGGCAAGCCCTATGCAACGTAGACAAGCATGGACGGAACCAAAATGGGGCTGCTTCCATAACCGCGAAACTACAGAAAAGCTCCTTGCAGTGTTCAAGTGTAAAGATAAACTCTAGTAGGGGCACAGTGGTAAGCAATTGCTTGAGTGAACAAGATCGGATGTTACTTGTTAAAAGCGATCGCTTCTCCTGATTCTATGTACTTTGCTGACCCTATATTTACAAAGGCTTTTCTCCCAAAGGTTATTGGATATACAAAAGATTGTTTAATATTAGGCATCATTTCAGGATTAATTATTGGCGGAATTTTGTCTATTTGGATAAGACCAAGAAAAGTAACTATCTGGGGTGCAACAATTGGGGCAGTGATTAGCCAGTTTACTTTTGGGGTTTATTTACAATTAAATCTTTTCCAGCTTATTCCACCTATTGAGTATGTTCTGAGGGCAGTTACCCGTTTTTTTGCGTTGACCCTATTTTCTAACTCTAAAGGCTTAGACCTTCGTGCTCTTGTAGCTGCGATCGCTTTACTCGGTTCTCTACCAGGCATCATTGCTGGAAGCCTCATTCTCCCTAAAATTCAAAGACAAAAACGGTGGCAGTTCAGTTTTTTGAGTTTTGGAATTGCCTATGCTATTTTGCTGGTTGTGGTAGGGTCTCCCCTTCTGCCTGAATCGCCTCAGTTTGTCAAGGCGCAAGCGGAGCAAGCCCCCCTCTTGGGCACATTAATTGGGCACTCCGAAAAAGTTACTTCTCTTGAATTTAGCCCTAATGGAGAATGGTTAGTTAGTGGCGGAAAAGACAATGCGATTCGATATTGGCAACTGAGTACAGGCAATTTGCTGAAGACAATTAGAGGTGATCGTCGAGTTGACTCCCTAACCGTTACTCCAGATGGACAACATCTGATTAGTTCTGGTGCGACTGGGGTAAAGATTCGTCAACTAGGGTCTGGCGAAATTCTTAAATCTCTTGAGGTTGAGCACAGCCATGTTTTTCCCTCAACTGTAATCACTAGCGATCGCGGGCAATTGTTCATCAGAGGGTTTCGGATAGATTCAGTTGCTAAACATATTGATGTTTGGCAATGGCAGGAAGGGAAATGGTTACAGACTATCAAGCCCAAGTCGGAGGGAGACAGGAAGGAGCGGGGCTTTGTCAGTATGGTAGTAAGTCTCGATGGAAACACGCTGATTACAGGTCGCTACGACATCTCTGGCGATGACAGTATTCAGGTGTACGAGTTGAATTCAGAAAAGCGTTTGTATGAGTTAACCAGTAAACGTTTTGCCATCCCTGAACTGAACACCCTTGCAATCACTCCTAATAGTCAGACGTTGATCAGTCTCAGTGGGCAAACAGTTAAGTCGCACGGCGTGACTCCGGGAAAAATTCAACTTTGGGATGTTCGTACAAGGAGGTTGCTCCACACATTACCCTGTCAGGGTGTGCGAGCGATCGCGGTTAGCCCAGATGGACGCTGGTTAGTTGGTGCAGGTAATTCTCTGCGAATCTGGCAGTTAAACACGGGCAAACTCATCCATTCCTGGAATATTCAGTCTTTGACCAAAGCGAAAGAGAGAAGCTGGATTCACGCGATCGCAATTAGCCCGGATGGAAAAACTCTTGCTACAACCGATGACAAGGTAATTCGGCTTTGGTCAATAGATGTCAACCTTACAAGCTAGTAGACTGCGAAACCGTGAGAATGGTACTCGAAATAGTCCTGCCTCTAAGCCGTTAGAATGAAGGCTGGAACCTTTGCACCATCGCCGCTATGACCATGCCCGTTGACTTTTTAGATGCCTACGATGTCGTTGTTGTTGGAGCTGGACACTCCGGCTGTGAAGCGGCATTGGCAACGGCTCGGCTCGGTTGTCGCACGCTGTTATTAACGCTGAACTTAGACAAAATTGCGTGGCAACCCTGCAATCCAGCCGTGGGCGGTCCAGCCAAATCTCAACTGGTGCATGAAGTGGATGCATTAGGCGGCGAGATTGGCAAAATGGCAGACCGCACCTACCTGCAAAAACGCATCCTTAACTCATCCCGCGGTCCGGCCGTGTGGGCACTACGGGCACAGACCGATAAACGCGAATATGCCGCTGTGATGAAAGGGATTGTGGAGAATCAGGAGAATCTCACGGTGCGGGAAGGCATGGTGACCGATCTGGTGCTGGGCAAAAACGACGAAGTAATCGGTGTTGAAACCTACTTTGGCGTGGCGTTCCAGTGCAAAGCCGTGATTCTCACTACGGGAACCTTCTTGGGTGGACGCATCTGGGTTGGCAACAAATCAATGGCGGCAGGGCGGGCAGGCGAGTTTGCGGCGGAAGGGCTGACCGATACGCTCAACCGACTGGGATTTGAAACGGGACGGCTGAAAACGGGAACACCCGCCCGGGTCGATCGCCGCTCGATCAACTTCGATGTGCTGGAACCGCAACCCAGTGACCCCGATGTGCGCTGGTTCAGTTTCGATCCAGAAGCCTGGATTGAGCGGGAACCGATGAACTGCCATCTTACCCGCACCACGGCTGAAACCCACAGGATTATTCAGGAGAACCTGCACCTGTCGCCTGTGTACGGCGGTTGGGTGGATGCGAAAGGTCCACGCTACTGCCCCAGTATTGAAGACAAAATTGTGCGCTTTGCCGATAAGGAGAGCCACCAGATTTTCCTGGAGCCGGAAGGACGGGACATTCCTGAAATTTATGTGCAGGGCTTTTCCACCGGATTGCCGGAACCCATTCAGCTTGCGATGCTGCGATCGCTCCCCGGTCTGGAACACTGCGCCATGCTGCGTCCGGCGTATGCGGTTGAGTACGATTACCTGCCTGCCACCCAATGTTTCCCTAGTTTGATGACGAAAAAAATTGAGGGGTTATTTTGTGCCGGGCAGGTCAATGGCACCACCGGGTATGAGGAAGCTGCGGCTCAGGGCATGGTTGCCGGAATTAACGCGGCTCGGTTCTGTCAGGGGCAGGAGATGATTACCTTCCCGCGCGAAAGCAGTTACATCGGTACGCTGATTGATGACCTGTGTACAAAAGACCTGCGTGAACCTTATCGGATGCTGACCAGTCGATCTGAATATCGGCTGATTTTGCGATCAGACAATGCCGATCAACGGCTTACACCGCTGGGACGCGAAATAGGACTGATTGACGATCGCCGCTGGCAACTGTTTCAACGCAAGCAAACAACCATTGCAGCCGAAAAAGAACGCCTGCATGAAACTCGTGTGAAAGAGCACGATGAGTTGGGCAAAGCGATCGCCGCTCACACGCAGCAAGCGATCAAAGGGTCGATTACCCTGGCCGATTTGTTGCGGAAACCAGGATTCCATTACGCGGATTTGGAACAGTTTGGTTTGG
Organism: Leptolyngbyaceae cyanobacterium C42_A2020_001; assembly: GCA_015272515.1. GTDB lineage: Bacteria > Cyanobacteriota > Cyanobacteriia > Leptolyngbyales > Leptolyngbyaceae > JSC-12. The sequence goes on along the minus strand of JACYLN010000007.1, from coordinate 33,079 downwards.
GTAATTCTGAGTGCGATCGCGCCGAAAAAGAAGCGGCTGAAATTGATATTAAATATGCCGGATATATTCATCGCCAGCAAACTCAAATTGAACAAATCGCCCGTCAAGAACATCGTAAACTCAGCGCAGATTTGGATTATCACGCGATCGAAACTTTATCCAAAGAAGCCCGCGAAAAGCTTGCTAAAGTTCGCCCATTGACGGTTGGACAAGCATCTCGAATTGGCGGAGTCAACCCAGCCGATATTAACGCTTTATTGATTTATTTAGAAGTTCAAGCCAGACAATCTTCGGAGGTAGTGGTATGACATCCGTTCTTGTGCGATTGAACCCGATTCTTCAACTCACCGATGAACAATTTCTGGAGGTTTGTCGAGCCAATCCAGATGTCAAATTTGAACAAAATTCCAAAGGAGAATTGATTATTGTGGCTCCAACCGGAGGAGAGACTGGCAATGAAAACTTTGAAATGTCAGCAGATTTCGCAATTTGGAATCGGCAAGCTCAGCTTGGATTCGGGTTTGATTCTTCAACCTGTTTCGTCTTGCCAAATCAAGCAAAACGCTCTCCCGATATTGCCTGGATTGCCAAAGAACGATGGGAAGCTTTACCACCTGAAGAACGCAAGAAATTTCCGCCCATTGCCCCCGATTTTGTTCTAGAGTTACTCTCTCCCAGCGACAGTTTGCCAGAGTTACAAGCCAAGATGCGCGAATACATGGAGAACGGAGTCAGACTGGGCTGGCTAATCGATCCCGAAACAAAACAAGTGGAAATCTATCGCCCAAGACAGGAGGTTGAAGTGTTGCAAGCTCCTATTAGTTTATCGGGTGAAGATGTCCTGCCAGGATTTGTGTTAAACCTCCAATCCATTTGGTAATTTGAAACGAATGGAAAGTCTAACTCATGAAGAATTTGTGCATTCTATCCTGGGGAACGAAGCTGAATTTTTAACAATAACCATTGCTGATGAAACCTGGCATGAATGGGCACGTCCCGCTCAGGAAGATGACTGGAAACGAGTACCTCCATTGTGTCATAGCTTTTATCAACGCAATATTCGCCTCTTTAGCACTTTCTGCTTTGAGCTAGATTGCTACGCGTTGTTAGCCATTCCTAATTTGCCAGTTTTTGATATTCCCAAATATGCCTTCACGGGAGTGGGAATATTTGGTGATGATGAGGCACCCGCTCAAATTCAAAAAGTGTTGGCTGAGGTTTACAGTCAATGTCCTTTTGAAATTACCTGGATTGATCCTGTTGCGCTGTCAGGTTTCTTCATGAGAAAAATCACTGACTCACAAGCACAAATCATTGAAGAGAGCATTGAAGATGTTTTTCCAGGTTCAAACGGTCATTTTTTTAATGAATGGCTTCAAGCTTATGAAGAACGGGTTGGTGATCCAACGGTAGGAGCGCGTTTATTTCAAGCGAATGTTCAACGATATATTGAAAGGAAAATCAGCGAATTGCCTGAAGATTTGCCTGAAGTGCCAGCGCTCTGGAAACTGATTCAAGAACGCCAGGAATTTCGCATTTCACTTGATCCCTGGTGAGGGTAGGTATGATCAAGTCAGCCTCTTCCGACTTTAGAGGGAGCAAAGCACATGGTCTTAGCGACTCGTCAATTCACCCTACAAGAGTATCTCGACTATGACGATGGTACAGACGCTCGCTACGAGTTGGTAAACGGAGTGCTGGTGGCAATGCCTACCGAAAGTCGATTGAATGAGCAAATTGCACTCTGGTTGTTAACTCAATTTTTGACGCTGGTGCCGCTATCTCAACTGGGGCGAGGAACCGAAATTGCAGTCAGTGGGCGCTTGGTGACTGTACGAATTCCTGATCTAGTTGTTTTGTCGCCCGAGTTGGCAACAGCGCTGGAAGGGGCAAAGCGATCGCTAATCGGCTTTGATATGCCGCCCCCACTGCTCGTAGTTGAAGTTGTCTCTCCAGGTAAGGAAAACGAAGATCGCGATTACCGCTACAAGCGCTCAGAGTACGCTGCACGTGGAATTCAGGAATATTGGATTGTTGATCCGGGAGCCGCAAAAGTCACGCTCTTGATCTGGGAAACGGGACTCTATGAGGAAGCCGTATTTCGGGGGGGCGATCGCATTCTGTCACCCCTGTTTCCTCAGTTAAATATCACAGTTGCTCAAGTTCTGAATGCTGGGGCAGGGCAATTATGAGAAATCCCGTTGCTAGATGGGACGTTACTTGTACTGCACCCGTGGATCGATCGCAGCGTAAGACAAATCCACCAGCAGATTAACCAGTACAAACGCGATCGCCACAAACACCACTCCTCCCTGCACCACTGGATAATCGCGTTCTAAAATGCCTTGATAAATCCAGGAGCCAATGCCGGGCCACGCAAAAATTGTTTCCGTTAAAATCGCACCACCTAGCAACGTACCAAATTGCAACCCAGTAATGGTGCTGATGGGCAGCAGGGCATTTTTGAAAGCGTGTTGACCAATTACCCAAAACTCTGGCACTCCTTTGGCTCTAGCAGTCCGAATGTAATCTTGAGACAGAGCATCTAGCATAGAACTGCGGGTAATGCGGGCAAGAATTGCCAATGGAATCGTGCCCAGCGTTAAAGCAGGCAAAATCAGGTGGGCAAGCACATCAAGCAACGCCTGACCGTTCAATCGGAGGAGGGCATCCAGCACATAAAATCCGGTGATGGGTTGAAACGTTAACCCAGCGTCAACACTGATGCGTCCACTCGGTGGCAACCAGCGCAAATGAACAGCAAACAGATAAATCAACAGCAGCCCTAACCAGTACACGGGCAGAGATACCCCCAGCAAAGAACCTGTCATCGTCAGGTGATCGAGCCAACTGTTTTTGCGAGTGGCAGCAATCATGCCTGCCGGAATTCCAAACAGCAGGGCAACCAGCATTGCCGCGATCGCCAACTCAAACGTTGCTGGATACCGAACTTTCAACTCGTCCGCGATCGGGATGCCGCTAATAATGCTGCTTCCCAGTTTTAACTGCACCAAATTGCCAAGAAACACGAGATACTGAACCACCAGGGGTTTATCCAATCCCAACTGGGCCCGTAGAGTAGTGAGTTGTTCTGGAGTTGCCCGCTCTCCCAGCAGCACGACTGCTGGATCTCCAGGAATTAAGTGTAGAAAGCCAAAGACTAAGAGTGTGATGCCAAGCAAGACAGGTAGCAGGCTGAGCAACCGCCGAACAATATAAGAACCCATAACAACGTGCAAAGAGCCAATAGGATGAGTAAGGATTTCGTTGAACGAGCTTCTCTAGACAGGCTAAACTAATACAGGCACCGGGAGAGGTGGCAGAGTGGTCGAATGCACTCGACTTGAAATCGAGAGTTCTGAAAGGAACCCAGGGTTCGAATCCCTGCCTCTCCGTTCTCTTAGCCCAAAAATCTTTTGAGCGATTAGCCTGAAGGGCAGACGCTCAAAAGACGGGGTGTTATTGATAGGCTTGAGTTGCTTTAAGCATGTGGTAGGTCGTTAAGAGTTGGGTGATTGCCAGCGGGAAACTTTGCAAGGTTTCACCCGTCGTTCCAGTGACTTTGCCCAATTCTGGGTTCATTTCGCGACTACACATCGCCATCAGATTTGGGATGTCGCCGCAAATAAAATGTTCTAATTCCAGCACTTGTTGTTCTGTGGCGTGTCCGTCTACTTCTAACACGTCCACAGGTTTGCCCATATCTCGTCCCAGTCCTAACCGAATTGCAGCTTTTGAGTAAGAACTGGTGTCACACGTAACAACCTGAGTCAGGTCGGGGTGCGGAATGTTGGGTCTGAGAATTAGTCGCACATTTAAGTGATTGTTGCCCTCGTTTGGCTGGCTGGCTGGGGGATAAAACGTTACAACCATATCTGCCCACTGCCGTTGGGGGCGAATGAACTGCTCAGAGTCTGGTTCTCGCTTTTCCATTTCGGCTAAAACTTGGGCTTCAGTATATCCCCGTTTTTGCGTGTCGCGTTTGACCTTCCATTTGGCACGCAAATCTTCAGGGGGAGCCAAATAAATTTTGACATCGTAACAATCGCGCGCACCTCGCGTGGAGTAGCCCAACAGCCCTTCAACCACAACAAACTTGTTGGGTTTGATGTACTCAGGTGCTTCAAACGTGCCCGTTTTGTGGCTATAGATGGGCTTGAGGATGGGTTGCCCGGTTCGTAGCAACGCTAGGTGCTGCTGCATGATGTCCAGATAGTTACAGTCAGGATGCAGAGCCGTAATCCCAAGTTCTGCCCGCTGCTGGCGATCGTACCGATGATAATCATCCGTACAGATGACCGTTACGTTTTCCGGTCCCAAAATTTGTTCAATTCCCCGTGTTAGCGTTGTCTTCCCGGCGGCGCTATCTCCAACAATACCAAGAATAATCGGGCGGTAAGACATGGTTCCTCCGATACGGGAAATACGGTCTTGATTGGTTCAAGATTGGTTTATTGTAGGAAGGAATGGGAAGGGAAGCAATCTTGAATGATGAGTTATCAGGAAAACCTTATAAAGGTTCATATAAATCTTGATGGGATGCTGCTGGAGCATTTTTGCCTATCTGGTGCTCCTCCGGTTCAGCCTCTACTAAACCTAATGGGTTTCGTGGAAATGCCTGTATAGCTTATTTTCAAGTGTTAACCTGCACAACTTGGGTGGAGTTTTTTACTGGAGTTGTGTACGGGAAGTCGTATTGCTGATTGCTGGGACTCTGCAACAAAAATTCAAAAATGTTAGTTGCTTTCATCTATCATCGGTAATGTTGCCTGTTTGGGACGGGGTAATGTCGTGCCAGTCCAAATCTGCACATTCCGGCACTGTTGATGTTGACCACAAACAGCGCATTGCAATCCTTCCTAACTTATGAAGCTATCGATTTTCCATACGCCTGAACTCACGCCTACGAGTAAGATCGCCGACTGTGCGATCGCTGTTGATGTTCTTAGAGCGACTAGCACAATGGTGACGGCTCTAGCAGCCGGGGCAGAAGCAGTCCAGGTTTTCAGCGATTTAGAGCAACTCGTGAAAGTGAGTGAACATTGGTCGCCTGATAAACGCATTCGAGCTGGGGAACGGGGCGGTTCTCAAGTTGAAGGGTTTGATTTTGGCAACTCTCCACTTGCCTGCACCCCTGAACGGATGAAAGGGCGACGCTTATTTATCAGTACAACGAATGGCACTCGTGCTCTGCAATGTGTTCAGGCGGCCCCGATGGTTTTGGCGGCGGCGTTGATCAATCGTCAAGCTATTGTGGACTATGTCCTGAAGCATCAGCCAGAAACTGTATGGATTGTTGGGTCTGGTTGGGAAGGCAGTTTTGCCTTAGAAGATACTGTATGTGCTGGTGCGATCGCCGAAAGTTTATTAATGGAACTGGGTTGCTCGTTGGAAGAATTTGCTGGCAATGACGAAGTGGTGGGAGCTGTCAGCCTGTATCGTCAATGGCAACATCAATTGCTCGAACTCTTTCAACAGGCGAGTCATGGCAAACGCTTGCTGCGGTTAAAGTGCTACGACGATCTGCAATATTGCTCCCAATTAGATGTGCTTGGTGTTGTCCCGGTTCAGCAAGAGCCAAGTGTTTTGGTGAGTGAAAAACAGCCTGCTGCGGTTGCTTAGGAAATTAAAAATGAAAAGTTAAAAGTTCAAAATAGCTTCCAAGCTAGCTTTGCCACTTTTAGTTTGACATTTTTAATGATTTATGGTTCTTAGCCTCGCTAAAGCAACCCACTTGGTGCGGCAAACCTATCAAACACTGTAAAAAAGAGACGTGGTATTCCACGTCTCTCAAGCAAGGATCGTCGTAAGAAAACGAGTTTAATAAGTTTCTACGTGCCAACGTCCAGCTCTCTTCATTGAACGTTGGAATTCCTTCCAATCAACTCCATTTTTGGAAGCAACGGCGGACAGGGCTTCATCAATTCCGTCTTCCATCCCTTTCAACCCGCACATGTAGGTGTGAGTGTTAGGCTTTTGCATTAATTCCCACATTTCTTCAGCATGTTCAGCAACCCGATGCTGAATGTACATTCTGCCGCCTTCAGGATTTTGCTGTTCACGGCTGATTGCGTAGGTTAAACGGAAATTATCAGGATACTTCGCCTGAAGTTCTTCCAACTCTTGCTTGTAAAGAATGTTGGGAGAAGTTGCGATCCCAAAGACAAGCCAAGCAAGCCCCTTGAACTGATATTCAGGGTTCAAAGAGCGTTCTCCATCCTTAAACATTCGCCATAAAAAGGCGCGGAAAGGAGCAATTCCAGTCCCTGTTGCCAACATGATGATGGTTGCATCCTCATCGTTGGGCAGCAACATTTCTTTCCCGGTAGGTCCAGTCACTTTCACTTCATCACCGGGCTTGAGATTGCAGATATGGGTTGAGCAAACCCCATATACCGTTTCACCTGTTTCAGGGTGTTTGTACTCAAGCTGACGCACACATAGCGAAACGGTCTTGTCATTGAGATCATCACCATGTCGAGTAGATGCGATCGAGTAAAGTCGCAGCTTCTCTGGCTTGCCGTTTTTGTCCACACCTGGAGGAATCACACCGATACTTTGCCCCTCCAAGTAGCGTAAATCGCCACCTGATAAGTCAAATTTCACATGCTGGCATATCCCAATCCCACCTTCTTGAACAAGCGGTTCGTTGGAGATTACTTTGGCGACGAACGGAGCATTGGGACGATAGATGTTTACTGGAATCGCCGCTGCTTCTTTAGCTTGAGTCATGGGTTTACTCTCTTCTGCTGGTCTAGTAGCGCTCTGTCCAGTTTCTAGGGTCGGTGAGGAACTTTTCTGTTCTACAGGAACGTTTCCGTTTTTGCCATTCAACGTATCAACTGGCTGAATGCTGACGATTCTGCCACCCAAGCGAGTAATGCGTTGCATCGCCTCATTCATGCGATCGTAGGGAACTGTAATAAAAGTGTTGCCGCTACGACGAATCGGGTAGCTTGCTTTATCAGTTTCTGAATTTTGACGCAGACCAACTACCTCATATCGAAACAATCGGCTACCAGCATCGGTGTTTGCCGCTGCGCCTAACGCGCTTGAATTGATCATGTTGCCTGATTCTCCGTTCCAAACCTAAATCTAATTCTCCATTGTGCTGTAACCTGCCGCTTTTACCAAATCCTGACAATTGTCAGGCGACACTTTACCCTTGCCCAACCCCTGGAATCCTTGTCTTAGTCATGGTCATGCTTCGTTTCAATCTTAGTGTGCTTACCTGGTTCTCTTCATCCGATTCACTCCACCGCTTAAGAAAACTAAGGTTTTAAACAAAATCTGCAATTTCCTTTTAATACTGGCTTGTTGCAGTGATCCCCTTTTGGTAAGATCACCATAACGGTAGTATTAAATACCTACCAATAAGAGCTTTCGCTGCTGGCTAGGCATACACCTGCTTGTGTGAGTTGCGGATTGACTCTTTTACGCTGCGTGAAAGCTGAGGGTGATGAAAGTCGCATGATGCCTTAATTGGCGAGTGCGTCTGAGCCAAAACGATGCCCGTAGGTCGCAGATTTTGAACCATTCCACTTATTAGATAAGCAACCCTGTCGTTAGAGGAAACTATGACCAACAAGCCAGACCGCGTGGTTCTAATTGGCGTTGCCGGGGACTCCGGATGCGGCAAATCTACCTTTCTGCGCCGATTAGAAGATTTATTTGGAAAAGAATTCATCACAGTGATTTGTCTGGATGACTACCATAGTCTCGATCGCAAGCAGCGTAAAGAAGTTGGTGTGACGGCGTTAAATCCTAAAGCCAACAACTTTGATTTGATGTATGAGCAGATTAAAGCCTTGAAGAGTGGGGAGACGATCAACAAGCCGATTTACAACCATGAGACAGGCATGATCGATCCTCCTGAGTTGGTGGAGCCGAACCATATTGTTGTTATCGAAGGATTGCACCCTTTATACGATGAGCGGGTTCGGGCACTGCTCGATTTCAGCGTTTATCTGGATATCAGTGACGAAGTCAAAATTGCCTGGAAGATCCAGCGGGACATGGCAGAACGTGGTCACACTTATGAAGATGTACTGGCTGCAATTAACTCTCGCCGTCCTGACTTCGCCGCTTATATCGACCCGCAAAAAGAATTTGCCGATGTTGTCATTCAGGTGTTACCAACCCAATTAATCAAGAATGATACTGAGCGGAAGGTTTTGCGCGTGCAGATGATCCAGCGCGATGGCGTGGAAGGATTTGAGCCTGCTTATCTGTTTGATGAGGGATCGACCATTGACTGGATTCCTTGTGGACGGAAGTTGACTTGCTCCTACCCTGGCATTCGGATGCACTACGGACCAGATACTTACTACGGGCACAATGTCTCTGTACTAGAAGTTGATGGTCAGTTTGACAAGTTGGAAGAGGTCATTTATATCGAACATCACCTAAGTAACCTCTCGACTAAGTACAACGGTGAGTTGACAGAGCTGTTGTTGCAGCACCGTGATTATCCTGGTTCTAACAATGGCACGGGGCTGTTTCAGGTGTTGACTGGGTTGAAGATGCGGGCAACCTACGAACGGTTGACAGCTCAAGGTGCAAAGGTGGCTGCCAGCGTTTAATCTAATGTTTTGGCAGAAGGGAGATGGTTTTAGACTGTTTCCCTTTCTGTACGGCAGCTTCAATCAGGTGATTAGCAAATCGAATCAAGATGAGAAGTTTTGCTGTTTGGTCTACTTGAAGGGTTACAATTGGTTTCCGCTTATAATGTTTGCTTAAGATTAGCAAGTGAATTCTAAGCTTTTTGAATAAGCTAGCCGATTCACTTTTGGATTTGTTAACGAAATGCTCTTTAGGGGTTATCCGTCATGACTGCTGACAGCACAGCTAAGTCGAATGGTCGCGCAAGTAAGACAACTGGTTCGAGGTCTCGTACTTCCCGCGCTACTAAAGTTGAAGCTTCAGAGGCTTTGCCAAATGGCTCAGTGCAAGAGGTTGCGACGGATGATGCTATGGCAAATAGTGAAGAAGTGATTGGTGAAGACGCTATGAGTACCGATAACGTTGTGCAAATTACTACCCGTCCTGCTCAAGTGGATGAAACGCAAAAGCAGGCTACGCTCGAGTTAAGTCAACCTAGTTTAATGGTGTGGAATCGTCCTGTTATGCCAAGTGATATTGAGGTTGCTGAAACCATATCTGTGGCGGGCGTGCGTCCGATCGCTGCCAGCCATCTTGTTCTTGCTGGTTCATTTTTGAATGGTCGCCCCATTGAAGCAAGTCGTTTGACTGTGCGTGAAATGCTGCCTGGCGATCGCCCCATTTTTGATAGCGAATTCAAGATGGTTGAAGGGATGCTTCTTCCTGGCAATCGCCCAATTATGGCAAGTGACCCTGGCTTGTTAGCAGCTTCGGTGCTTCCTGGCAATCGACCGATCGCATCGAACGAAACGGTTGATCCTGAACCTGCTGTTTTGATGGGCTACCTCGACTAGCTTCTTTTGGGTGATTCAATAGCGTACAAAAAATGCCCCTACTGTGAAGCTCTAAGCAGGGGCATTTTATTGTTTGAGCAGCTTTATTTCAATAACTTTGTAACTCTAGGATCATACTCAATGCCTTTGGGATAATCCTTTCTAGCTTGAGTGCAGGCGATGTCATCAGCTTGCCCTGTCGATTCGGCATCGATCTCGTAGCGTGCGGTTCCACTTTGGTAAGGATTATTCGATTGTCCAATAAACTCCCGGATGTCTACAAACACTTCGTAGGTATGAACCATGTCAAGCCTCCTCGTTTTTAGTACAAACGATAGGAACAGGCTCAGTATAAAAAATGGGACGTATCCCTCTACCTGATTCAATACAAATCTTGAGTTCTTGTTATGAAACGTTTAAGTAATCGTTAATTACTTTAAATCGAGTAACCCTGCTTCTTTCATTTTGGGATTGAAGCGCAGATCTTCTTGTACACCACGATTCTGCAAAATTGCTAGTACTTCCGCTTCAAGCCGTCGAGCGACTTGTTTTAGCACTTTAATTTGAGTTATCTCGTCAACTGCTAAGCTATAGTGCTCTTGTTCTTCTGGGGTCATTTGCTGTTTCACATTAATGGCTTCAGTCCAGCTAGTTTCGTTTGGCTGGTTGCCCGGTGGCAGGGTGCCATTTTCCGCAATCCATGCACTCCGAATGGTGTCTAATATAGTGCGATTGGGGTGTTCAACGGTCTGCACCTTGAGCCAATAACAGCGGGTGGGTTGCCGTACAAGATGCTGTTTGAGGCTCTGGTAAACATCGCGAGAGTACCCAATGTATTGCAATATCGTTGCTTCATCAAAAATGGCGTACACTCCGACCTTGCTTTGGAACTGTTGTGGCAGCAGACCGCGATCGCTGATGTAGGGAACAAGCTCTAAACTGGCGAGGGTTGGCGCATCCATTGGCGGCGAAGACATGGGCTAACTCACCTTACGATAAACCGCACACAGGCGACTGGGCTGAAAGATTTTTGCTTTGAACATAAAGTTGGGCGGCACGTTAATAATCACGTGATCCGATGAGGTGTAGTATTTCTCAAACTTGGCTGGCATTCCCTTTGGGGTTGTTGGGCTGTAGGGAACTGGTTGAAATAGAAGTTCCGTAAATTCAACCTGGGAACACTCAGCATTTTGAGCAACCTGCTCAAGGAAACTGTCATTGCTTAAAAACTTGAATAGTTCAAGCTTTGCAGCCGGATCGAGCGTGAAATTGCCATCAAAGTCCTCAACGATTTTAAGTCCCATTAGAAAAGCCTTGAGTTTTAAAGTTTTTTGCTAAAAGTTTTTGTTGCTGCTGAGGTTAACTGCATCCAACTCAAAAACTGGAGGTTTCCCTCAGGAAAAACTACAGATTTGAACCTGGACAAGGTTGATTTCAAGATTGGGAGGAAGTGGTAGATTCGGGCAGCGTTTCACCCAGCCGAGGTTCGGTGCCTGCCATCAACCGTTGAATATTGGAGCGGTGCCGCAGGATGACATAAATTCCTCCGGCAATCCCAAACAAGAGGTAGGGTAGTGGCTGACTGGTGGCAAACATAAGACCAGAAACCGCGATCGCACCACTGATAGAGCTAACGGACACAATTCGGGTAATCGCCAGCACTAGCAAAAATACCCCAAATGCTCCTACCCCCACACCCCAATTCATGGCGAGTAACACGCCTAAACTAGTTGCTACCGATTTTCCACCTGTAAAGTTGAGAAAGACAGATTTGCTGTGACCCAAGAGTGCTAGTGCTCCGGCTAGGGTCACAAGCCAGGGCAACCAATTGCCCAGTTCTACCGAAGATGGAATGTAAGGCTTAATGAATTCGCTGGAATAGGTGGCATAAACCAGAGAGATTGCGGCAACTCCCTTCAGGATATCAATTGCTAAGACGACGAGCGCGGGAACGGTACCCACTGTTCGCAAAACATTAGTGGCTCCTGTAGAACCAGAACCATGTTCACGAATATCAATACCTTTAAGCAGCCAGCCTGCCCAATAGCCACATGGAAGAGAACCTAAGAGGTAGGCAATCAGCAGCAAGAGTCCGTTGAGGGATAGCCAAAGAGACATAACAACTCAGGAGCAAAGGGTTGAAGACAGAATAGTTGAATTATGAAACTCTCTAGCCATTATCCAGCGGATGGTAGCCGATTCATGCGAAGAATTCGAGAAGCTGGAAATTTAACCACGTCCATCTCGTTGCTCAATGCTTAAAGCATGGAATAAATGGGCAAATTGCCACGAGTGTTTAAATCCAGTCGCGGGTATAGCTATCACGGGTATAACTGTCGCGGGTATAACTTGAAGGTTGAGGACTGGCAGCAAAGGCGAGCCATAAGGGGAACTGAAGAATTGCCAGGTCAATTTGCGATTCTGTCTCATCAATGATGATAAAAGGCGTATAGCCGTCTTTTTGCAGGCGTTCGGCTTTTTGCGTCAGGATAACTGGATCTTCAAACAGGGCCGCACCCCGATCCACTCCAAAGTCTGCGCGAGTGATGCCGAGGCAATCTTGTAGACCTCTGCGCCATTCTCCGAGGCGTTCTGGTGAATCGGCAAGGACGAGGGTGACCAGTTGATCCCCATACAGCGATCGCAGAATTGAGACTGCCGCCGATGAAATCAAGATATTTTGTAGTCGGCTACCCATTGAGCGAACTGCTCCACGCCCACCCTGCGTGAAGAACCAGTTGGATACTCGCTCTGCATGGATGGGTTCAAAGGTGCGACGCAGTTGCCAGGGTGGCCCGTAATAGTCTGGACGGTTGCGGTACTGATCTAACAAACTGCGAATTTTCTTGGTTTGGTCTTGAAACGCTTGATCGCCAAACTTAAAAGTAGCTGGTTCTTCGGATAATCCATCGGGGGCGATCGCGATCGGTTTTTCAGGTTCTTGAACAGGCTGAGGCAACTCTAGCTGATCCGCCGCCATTGCCAAATCCTGCAAGCTTCCAACCAGATACTCTTTGAAGCTCTGCACCCGAATCGCGAGATCTTGAGAAACCCCAGCAAAGGTCGTCCGCATTTCTTCTCGAACCCGTTCTTGCCGCCGCTCAAGCTGCTCAACGCTAATTTGCAAGTCCCGTTTCCGCTTCTCTAACTCCTTTAACCCTTCTTGCACAACCTGACCCATTGTGGCTTGAGCGTCTAAAATCTGGGATTGGAGTTGGGCTTTGGCAACTTGCAAATCGTTAATCTCTTGCTTCAATGCCTGAACCTGCCGATGCAGCGCTTCTACATCGTTTTGTACAGGGTCTGCATCTTGAGGGAGGGGAGAAGAGTTACTCACGGTGGAAATTTGATTCGCGGTTGTCTCAACAATGGGTGAATATTCAGTATTCATTCAAGCAGCGTGATCGAACTTAGTTATTAGAAATTACGAGCAATGAGAGGGGATGGTTTGGAATGAGAACGAATTAAAAATCAAAAATTAAAAGTTCAAAATGGCTTCCCGTCAAGCTTTGCCACTTTTAATTTTACATTTTGAATGATTCATTGTCCTTAGCGGCGTGGGCAGCGGGTTTCTAAACAATTCTGAAGAGTTTTGGCATCAAACAGAATTGGCAGAAAATGAATACTTTTGACTTCCTTAAAGTAGAAAAGAATTGGTAACGGTTGCCAAAAAATTCGCCAGTTTTGCCACTCACTGTAAGGAAAGCGGCGAATCAACGCGTCTCCACGGTAAACATCCAGAGCAGATTCTGTGAAGCGAAGCCGAATTGTAACTGCTTGCAATAGCAGAAACGCTCCAAACAGCGCGATCGCTAAACTAACCCATACTTGCACAAAAAATAGCGGCAACGCAGCTACAACAAACCCCAGAGGTAGCCAGTAGCTAGGCGTTAGCTCCACAACAGACAATGGTTGAGACGATGGAATAACAGTAGTCACGAGGATCTAGTTCAACTCAACATGAGCAGTGGTTTACCCCTCTATTCTAAGGGTGGAACGGTGGAAGGCAGATCTATCCTCCTGGTAATACCGCGCTTCCCGTACCCTGAAACATCAACCACGACAGGAAGAAATTGCTGATGAAGATTGCTAGCAACGAAGTGACCACAGCGGTTGTGGTAGATTGTCCCACGCCTTTGGCTCCACCTGTTGTAGTTAATCCCCAACTTGAACCAATCACTGCAATCAAGGCTCCGAAAAAGAAGCCTTTGATCGGAGCACTGAACAAATCCCACAAACCCAGAAAATTTTGGACTGAATCAAGAAAAACAGACTGAGAAATGCCGTACAAATTGGTGGCAATGAGCAAGCCGCCCAAAAGCCCTGTCAGAAGCGACAGCACCGTGAGGACGGGCAACATTAGGCAACAGGCGATGACACGGGGAATAACGAGGTAATCGATCGGGTCAGTTTTCAGCACATAGAGGGCATCAATTTGCTCTGTCACTTGCATCGTGCCCAGTTCTGCTGCAAACGCCGAGCCAACCCGTCCTGCTAGCACCACTGCTGTCAAAACAGGTGCCAACTCGCGACACAGAGCCAGAGCCAACACGCCGCCGACTGCACTACCTGCCCCTAAGGTGATGAATTCTCTAGCAACCTGAATGGTGAAAACCATGCCAACAAAGGCGGCGGTAATCAAGGCAATTAGAAGCGAGGCGGGCCCTGCCAGTGCCATCTGCTCTACAGTATTGCGACGATGAATTTTGCCAGCTAAAACGTGTACCATCACTTGCCCACCCAGCAAAATGGCTGCAAGTAATCGTTCTATCCATCGGTTTAAGCCGGAAAGGGTTGATGAGTCGCTCACGGAAGAACCTAGACGAATTAATCCTTAGCCAGAATAGCTGAAGTTCAGTAGTAAGAGATAAGAAAGCCCAAATTGGTATAGACAGCTTCACCAAGATTCTTAAGGCTATTTTAAGATTTGCGATAACTTGAGCGATTTAGCACGATCGCTCTTTAAGGTGTAAACAGGTAGCAAAGATGTTACCGAAGTGCAGTGGCTGTTCTATGACGGTACAGGCTATGTCTACACGCTCAAGGAAGCTTTTGCGTTCTCTAATAGTGACGAGCTTTTTAAGTTTCGTTGCGCCGTTGCTATTGATTGGTTCTGCCATAACGGTGCTAACTTTAGCTTCACAGCTTCCAATTTTGGGAACTGTGAGTCAAGTGATTACCAATCAAATTCTGCAATTTCTTCAGGTGTTTGGCAATGGAGAGGCGATTGAAGGGGCGATCGTTATTGCCTTTGCCTGTATGTTAGTTGGTGCTTTATTTGATGCCTATAGTTTTTATTACAGTTCCTTGCGGAATGGATAACTGGTAAGAGGGGCTGGGAGTTAAGGGGTGGGAAGGGCGTAGAAGCCTAAGTGGTTGGCGACGGGACGTTCTCTCATGGGGATCTTGGTATGAACGGGGGAGTTAAGAATTTGAAACCCTTTGGGGGTTGAGGTGACCAGGGTGGTTGAGCCGCCGCCATCCAGATTTAAGGCTGCGTCTGCTCCCAGCGCGATCGCGGTTTCGGCCAGTTCTCCCAGGGTCACGCCTTCGCTGTAAAGCCACTGTTTATCGTCAACGGCAATTAGCCAGAGCTTTTGACCTGTTTTATCCACAGCAACGGCTGTGCGGGAGTAATTGCCATCACTATCAGCAGCGCCTTGCTTAGCGGGAATGGACTGTCCATTTTCTACAATTACGCCACTTCCCGAAATTGCCTGAGTGGTTCCAGTGGGGCATCGACCGGATGCCAAGATACGGGCACGTTGGTTGGCTGTGATGCAGAAAACCGCCCAACTTTCCTGAGGGGAAGAATATTCCTGCCCGTTGGAAATTGCTTGTCCTACCACACCTACGCGATCGCCACTATTGGGATAGGAATTCCACGGAGTATTTTCATCAAACGGGTAGAAAAAGTTGGCATTGACCGCCAGTTGCAACTTAAATTCTTGCAAAAACTCAGAAGTGGTGCGGGCGTTGGTTTCCCATTCAGGAGTGCGAGCTTGACCCGGAGTTGCCAGTACTTTGACACCTTGAGCGGCTAAATCGATAGAAACGATGTGTAGCATGATCGGTCGGGGCTGCGATCGATATTCACGGCGGTAATCAATGCCTTGAAACAACTGTTTTTCGGTTGCCGTTTGGGGCGGACGCTGAAACACCAACCAGCCAAAAATCATCAGCGGAACTGCCAGAATTCCCATGCCTGCCAGTGTCCAAAAGGATTTGTGACTCAACCAAACCTGTTTCATGTTGCGTAGGATTGATGGGGAAGGATTGGAGATTGGTATGGGTGGAGGGTGGATCGGTGAAAGCTTTACGAATCTTGCTGGCGATCGCGACTTTTTTGCTGGCGGGTCATGCTGTTAGCCATCTAATTTTTGGCAGTTTGGGGCAAACTCCCAGTGATAAAGCCTGGAACTATGCTATCGCTCTGGCGATCAGTTTAGGGGTGGGAGGGGCTGCGGCGGGTGTGCGATCGCGTTTACATCCTCCATTCAACCGGATCGCTACCATTTTGGCAGGAGCCGCATCTGGAGCCGTAGTTGGTTTTTACTATGCTGGGGTGATGACGGGGAAAGATCCCCGTTGGGCGATCGCGGGTGCAGTATTGGGCGGGCTATTGTTGGGTGGTTTGGGGATTGAGTCCAAGTCTGGATGGATGGAGATTGTAATTCGGGTAGCAGGCGCGATCGCTGCCTACGGATGTGCTTTTCTAATTGGTGCAACGGCTCTGACGCTATTAAACGTCGGTTATCTGCCAATCGGATTCCTTCTCAGCCTGGTATCGTTGCTCTACCTGTGGCTGACCCTCAATTCCATCCTTAGCTCTTCAAGATAGCCATCAATCTATCAGTGAAATGCGTCAGTCTCCTTAGAACAACTCTGTTTGAATCACGAATAATTTAGACTGCGATCGCCCCTTCCTTCTCTGGATTGGGCGATCACTTTTTGTTGGGGGAGAGCGATCGTAGGTGGAGCGGGACGATCGCGGTTTATTTGAAGCAGGCGATCGCTCTGGTTCAGGCAGCAGCAGGGACAGGAGCGGGAGGGACGATTCCTTCTTCCTGGCAATAGTCCAGGTATCCCGCGATCGCTTCTTGGGCATTGGCAATCGCCTCCTCATAGGTTTTTCCATACGTCGAAGGTTGCATAGCAATGGCAGAAAATTCTGGAATCGTCACCAAGTAAAGTTGATCTTCCTCTGACCATTGAATCGTCAAACTGTACCGATAATTCATGGATCTGATTCCTCCTCAAGGTTTGCCAGTTCTTGAATCGCCTTTTGTAGTAACTTCTCTAAATACAACGGGACATCATCCCCATCCTTAAAGGCGATCGTAATTAGCAATCGCAATTTTGGGTGCTTCCAGTTTTGATGGCTACCCTTACCGCGTCTCTGCTCAAATCCTAACCTGGACAATCTCAGCCTTGTAATCCCGAATTTTCCTTGGCATCAGATGGTTGCATTAATATGCGACAAATTCTACCCCGCTCTGGCGTTGCTGAATTCAACTATGATTCGCCCCCCTAGCCCCCCAACTTTGGGGGAACACAGTCTTCAAAGTCCCCCAGAATTGGGGGATTTAGGGGGCAATGCAAAAACTCACTTTGTATAGCGGTACTGCTATAGGTTAGGACTATCGAACTGCTGAAAGTCCTGAAGTGACTGGATTGCATTCTCAGCACTCAGTCCTCATTACTCAGCACTTTGCTATAATTTCATACTTCTATTCAGCAACACCCCCCGCTCTCACCCTTAAACTAAAAGCATGATCACCCCTTCTCTGGATTGGGCGCACTCTTCGAGATCGTAGGGGTCGCTAGGTGGTTAGAGTGGGGCAATCCCAGGTAGAAAGGGGCGATCGCTCCTTCCCTAACGCGGAACCTTGCCAAGAACCTCACACGTGTTTGAGAACCGCTGTATCCTGGAAACGGCATTGTTTGTTGGAAGGCATGATGACTTTGCAATGTTCGATAGTTCGCCTCGTCTCCGCCTGGGTTGGTAAATTGGCTGGCGCGATCGCCCTATCTCTGGTGCTTACGATTGGGTATTGGGGAGCGGTTTCTGAGGGCGCGATCGCTCAAACAAATTCCCCCTCAACAACCCAGGCTCCCAACCCAACCTCCATTCAGCCCTACCTGGATAACGTCATTCAGGACATCACAGAATTTCGTCTGGAAAACGGCATGAAATTCATTGTTCTAGAGCGGCGCAAGGCTCCAGTGGTTTCGTTTGTGACCTATGCCGATGTGGGTGGTGCCGATGAACCGGATGGCAAAACAGGAGTGGCCCACTTCCTGGAACACCTGGCATTTAAGGGAACCAGCCGAATTGGTACGGTGGATTATGCGGCAGAAAAACCCTTACTCGATCGCCTGGATGAACTATCTGAACAGGTGAAAGCAGCAAATGCCAGCAACCAAACTGACAAAGCTAAACAACTCCAGGCAGAGTTTACCAAAGTAGAAGCTGAAGCGGCGAAACTGGTTGAGCAAAACGAGATGGGACGGATCGTAGAGCAGGCAGGCGGCGTAGGTCTAAATGCTAATACCTCAACCGATGCGACTCGCTACCTCTACAGTTTCCCTGCCAACAAACTGGAATTGTGGATGTCGCTGGAGTCAGAGCGGTTCCTTGACCCGGTTTTTCGGGAGTTTTACAAAGAACAAAACGTGATTTTGGAAGAACGCCGTCTACGAACTGATAATTCTCCCATTGGGCAAATGGTGGAGGCGTTTCTGGATACAGCATTTAAGGTGCATCCCTATCGCCGTCCTGTGATCGGCTACAACCGAGATATCAGCGGTTTAACACGAGAAGATGTGCAGCAGTTTTTTGATCGCTACTACGTGCCCAGCAATTTGACGATCGCGATCGTCGGGGATGTGCGTCCTGCGGAAGTCAAGCGTCTGGCAACCACCTACTTTGGTCGCTACAAAGCTCAACCCAAGCCTCCTCAGGTGACTGCCATTGAACCACCCCAAACTGAAACCCGTGAAGTCACGCTAAAGCTAAAATCTCAACCCTGGTATCTAGAGGGCTACCACGCCCCTGCCTTCAACGATCCCAATGCCGTGATTTACGACATGATCGGCGACATTTTAAGCAGCGGGCGCACATCTCGGTTGTATAAATCCTTAGTAGAAACGAAACAGCTTGCTCTCAGCGCTCAAGGCTTTACCGGATTTCCGGGCAACAAGTTTCCTAACCTGATGCTGTTCTACGCTCTCACGGCTCCTGGGCATACAGTCGAAGAAGTAGGAACGGCACTCCGGGCAGAAATTGAGCGCTTGAAAACAGAACCTGTGACTAGCGAAGAACTGGAGCGGGTGAAAACTCAGGCACGGGCTGGATTGTTGCGATCGCTCAATTCCAATATGGGCATGGCGCAGGCATTGTTGGAATACGACGTGAAAACCGGAGACTGGCGCAACTTATTCAAACAACTCGATCGCATCGCCGCCATCACCCCAGCCGATATCCAACGAGTTGCCAAAGCCGCCTTCACTGCCCAAAACCGCACCATTGGACGAATTTTGACCCAAGAAGGATAGGGAAAAGGATGAGGGAGATAGAAGCGGTGAGGAAGATGGGGAAGGGAGGAACTGTAAAGGCGCAGATTAGTTGTGTCCTAAGTTTGCTGACTAAATAGAGGTGACCGAGGTTATACAGAATCGGACGGCTCCTTTCGCTTCAAAATTGCACGGACTTCGGGTTCATGAGCACGACTCCAAGTTACTAACGAGTCAATGACTGGAGCAAGCGTTTGACCAAAATCCGACAGCCGATACTCGACTTTCGGTGGCATGACTGGATACATCGTGCGGACAATCAAACCATCATTCTCCAGTTCTCGCAATTGTTGAGCAAGCATTTTGTGGGTGATACTTGGCATCTCGCGCTGAAATTCGCTATAGCGTAAAACCTTGTACAAATGCAGTTTCCAAAGGATACGGGGCTTCCATTTGCCTGACATGAGAGCAATTGCGGCATCAACCGGACACATTGCATATCGTTCTTTTGCTGCCATTCCTTACTTTCCTTTTGGAGAGTATCTACCGAAAAAGTGCATTATTGACGCAATGATAGCAGACGCATACAGTGAGGTTGTGAGTTCGGACTTCACTTCAATCAACGCTCTAAACAATGGAGTAAACCAATGAGCAAGTTTTTTGTTTACACTGAAGTGCAATTGTCTGTACCCTTTGATCAAGCTCCCTGGCGTGAGTTCAACCCTGTTTTGAAAGTCCAGAAAGGTCTTCAGAACAAAACCTGGTTGAGTGGCGTGCAAAACAATTCAGTCGGGGGATTTTACGAGTTCGACTCGCTTGAAAACGCTCAAGCCTTTGCCTACGACTATTTCCCGACGGAAGCCAAAAAGCTTGGGGCAGCATTCACAACCCGAATTTTTGATGGTAACGTCACCGAAGAAGCCAGCCGTTTCCTGAATTCACCTCATTACAACTAACTCTCCGATAGAACTCTCAGTTTTTTCCAAACTAACGAGTTGCTAACACTTATAGATTCATCGCCTTTGTTAAGGGGATGAATCTATGGCTTCAAACCATGAGTGCTTTCAGATAGCCTTGCGACTACGAACTTCTTGTGAAACTCTCCATCACCAACTCCCTGACTGCAACTTTATCTTTAAGACAAGTTGGTTAGGAGTGATGTTCAACTCTAGGTTCAAGTCGTCCTGTTTATTGAGTTACATCATTGAGGAGCTTGCTATGACTGCATTTCGCATTTTTTTAATAGTCTTACTAACTATTCTTACGAGCTATACCGGCATAGTGATCGCAAATCATGGTTTGGGCTTGCTCAACATTTTTTTCGGTGACATTGGAGTCATGAGTTGGGCAGGTCAATTCAATCTCGATTTCATGTTTATGCTGACACTTTCTGCGCTTTGGGTTGCATGGCGGCATCAATTCTCGAACATCGGAATACTCCTATCTGTACTGGCACTTGTGGGAGGCAGTTTGTTCCTCACTATTTACCTTCTAATTGTGAGTTGGCAGACCAATGGCAACATGAAACAAGTACTCCTTGGGGCAGGGCGGATGCTGGAAGATTCTAAGGGTGCATGACAGACGAAGACGTTAAGATGTGTAGAGAAATTCTGCGATCGCCGCAACCAATTGCTCAATTTCTGCCTCTAGCGTCAGGTAATGTACACACGCCCGAACACAATCTGGATCGGGCAAGGTACGCAGCATGATCGAGCGGGCTTCCAGGAAACGGATCAGTTGGGCATGAGATTTGCCAGGTAACTGAAACGAAACTAACCCTGCTTGGGGTGGGCTGGTCCGTAAACACGTTACATCTGACATCTCGACTAGCTTTTGCCACAAGGTTTTGCTGAGTGAGCGAATGCGTGTGAAGCGCTCTTGAGGAGTGCCAAATTGCTGATGAATTGCGATCGCTTGTCGCAGTCCGGCATACAGCGGATAGGCAGATGTTGCCACTTCATAGCGTCGGGCATCCGGGAGCCAGCCCGTAGGAGAACCAGTCTCATTTTTGGTGATGCCGCGCCAGCCAATGAACGTGGGATGGAGGCTCAACATTGCTTCTGGTCGAACATACAACCCGCCCACTCCCTCAGGTCCACACCACCATTTGTGCCCAGTAAAGGCATAAAAATCGGCTTGCAGATTGGCTAAGTTCAGCGGCAACACCCCCACCGATTGGGCCGCATCCACTAACACTTTCACCGGGCGGGAGTGAGAATAGCTATGACACGCCGCCACAATTTCTGCCAGCGGCAACACCTGTCCCGTGTTCCACAAAATATGACTGAGCACCACCAGTCGGGTACTGGGTTTAAGATGGCTGGCGATCGCTGCCACCGGATCGCCCTGATTCAGGGTAGCTTGCAAGGGGCAGGTACTCACCTCTACACCAAATCGACGGGTGATTTCTTGAGCCGCCGCCACAATGCCGGGATGTTCACAATCTGACAGCAGCAAATGGTCACCCAAGCGCCAATCAATGCCCCATAAGGCAATATTGCACCCCACTGTTACATCTTCCGTCAGGGTAATGGTGTCTGGGGAGACATTGAGTTCCTGAGCGATCGCCCTCCGGGTCAATTCTGCTTCCTGATTTACCCACACATTGGCTTCACCGGAAAATGGTCCGCATTGCTGCACCTTTTGAAACGACTGAGCGATCGCGGCCAGCGCCGTCTGCGGCATGGGACCTTGCCCCCCGTAGTTGAAATATGCCTTGTTTTGCAACGCCGGAAACTGCTGTCGTAGCGCTTCAACGGAAACGGAGGTAGAAGAGGTGCCTGTCATAAGCAATTCACACTAGAGACGAAACTCTGCATCTTAAGCTATCAGGATTCGGTCGCTAGGGTTTGGATTCCTGCATCTTTGCTCGGCTTGTTCTCTCTGCACAACCGCTTCAAACGACATGGGGTAGGATACGGCTGACTAGAATGAATAGGAAGAAGGAATCATGAGCGATCGCGCTCCCATTCGGATTGCGGTGATTGGCGCTGGAGTGGCTGGGTGTCTGGTGGTACATGGTTTGGCAGGGGAAGCCGATGTGGAGATTTTCTGCATTGAGAAAGGACCCGAAGCGAATGTGTTGGCAGGCACTGGATTAAACGTCGGACCCAATGCGTTGAAACTGTTGAAGCAGTGCAATCCAAATTTAGAAGTTGCACTCCGAGCTGAGGGAGTGAGTCTCCCCTGGGAAACCTGGACAGCCGGACTGACAGATGGCACTGTTTTTCTGGATTTGAACTTGTTGCAGGTGGCAGACAATACCGTCATTCGGATTCGTTGGGCAGAATTGTATCGCCAGTTGCGATCGCCCATCGCTGCTCACATCCGTTACAACACTATCGTTGTAGAGATGGGCTATGCAGACACTTCGGCAGAAAGTCCGTTGTATCTTGTGATTGAAGATCAGCAGACAGGCGATCGCCAGCACATTGACCATATCGACCTGATCGTGGGTTGTGATGGACGTTATTCCCAGGTTCGCACCACGTTTATCGACCAGCCAGAACCGAAACATTTGGGAGTTTGCATTTATCGCCTGCTGGTTCCCAATTCACCCGATCGCATCATTGATGACTACCAGCAATGGTTTTATAACGGGCATCGTTTACTTGCTTTTGCCATCCCTGGCAACGAGGTTTATATTGCTGGGTCATTTCCCCTTGCCGCAGGACTGGAAATTCCTGAAGAGGCAAAAACGCCAGCTTACCTGCGGGCTGCCTATGAACCTCCCACCGGCTACAGCGAAGTGTGCCAGTTCTTGGTGTCATCCGTTTGCGCCAATATCGATCAAATTCATTGGGCGCGGATTCAAGAAATCGATGCGGTTTTCGGTGATCAACGAGGACACGTGTTGTGTTTGGGAGACAGTTCTCATGCCATGTTCCCCACCTTAGGGCAGGGTGCAACTCAGGCGTTTGAAGATGGTTGTTTTATGGCAGCCCACCTCAAGCAGTGGCTAGCAAATGCTCGGCAAAAGGGTGAACGGATAAACATTCCGGCGTTTGTTGCCAGTGTGGAATCGATTCGCCGCGATCGCGTCCAGTTTGCTCAGCAGTTTTCTCGTGAGGCCAGCGATGCTCTGCTAGCAGGCTTCGACCCTGTCACCGCTCTCATCCGCAAAACCCAACCCGCCATGCTCAACCAACTCCGTAAACTCTACCGCGATACCCCCGATGTGAGACTGGCGTTGAAGCGATAGCAGTGTAGTAAGGTAGAAGAGGTAGAAGCGGGATGGGGAAGGATTAAAGGGTAAGGCAAAGTTCAAAATGGTTTTCAGCAAGGCATTTTGAACTTGTAACTTTTCATTTTTATAGCTTTGGTCAGAACGCTTAGGACAGGAAAAAGTGGCAAAGCCAATGCTGGGTAGGCGTTCTGACTCGCCATAGCCACGTTACAGATGGCTATGGCTATAATTCGTTCTCAATCGCTTCTAAGGGCGGCGATCGGGTCGAGACGGGCAGCATTACGGGCAGGTATCACTCCGGCGATCAACCCCACAGTGAAGGCGAGGGCAAGTCCGGCAATGACTGACCAGAGCGACACCACAAAGGGAAAGCGAAACACCGAGGAAGCCGCGAATGCTAACCCCACCCCGATCGCCACTCCCACCGCTCCTCCCACCAGCGACACGACGATCGCTTCCGTCAAAAACTGACTGAGAATGGCGCTATTGGTTGCCCCAATCGCTTTGCGAATGCCGATCTCGCGGGTGCGTTCAACCACCGATACCAGCATGATGTTGGCAATGCCGATGCCGCCGACTACAAGCGAAATGCCCGCGATCGCGCCGACTAACACTGTAAACAAACCCACTACATTGCTGAAGGTGTTGATGATATCTACTTGGTTGCTGATGCGAAAGTCATCGGGTTCCGGCGGGTAAATGTTGTGGCGGATGCGGAGCAGATTGGTAACTTGAAACTGGGCTGCTTCGAGTTGCACTTGATCTGATGCCTTGACCCAAAAACCACTAATTGCCGTGCCAGAGAGCGAGTTGTTGCCCACAATCCGGGATGACATGGTGGTGAGTGGGATGTAGACGCGATCGTCTTGATCTTGCCCACCCACCGAGCCTTTCGACTCCATTACGCCAATTACGGTGTAGCGCCCATTTTGAATTCGGACGCTGGTTCCGATCACGGTTTCATCCGGTGCAAATAGTTCGTTTCGCACAGCACTACCCAGCACCACGACTGATTCCGCATTGTTGAGATCATCCTGAGTAAAGTACTGCCCTGTTTGGGGCTTGATCTCCTTCACTTCTGGATAGCTGAGATCGGTTCCCAAAATCGATGTGGAGGTATTTTGGTCACCATTCACTACTTGCCCAAACCGTTGCAGGTACGCAGTAACGCCTTCAGCCGCCGGAGCCTGTTCTGCGATCGCCTGAGCATCTTCCCAGGTGAGGGTGGATGCTGATCCAGATCCCTGACTGATGCCACCAGAGCGGGCAATCCCCGTCAGCACCAGCATGACATTGGTTCCCAACGACTGGATTTGTTGCTCCGTAGCTTTTTGTACGCCCTGCCCTACTGAGGTCACCATAATCACAGACGAAATTCCAATAATTACCCCCAGCATCGTTAAGGCAGTTCGTAGACGGTTGCTCCACAAGGCTTCTAGCGCCATTGTGATCACTTCCATCAAGGACACTTTAGTGGGTTGCACTCGACTCGACTTGAGCATCATCGTCCTGCCTCAACGACCACTGGGGCGATCGCTGCCGCTACGCTGCCCACCGCCCCGCTGTCCACCACCCATGCCGGGAAAGATCGAGGGCGTTCTTGAAGGCGGACGTTCACCTGCTGGAAAGCTGAGTAAAACTTTTTGTCCGGCTTCTAGCCCCTCTGTGACCACGGTTTTGTTGTTCACGGTAACGCCTGTTTTGATGATCTGAAAGCGCGATTTACCTTCTTCTCGACTGGCAAGTAGCACTCCCGTTCCTTCCTCTCGCCGGACGATCGCCACCGTGGGAATCACCAGCGCATCGGTCAGCGTACCCACATTAAATTCCACATTCACATTCATTCCAGCTTTGAGTTGATTTTTGGGGTCTGCGATCGACATTTTCACCTCAAAGTTGGTGACGTTTTGTTCCACTGTGGATTGTGTCGCGATTTGGGTCACGCGTCCGGTGAAAGTCTGATCGGGGTAGGCATCGGCAGTGATAGTGACGCGTTGCCCCAGTTTGATTTTGGGAATACTGGTTTCTGCCACTTTGGCAATCACCTGATTATTGGCTGCTAGAGACAAAATTGAAGAGGATGTAGCAGAGGAAACGGAACTGCCGGACGTGGTAGGTGTAACAAAGGAGCCGGGATCGGCAAACTTGCGAGTTACCACACCACTGAAGGGTGCCCGAATCACGGTGTCGTTGATTTGAGCCTGAACCGTTTGCAACTGGCCCTCCGCCCGAATCACCTCAGCGCGTGCCTGTGCCACATCTTCTGGACGGGTTCCGGCTTGCTGCAACGAGAGAGCTTGTTTTGCCAAATTGAGTTGGGCGATCGCGCGATCGCGGTCTGCCAGAGAGGTGTTGTACTCTCGCTGCGAAATCGCCCCCGTGTTGTAAAGCTGCTGGTTTTGCTGATAATTCTGTTCAGTCTGCCGCAACGCCGCCTCCGCATCTCGCACCCGTGCTTCTGCCTGAGCGACATCTTGAGTGCGGTTGCCAGCCAAGGCTCGTTGCAAGCCTGCTTGTGCTGAGGCGAGTTGCCCTTTCGCTTGGGTTAATTGTCCTTGTAGGTTGGAGTCATCCATGTAAGCCAGGATTTGCCCCTGCGCCACGCGATCGCCCTCCTTCACCAGTAATTCCTTCAACACTCCAGAACTCTTAGGGCTGACGTTGACCGAGCGTTCCGGCTGAATCACACCGTTGGCTGTAATGGTTACAGGTAAATTTTCCCGTTCCACGGTGACCGTTTGGAGTCGCCGTCGCATTTCCTGTCGTTGAGATGTTTGCATCTGGCTGTAGGCAACATATCCGCCCAGCCCCACCAGCCCCAAGGTCAGCACAGGCAATAACCATTTTGGCGCTTTTAATTTCCGCAGGTCTTTCACACGTCTGCTCCTTCTTTCGACCTGTGTTATCCCTATTAGACTTTAGCGCTCAGAAATTGGTTCAGGTATTAACTGGCGTACACCGTTTTCCAGGCGCGTACCGTTTCAGTACCAATTTCGCTATCCACGGTTTCACCCCTTTCAGTAACCAAGCGAATATTCACCTTTGCATCCGGAGCCGTTTGCAGCGCTTTTGCCAGTTCCTCGCTCACCTGAAAGACCCCATTCTCTCCAGTGGTACGAAATACGCGATCGCCCACTTTCACCAGCAGTTCGGACACTTTTTTGGCAGCACCGAGTTCTACGCACGTATGCCCCCACAAACTATCGTAAAAATCGCCAATAATGCACTCGCGATCGGTCAGCAACACCCGAATCGATTGCCGACTCCACAAACTCACCACATCCACTCGTCGTGCATCCAATAGCCGACTGGGAAAATAGTTGCGATCGAACACTGCCAAAAAGTTGCCTTCAAACGGGTCATCCACCCGCACAGGTCGCGACCAGGGCACATTCATGTTCAACCCCAATGCCGCTGACTTGACTACTGGTACATTCGGCACTAGCGCAGGAGCAGATTGGGCACTCACCGCACTTGTCCAAAGAATTATCAGTGCACCTAACCCCGCACCCACTCCCCTCCAGCCTTCTTCCCTCACTTCCCTCCTTTACTCCTGTCACCTTCTAGGTAGAGTAAGAGTGATAGACGATCGAAGTCGCGGCAGGCATTATGCAAACTCACCTCTCCCCGTCTGAGCCGATGGAGCATTTTCAGGATTTGCAGCAACAGTTACGGGATTTGTGGCAAGGGGTTGAAACGTTCGATCCCGATGATGCCGATATTGTAGTGGTGCCGTCGTTGAGTTTGGATCAGCGAGAACTTCAGAAGATTGAAGGTTTTCATCATTATGAAGAACGGCTGCTGTTTTCTTTAATTCGGTTGCGCCATCCCCGCACGCGCATGATCTATGTTACGTCGCAACCACTGCACCCCAGCGTGATCGATTATTACCTGCAACTGTTGCCCGGAATTCCGTTTTCCCATGCCCGCGATCGCCTGTTGCTGCTCTCAACGTATGATTCTTCTCTTAGCCCCTTGAGTCAAAAGATTCTGGATCGTCCTCGCCTGATTGAACGGATTCGGCAGGCTGTGCGGCGCGATCGCTGCTTTATGATCTGCTATAACTCCACCCCTGCCGAGCGAGAACTGGCAATTAAAACCGGAATTCCACTATTTGCTCTCGATCCCGATCTATTGCAATGGGGCACAAAAGGCGGCAGTCGGCAGATTTTTGCTGAAGCAGGTATTCCTCATCCGGATGGCAGCGATTCGGTTTGGTCAACCAATGAACTGGCAACAGCGGCAGCAGAACTGTGGGAACGGCAGCCCAACTTAAAGCGCATGGTCGTGAAGCTGAATGAAGGCTTTTCGGGCGAAGGCAACGCCCTGCTAGATTTGCGCCCAATCCATGAAGTGGCTCCTGGGCAAGCATCCCACTCTGCCCGCACGGATGCATTGAAGGAGCAGTTTGCCTGTATGCGGTTTGAGGCAAAGGGGGAAACCTGGGAGCGGTTTGGCAGTCGTGTGCCAGAATTGGGGGCAATTGTGGAAGCGTTTTTGGAAGGGGAAAAGCGATCGCCCAGCGTACAGGGACGGATCACACCATTGGGCGGTGTTGAAATCATTTCCACCCATGACCAAATTTTAGGTGGACCCAGTGGGCAAATCTACCTGGGATGCCGTTTTCCGGCGGATGAAGCCTATCGCCTGCGATTGCAGGATTTAGGCGCAAAAATTGGGCGCAATCTGGCAGAGAAAGGGGCGA
This sequence comes from Leptolyngbyaceae cyanobacterium C42_A2020_001, assembly GCA_015272515.1. Taxonomy (GTDB): domain Bacteria; phylum Cyanobacteriota; class Cyanobacteriia; order Leptolyngbyales; family Leptolyngbyaceae; genus JSC-12. Next base: position 5,238 of record JACYLN010000007.1, on the reverse strand, counting down.
TCGAGCGGTTTGGTGTGGATTTTGTTGCCACTCACCAACCCAATCAACCTGGTAAGCCGGAGTGGGATATTCAGGCAATTGAAATTAACCTGCGAAAAGGCGGCACAACCCACCCCTTTATGACACTCAAGTTTCTCACCAACGGACGCTACGACTCCAGCAGCGGCTTATTTTACAGCCAGCAGGGACGCGCCAAATATTACATGGCAACCGACAACCTGCAAAAAGACCAGTATCGCGGCTTACTTCCCAACGACTTGATGGATATCATCGCCCAACACCAACTCCACTTTGACACCAGTACGGAAACTGGCACCGTCTTTCACCTCATGGGTTGTCTCTCCGAATTTGGCAAACTGGGCTTAACCAGCATTGGCAACTCACCCCAACAAGCCGAAGAAATTTATAACAGACTGACTCGTGCCCTGGATGAAGAAACACGGCCCTTGCGGCATTTGCCAAGCAGCACACCCCTCGACGACCCACCCAATATCCCTATGAATTGGAGCAATCGATATTAGCGCGATCGCCTTTTTGGAATCGCTATTAAGATGGCTTTCGACCTTTGATAGGGTAGTTATTTGCACCCCTACAATTCATACCTTCTACAATATTTATTATTATGTAAGGCTAACTAATTTACATGAGTCATCCAGGACGGATAGGTGGGTTTCCAGGAAATTGGAGCTTTCAAGGAGAGGCTAATCTCGTAGTAGAATGTCAGCCTCAAAAATTGATGGTCAGTCTAAATTTAGAATTCATTGAAAAAGCAGAAATAGATGTATGGCTTATTGGGGAAAATGTTTCTGATAATGATCGGTTGGGCATTGCGTTTAAGATGTACAAATCAGATCGACAAACTTTAATTATTAGAAATAGTATATTTCTGATTGGGATTTCTAAACCACCATTAAACACAAAAAAACGTTTTTTAGAGTTCATAGAATGATCACATATTCTAGTTATCCAAAAGATAACGAATCTATTGAAAATCATAGCTATTCTGTTGATCTTAAATCATATTTAAACGAAGAATATTCATTTGGAGATGCCACTTTAGGCGTGAAGTTTGAAAACTTCCCACAACAAAGAAGCGATAGAAGAATCAGTTAGAGAAATTTAGATGAAGATTTTTGTGAAAGTTCCTCAAATTCATACCGAAATTTAAATTCTGGCTACGAGATTAAATGTGGAAAAAGATTTATAACTCATGGAGAAAACACTTTTTATAGAACAAACATAAATGTGTTTTATCAATTAAGCTTTTTAGATCTGAGAATTTCTTCTTTAGAAAGTAAACTTATTAAAACCTTAAACAGGAAAGGTTTCCATGATGAGGTTCAGCTTCTTGAGCATTTAGAAAAAACAATTGATGATTTGTGTGCTTTTCTTAGCATTACGTGTGATTATGAAGTTCTACCGATTTACTTCGACTACTTTATAAATAATCGATATAAATATTTCAACGGCCAAATAATTCCTATTGATAATAGAAGAAGAATTTCACGGATTAGTAGTGCGTATCCTAAAGAAATCAACCTACTTTATAGCGCTACTGCATACTTGGAATGCTACCCTATCGATGAACAACTTAGTAGAGGAATTCAGCATTTAAAGCTAACTGTTGATGAAGCAACGATTGAGTTAAAGCTGATGGCAGCTTGCTCTGCAATTGAATATTTCTACTCGTACTGGCTATTTAAAGTGGATGGAATCTCTAAATTGATTCGTGGCATTGAAGAAAAAGATAAGCTGATTTTACTAAAAAATAAGACTGATAAAGATAAAGAAGATCGAAAAAAGGAAATGGCGACGCTTCAAAGCAATGGGCATGGTCGAACTCCTCCTATTTCAAAAGTAATTCGATTTTTCCTAAGAGATATAGGAGTTGACTATGCAAAGTATGCTGATGATGAAGAGAAATTCAAATTTCTTGAGATTAGAAATAGCCTTTTACATGGCAGTTTCATGCATAATGAAATATTAATTTGTGTGGCTGAAGATAGTGCTCAAAAATTGGGATCAGAAATTCTATATAAACTAATGAAAATAATTTCAAAATCCAAAGATGTAGAAGCTTATGATCAAATTCTTGTAGAATTGCCACTACAAGAATTCTGTCAATTCGCCTTAGGTTGGGAAGATTTGAGAAGTGCTTTTAATGAGTCATCCGAGCCATCTAATCAAGCGTAAGAAATAATCTCACGCTGCTGACTAGAAACCAGCGTGATCACACCTCTTGCGTAGATGAATGATGAGAAGCAACACATTCATTCGATCGCCTGCTTTATTCATTCTAAATTCCCACCACCCACTCTGGTTTTTCTTACTTTCCCCAAACAGATCGGTGAACTTCCTTTTCTACGAATTGATGAAAGCTTGATGGAAAAAGGTAAACTTTTTCCCAGTACGTAAAGACATTTGACAAGAGAAAATTTAGCGGTTGCAGGAAAAGTTGGCTACAAGGCAAGCTAGTGCGATCGCCAATCTTGTAGGGTTCGTTCCCTGCAACTTCTATCTCCCTACTGGATAGATGGTTGAGAACGCACCACGCTCACGCATCCTTGAAGCAAGCGATCGCTTCTAATAGGCGTTTTGAGCAAGAGCTGTAGGCTAAGATCGAAGTACGATCACCGCTTTTGTAGGGTGCGTTCCTAAATGCAACTTCTTCCCCACTGAATAAATTGTTGGGAACGCACCACGCTCAAACATCCTTGAAGCAAGCGATCGCTGCAAGGATTTTGAGAGAGACAGCGGACGATCAACGTTGGGATAAATTGTTCTCTTTCTCACCAAATATTCTTGCAAAACTAGCTGCTTCTGCAATGGCTGAGTATCGTGCAGGTCAAACTCAGGAACTTAAGAGTGCCGATCGCGCTACTCTCTTACCACGGTGTCAACTGCCCAGCGGGGTTAAAGTACTGCCGACAAATGCCAGAGGTAACCAGCAAGGTTGTGATCAAGGTGGCAAACGCCAGCATAAACATGATCACCATTTGGTAAGAGGTCGCGACAAGGGGCGGTACTCCACTGAGCAATTGCCCAGTCATGATGCCAGGGAGGGTGACCAAACCCACTACCATCATCGTGTTGATTGTTGGAATTAGCCCCGCTTTGACAGCATCTTTGCGATATTGGGCGATCGCTTGTCGTGGCGTAGCTCCCAGGCTGAGGTGCGTTTCAATTTCCAGTTGACTAGAATTCAACGTGCTAACGAGGCGTTCTCCACTAATCGCGGCTCCATTCATGGCATTGCCCAACACAATTCCTGCCAGCGGAATCAAAAACTGCGGCTCGTACCAGGTGGGCGGCTGAATCACAAATATCATGGTGTAAACCAGCGTCAACAGCGTCCCCATCGCCATTGCCCCCCCCACGATCGCCAGCAAATTCGGCACTTTCTTACTGATGCGGTTGCGAGCCACGATCGCCGCTATCGCCAGCATAATCGCCAACAATCCCAGTATGAGTAAAGGATTTTTGAACGCAAACACTGCTGCCAGCACATACCCTACGACCAATAACTGAAGCACTGTGCGTCCCGTTGCCAGCGCCAAACTCCACTCCAGTTCCAATCGTTGCCATGCCGACAGTGCGATCGCGATCGCCATCAGCCCTAATGCCCATACCAGTTGTAGCGGAGAATCCACAGTTGGTTTCCTTTGGTCGGTAGTCTTTCGATCATAAATGAAGAATAGGACGAGACAGAAGACAGAAGTCAGAAGTGGAGGAAGGGGAGAGTGGGCGAGTGGGTGAGTAAGGAGGTAAGGGAGTTGGGGAGTGGAGGAGTAGAGGAGTGAGTGAAATTCCACCTACCCCACCTACCCCCTTAACCCCCATCCCCGATTCATTTCCCCTCTTCCTCTAGCTCCCGTGCCCATCCTATGGTTGAATCAGTTTGGTGAATAGATTATTGATTGAAACAATCCTCGGATCTGTTGAGTCCACAGAACTCAGGCAGTGCAACAATGTCCTTGTTGAGTGATTAATCCTTACGGTGTAGGTTGAGTGAACAAGATTCCTCCGTTTGATCTATCTGAGCAATTCAAACTTATTGGCGATACCATCAACTCAGCCGTTCTTGAGGTGCTTGTCTCCGGTCGCTATATTGGTGGTCCTCTGGTGGAGCAGTTTGAACAGCAACTTGCTAGCTACATTGGCACTTCAGACTGTGTGGCGTGTAATTCGGGGACTGACGCACTCTACTTGGCATTGAGAGCCTACGACATTAAACCGGGTGATGAGGTGATCACCACACCGTTTACGTTTGTGGCGACGGCAGAAGTGATCAATGCAGTGGGGGCGAAACCTGTCTTTGTTGATATTGAACCCCATACTTTTAACTTGAATCTAGATCAGGTGGAAGCGGCGATTACGGAGCGCACTCGTGCGGTGATTCCGGTGCATTTGTTTGGTTTGCCAGTGGATATGACTCGGTTGATGGCGATCGCTCAGGCACACAACCTCCTGATTGTGGAAGATTGCGCTCAGGCAACTGGAGCCGAATGGGCAGGTAACAAAGTGGGCAGCATTGGACAAATTGGCTGCTTTAGTTTCTATCCCACCAAAAACCTGGGAGCCTGTGGGGATGGTGGTGCGATTACAACCAGCGATCCAGCGATTCGCGATCGCCTGCGCCGTCTGCGTGATCACGGACGACGGGGAGCCTACTACTACGAAGAATTAGGCGTAAACAGTCGCTTAGATGCAGTGCAGGCTGCGATTCTGCAAATCAAGCTGCGACACTTGGATACTTGGAACCAGCAACGCCGTGAAGTTGCTAACCGCTACAGCCAGCTTTTGAGCCACATTCCCGGATTAGTTTTGCCACAAGAAATTTCGGGCAGTAAGAGTGTCTGGAACCAGTACACCATTCGCCTGACTCAAACATCTGCTGAAGCATTTAGAGATAACTTACGAACTAAGCTTCAAGAGAAAGGCGTTGTATCAATGGTTTATTACCCAATGCCACTACACTTGCAACCTGCCTATCAAGAGTTGGGCTACCAACCAGGACAACTTCCAGAATCAGAGCGGGCAGCGCGGGAAGTGCTTTCGCTTCCCATGTTTCCTGAACTTACTGCCGAACAACAGGAACACGTTGCTTACAGCTTGAAAGATTGCTTGAGTTGAAAGGCTAAGACGTTAAAGCGCCCATTATTGTTCGACGCGAAAATAATCATCTACATTGGTAAAACTCAATACAAATCATCGAACAATGCAAATCTATGGATTCAA
>JACYLN010000066.1 GCA_015272515.1 Leptolyngbyaceae cyanobacterium C42_A2020_001 | reverse complement strand
TCTGATGAAACCCTACCCCGCTACTCCTTTCAAGCTTTTTGTCCCGTACTGAGATCTGCTTTAGGCTTCTTAGAATTTACTTTATAAATTAACTCTCAAAGAGAAATTCTTATAAGTATCAGCTAACACTCAACACTCTTGCGATCGTGTTCTCGATCAACCATTTTGGCAGCTTGGAACGATCAAACTTCATTAAAAGCCAGCTAGCGAGTAGAGTTGCTAATCCAAAGATTACCAACATTGTGACCTTTGTTTTAAAGACCAATATTAAGCTATACGGAGCTGAATTAGGCAGACTAGATAAGAAGCTAATCACTCGCTCCTCTACAGGGAACCATGCATATTTAAGAAGGTTATGAGTTAGATAAACACAATAAGACCAAACTCCCAAGATGCTTAATCTGGAGAATACAAAAGAAGAATGCTTCTGAGAAATCCAGGCTAAGTTAACACAAACTAAAACTAAACCCAGAGCAATCAAAAAGTCGGAAGCAACCCAGCCAATCCGATTAATATAGACAAAGGCACATCCAATAACCCAAACTAAAACTCCTGCCCCAACCATCCAACCCGAAAAAATCTGATTTAATTTTTTGTGATGATACACGAAGGCAACGGCTAAAAACATCCCTAGAACAAACTCTCCAATTCTGGAAGGGAATAGCCCAAATGGCATGTATGACTGAAAGGGAAACCAAGCAGGAAGACTATCTAAAGCAGGCGGAGTTGGTATTCCAAACAACGCATTCTCGTATCCAATTGGAAAGCCGTCAAGGAGATAAATTGCTAAAAAACGATAAAAGAACTCCGCTAAAACGGCAATGCATAAGAGCCGAATACAATTTTTCGTAATGTCGCCCTGTGCTACTAAAAACTTGAACAGTAATGGAAATATTGCGTACAAACTCACAATTAATGGAACGAACCACATGTGATCTAGATGAAACAAGCTCCACATCGTTCTATATGACAGCACCTTGAGGAACGAAACCTCAAGAAAAAACTGCATTGTTTGTCTTAAACCGCAATCTCGTAAATTGCAAGACTCTTGACTGTAAGCAGTAACACCAATAGCAAGAAGAAGACCCAAAAAACAAACGACCCAATAGGCTGGTAAAATCCTTTGTGCACGCTTGAGAAACCATTGTTTCCAGTTTATCTCTTGATCCCTCTTAACTAGGCAAGAATACGTCAGTCCGAATCCACTGAACACAATAAATGGATGAACTCCTTGCCAGCCTACACCGTCTCCTTTATTAAAATGGAAGTAAACAATCCACAAAATGAAAAACCCTTTGCAGAAGTCTATTAGATCGAGAATATTTGGTTGAATAGGAGTGTTTAAACGATTTAACACAATGCCTTTCTGAGGAAGCATATCTTGACACCCAATAGTTATTCAATAATTTGAAGCTCTAAACCTAAACAGAGAGATTTTGCCGCCGCTAACAAATTAAAGCTTATTCAATTTGCTTGCTGTGACTGTTCAGCTTTACTTGATATGAAGAGTGACTTTGAATCTCTAAGAAGGTAGAGCATTACCAATGCGAGCAATCCTCCAAAGAAGATATGAGATTGGAAAATATTTAGATTGAAAGGTGCAAAAGCTAGAAAGTTTGCAAATGGAATATATCTACCAGTTAGCAGATAACTTATAGCTAGTAAGAGAATTAATTTCTTGTTTACAGGCTTGAATGATACAAGGTGTGCAAATAGGTAAGCATAAATGGGCCCTAAGATACCATAATGGTGTTCCCAAGCTACGGGAGATGCAATAGTACTTGTAAGTGCAATAATTGCAAGATCCGTTGCATTACCTCTTTCAGTCGTATTTTTAGGGCGAATAAGGGCCAGCCCAACTAAAGCGAGTGAAAATAGGGTTGCTCCATAATAAACAACTGGATTAAAGGGAGGAAACAAATCACCCTCCCAAAATAAATTGTTTCCATTAAATAAAACCCGATTTAATAATCCATTAAATGATTGATTTGGGAAAAAACTTTCTCCATGCCTGGAAATAAAAGAAAGAACTTTCAGATACTCCAAGTGGTTAGAAAAGCCGAAGAATATAATTGAAGCTCCAAAACCAATAAAAACTGTAGCTAAATAGGGCACTACAAAGGACCATTGCTTACGCAATATTCCCCAAAGAAGGAGGAGAAGAGATTGAGGCTTGATCAAACACATTACACCCGTTAAAATCCCTGCCGATCGCTTGCTATCCTTTAACCAGAGCCATAGAACAATAGCGAACAAAGCGTTCAGCCAGGTTTGTATCTGCCCAAGCTTAAATGAATGATAAATCGGATAGTAAGTAAATGTTAACCAAGCGATCGCTGAACTTCGAACAATAAGATCTGCTTTCGACGCCAAGGCTAAAGTATCTCTCCCCGTCTTTTTAAGACTAACATTAAATATTTTTACAGAAAAGAAAACCGTGACAAAAATCGCTATTCGACAAAGTTGCTTGTATATTATCTCAGCATTGACAGAAGCTAGCTTTAGAAGTTGAGCGAAGGGTCCTGCTTCTAAAATATGCAGAAAAAGTAAGGAGCTAGGTGGATATTGAAACTTGATCCCTTGCTTAAAAAAAATCTCGGAATATAGAGAACCATCTGCTCCCGATTGAACAAATTTATAAGCCGCAGACATAGGGAGCCACGAGTCATTGTAAGTACGCTGTGTTAGCAATCCTCTAAGTTCGCTAATGGGCGTATTTTTAAAGACCCCTGCATCTCCAAACTTTAAGTTGAAAACAATGACTAACAGGTTGAAGAAAATAGCGTCAAAAATCGCAAATATAAGAAGATTGCGAGTCAGTGGAGAAAGATTCTTCCAGAAAAGCTTCAACTGGCTATTAACCGTTTGCATATCTGCAAATATGAATGAGATTTTTAACGAAGGAACCGGAGATGCTCTGGGAGCCTGTCACCTTTGCGCCCTCACCCTAAATCCCTCTCCCAAACTTGGGACAGAGACTCTAAGCTTTAACTCCCCTTCTCCCAAGTTTGGGAGAAGGGGTTGGGGGATGAGGACGAATGCAGAGACTTGCAAAACTGACATGCTCCCGATGATCTTGTTTTCTAGAACTAAATTTAACAGGTCTTTCTCAAAACTACCTGACAGAAAGAAAAACAACTTCACATCGAATCTTTAAAGGAAATGTGCTTGACCAAATAGAATTTTTCCCATTTTCTTTATCAATGCTCATAGTAGAACTGAAACTATAGATGGTAGTCATCGAGTCTTTTTTGGCATCGCTCACTAAACGCACAGACACAGCATTCTGCTTCTGTGTAGTGAGTTGTGCAGAGTTGTATTCTTTTTGGTAACAACTTGATTTTTACAGTAGATCTGACGATGATCTATCTTTTTCCTCTGGGTCTTTACAAATTCTTTATAGTTAGTTTGCGTATGTTTCGTCTTCCAGGTGACGTTTGCTAAACCGCAACTCTTCTGGTGAAGCGTTTCTGCTTTTGGTTTGACTGATTCTTTGCAGTTAGTGTTGCGTCTGTCTTAGTTCAACTAAACCAGATTTCTGCGCTCTATACTTGCAAGGTCAACATTTAGAGGGGAGTTTGTTATGAAGTTTGTGCTGGCTAGTTTGATTGCGCCCATCGCAACGGTGATCCTTCCCCTAACGGCGCTAGCAGAACTGAAGACGCAAGTTGTGGAATACAAGCAGGGTGACACAGTGCTGGAGGGCTATCTAGCCTATGACGATGCCGTGAAAATCAAGCGTCCAGGCGTGATGGTGGTGCATGAATGGATGGGAGCAACTATGTGAAACAGCGCACGGAGCAATTGGCAAAAATGGGCTACGTGGCGTTTGCCGCCGACATTTATGGGAAGGGCGTTTGCCCCAACAATCCCAAAGATGCAGGAGCACAGACAACGATTTATCGCAACAATCGGCAACTGATGCGCGATCGCGCCAAAGCTGGACTGGCGGTATTGCAAACTCATCCCCTGGTAGATGCCAACCGGACTGCGGCGATCGGCTACTGCTTTGGTGGCGGTGTGGTGCTGGAACTAGCACGCAGCGGTGCTCCGGTTGCTGGAGTCGTGAGTTTCCACGGCAACTTGGATACACCCAACCCAGCAGACGCGAAAAACATCAAAGGGAAAGTATTAGTCCTGCATGGTGCTGTTGATCCTTACGTGCCAGCAACCCAGGTTGAAACCTTTGAAAAAGAGATGAACGATGCTGGCGTAGACTGGCAACTCATTTCCTACGGTGGGTCCGTTCATAGCTTTAGCAACCCCGCAGCAGGGAATGATAAATCCAAAGGAGCTGCCTACGATCAGCGGGCCGATCAGCGCTCCTTTGCCGCCATGAAGCTGTTTTTTGATGAAATTTTTGGCAAACCCCGTAGCCTGTTCCCGCAAACCACCACTCCCAACACTACTCCACGTCCACTGTTTCCCACCCCGCCTAGTGGTCGCCGTCGTGTTGCCCCCACTCGTTAGTTAAGGGGTGTCCAACCCGCTTCGATATTGGGGCGGGTGACTGTGGGAGCAAAAATGGATTGGAACATAGCTTTGCGGTAATCAGCCGACTCATTACTCAGGTTCCACATCGTTTCGTAGAAGAAGAAGGATACGCCTGCGAACCCGCGATCGCGGGCAATCTGGATCTTCTGCTGTACTAAACTCATGGAAACAGGCTTGTTTTTTAACCCGGTTAACACCCCCACCCCTACAGGAATGTGCAACTTGGCTTCCTGAATCTCTGGCTGCATCAGTTCATTTTCAAACGATTGCAAATCAGAGCGATACACCTGCAAAATCAACTCCTCCACAAACCCTCGTTTGCGCCAGGTGTGCCAATCTTGCAGGTAATTTTCATAGGCAAACTTTTGAGAATTGGGCGACAGCGCCACGATCGCCGTTCGCTTCCGCGCCTTCACCGTGCGATGAATTCGCCCCATAAACTCCGTAATCTTATCCGCTCTCCATTTCACCCAGGCTGGATCTTTGGGATCTTTGGGCGGTTCTTTGCCACCATTTTCCTGCTTGTACAAGGCAATCGTGTAAGGATCGTAGCCAAACTCCACCCCCAACCCCAGATGGTCATCAAACTGAATCCCATCCACGTTGTACTTGCTGACAATTTCATCCACCAGATCCAGGATGAACTGCTGCACTTCTGGCTTCAACGGGTTCAGCCACACGCGCTGATACTCTCCCTGCATCCAGATCTTGGAACCATCTTGCCGTTGGGTGAGCCAATCGGGATATTTGGTGGCAAGTTCGGAGTCGGCAGGTGCCATAAAGCCAAACTCAAACCAGGGAATCACGGCAATACCCTTCTCCCGCCCTTGCTGCACCACTTCTGCCAGCGGGTCGCGGTCTTGCAAACCGGGATAGCGGGGATCAATGGAATGCCCAATTACGCGTCTGGCAACCTGGCTGGGATAGACTGTGTATCCCCAATTCCACGCCACCGGGTAGACCGTGTTGAATTTTAGCCGCGCCAGGTCTTGCATCGCCTCTCGCAACATCCGGGGGTTGAACAGCACAAAGCTATCAATATTCGTCATCCAGGCTCCGCGGATCTCCTGGGTGGGAATTCTGGGTGGAGTCACAATCGGATCGGTGGGAAAGCCGGGAATGGTGGGTTGCCCCGGATTGTTGACTGGCACCGTGGGCACAACAACAGGTTTGTTTGGCTCTGATGGATTGGTGCCGGGTTTGGGAGTGACGGCAACCGGAGTTCCCAAACTAGCAACGTATTGCAGCGGCACCGAAGACGATAGGGTGGGATTTACCTGACACAGGGAGGCTGCCAGTTCAGCCCGACGAATTGATTGATTCGGATTCAGCCGTTTGGCATCAGGATAGTTAATGATCAGGCGATTTTCTAAGGCGGCAGCAATGGCGTTCCGCAGATAGTCGGGAACGAGTCTGCCATCTTTGAAGGCGGCTCTAAGATCTCTGGATGCCGACTGTTTGGCAGTGTACCGCAGTCCGTTTGCCAGCCCGCCAAATGCCTGCGATCGCGTCATTGCCTGGGATGGCTTAAATTCATCTCGCCCTTCACTCACCCAAAATCCAGTTCGCTGAATGTACTGAATGGCGTTGGCATTGGGATGGTTGCGGATGTCTCGAAATTGAATCGGCTTTTGCACTTGGCTCTGCTGCGGAAAGGCGCGCTGCATCGTGGTGGCATACTCAGCACGAGAAACGGCGGCATCTGGGCGAAAGCTACCATCGGCGTAGGGCGTAAAAATTCCTTGTTGCGTCAGGGATTGTAAACAAGCTTGTGCCCAATGTCCTTGAATATCGGATGGTTTGACTTGAGACAGAGCAGAAGCTGGCGGGATCAACAGCACAGAACTGAGGGAGGAGACTGGTAAAAGCAGTAGTGCGAACCGAGATTGCCAGGAACGGGAAGTTTGCATTGAATCAGGTAGACAATAAGTGAGTTGAATTGTGAACGGGATGAGTTGCATCTTGCAATGACCCGTATCATACTGACACTCCTGGATACACCGTTGCTCAGGAAAATTTATGATAGAACTTTGTGAATGATGCCAACCTTCTATCGTAAGCTGGTTGCAGCTTGTATCAGTGATAGTTTTAAGTCGGCGATCGCCCTTCAAGAAGTTCCCCTGAAGGCACCGAATGCTAACGAAATTGTGATTCGCAACTGCTTTGCAGGCATCAACGCCGGGTTTGATACCTTACTGTGTCGCGGTGAGGTGCCCTATGTCACGCTGGAACCACCGTTTGATTTGGGAGTGGAAGCCGTTGGCGAAGTGGTTGCAGTTGGGGATGCCGTCACGGAATTTCAGGTTGGGGATGGGGTTGGCACAACGGGGCGAGGCGGCGGGTATCGAGAATATCAAATCCTGCCTGCTCAAGCGGCAACTAAAATTCGGGAAGTTAGCCCAGAAGTTTTAACTCTGATGCCTACGGGCGTTTCAGCATTGGTGGCGCTGGAGCAGGCAGGCGAAATGACAAGTGGCGAAACTGTGTTGGTGACGGCAGCGGCAGGCGGAACCGGGCATATTGCGGTGCAACTGGCACTGTTAGCAGGCAATCGAGTAATCGCAGTGTGCGGCTCAGAGTCTAAAGCCAACTTGCTGCGATCTCTCCCCTGTACTCAAACCCATCCGCACCTCCGCATCATCAACTATCGCCATGAAGATTTGGATGTGGTGTTGCGTCGCGAGTATCCCAGCGGCGTAAATCTGGTGTTTGATTGCGTTGGTAAACACACTTTCGATACCTGCATCAATCACCTGGCAATTCGGGGACGACTCGTTGTAGTAGGCTTTATTTCGGAATATGCCAATCAGCTTGAAGCCGTCACCCAACCCCGCATCTATCACAAACTGTTTTGGAAAGCGGCATCCGTGCGGGGGTTTCTTATGCCTCACTATGCCGAGTATTTTGCCCACGCCCGCGATCGCCTGTTGGAGTGGTTTTACAACGGAACCATTCACGTCATAATTGACCCAACAATGTTTCATGGCATTGAATCCATCCCAAATGCCGTGGAATATCTGTTGAGCGGTCAAAGCTGCGGTAAAGTCGTTGTCAGGTTTTGAAAATAAGCGGATGGGCAGGAAAAGCGCAGGATTACTAATGTATCGCCAATTGGCAGGCGTACTGGAGGTGTTTCTGATTCATCCCGGTGGTCCCTTTTGGGCAAAAAAAGACTTCGGGTGCTGGTCAATTCCCAAAGGTGAATGCCTGGAAAATGAGGAACCGTTTGATGCTGCCCGCCGCGAGTTTCAAGAGGAAACAGGGATCATTCCCACGGGCGAGTTTGTGGAACTGACGGAAATCAAACAAACTGGGGGAAAACGAGTCAAAGCCTGGGCATTTGCAGGCGACTGTGACCCCACCAAAATCAAAAGCAACACGTTCCTACTAGAGTTTCCACCCCGTTCTGGCAAGTTTCAAAGTTTTCCAGAGGTCGATCGCGCCGCCTGGTTCACGGTAGAAGATGCCAAAACCCGCATTGTCAAAGGACAAATCGCCCTTTTGGACGAATTACAACATCTGCTGCATCCTTAAACAGCAACCGCATTTATACTCATTGCAACTCATACTCATAATGAGTACGCTTTAGATAGAAGAGTGCTTTCTATAGTTGTCGAAGCCATCTATTCACGGTTTTCTATCACTCCAACTGGAGGAACTTATGAATTTCAACCGTTTCGAGCACGTTAATTTGAGCGTTCAAAACCTGGAAGCCAGCCAACAGTTCTATCAAACTCTTTTTCCCGATTGGTACGTGCGCGCTGAAGGAACCAACCAGGGCTACCGCTGGATACACTTTGGCAATGACCAGTTTTATCTGGCGCTGAATGACTCACCTGGCGCAACTCGCGCTCATCTCCCTTACGAAGGTATTGGCATTAATCATGTGGGATTTGTGATTTCGGATGGCGATAAGATGCGATCGCTCCTGGAAGCAAATGGCATTGAATACTACACTTACGACTCCCCCGAAACCAAAGCAAGACTCTATGTCAATGATCCTGACGGTAACGAAATCGAACTGGTAGAGTATCAACCAGAGTATGCTTTGAGATAATTACTAAGATCATCTTAAGCACGTCTCATTACACGAGACACTACCAATTGAAGCATCATCTCAGATTCAAACATTAGTTAAATAACTCTCAGCATCGTTACCTGAATTAGGAATTATGCTGAGAGTTATCTATTTTGTTCTAAAAATCATAGTTTTACGTCAAAATAGCACCGCCCATTAAGCGCTGGTAACGGTAGTTCAATTCCTGTCGCATCAATGTCCAGCGGCTGAGGGTTTCATCTTTGGCAATCACCTTTTCGGCAGCTTCTCGCGCCTGCTCTAGCACCGCCTGATCATTCACCAGGCTTGCCAGGGCAAAGTCGGGCAGTCCCGATTGCCGAGTTCCCAACACTTCACCCGGACCGCGAAAGCGCATATCCATTTCAGAGATGAAGAAGCCATCCTGGGATTGTTCCAATACTTTCAGCCGTTGTCGTGCGGTTTCGCTACGAGAACTGCTCATTAATAAGCAGAAGGATTGCGCCGCCCCGCGCCCGACCCGCCCACGCAGTTGATGCAGTTGCGATAACCCAAAGCGATCAGCGTGTTCAATCAGCATCACCGACGCATTGGGAATATCCACACCCACTTCTACAACGGTGGTGGAGACAAGAATCTGCGTTTCGCGATCGCGAAATTGGTTGATTGCCTCGTCTTTTTCAGCGGAGGTCATGCGTCCGTGCAACAACCCCACTTTAAATTCGGGGAAAATGCTGTGTTGCAATTCCTGGTGTTCTTCCACGGCTGATTTCAAGTCCAACTTTTCGGATTCTTCCACCAACGGCAAAACCACATACACCTGCCGCCCCTGAGCAATTTCCCGCCGTATTAAATCGTATGCCTGCATCCGGTCTTTACCTGCCAGCACCGTTGTTTGAATCGGTTTACGTCCGGGTGGTAGCTCATCAATTTGGCTTACGTCCAAATCACCGTGCAAAGTTAGCGCCAGTGTACGCGGAATGGGGGTTGCCGTCATCGTGAGGACGTGGGGATGTTCACCTTTTTGCTGCAATTTTGCCCGCTGTTCCACCCCAAATCGATGCTGTTCATCGATCACGACTAAGCCTAATCGATGAAAGTTCACCGGATTTTGAATCAGGGCATGGGTACCCACCAACACAGGTAATTCACCTGTCTCTAGTTGGGAGTGAATTTCGCGCCGTTTGGCAGTTTTGGTAGAACCTGTGAGCAGTTCAACGGGTAGGTGCAATAAATTGAGCCAACTTACCAGTTTGCGATAGTGCTGTTCGGCAAGTACTTCTGTGGGAGCCATCATCGCCGCCTGATAACCTGCCTGAATTGCTGCCAGCATGGCAACGATCGCTACAACCGTTTTCCCCGAACCCACATCTCCCTGCACTAAACGATTCATGGGAACGGGCTTTTGCAAGTCGTTGAGAATATCGTTCACAACCCGCTGCTGTGCCCCTGTGAGTTGAAAGGGAAGAAGCTTGTAGAAATCATCGATCAGTTGCCCGGTGGGGGCAAGGATGGCGCTTGCCTGAGTTTGCTGAAGGGCTTTGCGACGTTTGAGTAAGCCCAGTTGCAGGTAAAAGAATTCATCAAACACCAGGCGATGACGTGCAGCTTCGAGGGCACTGGCATCGGGGGGAAAGTGAATATGGGCGATCGCGTCTCGAATGCCCACCAAGTTGTATTGCTGCTGCAACCCTTCCGGTAACGCCTCTTGAATTTGCTCGACTGCTGGCAACGCCGCCACCACCACTCGCCGCACCAAATCAGCTCCCACCCCTTCAGTTAAGGGATAGATCGGCACCATCCGCCCCACTTTGAGCGAATCAATTTCATCATCGGAATGCGCCAGGACTTCGATCTCCGGATCTTCAAGAGTGACTCCATACTTGCTGCGTTTAACCAATCCCGAAGCCGCGATCGCCGCTCCTGGTGTATACAACCGCTTTTGCTGTTCCTGCCAACCACGATTGTTAAACCGAGTCCCAGCGTAAAACCGACTCAAGCGAATTTGCCCCGTATTGTCACGCACCACCAGTTCCAGAATTGTCAATTTGCTGTTTTTAGGACTGGTAAAACAGGTGCAACGCTTGACAAACGCCACCAGTGTTACAGTCTCCCCTTCCTGCATCTGGCGGATGTTGACCTGACGGGCGTAATCAATATGGTCACGCGGGTAGTAGTAGAGCAAATCTCGCACTGTGTATAGCCCCAGCTTCGCCAACTTTTCCGCATTCTTAGGACCCACTCCTGGCAAATAGGTCAATGGCTGATCCAGCGTCACGGGACGGTTTTTGTCAGCAAGGGGAGCCGTTCGGGGGGCTTTGGAACGAGAGGAGGAAGAAATTGAAGATGGGTGATGGGTGACTGATGATTGAGGAGTTGGAGAATTTTGAATTTCTCTCCCACCCTCCCCATCTCCTGCCCCTCCCACCGCCTTCTCCCACATCTGCCGGGATTGGTGCAAGTGACGGCGCGTTTCAGCAACCAGATGTTGCCGCTGAGCGAAGGTCATTTCGGAATAGCGGGTGTATTGATCGCTGAGCGATCGCCAGCGGGTTTGCGCCTCTGAGCCAAAAGTTTCGGGTGGTTCAGCCAGTGTCAGGCTAAGAAATTCGCTAAACCGATATTGCTTCCCCTGCAAATCGTTAAAGCCCCGCTTCGCCTCAATCGATAGGGCGTTTTGCAACCGCACCCAATCTGGATCAGAATGGGCATTGACCGTTAAATCAGCATTGGGCGTTGGAGACTCCATAGCAACCAAACAATTTCAGGATCAACACTCTCAACCGTGCCTCCACGTCTAAATCCAAGTTGAACGTGGTTTGCACTATCGGCTTCTACCCTACACCCTACACCCCATCCCCTACACCCTGTTTAATCTTCAAACCACGCCGCCCGCCACGCATCTTGAGCACGGGCGATCGCCAGTTCTCGTTCTTTTTTACGAAACAACTGTCCCGCTTTTTTCAACCGGGCAGACAAGCTCCGCAACCGATTGCGAAGGGCAGTCGCCGCCCCATCCCCAAATTCCACATCAGATAACTGCAAATGGAATGCCACAATCTGCACAACTAACCGCGACCCTTCCTGTTCCTCCTCGTCGGGATCTGTACTGTTTGCTTGAGCTTCTAACAGTAAACTCAACATATCGGAGGAATGTGCCATTTCTTCAATCTGGGAATTGGTTGTAGCTTGCAAAAATTCTGGGAGCTTTTTAGGCAACACGCCAGCCTGCTGCAACAATCGGTTAGCCTTAGTCGAAACGGAGCTAAACTCCTGAGCGATCGCCGTTTCGAGTGCCTCTTGCCATTCTGCCAGCGCGCCTGGAGTGAGCGATCGTTGAATTTCAGGTAGTGTTGCCTCAGCGTTATCAACTGCAACGGTGACATCATCCCCACCATCCGCTTCTTCTAAATCCATCTCATCAGATAAATCCGTCTCATCAGATGGTGTTTCGGCAGAACCCGGTTGACGCAATAGCGCACTCAAATTTGCCTGAGCTTGTTTTGCCAACGCCCGAAAATGTTGCTGCAAGGTTTGGCGTTGGCTTAACGACAACGCTAGAAACTGTGTCGGATAACCCTGAGTGCAAACGTGATAACCCGACATCACAATTTGCTGCCGCAAAGCCTGCCCCAAAGCATTGAGATACTCAGAATAGGTCTGATAAAACTCCTCAGCTAAAACTGAAACTGCCTTATGGAGTTCTACAATCTCTTGTTCAATTCGCTCAACAGAAGCCACCATCATCCTCGCAAACTGAAGATTTGGATATCATCGCTCAAATTACACCGTGTCCACGTCTAGATCTGTCGTTCGGCTGGAGAGCAAACCCCCAGTTTTCGAGTAGAACGTGGATTAGCGCGTTACTCCACCTTCTACCGGGCTGATTCCCGCTCCTTCAAATGGTTCGGCAGTCCCCGTCCAGTTGAAGTCGCTGATCCGAAGACTAATCGAGCCAATCTCTAATTCGGGATTGTACCGGAAGATAATGCCGTGGGTGCGACGGCTGTATTCCAGGAAGTAGTCGGTGCTAAACGCCTCTCTGGTATCCAGGTTAATCGAGGTTTGAATCCCAGCTCGCAAAGGCCCGTAAATCTGCTGGAAAAAGGAGAGAGAAAGAACTCGGTTATCAACGGTTCGATCAAATAAGAAGGGAGATTGCCCGCTACCAACAACCTGCACATAGTTGACTCCGAAAGCGGTGTAGTCAAAGAATCGACGGGAGAAATGCCCAAACTGCCCAAAAATGCCCACTGTGCCGATCAAGTCTTGCTGAGTATCGCCGCTGGTGTAGCTGCTAAAAACGCCGCGTAGGCTGGCATTTAGGCTGATGTAAGGAATGACCGGATTGGCGGTGTAATTCAAACCTTCATTCCGGGTTGCTGGAAGGGGTTTACCTTGCCATAGCAAAAAGGAACGACCGATCGCAGCCGTTGTTTGAAAGCGTCCCAACGTGACCCGATTGTTTTCTCGAATCGGTTCTAGCAAATCCAGGCGATCTGTATCGGAAGTGACTCCTTGATAGCCAACCTGGTAGTTAAGAATCAACCCCGTGTTGCCCAACACAATATTGGGTGAGAGCAGAAGTGCGCCAATGCTGGTTTGCACTGTTTGGAAGCCGAGCGAACCATTGAACAAGCGATCGCGGTAGCTATACTCAAACGCCAGGCGATGTGGTCCATAAGGTGTGGGCAATAGAATCTGTTGCAACCGCACACTTGCCCGCAGTTTCTCAGAAAATTCGTCTGCATCAAACGATAGGAGTGATGCCCGCCCCCTGAGAAACGTTGTATCAGTAATTGTGGCATCGAGGGTTGCTCTCACGCCGTAGTTGTCTGGATCGCCCAATCCTTCGCTTTCGCTGTCTAAGATCATGCGTTGCAAAAAGATCTGGGGATATAGCGAGAAGCTCACTCGTTCTGTACGAAGGACGTTGAAAATGCCTTCGACAAAAAGTCCACCCCGGTCTTGCCCATCAATCCCAAACCGAACAATCGCTGGCTCTTGTTCAGAGCGATCAAACACAAGTCGTCGCTGTAAGAGAGGAACCGACACCTTCTGATCAAATACCAGGCGCGGGCGGGTTGCCACCAGTTCATCCCGCAACGGTGAGAGCCGAGTAAAGACGGCTCGGTCAGCTTTTAACACCAGTTCTGGCGGCGAAAATGGATCGTTTGTAATTTGAACGTTCCTGGCTTCCCAGCCTTCTGGGGTAAAGTCTACCTGCTCGGCGGCAAACCGGAGTCGCCTCAATTTGCCGCCACGGGGCAAGGCTCCCGGAACGCGGGAAATATCGCGCCCCGCCCCCCCGGAAATGTTGACTCCACCGGGAGATTGCACGTTTGCCTGGGGCTGTTGAGAGGTAATGCGATCGCTCAACGGACGTGCCAGAATACTTTGGTCGGTCGCCCCCGACTCTCGCGAAAAAGCAGTATCCACTCCAGCGGAAGGCAAGAAAATATCCCCCCGCGCATTCTGAACGGTGCCAACTCCCTGCACAAAGTTGTAGTCAAACCGTTGCCCCCGCAATACCTGGTTGCCCCGCGTTAGGGCGACATTGCCTTCTGCCACGGCTAACCGATTCGGCAAATTCACCTGAAGTCGATCCGCCTCCAGCAATCCCCCCCGAAAGCGCATCATCACTTTGCCTTCCGCTGTAAAAACCTGCCGACGCTCGTCATACTCTTGGCGATCGGCAGTTACCTCAACCACATTGCCAGGATCTACCGCTGGAGGGGGTGTCATTTCCGGTGCGGGCATGGGCGCAGGTTCTCCAGGTTGAGGCGCAGGTAGAGGTGTGGGGTTGCCCGGAAACTGCCCGCCTGGTGGAAACAGCGTGGAGGGTGGAGAGGTTGAAGTATCAGGCGTGTTTGCCGGAATTTGCCCAATGCGGGTTGATTTTGTGGTAGCCAGTCTCCTCAGGTCAGATGCTGAGAGGGAACTCAAGGCTTTGTAGCTGTCGGTTAGGGCTTCAGTTAGCAATGCCTGATCCAAACTCTTGATCAGTGCCTGTTGGGGCGTTTTGGATAATTGCCCCGAAACGCCCGAAACGCGATAGTTCAAGGGGGCAGGGGGCTGGCTGGCTGGAGTTGCTACCTGTTGCACCGGAGCCGCCTTTCCCGCCACTTTGGAAGTTTGCGGTTTTTGATTTTGGGTTTTCTGAGCTGCCTTTGAAGTTTGTTTTTGTTGCTGCTTTTGAGTTGGACGGCTTTGAGGTTGGGGTTTTTGAGTGGGGCTTGGCTGGGGCGATCGCTCTAACTGCTCTGGCTTAGAGATTGGCTTGATCGCAACTGGGCGTACTCCAGAAGTAACACCCGTCAAAGCCGATAGATTTTTAGAAGAAAAGATAGTGCTAGGGCGGAATAAAGGTTCTTCCACTCTAGGTTCGCCAACCTCAGCATTCCCCAGCAAAGCCGCACAGGATGGAATCGCTTGCGCTTTTTGCGAAGCACTCACTACCGCAGAGGCAGGATCAGTTGAGTTTGCAGGTTTGGTTACATGAGCGTCTGAAAATTCTGGGCGAGTGGCAGGAGAACGGGCGATCGCATCCTGATCAACGACAGGCTGAGAAAGTCCTGAAGTAAGTAGTCCTGAACAATTCACCGTTTCAGCGGGAGAAACTGAGACAACGGGCGGTAACTCGGGTGGCAGCGCCGGGTAAGGCATAGTCAGCAAAGCGATAGGAACAGGCAGCCCGCAGGCAGTCCTTATTCTAGGCGACCTCTACAAAATAGGCTGATTTATCAATCAAGTTGCCAGACGATAGCGAAACTGGCAACGTGTGGGAGGAATTCTCAAAGAATAGGGGCAGCGGACACTGCCCCTACGACCCTTACAGGACCAAGATTGTTTCCCAACTTAGTCCAAATCGCGACGGCCGGGGTTCCGTGCCGGATCATTAGACAGGAAGCCAAACACAAAGAGCAATACAAAAAATGACACAACAATGTAAACAACAACCTTGAGGGTTTCCATATCCAGATCTCCCAGATGTATCAAAAATAAGTTTATCGATTGAGGGGACTCAATAGCTCCCTTATAATACAGAATGGTGTCTTCCTTTATAAAAAGAATATAAATTAGGGTATTTTCGGATCAGGCAATCAACCGTGTATCCATCAACCTGAGCAAAAGTTGGGGCGATTGCGGCAAGAATGAACAATGAAAATTCACCCGTTTGTGATTCAAGTGCTTGAAAAAGCCCAGAAACTTCCGTTGCCGTTTTGGATAACGTTAATCGTTGCTCTGCCAGTGAGTGCAGGCGCGTTTGGCGTTTGGCTGTTAAACCAGGAAAATATTGGCGAGTGTGAAGCCGCTACAACCTCCCCCGATATTTCTGACTCTACCCGGTTGTATTGCGCTCAGGTGAGCGCTGATCGTCGCACAGCCAACGACCTGCTAGAAGCGATTCAGCTAGCCAATGCTATTTCCTACGAGCATCCCCTGCGCTCGGACGGCGATCGCCTGATCAAGCGCTGGTCGGAACGAGTGATGGAACTGGCAGAAGCCATGTTTCAAGATGGCAAACTGAATGAAGCGATCGCCTTACTAGAAAAAATCCCCGTGGGCACCCCTGTTTATGAATTGGTGCCGCCCCGTATTCAGGAATGGCAGGCAACCTGGCGAGAAGCAGAAACCATTTACGAGGATGCCCAAACTGCGCTCCAGGACGATAAACCAACTGTCGCTCTTGCTGAAGCCCGCAAACTTCTACGTGTGCCAAACGAGTACTGGCGTACAACGCGATTTCAAGAACTTGCGAGCGAAATTCAAGCAAGTCGCGAGAATAGGAAAAAAACCGCATCTCAAAATAAAGCACCGAAAGAAGCGATCGCCGAGCAACTCACAACCGACAATCTTTTGAGCAATTGGGAGAAAGAACAAGCAGCCGAAGCAGGTGTTCAACTCGCAAAGGCAAAACAGTTGGCGGCTGGCGGAGATCTGAACAGTTTACGAGAAGCCATTTCCGCCGCAGAACTGGTTTTCTCGGGCACTCCCCAGTATCCGCAAGCACAGCAGGCAATTGCTCAGTGGACTCGCCAAATCGAAACGATTGAAGACCAACCCTACCTTGATCGAGCCACCAAACTCGCCAACAAAGGCGATTTAGCCTCCCTGCAAGCTGCCATCAGCGAAGCTAACAATATTTACTTTGGACGTGCCCTGTATCAAGAAGCCCAAAGCAAGATTGATCAATGGACGGAGCAAGCCCGCCAGATTCATGATCAACAATACTCTCAGCAAAACTCTACCCAACCCATTAACCAGTTTCGCGAAACCGACTACCGCATCCCGCCCGCCCCTGCTAAGCCGTAAGGTGTAATCCAGGCTCAGGGATTGTTCATCTTCTAGAATCAAAGTGGTATCGCCCCTGGAGGCAGCATGAACCAACCCGCAACCGAGCGCATTCGCTGGACTGCCGACGATTTAGACCTGCTCCCCGAAAGCAGCAATCGGTATGAAATTATTGACGGAGACCTGGTTGTGACTCGCGCCCCGCACTGGAAACATCAAAAGGCAAGCGGAAACACTTACGCCGAATTAAGAAATTGGTCAATTGAAACAGGTTTAGGCGAAGCGGTGCAAACGCCAGGGGTAATTTTCACAGATGCCGACAACGTAATTCCAGATGTGGTGTGGATTAGCCGCGATCGCCTCCAGCATGGACTGGATGAGGAAGGGCATCTCACCATCGCACCAGAACTGGTCGTGGAAGTGTTGTCTCCAGGAACCCAAAACGAGCGACGAGACCGCGAAACCAAGCTCAAACTCTATGCCGAGCGGGGTGTGCAGGAGTATTGGATTTTGGATTGGCGATCGCAGCAAGTTGAAGTTTATCGTCGCCAGCAAATTCTCTTAAAGCTGGTCTATACCCTCTTCCCCGCAGATACTCTCACCTCGCCCCTCCTACCTGGCTTCACTTGCTCCGTCCAGCGCCTATTTCTGTAAACCCAGACATCTCCCCACCCTACACCTTATCCCCTGTTTTATCAGCCTTTCAAAATTGCCGTTCCCGCTAGAGGGGCAAATTCTGCCAGCGCCCCGATCGCGGCATTAAACAGTTTTGCGGGTTGCAAATCGTCTTTAATCAGGTTCCAGAGTCGCTGAACTTCCTCTGTGTGCAGGCGATCGTTTTCAGTCAGCGCGATCAGCAGTTGACGGCGGAGAAATTTGCCTTCGTCAGATAGTAAAAATTGTAGTCCCAGTTGCGCTGAGGGCAATAGATCAAAATTACGGTTGGTACGGGCGATCGCGATCAGATTTTCCAACCGATGCCACTGAAACTTGCCATCTTTCAACAAGATTTCCAACAACCGTCGCCGAATTTGGGGAGATTCACCCGTTAGCAAGCGTCTAGCAACGTAAGGATACGCCACTTCCACAATTTTGAAGTTGGGATTAATCGTGAGTGCCAACCCTTCTTGCGTCACGAGCGATCGAATAATTAGGGCAAACTTGGCAGGCACCCGAAATGGATATTCGTACATCAACTCCGAAAAACTATCTGTGATCGTCTTAAAGTTGAAGTCACGGACGCTTTCCCCCATCGCCTGCGAAAAGACTGCTTCTAAGGCAGGCACAATCGGGCAAATATCGATATCAGGTGTTAAAAACCCGAGTTTGACAAAATCGTTCGCAAGATCGTTATAGTCCTTGTTAATCAAATGAACGACTGCATCCACCAGGGTTTCCTTTGTTGTCTCGTCCAATTGATCCATCATGCCAAAGTCGATGTATGCCATCTGGGCTTTGATAGGTTCCAGAGGCGCTTTGCCGTTGACCTCACATTGAGGAGCCATCGCAAACAGGTTGCCAGGGTGTGGATCGGCGTGGAAGAAACCATGCTCTAAAAGTTGCTGTAAGCCGCTCGTTACGCCGATTTCGATTAACTCATCGCTTGCCAAGCCAGCCTCGCGGATGCGATCGGTATCGGTGAGCTTGTAGCCATGAATCCATTCCAGAGTCAGCACACGATGGCTGCTGTAGCGCCAGTAGATGGCAGGCACTTTCACCTGCGGGTCGTTACGAAAGTTGGTCGCAAATTTTTCGGCGTTACGCCCTTCGTTTAGATAGTCGATTTCTTCAAACAGCTTGGTGCCAAATTCATCCACAATTAACGTCAGATCGTGACCCAAATTGAGCGGTAGAAAGGGCGCAAACCAACTCGCTGCCCACCGCATCAAGCATAAATCTAGAGTTAGCACTGGCAACAGATTAGGGCGCTGTACCTTCACAGCTACTTCTTCCCCGCTGTAAAGCCGTGCTCGGTAAACTTGCCCTAAACTGGCAGCCGCAACTGGCTCAGAAGAAATCTCCTGATAAAGGTCTTCAATAGAGCGCTCTAGTTGAGACTCGATAATATTGAAGGCGATCGCGCTGGGAAAGGGCGGCAGCTTATCCTGAAGCTTAGTCAGTTCTTCGAGAAAGTCTTTACGAATTAGATCTGGGCGGGTAGAAAGCGCCTGCCCCACTTTGATATATGTTGGACCGAGGGCAATCAGTATTTTGCGAATCTGTTCAGCCCGTTTTGGCTTGTTTTTCTCTTCCCGATGTTGCCACTGATCTAGCTTAAGACCCAAGACAAAACTCAGGAGCGGAAACAGAATGCGTAGGGTACGCCAAACAATCAACCAGGGACGGAACCGATAGTATCGAGCGATCGCGTTAGCGTTGTAACGTCTCAACCGAGCAAGGGGATGTTGACCCACCGTTTCATCAACCTCTCAACGAAAGCCAAGTCATCAAACGAGGCTCAGGAGCAACTCGACGCTAGACACATTCAATCGACGGGACTCAATCGGCTGCGCTGAATCACTCAACCAATCCTCATAATCGTAACCACACTTAAGGTGGAACAAGATCCGTTAGCTTTTTACAGATGCTTGTTGTAGATTCATTAATTCTAGTATAGAAAACTACAAACTATTTAGGTTATTTTAACTGTTTGTAATAACGCAGAATGTTGGCGGTTGGCTGAAAGCCTAATTTGGTCGAACTCTCTGCCGTTATTAGCCTCAATAAAACTCAGCTCAAAGAATTATAAAACGCAATAATTTCTTTTAAT
>JACYLN010000092.1 GCA_015272515.1 Leptolyngbyaceae cyanobacterium C42_A2020_001 | reverse complement strand
GGTGAGGGTGAGCAAGGCTCACTAAAGTGGACACTACAAACGGAAAAAGCTTGATCAACAGGAGATTGTGCAATGGATAAACTATAGAGAGTACGCCCGATCTGGCAGTTGAAGTGCTTTCTCCTGACAATGCTGTAGAAGAAATTCACGACAAGTTGGTGGAATACTTTGAGAATGGCACTCGTCTAGCTTGGATTATTCACCCCAGCGAACACTATATTTTGGTGTATCGTTCTGCCCAAGAACCCGATTGCCTACTGAAATCCGTTGATTCATTCGACGGGGAAAATGTGATACCCGGATTCACGTTACCCGTGGCTGACTTGTTCCAAAAACCTTCATTCTAGGTTGCCCTATGTACGCCGTTGTCTCCCGTGAAAAAATCCACCTTCCTCCCGGTAGCGTGCTGCGAATGCCCGGAACCTGGCAAGACTACTGCACCCTGCGCGATGGCTGAGGGGATGGCTCCATTCCCTACATCAAGTTTCGTGATGGAGAAATCCTGCTGATGAGTCCCCTGCCCCGCCACGGACGCGAAGCCCATCTTCTCGCCAGAGTTGTAGAAATCCTCCTGGATAGCGAAAATCGTAACTACGAAGCCTTTACCCCGATCACGATGGACATTCCCGAAGTCGGTGGCATTGAACCCGACGATTGCTTCTACATCGACAACTGGCAGGCCGCCGTCGGCAAAGACCGCATTGATTGGCAAGTGGACCCACCTCCCGATCTGGTCATTGAAATTGATATCAGCACCTACACCGTCGCCGCAGATTATGCCCCCTATGGCGTGCCCGAAGTCTGGTTGTTCAAGAAAAGTGATTTGAAGATGTATGCCCTCTAAGGGGAAACCTATGAGCCGCAAGCTAGCAGTCGGTATTTCCCAGCGATCGACCTCCCCCTGCTCATGAGCCAAGTTCTGCAAAATGCTGCCACCCAGGGAACCGGCGTTGCCCTCCAGAACCTGCGCCAACAGTTGATGACATAACATTTGGATTCAACACAATGGAACGGAAACTGCGATCGCCCAGATTCCCACTCAAAAAGGGGTTCTCCCAACGGCTATCGATAGTCTGATTGATCCAGCGATTCTCAACGCTTTACCTTCCCGCTATCGCCACGCCGCCGATCAAGCCGTGATGCTCTATCGCTTCTTTGAAAACAAAGAGGGAATGAATTATGCTCCCGTCTTTACCGCGCTACTCGGTTCGATCGATGAAGTAGCGAAAGGCTTTCTGGTACGGCGACTGCAACCAGAGATGCCCGTCACCGTGGATGACCAAAAAGCCTGGTTTTCTCCCTATCTGGGCGGCGTTGACTGCAAATCAGAGGACTATTACCGCAAATTGGCACAAAATCTGAAACGGACGTTGGTGTTCAATAATGGCTTGTCGCTCATTGGCTTGCTGCGATCGTGTTTAGACTATGCTCTCAACGACACAACAAAAATCGGTGGTGTCTTGGAAGCCTTACAAACTCAGTTGCGGTTTCAGGGCGGACGCAAGTTTTTGGAAACCGTCACCCGCATCAACGACTTTCGGAACACCTACATTGCCCACCAGGAACAGGAGTTAACCGATAAAAACTTAGCTGAACAAGAACTCAAGATCTGGATTGAGGCATTGCACAGGATTGGAAAGTAAACGAAATGTGCTTGTCAAGCAAGATAACGAATCGTTGGCGTATGCCTCTCCGCAGGAGTTAGCAGCCGACCGCCGAAAGGCTATCTGTGGGTATCAAAAGTGATCTGCAGCGGCTCATCTCAATCGGTTTGCAGAGGACGCTTCATTTTGCTCATCCTAGAAGCAGTGGCTTTGTGCCTTTACTCTTCAG
>JACYLN010000101.1 GCA_015272515.1 Leptolyngbyaceae cyanobacterium C42_A2020_001 | reverse complement strand
CGTCTAATCAGTCCGACTTTTTGCAATCCCTACAACTTTTGTCCCGTACTTAGGCCAGAATGAGGTTATTGTTCATTGCAATTCCAGCAATCAGGATATCGATATCATCAATGGGTGAACCTTTCTTCCGTAAATCAGCATAAATGTCAGCAGAAATGGACACAGATTCTTTGGTTAAAGGTAGAACAATATTTTGAGCTGCGAAATCCAAAAATAAGTTGAATTGTCGATGAGCGTCTCGATGTTTTAATCCACTTAAAATTTCGTAATAGGTGATGAGGCTTAGATTAATAGAATTGTATTGCTGCAAGTAGCTCTCGAATTTTGTAATAACAGTTGATTCACCCCGAAAGAACAATGACAAAATATCGGTATCAACCATCGTTGGTTGCATGGGTACGTCTCCTGGAAAACGCTTGCTGGCGACGTTGTGCAGTGTCTTCTAAAAAACCGTCAAACATTTCATCCGGTAAATCATTCCAACATCCGGCATAACTCATTACAGAATTTGCATTGGTTTCAGTCTCTTCGTCACTAAGACGAAAATGCAGAATCAAGTCATATAAAGCCTCTAATCGATTCTCTGGAACTCGCTGCACTTCTTCCAGCACTTTTGCCTTTAACGGTGATACATCCATCAGTTCCTCCTCGTACTATTCCTACAATCTATTTCCCAACCATTGCCCGAAATCGCTCATCTTGCCGAATGTTGTCAAAATCAGAATCAGTTTTGGCATACTCGCGCCAACTAAAATCTAATTCAATTGCCCGTTGCAAGTTTTCAACCGCCTCGTTTACCTTACCCCACAACGCATAGAAACAGGCTTTGCCATACCAAGGTTTGTGCTGGTCCAATTTGATCTGGAGTGCTTGGTCATAACTGGCAACTGCCTCTTCATTGCAATTTAAAGAGGATAGAGCAACACCACAGTAGAAGAATTCTTCGGCAAGGATTTGAGGTGAGTATTGATGATGAAATTGCATGAGCAGTTTCAGGACAGATCGCCCATATTGACTCACATCAATCAGTTTTCCTCGTGCTTCAATTTGTCCATCTCTGGGCTGCAAGATTTGCTCCGCCTGAACCAGATAGTGAAAAGCTTTTACTCCCATAGACCGCCAATCCCCGTTCTGAGAATAAGAAGAGTGGTGGTGCCCAGCACCAGAAATGGAAAGTCTCCGACTGGAATTCGTTGTTGTCGTTTTCGCCGTTGCTTTTCCAAGTGCCAATTCTTTAAAACAGCGTAAACAACTCCAATAATTGCCTCAACTCCTCCCAGCGCAAAAAGGAGCAGTTCCCAATTTTCACCAATAAATTTTCGGACTTCTTCAAAGGTTGGCATACAGAATCATCGACTGGGCTAAACGAGATCGCTCTTCCCAAAATTCTACTCACTGAAAAATGGAAAGTTAGGGATGCGATC
Organism: Leptolyngbyaceae cyanobacterium C42_A2020_001; assembly: GCA_015272515.1. Lineage (GTDB taxonomy): Bacteria > Cyanobacteriota > Cyanobacteriia > Leptolyngbyales > Leptolyngbyaceae > JSC-12. Next base: position 139,907 of record JACYLN010000101.1, on the reverse strand, counting down.
TCGTTTACTTCAGCCGAAATTCGTCAAATTTCACGATGGGGGAGTTAGGTTTGCGGGTGTCGAAGTAGTAGCTGCTGATGGTGCCTGTGCCCGTATCGAAAATGCTGAAAGCGGTGATGTCATTGCTGGCGATGTAGGGTTGGGGTTGACCGTTGGCATCGAGCAAGGGAGCGATCGCGGGAACGACAGGTTGCAAGCCACCAGGATTTCCGGTTGCTGGGTAAGGTTCCTGATAATTGGTAGGCACATTGCGCTTGGTGTCACCCACATAGCTACCATAGGAGTTGCCCACATTTGAGCTTTCTAGAAAGTGCATTCCGCTGGGAGAAACAAAGCGATTCCACAGGTGCGAGTGCCCATAAAACACCAGTTGCACTTCGGCTTTTTCTAGCAGCGGCACTACATCTCGCAGAATGTAGTCATTTTGTTGAGGATACTCGTAGCGAATCGCTGTAATAGTTCCAGTTGCGTCTCGGTCGGTAACTTGCACTGGGTTGGTATAGGCAGGGACGCTGTTTTCGCCCAGTGAGTGAGGCGGATGGTGAAACATTACCACTTTGTACTTCGCCTGCTGAAACTGAGGACTGTTGAGTTCTTGCTCCAGCCAGACGTATTGTTGGCTACCTTTAGCGATTGGTTCAAAAATGTGTTGTCCATAACCCCAGTGTTCCGGCGTGTTCAGATCTTCCTCTCGTTCGCGATACTTGCCCCGTGCATCTGGTGCCAAATTGGGAGTGCGCCAGATGGTAGTGATATACAGCACAACAAGCCGAACGTCACCAAACGTCACTGCATAGTACTGTTTGCCCCCAGTTGGGCTGGTTGGCAGGGAGAGAATTTCTTCGTAAGTATCAGTATTAAACGATTGGTTTTTGATCCAGTTGGTTTGTAGCGGTGGATCGGCTTGGGGATTGATGGAGGATGCTTTTTGCGAGTAAATGGCTTCGGCGGCAGCACGGGGCACGGCATCGGCAAATTGGAAGCTCAAACTTTGAGTCTCAGAGAAACGCCCCATGACTTCGTGATTGCCGATCGCGGTGTACATGGGCGTATGCTGCAAAATTTCGGCTCCTCTATAGCGCGTTTTTACGCCGTTTTTTTCTAGTTCATAGCTAGCGCGTCCTTGCAATGCTGGAAAAAATGCTCCGCCCTTCGCATCATCAAACCATTCAGAAGCGCGATCCGGAATATTAATCAAATCACCTGCAACCAATACCAGATCCAACTGTCCAGCCGTTGCCACCGCTTTCTGCAAATTGGCAGCTACCATTGGTTTGAGTTGGTGGTCGGAGGTGAGTAAGACCTTGAGTGCTTGACCGGGAGCAGGTTTGGCTGTCAGCGTGAAGGATTGGCTAGTGGCGATCGCGCCATCTTCCCGAGTGCTGGCAACCTGGTAAGGAATTCGTTTGCCCTGCTCCAAGCCTGTGACCTCGGCTTCGTGCCGCCAGATGGGGCGGAGTGTGAGCTGGATAGGAGGGTTGGCAAGGTTGGAATCTTGATCTTCGCGGGTGCGTTGCAGTTGCGTAGTGGTTGCCCGTGTGGTCTGTGTCAGCCCTTCGCCATACCGAACGGTGTGTTGTGTTCCGGCAAACTCGGTAAACCACACGACCCGCACCGATGACTCCGTCGGTAGTTGTAAAAATGGGTCGGTCAGCAGGGTGGGAGGGGATGTCATTGCAGGGCTTCTCCAGAAATAACCGATCGCCAGCACAAGTGCGATCGCTGCCAGCACAATCCAAAACAATCTATGCATCATCCATTGCACCAAACTATCGGTGGTGGATTCATCCTACTGAACGAAGGTTAAGACGGTTGCAATCACAGGTGGATCAGTTCAAGCTCATCTACTTAGATGAATGCAGTGGACGAAGTAACTACTTGACTGCAAGCCTTAATCTAAACCTGTAAAGAAAAGTCCCTACGTTCACGGAAGCCGTGGAGATGAAACAGAATGATGCAAGCAAAATCTCAAATTAAGGTACTGATTGCTGAGCGGGCGATGAGTGTTGCCGAAATTATTGCTCGTAACTTGAGAAGTCAAGGATACGCGATCGCAGGTATTGTGAATTCCGTTGAAAAAGCAATTGAATATGCCACGATTACAGTCCCCGATGTGGTGCTGCTGGATCTGCCCATGCCAGGCGACATTGATGTGTTTATGGCGGGATGGCAAATTCTCAACGATTTGAATTGCCCCGTTATTTACATGACGACCCAAAAGTTAGATCGCATTAGTGAATCAACGGCGCTCAATTCCTACGGTTTCTTGGTCAAACCATTCACCGCAGACGAGTTAACAACCACGATTGACGAAACCCTGAAACGCCACGCGCTACAACGGGCGATGGGCGATCGCGAGGATGATACCCAGGCACTGAGTCAGCTAGACGAAGACTGCTGGCGGTTACTCAACCAGATTAGTTTCCTGTTTGGTCCTTTGCCGCGCTTATATTTTGATGCTGGCAGTTTACAAATTTATGCAGATACAGTGGAAGACGCTCAGCTTTTGAATCAGCAATGCCAGGATCTGAATCTCTCCTTTCCACACCAAGTCTTTGTACAAACATGGCAGGATGGAGACTATCTGCCGTACAGTGCCGAGCGTTAATCTGCCCTTTAGCTCAACGCCTCAGAGAGATAATCGGCAGCCGCCTCTACCAGGGCGATCGCGTTTTCATACACCATTCGGGTTGGTCCCAATACACCCACACTCCCCACCGGAATTGAGCCTTTGCAATAGTTAGACGAAATCAAGGTACAGGTTCGCATTGGCTCTAATGGGTTCTCTGCCCCAATCCGAACCACCACTCGCCTACCAGATGCTTCAAACGAGGATGGTTCAAAGATTAGCGGCAAGATCAGCTCTTGCTCATCTTCTAGCAAATGCACAATTGTTTGAATCTGCTGCACTTCCGAAAATTCCGGTTGCAGCATCACTTCTGACAAACCATTCACCATCATTTGGGTGGATGTGGGAGCCTGAGAGCGGCGGCTTAACTCGGTCAGAACCGTTTTGAGAAAATCTCCATAGCGTTGAAATTCCCGTCCCAGTTCGCCCCAATCCAGCATGGAAAGTTCAGCGATCGCTTTGCCGCGCAGTTGGCTATTCAAAAAATTAGACAGCAGTTGTAGTTCCCGTTCTAGCAACTCCGTATCAGATTCCAGCTCATCAGATGCAGCAGGGAGTTCCATCAGGGCAGAATGGGTTTCATAAGAGTCAGTAACAAAAATCAGCATTACCCGCCCCGGATCGACCATCACCAATTGAATGTGATGCAGACGTGTTGTGTAAGTTTGGGGCATGGTGATCAGCGCAATGTAGCCGCTCACCGTTGCCAAAATTTGAGCCGCTCCCCGTAGCATTGCTTCCAAGCTGCGATCGTCTCGATTCAAGCGATCGCTCAACAGTTGCTCAACCTGGGTGGTAAATGTGGCGGATGGCGTAATCAACTGGTCTACATAAATACGATAGCCAGAATCTGAGGGAATACGTCCAGCAGAGGTGTGAGGCTGGTACAACAGTCCAACCTTTTCCAACACACCCATCGCATTACGAATGGTTGCCGAACTCACACTCAGATTGTATTCCTTGACCAGCGCTTCTGACCCAACGGGTTCCGCCGTAGCAATGTAGTGGCGCACCGTTGCCCAAAGCACTTGCTGCTGGCGATTGGTAAGTTTGACAGGGGACATGCTTGTTAAACGAGGGTTGTAAAAGGATTTTGAAAACGTTAAGAAGCGTCACTCCCACTATACGGGTGAAATCCCAGAATGCGAAGTAGGTGTTTAATATCGCGGCACCGATGGATCAACCAGCACCGAGTAGGCATCAATTCCGCCTGCCACATTCTTCACGTTGGTAAAGCCCTGACTCATTAACCACTGGCACATTTGCGCCGATCGCATCCCGTGATGACACAGCACCAGCGTCTCTTTCTCTGGGTCAAGGCGTGTCAAGATCGTGCCTGACCACTCCCCAAACTGGCTCAAGGGCAGGTTATCAAATCCGTTCACCGCTGCCAATGCCAACTCTTGCGGTTCGCGCACATCCACAAACTGGCGATCGCCACCCTCTGCCAGCAGTTTGCCCAACTCTTCCACACGAATTTCTGGAATGGATGAATCGTACATAGTTCTCAGCAGTTTCTCTCAAACAATTTCTGCCTAGATTAGCAGGTTCAGTCAGAGAAACTCATCTCTTAAAATGGAACTCCATACAAGAAATTACCGAGTTTCTACGTTTGTGACTCGGTAATTGAGTAGAGCATATTGGAAGGTAGGATATTTCAGTATTGAAAACAGGCTTCTAATGGCAGATAAACAACAACTTGAACTACTCAAGCAGGGAGTTAGTGACTGGAACGAATGGCGTAAAAATAATCCGGAGGTTTTGGTAGACCTTGAAGGAGCAGATTTGAGCAAGTACGATTTCATCAAGTCGTATCCTATCGGTATAGATTTCAAATGTGCGAACTTAACTAGAGTAAATTTATTTTGCACTGATTTAGATAATGCGAACTTTAGTGAAGCTAATCTTACTGAAGCCAATCTTCAAGGGGCAGATCTTGAAGGTGTTGACCTGGATGAAGCTAATCTAAGTGGTGCAAATTTGAGTGACACTAATCTTACCAACACTAGCTTTTATAAAGCCAATCTCTATAAGGCAAATTTTTGTGAGGCACATTGTTGGAGGACAAACTTCAGAAAAGCAAATCTTGTTGACGCACAGCTTAACTGTATAGATCTTAAAGAAGTAGATTTGCATGGCGCGAACCTTAGCGGTTCTGTCCTATGTGGAGCAAGTGCTGAGAATCAAAATCTTAGCTATGTTAATTTTAGTAATGCAGATGTGCGAAATGTATACTTTCGTGATGCTTGTCTGCAGCATGCGAATCTTTATAGAGCAAATCTTAGTGAGGCAGATTTAGAGGGAGCAGATTTCAGTGGGGCGAATCTGAATGAAGCCATTTTCACGGATTCATTCATTGACAAAGCCAATTTTAGTAACGCAAACCTTAGCAAAGTGAACTTCAGTGACTTTAATCTTAGTGAACTCTATTTCAATAGAGCTAATTTGAGTGGAGCTATTCTAGCTAGAGTTCAAGCATTTGATACAGATTTCACAGAAGCAGTATTTACTGGAGCCTGTATTGAACATTGGAAAATCAACAGAAATACAGTACTAGACAACATCGAGTGTGACTTTATCTATTTGGAATACTCTGATCAAAAGCGTTTGCCACATGATTCTGCTCGCAACTTTGAACCAGGAGAATTCGCTAGTTTCCTTAAAAAACTTTTCTCTCATTTTGATGCAATTTTCTTTTAGACGTTGGATATTCATACCAGCAGCCAGCTAAACAGACCTTCCACAGTTAAGTGAAAAGCATTGGCAAATTCTGGTACAGGTAATGGGGTTGCTGGTTCATCGTAGACCGCCGTGGGTTGGTCTGGTAAGTAAACAAAAACAGACTGTTCTGTTGGATCAATCAGCCACCCCATTTGGGTGCCGTACTTGAGGCAATGCAGAAGGTTTTTGGTGACTTTCGTTTGACTTTGGTCAGGCGAAAGAATCTCGATCGCCCAATCTGGAGCACTCAAAAAATTGTTTGCAACTCCACCATTTTCCTTACGTGGAATTCTATCCCACACGAACACGGCAATGTCTGGGACGATTGAGCGTCCACCAAAGGTACAGCGTAGCTCTGTAAAAGCCCGCGCAATCTGGTGCGGTTTCACAACCAAATTGATTGCGGGAGCTAACTCGGTTTGCAGAATGCTATGTTCTCCTTGTGGCATCGGTTTTTGGATAATTTGCCCGTTCATGTATTCGCTAGCAGGTTTTGTCTCTGGCAATTGGAGGAATTCGTCTAGCGTCAAGGGTTTGGCAGGAGTCTGTACCATTTCAAGCCTCCTTCAATGGGGTGTAACCGTTGCTCTATCCATCAGTCTACCGAGTCTGGGTCTGGGTTAATGGGTTCAACCTGTTCTGAAGTGACTTCCTCAGCTTGCTGCTGTTTTTTGCGCTGCTCAACAAATTCTTTGAGGGCAATCTGGCGATTTTCCATAAACCGACTCCAGAAACCGGGAATCAACCCGTCCATCGTTTGGGCGATGGACCAGACTTCCAGCGCCATTAGATTGTAGAGGGAGCGATCGGAACGACGCAGTTGTTCTAACCAGCGAGCAATGTCTTCTCGGGCGATCGCTTTGGGATCATCCTCAGCCTCGGCGAATGCATCAGAGTCATCGGGAAATGGGGTTGGCATAGCAAAACGGGATGAAAAGGGTGGGGAGAGAAACCATTCGTTGAATCCCCCTGATGTTAAGTTTGCTCAAGCAAAAGGCAATTTATAACATCCTCACGCATCAAAATGGGTGCGGAGGGATGCTGTCCCTGAAATAATTGATGCTGGATTGTTGTTGCTAGAGTGCCTGCGCGATCGCCCATGAAGTTTCGTTCGTTTTTGTCTGGATTATTAGCTGTCGTTATTGTTCTCCTGCTCATCGGGGCTGGGGGATTTTTCTGGATTGCGGCCCAGAGTCCCCTGCAATTGCTCTCAAAAGGTGAGGGCAAGGTACCCGGTGCTGCCATTTTTGTATCTAAGCAAGCCCCAGCAATGGTGTCTTTGCTCGTCAACCCCGATGACCTGGCAGCCTTTCGGCAAGCGGTTGCCTCTCCTGCCCAACGAAAACAGGCACGAACAGAACTGGTGCGGTTCCGGCAGAGTTTGCTGGGCAGCACGGGGCTGGAGTATGAGCGGGATGTGCAACCCTGGTTGGGAGATGAAGTCACCCTGGCAATTACTACGCTGGATATTGACCGCGATCGCGCCAATGGCAGACAACCAGGTTATCTACTCGCGATCGCCACCAAAAATCCGGAGCAATCGCGAGAATTCCTACAACTATTCTGGCAAAAACGGGCAATTGCGGGCACCGATCTCACGTTTGAGCAATACAAAGGCGTAAAGCTGATTTATAACGAAGTGCCCGTTAATCCTAAGCTAGAAGGGAAAAAGCCGAAAAAAAATCAAGGCTTTGAATTCCCCGCTTCCTCCTCCCTACTCCCCTCTCCCACCCTGGCCAGTGCAGTCGTAGGGGATCAATTCGTGCTATTCGCGAACGATCCAAAAGTGTTGCGGGATGCAATCACCAATGTGCAGGCAACAGAACTCAACCTCAACAGCGCCAGTTTCTACACAAAAGCACTGAATACACTCACCCAACCTCGCATTGGCTTAACATTCGTGAATTTGCCGGGATTGGCTCGGTGGCTGGAAACAGAGTCGATTACACTTGCAAAAGAGTCACCAACACCCGATAAATCCCCAAGCAATGCCGAAAAGAGCAAGTATCCAACGCTGGCGATCGCACTGGAACTGAATCGGCAAGGGTTGATGGCAGAAACAGCGATGACCGATGCGGATGCCAACTCTGCGATCGTTCCCACCCTATCTCAACCAGTTGGCGCATTGCAGTATCTTCCGGCAATCAGCCCCTTTACAGCTTCTGGAACGGACCTCAATCGCGTTTGGCGCGAATTATCCGCCAGTCTCGCCAGCTATGGAGCCGTTGCCCAACTGGTGAATCAACCCCTGCAAACCCTGGAGAAGGAACGGAAACTGAACTTGCCAAAGGATGTGTTTAGCTGGGTAACGGGTGAGTATGCCCTGGGTAGTTTGCCGCTTCAACCGAGTGCAACGGGAGAGCAAACGGCAAAGGGCAAACGGCGCAAGGCAAAGCAAGAAGCGTTGGCAGAACTGGCTGAAAATGACTGGGTGTTTGTGGCGGAACGCAGCCAAACAGAACCGAGCCAGCAGGCGATCGCTCGGTTAGATGAAATCGCTAAACAGCAAGGCTATAGCGTGGGAGCTGTGCAACTGGGTGAGCAAACCGTTTCTGCCTGGACAAAGCTAACCCCCAGTGGTCTTTTCTCTAAAACACTGCAAGCAGAAGTACAGGGAGTTCACACAACTATCGGCAACTATGAACTATTTGCCACCTCACTCCCCGCTATGCAAACCGCTCTTACTTCCGTAAAAGATTCGTTGGCAACGGGCGCTCGCTTCCAGCAGGCGATCGCACCCTTACAACACCCCAACAACGGCTACCTGTATCTTGATTGGAACACCAGTCGCCCCTTCTTAGAACACCGCTTCCCGTTTTTGAAGGTAGTTGAACTCGCCGGAAGCCCCTTGTTCAACCATCTGCAATCGCTTGCAATTAGCAGCTACGGACGCAACGAAGGCATTCAACGGGGAGCGGTGTTTTTCAAATTAGGGTAGAGATTTATAGCTTTGGTCAGAACGCTTAGGACAGGAAAAAGTGGCAAAGCCAATGCTGGGTAGGCGTTCTGACTCGCCATAGCCACGTTACAGATGGCTACGGCTATAGATTTCTAAAGCTCGTAGCCCATCTCAACCCAGTAGTGCCAATCTGCGATCGCTTCTGCGGTATCCGGCTCAGGGGCGATCGGTTGCAGCTCTGCCAAAGGCACCGTAATTTCATCCGTTATCTGGTCGTCCCAATATCGAATGTCTACCATCATTGCTTCGGTGCAGTCCTCCTCATTCGCCAAACCCAGTACATCTACCGTTTGTTTTGAGGAACCTGTGAACCAATCCGCTTTGAATGGAAACGTCAATCGATTTTGCAAGTAATAGTACCAGCCCAGTGCCTGCTCAACCTCGTCGTAGCAGTCTACTAAAATCTCCATCGAGATCCGTTCTTCGCGATCAGTATCCTTTGACATTGCTCGTTCCTTCCGCCCTCAATTTTACGATAGCGGGTTGGATAACTATCAGTTTTCAACTTCAGCGATCGCCCCGCCTCGAATCACGTTTGGCAGAGAGGATCTGTACCCCAGTTCGCTGGAGAAAGCAGCATTAGGGCTTTCAACCATCATGAATCATCCATTTGTAGATGGAAATAACCATACAGGTCATGCTGCATAGTGTGATTCTACATGCTCCCCAAATTCCCGTCATGGATGGTTTTTCGTTGTTTTTGGGCTAACTCAAATTGGCGTTGGCGTTCTTCCTGGCGTGCTCGCTTTTCAGGCGTTAGGGTGTCGTAGCAGTACAGGCAGGCAATTCCTTCTTCATAGTGAGGCGAGGCTTTGTCGGCATCATTGATCGGATGTCCGCAACTGCGACAGATCTCATAGCTGCCCAGTTCCAAGCCATGCTTAACCGCAATCCGTTCATCAAAAACAAAGCATTCTCCCTGCCACAGGCTCTCCTCTGCGGGAACCTCTTCTAAGTATTTGAGAATGCCACCTTGCAGGTGATACACCTCCTGAAAGCCTTGCTGCAATAGATAAGCAGAAGCTTTTTCGCAGCGAATTCCGCCAGTACAAAACATGGCAACTTTCTGATGTTTTGCTGGATCAAGATGCCGCTCCACATAATCTGGAAACTCATGAAAGGAGGCTAATTGAGGATTGACGGCTTTATGAAAGGTGCCAATACTAACTTCATACTCATTGCGGGTATCAATCACAATCACATCAGGATTGGTAATTAATTGATTCCATTCTTGAGCATCAACATAGGTACCAGTGACTTTAGCCGGATTAATTTCTGGCTTTCCTAATGTCACAATTTCTGGTTTGATTTTGACTTTCAATCGCTCAAATGGAGACTCATTAGCAATGGATTCTTTTGGTTCTAAATCTGCCAATCGGGTATCCGTTTTGAGGAAGTCTATTACCGCACCGATCGCAACACGAGACCCTGCGATCGTGCCGTTGATGCCTTCTTGCGCCAACAAAATAGTACCTTTAATCTCTTGCTGCTGACAGTACGCCAAAATTTCTACCTGTTTTTCCACACAATCGGGCAGAGCGACAAATTTGTAGAATGTAGCGACGGTAAGAGCCATAGAACGTGAAGTGCGAAGTGACTAGAGAATGAGATTTTCTTAAAATTGTCGTGTCCAGTCGTGCCAGCGTTCGACAACGACCTTTGTTTGGGTGAAAAATTCAACGGCGTGTTGTCCCTGCCCGTGTAGATCACCAAAGAAGCTATCTTTCCAACCGCTGAAGGGGAAGAATGCCATGGGTGCGGCAACGCCAATGTTAATTCCGATGTTTCCGGCTTCGGCTTCGTAGCGGAACTTTCGAGCAGCGGCACCACTGGAGGTAAAGAGACACGCCATGTTGCCGTATTGTCCCTGGTTGATCAGGGCGATCGCGTCTTCAATGGTTTCCAGATGAATCAAACTCAACACGGGACCAAAAATTTCGGTTTTGGCAATCTCACCCAGCGGATCAACGTTTTGCAGAATGGTGGGACGGACAAAGTAGCCGTTTTCGTAGTTGGAAATCTTGGGCGTGCGACCATCCACTAAAGGCTTTGCCCCTTCCTCCACCCCTTTTTGGATGAGTGCTTCAATCCGAGATTGGCTTTCTGCTGTGATCACAGGACCCATTTGCACGCCCGCTTCCAGCCCGTACCCAACCTTGCGGGTTTGTGCCACATCTGCGATCGCCTCTGTGAACGTTTTCTTGGCTTCACCAACCGTAATTGCCACCGATGCGGCCAAACAGCGTTGTCCAGCACAACCAAAGGCACTGTCTGCCATGATGCGTGTGGTGGTAGCAATATCGGCATCGGGAAGCACGATCACGGGATTTTTGGCTCCACCCTGACACTGCGCCCGTTTGCCCGTTGCCGCTGCTCGACTGTAGACATATTTAGCAACGGGAGTCGAGCCAACAAAGCTAATTGCTCGAATAACGGGATGTTCCAGCATGGTATCCACCACGTCTTTAGCTCCATTCACCAGGTTAAGCACTCCAGCGGGCAATCCCGTTTGCTCAATCAGGTGCATGATTTTTTGCAAGGTCAGCGGTACTTTCTCCGAGGGCTTGATGATGCAGGTGTTGCCACAGGCGATCGCGTAGGGTATAAACCAAAACGGAATCATGCCCGGAAAGTTAAACGGACAAATGATTCCCACCACACCCAGCGGTTGCCGAATCATAAACTCATCAATGCCACGAGCAATATCTTCGGAGTTGTAGCCTTGCATCAGCATCGGAATGCCACACGCTACTTCCACGTTTTCGATGGCGCGGCGCATTTCGCCTTTGGATTCTGCCAGAGTTTTGCCACATTCCATCGTGATCGTGGTTGCCAGGTCATCCAAATTTTCTTCTAGCAACGTCTTGAGTCTGAACAGATACTGGATGCGATCGCCCGCTGGCACTCTGCGCCAGGTTGTAAACGCCTGCTGTGCCGCTTCTACGGCTTGATTTACGTCACTCGCAGACGACAGCGGCACTTTCCCCAACACTTCCACCGTTGCCGGATTGATCACTTCTAAAAACTCAGTCGTGCTTGACTCTTGCCACTGCCCATTCACGTAGTTTTTTAGCACCGTAGACAAACCCATTCCCTTCTATGCTTGGCATTTTGATCTTACTGTAGCGATCGCTGAGGAAAGTGGATAATTGGCAGTCGGAAATCGGGGAATGAGTAGATGGGTAATAGAATTTCACCCACCCACCTCACCTCTTGACTCCTCTAATCCAAAATTCTTACTGCTGGTTCACCTGTTTTTTCTAATTTTCTTAGTCCTGAAAGTTGCTTCACCAAACGGTTTTCAGACTGAGCGAGTTCAGGAACACACCCATCTCTACAAATTTCGTGTAGGTTGGTGCCAAGTTACGACTTAACAACTGCTCCAGTTAGATTTGCGTTGACTCTCATTCACTGTTGTTGAGGTGCATATGTCATTCGCAGGAAACCTTTTCGCTGTAACAGTTTTAGGCGTTGTGTCTTGGGGGCTAACTCAGCCCGCTAGCGCTGCTGTCATCAATTTTAGCCAGGTGATAGAAGGGCAGACTTCGTTTGGGTTTGATGGGGATGGGGATGGAATCAATGATGTGATTTTCAGTACCACCGATCCACTCGGTTTTTTGACAACTGGACCTGGCCCCAACCAGGTGTTTATCAGTGAACCTGGTCTTGAAGGTACGTCGCTTCTCGATCCTGATTTAAGAGTGGATTTTTTGGAAGGTGCAGCGGGTTCGATTCGGTTTGGGTTTGCACTCAACAGTTTTACCGAAAGTGCCAATACGTTTACCGCATTCCAACTGTTTGATTCAACTGGAAGTTTGCTTGCCTCTGCCCAACAGGCAGGCATCTTTGGTTCTACCAGCACATTCCCAGAAGGGCAGATTGAAGTTGGCTTTGCCGGAATTGCAGCTTACGGTCTGTTTAATTTCAGCAGTGATAACGGACGCTACATCATTGATAACTTTGATGGCACGTTTGGCTCAACTGAGGATATTGATTCAGCGGCAGTGCCCGAACCGATGACGATCGCAGGGACTGGCTTGGCGATCGCTGCTGCTACTCTGCTCCGCAAACGCCAAAAACGCAGATATACAAAGTGCTGAGTGCTGAGTGCTGAGTGTTGAGTGCTGAGTGTTGAGTGCTGAGTGCTGAGTGCTGAGTGCTGAGTCAAAAATCACCTCTGGTGTCGCGTTGATTTGCCGTAACAATTCACACCTTGCGTTGTGACGCAAAAACGCTATTCTAAAAGGCGTGTTAAGAATGGTGAATTGGGTATGGCGACAATCTTTAAGAATGCTCACCTGCTTGACCCAATGCAAGGGGTTGAGGGACGCGGCGATGTGCTGATTGAAAACGGCAAAATTGTCGGGATTTTGCAGGATGATTTGGCGATCGGCAAAATTGTTCCGATTCTCGTGCCCCAGTGGGATACCCAGATTATTGACCTGGGAGGGGCTTTTCTCTCCCCTGGTTGGATTGATATTCACACCCATGTCTTTAACACCATTGGTGACTTTTGTCTGCCTGCCGATGATGTGGGGATTCGTTCTGGAGTCACCACGATCGCGGATGCAGGCACTTCTGGCATTCTCACCTTTGATGCGTTTCGCCACAGTGTGATCAACACTGCCAAGACGCGCGTCTACGCTTTCATGGACCCCTCTCTGCTCTACATCGCCACATCGGATTTTATTGCCCATCGCCTGGAAATTGCTGCCAATCCTCGCAACCAGGATGTGGAACGAGCCGCCGCTGCCGTTGAAGCGAATCGGGATGTGATTGTAGGTTTCAAAGTGCGTCCGGTGCGTCGCGCGGGAGAAAGCCAGTCTCCCGTGTTGGTTGCCGCCCGTGCGCTAGCAGATCGTTTCAACCTGCCATTGATGGTGCATGTGGGGCGCTTTCCGCAAGATGAAGTCGTGCCACCCCACGAGCTACTGCCCCAACTCAAAGCAGGCGACATTGTGACCCATTGTTTCCAGCCCCAATTTGGTTTGTTTGATGAGAGCGGTAATTTGCTCCCAGCAGCGCGAGAAGCCATTGATCGCGGTGTATTGCTGGATGTGGGGCACAGTAATGCTGATTTTTCCATTGCAACGGCAAAATCGGCGATCGCGCAAGGCATTTTGCCCAACACCCTCTCAACTGATCTGAACTGCTTCAACATCGATACAGTAGGCAGTTTGGCAGCAGTGATGACCAAGTTCGTGAATTTGGGGTTGTCCCTGGCGGATGTGGTAGAGCGAGTCACTACCCGTGCTGCGGCAGCGATCAGCAAATCGGATCAATTAGGTGGCTTCAAACCGGGGCAATTGGCGGATTTCACTATTTTTGAATGGGTGGATCAAGAAGCCGTTCTAGAAGACGGCAGAGGAGGGACGATGCAGGTGTCTCAAATGTTGAAAGTCAGTGGTGTATGTCGTAGCGGGGAATACGTTGCAATCGAGCGATCGCCGTTTGATCCCGAACCCGCGCCAGAAGCGAACCAAGAACCTGCTTTAGTTTAGCCAGAGCGTTCATCAGGAACGGCGCACAACGTCGCTTTTGCGCTTCACTAATCCCTGAAGCATCTGTTACGTGTTCTCTTATGACTTCACTGCTAAATTCTGATACCGATACCTGGGCACCGTTTGTTCAGGCAATTGAAGCTGAACTCAACGCCCATCGCGATCGCGCCTTGCTAGAAGATGCAGGCGATCAGGCGTTTGCAACCTCCCACGCGCCTTGCCAACCCTGGTGCCGCGAACGGGTCGTTGAATGGCTGAGTTTTCAGACCTATTACGAATATCAGGCAATTCTGTTCATCAGCAAATGGCTGCAAAGCACACCTGAGCTAGATGCGTTAGTGTTGCTCTGCCAGCAGATTGAAGACGAAGGGAATCATTTTTACTGGCTCAATCAACATCTGGAGCAACTGGGCGCAAAATTGGCGGATTGGCAACCGCTCCCGGAAATTGTGGATTGGGTAGAAACGTATTATGGCAATTTGCCAGACACTATTTCGCGCCTGGCTGCCCACAACCTGGCAGGAGAATCCGGTGCCTGTCGCTCCTTTGCCAGCATTGCGCCATTTCTGCCCGAAGACCTGCAAAAAACCATGCGGCGCATTATGCCCGATGAACAGTTTCATCTGCGGTTAGGACGGCGCATTCTCAGCAAGTATTGCGTCACCGATGAGCAAAAGGCACGGGCGCGGCAATGTGCGTTGGAAGTTTCGCGTTTAGAAACTCGCGCAATTCAGGCATTTAACCGGAAATTAGCCGCGATCGCTCCATGACTCCAACCCCAAAGAAACAAGAACCTGCCTATTGCTATTGCAGCGAACTCCCCCATGCCGAAATTTTGGCGCGGCAGCAAGCCGATCCGTTGCCCTTCAAACAGGCAATGCGGGTTCATTGCCAGAGTGGCGATCGCTGTGGGCGCTGCCTCTGGAAGCTAGAGCAACTGCTGCGATCGCACCATTGCTACATCGCTGATTAGTTGAGTCATCTCTACTCAACTGGTACGATCGTTCAGTGTTTGACAATATCTCTAAATTTCTGATCGAGCAATACTCGCCTGACTTTGCCAGTTGGTTAATTGGCGAACCGATTGATTTAACTGAATTGAGTCCTTCAGAACTCTCCCTGGAACCAATTCGTGCTGATGCTCTAATTCTGCTGCAATCGGCTGATGTTATTCTACAGTGCGAGTTTCAAACTGCTCCCGACTCAACCATGCCGTTTCGGATGGCAGACTACGCGCTGCGCGTATTCAGACGCTTTCCTTACAAACGTTTGGTACAGGTAGTGCTTTACTTGCGCCCTACCGATTCTGAGTTAGTGCAGCAAACGACCTTCACTGCTAATCGCTTGCAACATGAGTTTGAAGTGGTGCGATTGTGGGAACAGTCTACCGAAATTTTCTTTCAACGCCCTGGATTATTGCCTTATGCAGTTTTAAGTCGAGCCAGCGATCGCACGTCTGTTTTGCAGAAAGTCGCAGAAGCCATTGATGCTCTTCCAGATAAACAACAGCAGAGTAATTTGGCAGCAGCCAGTGGCGTATTGGCTGGACTAGTATTAGATAAGCAGATCGTTCGGCGAGTGTTGCGGAGGGAATTGATGCAAGAGTCTGTAGTTTATCAAGAATTACGAGAAGAGGCTCGCGAGGAAGTTCGTCGGGAATTACGAGAAGAAGCTCGTGAAGAAGTTCGTCGGGAATTACGAGAAGAAGCTCGTGAAGAAGTTCGTTGGGAGGAACGACTGGAAGAAGCGCGATCGCTCATCCTCCGCCTGTTGTCCCGCAAAGTCGGTGAAATTTCGTTGGAAGCAAAATCTCGAATTGAGCAGCTCTCCCTCACTCAGTTGGAAGATTTAGGAGAGGCGTTACTGAGCTTTGCTACATTGGCTGATTTAACTGGTTGGTTAGAAACGCACCTTTAAGATTAGCAATCTAGAGTATTGTCTAATTCCCAGCTAGTGATTTGCGTGTTGTAGGTTTGCCATTCTTGATGTTTTAACTTCCGGTAAGAGGCGACAAATTCTTGCCCCATTGCCTCAGTCAAAATGGTGTCTTGCTCCAGGCAGCGCAGCGCATCCAACAAATTCGTTGGCAACTGCTTTACGGCTTCGGGTGGCAGCGGATCGGTATAGGCGTTGTTGTCGTAGCGTTGGCCAGGGTCGCGTTTTTGAGCGATGCCATCCAACCCTGCTGCAATCACCGCCGCAGGCAACAGATAGGGATTGGCAGATCCATCAGCAAGGCGCAACTCAAACCGTCCAGCGTCGGGAATGCGAATCGCGTGGGTGCGGTTGTTGCCGCTATAGCTTGCAGTATTGGGCGACCAGGTAGCACCGGAAGTCGTGACAGGTGCATTCAAGCGTTTATAAGAGTTAATGGTGGGATTGGTAAAGGCACAAAGAGATTCAGCCGAGTGCAACACGCCACCAATGAATTGGTAGCCAAGCGCTGACAGTCCCAATTCTCCTTGCGGATCGTGAAACAGATTAACGGTGCCCGCCGTATCCCACACGGAGAGGTGAGTGTGGCAACCGTTCCCGGTGAGGTGAGGAAAGGGTTTGGGCATGAACGTGGCTCTGAAACCGTGTTTTTCGGCGATCGCTTTCACCATGTATTTGAAAAAGGCATGGCGATCGGCGGTGACCAGAGCATCTGCGTAGTTCCAGTTCATCTCAAACTGTCCGTTAGCATCCTCGTGATCGTTCTGGTAAGCGCCCCAGCCCAGCGCTAACATCCCATCGCAGATTTCAGAAATCACATCAAATCGCCGCATAAGGGACTGCTGGTCGTAACAGGGTTTGCTCTGGCGATCGCGCAGGTCAGATAGCTGTGCTCCATCCGGTGACAGGAGAAAATACTCACACTCGACTCCTGTGCGAATGCTGTAGCCCATTTCTTGAGCTTGGTTCAATACTCGCTTCAGCACTAATCGCGGCGTTTGGTGAACGGGTTGCCCATCCATCGTATGGAGATCCGCTGGCATCCAGGCGATATCGGGTTGCCAGGGCAGTTGAAACAGGCTGGCAGGATCGGGAATCGCCAGCACATCCGGATCGGCAGGAGTCATATCCAACCAGGCGGCAAATCCGGCAAATCCGGCACCGCTAGTCGCCATCTGGTCGATCGCTGGGGCAGGAACCAACTTGGCACGTTGAACCCCAAACAAATCGGTAAAACAAATCAAAAAGTAACGAATACCTTTGCGCTGGGCGATGTCCGAAAGGGAGGTGGAGTTGGTCATAGGGGTTAGGGGGGGTAGCAGGGAGGATTAGCGATTCAACAAGTCTCGAATGGCATTACGAATGAAAGTTTCATCTTCTGGGTTCTGGTAAGGGTTACCAGCCCGATGCCCCCAAATCGAGGGGATGGGTCGGTATTCGGCATGGAGCATGAGAGCCGCTTCCGCCGCGCAATCTTCTGGGGTGAAATACAAGTCAGTCGTTGCAGGCATGACCAGGGTTTGGGCAGAAATAGACGCTAAGGCAGTGGCGTAGTTGCCCTGGTAGGTGGAGTTATGGCTAATATTGCAACGCAACCAGGTTTCAATCATTGAGAGGAGATTATGGGGATCACGTTGGCGATAACTCAGTTCCCAGCCCTTGAGTAAATATTCCTCAAGAGAGGAGTAACCCAATTTATAGTACAGCCCTTCTCGGTAAAAGGCTTGAGACGCTGCCCAACTGGCATAGATGCGGGCAAAGGCGCGATAGCCACGCTCCGGAGTTTCGACAAAGCGATCGCCCGTCCAGGCAGGATCGGCAGTCAGCGCGGCCCGTAGGCTTTCGAGAAAAATGCGGTTGTGGTCAGTGGTGCGGGCAGTGCCGCAGAGAGCCGCAATCCGCTCGACGCGATCGCCAAACAAAGCCCCCCAGTGATACGCCTGCTGCGCTCCCATTGACCAACCATAAACCAGTGCCAATCGTTCTATGGCAAAAACGTCTCGCAGTAGCCGCTCTTGGGCACGAACATTGTCCACGTGGGTAAACCAGAAGCCTTGCTCCACCAAGCCACATACCTCGCAATTGCTGGGAGAACTGGATAGCCCGTTGCCAAACATATTGGGGATGACAATGAACCAGCGAGAGGGATCAAGAATGCTGTCTGGGCGAATCAACCATTCAATATCGGTGTGTTGTGCGCCGTAGGAAGTGGGATAGAGGATGACATTGCTGCGATCGCTGGCAAGTTCACCATAGGTTTGGTACACCACCTGAGCCTGAGGCAACACCGCTCCGCATTGGAGATCAAAGTTCTCCAGAGTATAGCAACAAGCCGGACGAGTCATGCGGCAGCTTTCTCAAACTTGGCAATCAGACTGCGATTAACGCTCACATAACCCGGATCAACGTGAGCAAAGTAGGGACGCAATGTAGTGTGAGCCACAGGTAACGCATGAAACGGAATCGACGGATAGAGATGGTGCTCGGCATGGAACGGCATATTCCACATGAGAAACTGAATGGGAAAACCGGTTAAAGTCGTGCGGGTGTTTGTCAGCGGGTTGTCATCATGGGTGCAGCCCGTATGTTCAGACAACAGGATTGCCCGCAAAATCGGTTGTCCTACAATGATTGGCAGCAACCAGTACAGCCAGAACCAGGGTTGCCCAAAAGCAATGGAAACGGCGATCGCAACTACATACACCAGCAATTGCAGTCGCACCGACCAGATCACTTCGTTTCGCGCATCTTCAGAAATGTAGGGATAATCCTGGGTTTGTCCGGCTGCGATTTTTAGATGGGTTTGCAACTTACCGCGCCACCAGGGTAAGCCGCTCAGTTCAAGCAGGTATTCCCCAATGCTAGTGGGTTTGCGATCGCCCAGTTCCGGGTCTTTGCCGGGAATTTGGGTGTAGCGGTGGTGCCACTTGTGATAGCGGCGATAGAAGGTGCTGTTGTAGAACGACAACAAGCCCGCAAACCAAGCCAGCAAGTCATTTAAGTGATTGTTGGCAAACGCCGTGCGGTGACTGCCTTCGTGCATAGGGGCAAACATCGAGGCAAAGCTGAACCCATACACCACCAGCGCCGGAAACGCCAGCAACCAGTGATCTAAGTTGGTTGCCCACAGATAGCCGCTGATGCCCATAATTGCCAGGTGCCCAGCCAGTTGCAATCCACCCTTGAGATTCGATCGCCCATTCAACGCCTCCAGCACCTCGTTCGCAAGGATGTGGCGTGGGTTAGAAACGTTGGTATTCACCGGAGCAACTGAATCTGGCAGCGATTCCAAAGGGTTGACAGACAGATCTTGAATGGACATCACAAACTCAACAGTAAATAGAAGAGAATACGTTTCTCCTACTCATATACCGCTCTGGTCTGCTTAACAATTGTATTAACCACTACATAAGCCAGGGTGACGCACTCAGACTCGCAATCTTTTTTCCTTAAGACAGAGTGCAAACAGGCTATGACTTCTTCACAATAGTCAAGATGAGTGATTGTTTAAGTTTTCTCTCAGTCTAGTGAAAGTTTGTCGGTGTTCAAATTCGACCATTTTTCTAAATTAAAACGGTGAGAAAAATCGTTATTGCGATCGCGTTTGCGTGTTTGACACTTATGGCTACCCTTGTATTTTCCACTCAAAAACCTGAATCGATCACAGCCCTTTATGTGTTTGGCGATAGTCTCTCAGATGTGGGGACAGTGTTTCGCGCAACTGGGGGTCTCTACCCGCCGAACCCACCCTACTTTCAGGGGCGCTACTCGAATGGGCAGGTTTGGGTGGAATATTTAGCAAATCGTCTGCAACTGGCTCCTAACCAGACGCATAATTTTGCCTATGGCGGCGCGACCACCACCAATGATCAAAATAGTCTCGTACCAGGTTTGTTGACCCAGGTGCAAACGTTTCTGAAAACGCAGCCCAAACTGCGTGCCACCGATTTGTGTGTGTTGTGGGCGGGTGCAAACGATTATTTGCAAGGAACGACCAATTCCAAAGTTCCGGTGGAAAATGTGACGACGGCGATCGCGCAGCTTGTGGCCGTAGGTGCCCAAACCTTTTTGGTGGCGAACCTGCCAGATTTGGGACGATTACCCTCCACTAGAATTAGTTCCACAGCGGCAAATCTGACTCAGTTGACCCAATCCCACAACCAAACTCTGCGGCGATCGCTAAAGCAATTGAATCAGCAATATCCTGACCTGCAAATTGCCACTCTAGATGCGGGTACGCTTTACCACAATGCGATCGCCAAGCCCACAGAGTTTGGCTTTCGGAATGTCACAAGTGCCTGCCTGGAAGGTTCTCGTGTGTGTTCCAATCCAGAACAATTTTTGTTTTGGGATGGTATTCACCCGACTACGGCAGCGCATCGGCAGTTGAGTGAGGCAGCGTTTTCAGCCATGCAGACAGCGGGCGTTTTCTAAGGACAATAAAAATGGAAATGCAAAATGGCAAAGCCTGACGGAACCCATTTTGAACTTTTGATTTTTCATTTTTAATTAAGTCAAATCTCGCTGATAGGCTAACTCGCCCATGATGTGGGTGGCGGCGATAGCGCGATCGTCGCCCAGGATGATTAGCGTAAATACTTTTTCTGCTAGCTCTGCCAGCGAGTGGGCAGTGGGGTTGGGAGTACGGAATGCCATTAAGGGAGTTGCTTTTACATCCAACACGACGAAATCTGCTTCTTTGCCCACTCCAAAGTTGCCAATTTTATCATCTAAATACAGGGCTTTTGCTCCGCCCAGAGTTCCTAGAAACAGCGCTTTGAATGGCGATAATTTTTCGCGCTGAAGTTGCACTACTTTGTAGGCTTCGTGGGCAGTTCGCAGCATAGAAAAGCTGGTACCACCTCCCACATCAGTTCCTAACCCTACCTGAACCGGATGCTCAGCGGACTTGGCTTTTGTCAATTTGAACAAGCCACTGCCTAAAAATAGATTAGAGGTGGGGCAAAACGCGATCGCGGACTTCGCTGCTGACAACCGCTGAAATTCGTCATCCCGCAACTGCACTCCATGAGCAAACACTGATCGCTCTCGCACGAGTCCTGCCTGGTCATACACATCCAAATAGCCGTTGCTGTCAGGAAATAGTTGGGCAACCAGTTCTACCTCATTCACATTTTCCGACAGGTGCGTGTGCAAGTACACATCGGGAAACTCTTCCAACAGTTTTCCGGCTAGTCGCAATTGCTCGTTCGTAGACGTGATCGCAAAGCGAGGGGTCACCGCGTACAGCAGTCTGCCGTTATTGTGCCATTTCTGAATCAGCGCTTTACTTTCCTGGTACGCATTTTCGGCAGTATCGGTGAGAAAATCGGGCGCATTTCGATCCATCATGACTTTGCCTGCAATCATTCGCAGGTTGCGCCGACTGGCTTCCTCAAAAAATGCCTCGGCCGATTGGGGATGAACCGTGGCAAACACCAGCGCTGTAGTAGTGCCGTTTCGCATCAACTCATCCAGAAAAACGGTGGCAACTTTCTGCGCGTAGGATTTGTCGTGGAACTTACCCTCCGCCGGAAAGGTGTATTTGTTCAGCCATTCCAGCAATTGCTCCCCGTAGGCAGCAAGCACTTCCACCTGCGGGAAATGAATATGGGTGTCGATGAATCCGGGCAAAATCAGGCGATCGCGATAATCAACTATTGGCACCTCCGCATACGTTCCCTTGAGATCCTCATAGGCTCCCAGATCTTTGATCATGCCATCCTCCAACACCATCAAGCCATCTGCAAAGTAGCGAACGCTTTCGGCTTCTGGAACAAAGAATGGATCGGCGATGAAATCTAGAAATGAGCTGCGAAATGCTTGAAATCCCACGTTGATACAAGTATTAAAACGATGCTCCTGATTTTACTCTGGTTCGGATGCCCAGTTTGTTACCAGTACGGCCATGGTGGAAAAGACAAGAAAAGGCTCGCTTTTCCTTAAGCCTGTTGTCACACTGCTTGAATTTCCAGCAATGGCACTGATTTGAGGTAACTCTAGGATTTTTCAAGGTTAAGCGATGTGGAGTCGGTTGGTCAGTCAAAGTTTTGCAATAACTGGTGACAACAAGCTTCACCCATCTGCTTGACGAACCATTTAAGTGTATATACACTTAAACCATGAAGAAACATACCAGCCCCATCAACTCAACCGAACTAAGGCAAGTAGTTTCAACCTGCGCCTGCTTCAACGTCCGTAAGGCTGCTCGTGCCATCACACAACACTTCGATGCAATTCTAGAGCCTAGCGGGTTACTGATTACCCAGTTCACAATTCTAGTGGCTGTGGAAATAGTAAAGGCAGGAACTATGAATGAGTTAGCGGAGGTGTTGGGGATGGATCGCACAACTTTAACCCGAAATCTTAAGCCCCTCGAACGAGAGGGATGGTTAAAATCCGAGCCTGGGCAAGATCTGCGAACTCGCGTAATTAGCCTAACTACAGATGGAGCAGCAGCTTTAGCGAAAGCTCTCCCGCTGTGGAGGCAAGCTCAAACAGATGTGGAAGAAGCTCTTGGACAACAACGATGGAACACTTTGCTTTCGCATTTAGTAGAAGCAACGGTGTTAATTCGCTGAGTCTAAAAATTCTTTGCAAATGAGTGTATATACACTTATCCGTGAAATCATGAAACTGGAGGATTTTATGGTCTCTCTATCTTTGAATCAACGTCATCAAATCGCTCAACGACTGTTTTCTATCATCGGCGTTTGGGGGATGGGGGTAGGAGTTGGTAGCTATTTTGGGCTGTTCAGTACCTTCCCTCTGCCCTGGTTTGCTTTGCTTGTTGCGATCGGGATTACAATTCCGACGATCGTCTATTACCGCAATTCGACATTTCAAGCCTTACATCCAGCAATTGCATTTAAATTATTTGACAGTGTTTCATCTATGGCGCGTTCCGGCCGCTTTAGTCTTTTTCTACTACGGCAGCCAACAACTGCTACCTGAAACTTTTGTACGAAATGCGGCTTGGGGAGACTTATTTGCAGGGGCATTAGTGCTGCCGATTCTGATGTTGCCGAATCACCGTTGGAAATATTGGGTATTTCACTTGTTTGGACTGACTGATTTTGCGATCGCCGTAGGAACGGGACTGACTTTTTCTTTGCTCCAAATTCCGATGATGGATACGATCACAACTTATCCACTTGCCTTGATACCACTATTTGGAGTGCCTATTTCGGGTGTATCTCACATCATGGCCTTGGATCTGCTAAGGCATGGCAAAGCAAAAACTTTCTAGTTATTGGCAAGTGCAAATAACGCAGTATAACAACGCAGTGGAGCGGACGAGTTGGGTCTTCTCACTGCGTTTCAGTCATGTTTGTCGCCGCTCACTTTAGCCGTTAGCCTTCAGTTACTAGTCCAACAGTAGGATGGGCGAATGGCCCATATTTTTATTATCTGAAGGTGTAGACTCCTCGCTATGGACATTAACTGTACGATCGCTCCTACCCACTACCCAACAGCGATCGCGGCTCACCCACAATCAACAACTTTTGTTACAGTCATTTGCGATTTACACAGATAGAACCTATTTCCCTACTAGGGTCTACGGTCTCGCAAACAGTTGGCATTGAAAGGATTTGGTTCTGCATCGCTCAATCCCATCCCCACCAGGAGCGGTATCACTTCATACAATCTTTATGTTCGATGTCTTCTGGTGAACTTAACACACCTGGCTTGACAGTGTTACGGTGCTTGCAGAATTCATACAACACGCCAATTGCAGGCGATCGCGGCTGCGTTTCCAGAATGAAGGCAGGATGAAGCGATGCACACCTGCTCACCGTCTACCAACATTTGAGTTGGTGAAGACAGCTTTGGCGTGTCGATTTTTGCTGCACCGGGTTGGCGGCTGCTTTGCAGATATCCGCAAGCAAACGCCCGACTCATCACCGTCACCTGCTAAGGACTTTTCACCCATGCCTTCTACTCCAGTTCGTTTTGCCCAGTTCAATGCCTCCCTGAACCGCAACAGTGCCGGACAACTGGTTCGCGACCTCTCCACACCAGACAACGCTCAAGCAAAAGCCGTTGCCGAAATTATCCAGCGCACCAACGCCGACGTGCTGTTGATCAATGAGTTTGATTATGTGGAAGCCGGTCCGCTGGAGCCTGTGCGTCTGTTGCAGCAGAATTATTTAGCCGTCAGCCAAAACGGAGCGACCCCGGTTGAGTATCCCTACGTTTACATCGCTCCCTCCAACACCGGAATTGCCACAGGGTTTGACCTGAACAACAATGGCACAGCAGTCACTACACCTGAAGCACCGGGTTATGGGGATGACTCCTTCGGCTTTGGGCAGTTTCCAGGGCAGTTCGGGATGTTGCTGCTCTCCAAATACCCCATTGATGAAGAAGGCGTTCGCACCTTCCAGACCTTTTTGTGGAAGGATATGCCCGGTAACCTGCTAACCAGCGACCCAACTGTTGACAATCCTGCAACACCCGTCAACGAAAATTTGAGTGGCTTCTACTCAGCAGCAGAACAAGAAATTCTGCGACTTTCCTCCAAGAGTCACTGGGATGTACCAATCCAATTACCCAACGGAGAAGTCGTTCATGCGCTGGTCAGCCATCCCACCCCACCCGTGTTTGACGGCACCGAAGACCGCAATGGTAAGCGCAACTATGACGAAATTCGCTTCTGGTCAGACTATGTAACTCCTGGCAAGGGCGACTACATCTACGACGATGACGGCGGAACTGGCGGTTTAACTCCTGGCTCCAGCTTCGTAATCATGGGCGACCAGAATGCTGATCCCAACGATGGCGACAGCTACAACCGAGCTGTTCTGCAACTGTTGCAAAATCCCAACATCAATACCAACAGCATTCCCAGCAGCCCTGGTGGACCGCAGCAAGCCGCTTTGCAGGGGGCAGCCAACACCACCCACCGCTCTAATCCGGCATTCGACACAGCAGATTTCGCCGATACTACTCCCGGCAACCTGCGGGCAGATTACGTCTTGCCGTCCACTGATTTAGACATCGCCAACTCTGGCATCTTTTGGCCCCTCAACACTGACCCCACCTTCTCTCTGGTGGGCACGTTCAACCCCGCTTTGCCCGGTGGCTACCCCAGTTCTGATCACCGTTTGGTGTATGTTGACGTGGCAGTAGGGACAACACAAACGGGCCAAACGGTGCTGGAGCCGACCTTTCAGGGGCAGGTGGTTCTTCCTACCGGATTTGTACCTGCGGGTGCGGCAGGAACTCCCAACGGGACTGCAACTCAGTTGGGTGGATTGTCTGGCGTGACTTATGATGCCGCAAACAACCGCTATTTCGCGATTTCTGACGATCGCGCCGAGAATGGGCCCGCCCGCTTCTACACCTTCACCGCGGATCTGAGCAGTGGTTCGTTGAGTTCCAGCAGTGTGGAATTTACCAACGCTACCCCGATTCGGCAGGCAGATGGTAGCCTGTATTCCCGTCTCAGTCTCGACCCGGAAGGTATTGCCTTGACGAAAAACAACACGGTGTTTATCTCTTCAGAAGGAGAAGCAAACGCCGCCGCCGGACGAGTCACTAACCCATTTGTGAATGAGTACGGGCTGGATGGCTCGTTGCTGCGATCGCTGCCTGTTCCGGTGAAGTTTCAGCCTCGCTTCCAGGATACAAACGGCAATGGCGTGATTGATGCAGGCGATACCCAAACCAGCGGCATTCGTAACAACCTGGCGTTTGAAAGCCTGACCATCACCCCCAGCAACAAAACCCTATTCACCGCAACCGAAAATGCCCTGTTCCAGGATGGAGCCGCTGCCAGTGTCACGAGTGGCAGTCGTTCCCGGATTTTGCAGTACAACCTGGGGTCGGGGCAACCGGAGAAAGAATACCTGTACGACGTTGATCCGGTAGCGCAGACACCCAATCCAGCAACCGCTTTTAGCACCAATGGCTTAGTCGATTTACTGGCGCTGGACGATCGCGGCACCCTGTTGGCAGTGGAGCGATCGTTCTCTACAGGTGTTCCGGGCACAGGCAACACGATCAAAATTTACGAAGTTAGCTTGCAGGGCGCGACCGATATCAGCGCTTACGAATCGCTGAATAGCCTTACCCCTGCTGAACTGGCTGCGATCACTCCGGTGCAAAAGCGGCTCTTGCTCAACCTTAACGACCTCGACCTGCCCACAGGCACCGACAACATTGAAGGCATTACCTTTGGTCCCAAACTGCCGGATGGTCGGCAATCGATTGTGCTGGTGAGCGACAACAACTTCAGCCCCACCCAGTTCACGCAAATTTTGGCGATCGGTGCTGAGATTCTGCCCACGGTTACGCCCACTGTGGAAACCCGCCCTCCCCTGCTCGACAACGACGCAGAACGAGCAGATGCAGACGATCCAGCCATCTATGTCCATCCCGATGATGCGGCAAACAGTTTTGTGATCACGGCGGTCAAGGATGGCGGGCTACGAGTGTATGACCTGGGCGGCAAGCTGATTCAAACCATTGCTCCCGATGACGTGCGCTACAACAATGTGGATGTGCTGTACGGCTTTGATCTGGGCTGTGAGACGGTGGATCTGGCGATTGCCAGCGATCGCCAGAACGATAAAGTGGTGATCTTCAAAATCAACCCCGATGGCACGGATGGCACCTACCTCACCGATATCACCGACAGCAGCATTGGCACCCTGTTCCAATCAGCGCCCTTCCTGCCGCCCTACTCCGCTTCTACCCGCAGCGCCTATGGCATCGCCGCCTACAGCAGTCCGGTCACAGGAGAGGATTACGTTTTCGTCAATCGTCGCGAAACGGGAGACGTAGTTCAGCTCAAATTAATCGATGCAGGCAACGGCAAGGTTGGAGTGGAAGCAATTCGCAACTTTACGGTTCCCATCCCACCTGGCGCACCTGTTGACACCGACTCGCAATTGGAAGGCATGGTTGTGGATAAGGAAACGGGCATTCTCTACATTGGGCAAGAAAATGTCGGCATCTGGCGTTATCGGGCAGAACCCAACGGCGGCACCACGGGTATTTTGGTTGATACGGTGAAAGAACTGGGTGGCAAGAACCTGACCGACGATGTGGAAGGCTTAACTATTTACTACGGTGCAGACGGGACGGGCTACCTGCTCGCTTCCAGCCAGGGTGACAATACCTTTGCCGTTTATTCCCGCCAAACCAACGAATTTCTGGGACGGTTTGCAGTCGGCGCAAACGGTAGCATCGACGGCGTGCAGGAATCGGATGGAGCCGATGTGATCAACGTGCCGTTGGGACCAAACTTCCCCTTTGGGTTATTTGTGACCCAGGATGGCTCAAATGACCCCGCTGTGTTGCAAGAAGATGATGGTGAACTGGAAAATATCAGCGCCAACTTTAAATTTGTGCCCTGGGAAAACATCGCTAACGCCTTCCCCACGGCATTGCAGATTGACCCCGGTTCGTTTGACCCGCGTGAACCCCAGGCGATCGCGCCCTTCAACGGCATTGCCAGCGGCGACACTACCCAGACTTCAACAGTACTCTGGGCCAGCAGTAACTTTGTCGGTGACCTCACCTTTGAGTACTCCACCGACTCCGAGTTTGAACACGTTTTTGGCAGCCAAACCACAACCGTCACCAGTCCGCTCCAGCCTGTGAAAGTGAATGTGGAGGGACTCACACCCAACACTACCTATTACTACCAGGTTACTAACCAGGCAGGCATCCGCGAACTGGGACAATTCACCACAGCCGCCGCCATTGGTACCTACGCTGGCTTGAGTTTTGGGGCATCAGGTGATTGGCGCGGTGAGCTGAGTCCCTATCCTGCGATCGCCAATGCCGCTTCACAAAACCTCAGGTTTTTCATCGAACTGGGCGATACAATCTATGCCGACTATGCCTCGCCCGCTGTTCCCAAAGCCCAAGCCACAACCCTAGAAGAGTATCGGCTCAAGCATGGAGAAGTTTATGGAGAACGTCTGGGTTTGAACACTTGGGGTGACCTGAGAAGAACAACGTCCATCCTGGCAACCATTGACGATCACGAGGTCACAAATGATTTTGAAGGCGGCGAAAATTTGGCGGCCGCATCGCCTACAAAGCAAGCTCTGTATGGTGCGACCAGCGGGTTGATTAATGACTCTCCGCTGTATGAGATTGGGCTGCAAACGTTCCAGGAATACAACCCAATTCGGGATGAGTTTTATAGCAGCACACTCAACGACCCCCGCATGGCAGGAGAACGTAAACTCTACCGCTACAACACCTTTGGGAGTGATGCCGCAACCTACGTGCTCGATGCCCGCTCTTTTCGCGATGTCGGCTTACCACCAGTGGCGAACCTGGCTGACCCCGTTCAAGTGGGTACGTTCCTCGCTGGCTCCTTCAATTCCACCCGAACGTTTCTAGGACGGCAACAAGTCACAGATTTAAAGCGAGATTTGTTGGATGCAGAAACGAAGGGTATTACCTGGAAATATGTGGTAGTGCCAGAACCCATCCAAAATTTAGGAGTCCTGGCAGCCAGCGATCGCTTTGAGGGCTACGCCGCCGAGCGCACTGAAATTCTCAAGTTCATTCACGACAACGACATCACCAATGTTGTCTTCATTGCAGCAGATATTCACGGCACCGTGATTAACAACCTCACCTATCAAACTCAACCAGGTGGTGCTCAAATTGCCACGAGTGCCTTTGAAATTACAACAGGTTCCGTTGCTTTTGATGCACCTTTTGGTCCGACTGTAGCGGAGTTGGGTGTTGCCGCTGGCGTGATTACACCTCAGCAAAAAGCCCTATACGACTCGCTGCCTACGGCTGGCAAGGATGCCTTTATTAAGCAGGTTGTGAATGCTGGCTTGCAACCTCTCGGTTATGACCCAATTGGGTTAGATGCTAATCTCGCGATCGCGGAAGGCAAAATTGATGCTGAACTGCTGCAAGGCGATTACGTTGCAACTCATGTCTACGGTTGGACTCAGTTCGACATAGACCAAGAAACCCAGGTACTCACTGTTACGACCTATGGCATCCAGCCATACACCGAGGCGGAATTGCTAGCAAACCCGGCAGCAATCATCAGCCGCACCCCTGAAGTCGTCAGCCAGTTCCAGGTAACACCCACACTCACTCAAACGGGCACTATCACCAACGATAACCTGACGGGAACGGATGGTAAAAATAAGCTAGTAGGGTTGGCAGGTGACGATGTACTGCGCGGTGGTTTGGGCAACGATACGCTGATTGGTGGAACGGGAGCTGATTTCTTCGTACTCACAGTTGGGGAGGGAATTGACACGATCGCCGATTTCCAGATTAGCGAGGGCGATCGCATTGGGCTGACTGGTGGCTTGAGTTTCGGCAGTCTCACTCTGTCGCAGTCTGGTAGCAATACGCTCGTGATGTCAGAGGATGACACCCTGGCAATTTTGACGGGGGTGCAGGCAAACACTCTGGCTGCTACCAATTTCACTGTGGTCTAACCTGTGCTGAGGAAAATTTCTTCTTCGGACACAGATCTTGCCTTAAACCGACAAACTCTACCGGGGGACTTCCCCCCGCACCCCCGCCTCGCGGGGTCCTAACTCCCCCGCGCTCCCCCCGAAAAATAACCTCTAGAAAAACCGTTCAACTCTAGACGAGACGTTAAAGTAGCCCAACTTTAGGAAGCTTGGAGGTAGAAGAGATTGGAGGTGAGGGCAATTAAAGTCTCTATTCAGGACTGCAACAGTTGATCAGCATCATGAGTTTGAAAGGCGCTTTACGTCCTGTCCTCCCAGTAGGGTGTGAGCGTCTTTCAAAATGGTGGGGATTGTGTCGGCGTGGGGGCTGTTTTGGAGGAAAGGCTGGATGGCATTGAGATCGATCTGATCGACTTTGGCTCCGGGAAACCAGTGCCCACCATTGCCGAGGAGGGCGTAACGCATTCGGGCGTAGTCCACCATGTCGTAGGCGATCGCCAGATTCCACAGCCACAAAACGGTAAGGATATTAAACCGTCCGGGAGTTACCTCAATCGAGGGTAGCCCCACATGCCAGGTTTTGTACCAGGTTTCTCCCAGCCGCTCTATTGCCGCCTGCTCCAACCGATGCAGAATGGGTGGCAGCACTTCATCGGCGCGGTTCAGATAATCCAGCGTTTTCAAGTGTTCATCTAAATCCTGGGGACGGGCAGCTCCAACACTCAGCGTGTGCACCTGAGAATGGCTGAGGCAAAACAAATCATTAAACACAATGGGGCTGAGCGGAGCACACAACTCGACCAGGCGTTGGGGCGGATTGTAAAGCATTCCGCCTTTATCGGAAGGGCTGATGATGAACACGCCCATGTCGTGCCGAGTGGCAGCGGCGATCGCATCCCAGTTGCGCTGATTGATGTAGTACCAGTGCAGATTCACGTAGTCGAACTGGTTTATTTCACAGGCGCGAACAATTACATCCGTAGGACCGTGAGTGGAGAAACCAACAAACCGAATCCGTCCTTGCTGCTGAAACTGGCGCACAATGTCTAAACAGCCACCGGGGCGCACCGTCCATTCCAGAATTTCGTCGGTGTTGATGCCGTGAATACCCAGCAGATCAACGTAGTCCAACTTGAGGTAAGCAAGGGATTTTTCCAGCTTGTCGCGAAACTCGTTGGGATCAGCCGTAGGCACGACTTTGGTCTGGAGGATAAAGGATTCGCGGGGAATTTTGGGTACGATTTGCCCCAACTGCATTTCAGAACTGCCGTAGCCACGCGCCGTTTCGATGTGGTTAATGCCCACCTCCAGCGATCGCCGGATGGTTGCTTCCAAATTTGTCTGATTATCGACAGGCACAGCCGCCAGTGGGACATCCTGCCATTTGTACTGATACCGCATTCCCCCACAGGAAAAGACGGGCATTTGCAGATTCGTGCGTCCAAAACGTCGATATTGCATAAGGGGAAGAGTGAAAAGTCAGGAGTCAGAAAAAGTCTGTGCTCTGGATATTCCTTACTGTAATGAAATTTTGTAACGGTGTGTCTTATCCACTACCGCAACCTCCGCCACCGCAACCTCCGCCGCCACAACCTCCGCCACCGCAACCTCCATCTCCACCACTGCTACTGCCACCACTAGAGTGATCAGACTGAGGACTATCAGAAATATCCCATCCAGTCCCGCAGCCAGCAAAACTACAGCCCGCACCAATACGAGGACGGGAAGGATTTTTAATGAAATCGACTATTCCTATAAAAAACCGTACTGCTCCAAACCCTGCGGCAATACATATGACAGCGAGTAGAGCACCAGCCAATGGATCGATGCTATTTAGAGATTTGTCTACGTAACAACCACCCAGGATCAATGTGAAAAGCAGGGCAAGTATCACCATTGCTCCTTTTTGAGCGTGCGGCTTGGCGAATATCCAGTTCTGCTGAGTATTCACTCGCACAAACTGTAAATCACGCCCGAAGCGATCGCTGGGTGTAGACCAAATTTCCACTGGAGGTTTCGCCCCAAAAAACCGTTCATAGCTTTCTAGAGTCTTCTTGTACCAATCATCAAATTTCTGATTTTCAGCTTGTCCACCCAGCGTTGGCTCGTGATGTAAGGGGGTTTGCAAAACCTGTAAGCAGAAATCTTCCCAATACGATCGCGTATAGGTTAGGTGCAGATGCCAGACTTGATCGACCTGATCTGAAGGGGTAACTGGGTGACCCGCTGCCACCGCTAAAAAAGCAAACTTCTTGTACCCCTCAATGACTTGCCGTGCATATTGCAACGACCAGCCATTTTCTCTTGCTAACCGTTTGCTAAACGGTAACTGAGCATTGGGTTTGTCGAACGAAAACATTTGAATTCGCTCATACAATACTGTTTGCTCAGGATTCATGCAGACACCCTTGCTAACAAGCCCTTCAGAGTTCACCATCTTTTTTAGCCTGGAGAAACTTCATCCGGAATGTAGCACTGCCCTTACCATTCGTCGAATGAATTGCATCGCGGTGGTTTCCAGCCCAAAAGCTCCAACCAGGCTATTTCTTAATCTCGCGCACGGTTGGTTGACCATCGATCACCGCACCCACCAATACCAGATCCGTCATGCCGACAAATAGCCCGTTCTCCAGCACACCCGGAATGTTATTCAGCGTCTTTTCTAACTCAGCCGCGTTATCGATGCCGTTGGGAAATTTCACATCTAAAATCAAGTTGCCCTGATCCGTCACTACGGGACCTGCTTTCTTCACGCCCATTCGCAGAGTGGGTTTGCCACCCAGTTTTTCGATCGCCTTTGTTACCGGGTTCAATGCCTTCGGCACCACTTCCACAGGTAGCAAAAAGTTAAGATTCAGCTTGTCTACCAGTTTGCTGCTATCTACAATCACCACAAACTTCTTGGCAAATTTTTCTACGAGCTTTTCCTGAAAGTGAGCCGCACCACCGCCTTTGATCAGGTTCAAGTCGGGATCAACTTCATCGGCTCCATCGATCGCAATGTCAATCGCATCCACCACATCCAATGTGGTTAAGGGAATGCCACACTCCCGTGCCAATACTTCTCCCTGAAACGAGGTGGTAATCCCCTGAATGTCTTTCAAATCGCCCGATTTGAGGCGATCGCCCAATGCTTGAATCATCAGGGCAGCCGTTGACCCGGTTCCCAAGCCTACAATAGTACCTGACTGCACCAATGCCGCAGCCGCTTCTCCAACTTGTTTCTTCATCAACGTCACGGGGTCAAGTTCTGCGCTCATAGGTTCCTTTGCCAACTAGTCCATTCGTCAGTCTACTATTTCGGTGGGATCATCGATGAGTCAACCAGATGACTTTTCTGAGGTCGAGTATCAGCAGGGTGCCAGTCTGACATCGGCAGAGCGGCACGAGCAGATCCAGGATGGGGAGACTTCCGTCGAATTCAAAGCCTTACTGCTGTTTCAGGAAGGACGCTTGCAGGCAGATGAGCAGAATTTTGAAGTAGCGATCGCGTTTTACACTCAAGCGCTGGAACTGAAGCCTAACTTTTACCGTAGCTGGAGCGATCGCGCCGATGCCCTGAAACGGTTGGGACGCTACGAAGAAGCCGTGGAAAGCTGCGATCGAGCGATCGCCATTCGTTCAGATGGACACTCCGCCTGGAACCATCGCGGCATCGCCTTGCACCACCTGGGCAGATACGAAGAAGCCGTCAGCAGCTACAATCAGGCAATCAAAATTCTCCCCAATTTTCATACTGCCTGGTACAATCGAGGGCTATCCCTGGAGAAGTTAGACCGGCTGGTAGAAGCTCTTTCCAGCTATGACGAAGTGATTCAACTGAAGCCCGACCACCTCCAGGCGTGGCGCAATCGTGGCACCCTTTTGCATACGCTCAAACGCTACAACGAAGCCCTCTCTAGCTACGACCAGGTGTTAGAGCAGAAACCTGACGATGCCAAAGCCTGGCGCAAACGTGGCGATGTATTGAAAGACCTGGGTAGCCTGGATGCCGCCATTCGCAGTTACGACACAGCGCTAGAACTGATGCCAAACGATGCGGCCCTGTGGTGCGATCGCGCCTCTGCCCTGTTTGATCAGCAAAATTATCCAGAGGGACTCGCCAGCCTGGAAGAAGCCCTGAAACTTAACCCCAATGATGCTAAAGCCTGGAGCCTGAAAGCGATCGCCTGCGCCAAACTGCAACGCCGCGAGGAAGCCCTGGCAAGCTGCGATCGCGCCATTCAAATCCAATCCGATGATTACTACCCCTGGCGGATTCGAGCCTTACTATTCCGAGATTCGCACCAGTTGGAAGAGGAAGTGGAAAGTTGTGAACGGGCACTGGCGCTGAACCCCAAAGACGCGGATCTCTGGGTTCATCAAGCAGTCGCGCTGAAAAAACTGCATCGCTACGAAGCCGCGATCGCCAGTTACGACAAAGCTTTAGACCTGAAACCGGGAGATGCCAGCCTCTGGTATCAGCGAGGACTAGCCCTGCGCCGTTTAGGGCGATTTGATGGCGCGATTTCCAACTTTGATCGGGCACTAACACTCGACCCAGACTTTCATCCCGCTACCCAAAGTCGGCTATACACGCTCTTGACTACAGGCAACCTGGTGAGTCATGTGTTGGGCAACTGCTCGATCGCCGAGCGGGGCCGCCTGGGCAACGATTTGAAAAACACCTTCAACAGCCTCGTCAAACGCAAACTGCCTGCACTGATCATCATTGCCTTAAGCGTCTTGGTTGCAACCAGCAGTCAGGCAACAGCTTTGGTGATCAGTGCAATTTTTCTTGCGATCGCCACCTGGAGTGATATCATTCGCGAAGCAGAAAAGTAGTTGCAGAAAAATCTCCCCATCCCCGGCAAACCTAGTTCAAACAAGCTTTTGCGAGGTCGCTTTAGAAAACCCAACCATCCAGCACTAGCCTGAACAGGGATCAATCTGTACAATTCTGATAAAGCATAAATACCCCAACCAGTCTTAGACGTTCCTGAAGTGGCAAAGTTCCACAAGGAACATTCCTGGTTAATAGCGAGGCGCTCTCAGCATCACAGATATGAGGATTTCCTTTGAACGTAGCGGTGGATTTGCCGGAATGCTGATGTCTGTTTCGATTGATACCAACAAGCTGGCACCCACTGAAGCAAATCAGGTGAAGTCAATGGTGGAAGAAGCTGGCTTTTTTGAACTGCCTGAAGCGATCGCCACCTCTGCTCAGCCCGATCGCTTTCAGTATCACCTCACAGTTGCAGATCCCAAACGCAAGCATACGGTTACTGTTAGCGAATCATCCATGCCAGGAAACCTCAAACCACTCGTAGATTGGCTAATGGATGCCGCCCGTCATCCTCGATGAGCCGCTCTTGAAGCGACATCCGCCTACTCAGCAACCCCTTCTACGATCGTCATTGCTTTAGGTTTACACCGTTTGATACTCGTCACAATTCCTTTTGCCCCTTCCTGTTCCAGATCTTCAAGATAACCGGGACGAGCGATTTCAGCCGCTTCTGAGCTATTAAATGGACCAAAGTAATAGACGCAGCGAGGCTCTGCTGTGGTTACTTCAACCCACCAGGCGGTGTAGATTGAATAAACAAAATCTGAGACGACCTCTTTCGCAACATTAAGCAGTTTCATAGTTTAAGTAGAAACCTGATGATTGCAACAAATTGAATCAGGATTTGATCCAACGGAAATTTCACGCGCGATCGCATCCCACACTGTTAACAATCCTAAAGAAACTGCCACTCAGGTTCGTAACTGAGCATACAAATTCCATGAATGTTATGCCCATCTAGCCTTTTTGACGGCTAGACTTATATCCCAATTAGTCGAGTACAACTTAATGGGGACTGGGTGCAGAATAGCAACCTAACACTTCCTGACCCCACCGCACTAAGTTCTCCGAACCTTCCATCATCAATAAGTATCGTCCCTGGCGCAGATGATGGCGATAAACGCTTGCAGTTGAGCCTTCTCCGAATAAGCCAAACAGCGCTCCCAATACCGTACCAGCCAGCCCACTCAGCAAGGCACAAGTTGGCAAAACTAGAGTCAGGTCATGCTGAAGTTTCCAAACCAGAATAGAGACAACACCAAGAATCGCTCCAATTGCGCTAGAAACAACGCCGTAAATTAACGCCTTACATAGGATGATCCGGAGTGGAGTCATCAGCCCAACTCGTTCGGGGCTGCTGTAGCCGTGACCAACGATCGCCAGATTTTCTGGGGAAATACCGTGATAGTGAAGCAGACGATATGCCTGAAAGACAGAGCCTTCATCTGGGAAAACCACAATTGCAAGATGGGTTGTGCGTCGCCCCAACGCCGATTTCCTAAAGAGGTGTGAAATGGACACTGGATTGGTTAATGTGTGAGGATTCTTATCACTTTTGCATTCTAACCTTACTCGCTGAGTTGCCAAATCCCCAAAGCGTTCATTTAACTAACTCTTTAGATCTCTTTGGCTGAGGCAAGGGGAATGGGGGATGGGGTGTAGAGGTTTGGGATGGGGAAGATAGGGAAGCGGGTACGGGATCCCTGCTCGCTCCTGACTCTTTCCTATCCCCGATCCCCCACACCTCACACCCTATCCCGACTACTTATTTGTAACCAAATCGTCTGAAGTCGGTTGTTATTCGATACTTTAAAGAGAGAACTTTTTGTTTGGATACCTATCGTTATGCCACCCCGTTGGTCTCGAAAACCCGATCGCGCCGATCCTGATTTCCGCCGTTTAGACGACCGGATGACCTTTGCCACCCACGTTGCGCTGTTTGCTGCAATTAACTCTGGGCTTTGGTTCTTCCGGCTATTGGGCGAAAAAACATCTAAATCCGGGTTGCCGGGTGGGCCTTCAGTCACTCCCTGGATTACGACTGTGTGGGCAGCCGTTTTAGTGGCTCATGCGGTGTTTATTTTTGCGATTGCCCAGTACTCCCAAACAGCAACTGCGTCTCCGCCCAAAGGAGGTACCGGCTTCGGCTCTAATGCGAATAAATAAAATGAAAAGTTGAGGAACCTGATATGACCAGCGCCAGTTCTAGCCGGGTTGTAGAATCTCTCGCCGCCGAAATTGGTCAAAGCGTTTACATTGATGTTGCCAAATGGCATCTGTATCTGTCAGATGCCCATCTGCACACCGTTCTCGCAGAGCAGCTTTACCCCCTCCTTGCCAACGATGAGTTGTCAGAAGCAAAAGTTCAACAGATTCTGCAATCGATCGCGGTCAAGTTGGGAGGTGGCAAGCGGGAACTGCCCCTATCTGATCTCATTCCTATGCAGTGTCAGGTTAACTTATTGGATTTGCTTGAAGAGTTTCAACGCAATCTCTAGCTTGCTTCTCCAGGTTGAATTTCAGTTACCACCTCATAGTAGGTAGTGGTGGGAGTGGTGGCAAAGAGCGGCATCATCTTTTTGAGGACTGTTTTGTGAGCCTCCGTGCCCTCATTCTCTTTCATGCTCTGCTCACTATCCCAAAGAATTACGGCAATACCTCGCTCAGTTCCAGTTTCTTGCAGTAGATACGCCCCCTCGAAACCTTTGCCATAGGTAGAAACCGCTTCCTGGTAAATTCTGCGGGCTTCATCAAATTTTCCCAGTTGAAACTCTCCCACTGTGACGTGGGCGATTTTGTGAGTTAAGCAGTCGTGAAAGTCTTCCATGAGTTGCGCTCCTGTCCGTAGCTCTTGACTTTGGACTGTAGACCGTCTCACGCCCCAAAGCTTGGAATGTTAGCTTTTCTTTTTGATCGAGGTGGCTAGCGCGATCGCCGCGACATCTTCTGCTTGAGACGATTTACAAAGAAGTTGACTTCTGGCAGTTTTAGTTGGGTGGCAATCAGGGCAAAGGCGGCAAATCCGGTGAGGCTGGAAATAGCTAGTTGTAGCAGCAGGATCAAAAAGCCTTGAGTTCCCCAGGCTTGTTCTAGAACTTGCAGAGTGCCCCAAGCAACCAGACCCGCGATCGCGCTGGCTCCTGCTAATCCAGCGATCGGCACACTCCACGCCAGCAGAGGCAAACCATTGAGCCGCCGATTCAGAATCCACAGCATCACCACCAGCGAGATCAGGTTAACTCCCACCGTTGCCAATACCAAACCCGGCGCACCAAAGGGTTTAAACAGCAGAAAATCCAGCAGGGCATTGATGAAAATATTCACCACACTGATGCGAAAGGGTATATCGGCATCGCCCAGTCCATAAAACACCCGCACCAGTACATCCCGCCCCAAATATACAAACATTCCCACTGAATACGCAATTAGGACAGATGCAGTTAGCAGGGATGCGTCTTTATCAAAGGCGTAGCGCTCATACACCACACGCACAATCGGCAGTGCTAGCGCAATCATCAGGGCACTCAGAGGCAACATCGTGAGAGCCGTTGTTAACAACCCTTGCCGGATGCGCTGTTTCAGTTCTGCCCAATTTTCCGGATCAGATAGGCGAGAGAACACGGGCATCAACGGCACCAAAATCACGTTAGACAGAATGCCCAGCGGAGTCATAGCCAACAATCCGGCGTAACCCATCGCTGAGACAGCCGCTTCTGCATTGGGAATGTAGGACGCGAAAAACATATCTGTCCAGACGTTGATTTGCAACATTCCCGAAGAGAAGGTTGCTGGTCCCATGATTTTGATTACGTCCTGTACTTCTGGGCGGCGGAAGTCGAACCGGGGACGAAACCCGCCCAGTCCTGATTGCCACTGCACAGGCAACTGTACCAACCATTGCAAAACTGCACCAGCCACGGTAGACCAGGCAAGCACGGCTCCACCCAGCATGGCATATTGCGGCAGCGTCACCTGACTGCCCAGCGACCAGCCCAACCAGCCCAAGCCAATCAACACAGTGAGACTCGATAGCAACGGGCTAATAGAGGGGAGCCAGTACTGATCCGCCGCGTTCAGAGTGCCAAAACCAATGCCAATTAGCCCTGCCAGGATGGCCATCGGTGCCATGATGCGGAACTGCTGAATCGCGATCGCGCGCGTTTGTACCAAATTTTGGTATTCCAGAGGGGAAACGCCCCTAGCAGCGGCTTGTTCTGGTGTAGCAAACAGCCCTGGCGCAACCAGATGCATCAGCGGATCGGCAAAAACCACCAACCCTATGGTGACAATCAACAAAACGCCAACCACCAGCGTTGTAATCGATTCAACAATCGGCGCAACCTCTTCCTTCTTGCGTTTTGCCAGGGCACTAACGAGCGCGCTATGAAACGGTCCATTAATTCCGCCCAGTAAAATCAGCAGAAACCCCGGAATGATGTAGGCAAAGTTGTAAGCCCCAGCAACGACTCCGTTGCCAAACGCAGCCGCGATCGCCTGTTGGCGGAACAGCCCAAACAACTTACTCACCAGCGTTGCCACGGCGACAATCCCGGCAATGCCGATTAAAGAACGCCCAGGCTTTTGGGATTCCGCCACACCAATTACCTAAAAAAGAACTTCACCTATGGTACGGCAAGAGGGGAAAGGCAAAACCAACCCTTAAGCCTGGTGACGAGCCTGACTGGTTTGATTAATCAAGTCGCTTAACTGGCGTAGCGTCTGCATCATCGACGAATCATTGTCTTTAAGCTGGGCAATTTTGTCGCAGCTATACATCACCGTCGTGTGGTCTTTGCCGCCAAACACTTCACCAATCTTCGGCAAGCTCAAATCTGTGTGCTGCCGCATCAAGTACATCCCAATCTGCCGCGATGTGCTCACCTCCCGCCGCCGAGAACTACCTTTCAAATCTTCAATTGCTACATCAAAGTGCTCTGAAATGACTTTCAACACATCATCCGGCGACGCTTCCACCTGCTCCACAGGAGGATTCAGTACAGGCGCAATATTCTCCACCGTCATTGGCAGCCCCGCAATGGAGATGTAGGCAACGGCGCGAATCAGCGCTCCTTCTAATTCCCGAATGTTGGAGGTGTAACTAGAAGCAATGTACTCAATCACCTCACGCGGCAGGCGCATATTTTCGTACTCAGCCTTCTTCTGGAGAATTGCCATCCGGGTTTCCAGGTCGGGTGTCTGAATATCAGCAATTAAGCCCATCGAGAAGCGCGAACAGAGCCGTTCTTGCAGTCTGGGAATCTGGTTGGGTGGGCGATCGCTAGCCAGAACCACTTGCTTACCCGCCTCGTGCAATGTGTTAAAGGTGTGGAAAAACTCTTCTTGCGTGTATTCCTTACCCTCAATGAACTGAATATCATCCACCAGCAACACATCCGCCGCCCGGTAGTGCTCCCGGAAACTCTGCATATTGTCTCGACGAATAGCCGTGATCAAATCATTCGTAAATTGCTCTGTGGAAACATAAAATACTCGCGAACTGGGGCAAATCTCCAACCGATAATGTCCGATCGCTTGCATCAAATGGGTTTTGCCCAATCCAACTCCACCACACAAGAAGAGTGGATTGAACTCGCGTCCCGGCGATTCTGCCACTGCCAGTGAGGCAGCATGAGCCATGCGGTTGTTGGAACCCACGACCAATCGAGAAAACACATACTTGGGGTTGAGATCGGTGGAGCGGAGGCGATCAGTGGAGTTGGCGATCGCAGGCAGCGGTTCTGTCAAATTGGCGATCGCAGGCAGCGGCTCCGTCAGATTGGCAGGTCTCGCCTCCAGTGGCAGCGTCCAGCAGAAATCTGGATCGATTGGATTACCCTCATCATCACAGGCAACCGTCATATGAATTTCAATTGGGCGACCCACAATTTCGTGGATCACCTCAGTAATCGTTTTGAAGTAATACTTCTTCAGCCACTTGCGAGCAAATGGATTGGATGTCCTCAACACCATACGGGTATCAGTGAGTTCCTCAACCACTGCCGTTTTAATCCAGGCTTCATAGGTTGGACGGTTAAGCAATAATTGCAGGCGTTCCAACACCTCCGCCCAAAGATCGTCAATCGCTGTTAACTCCACGGCTGACCTCGAGCTACTCCCAAACAACAGCAAACCAAAGCAAATTTAGCGGGAAAAAACACATGAAAACGGCAAGCCTAGCAATTCAACAGAGTAAAAAACATAATGCCTTCCACTCATAAAACCGCTGGTAAAGACGCTATATGTGGAGGGAATTAAATTCAACCCACTCCAGCTATAGTGTATCAGGTCGAGAATCCTTGCCAAGATTGGTATGTACTACTTTTCCACAGGAAATGAACTTGGCAAAAATGCTGCTGGTAGTCTACCCCATTCATCCCCAATCAACAGAGAACCTCTACCGAACTTAAAGTTTGATAAAGGTTCTCTGTTGATTGAGATTTTCGAGAAGTTTGAAAGGATGAAGATTAGAGCTTGCTGATTGAAGATTAGAACTTGAAGCTAGAGAAGTCCCAAAGCCGAACTGCTACCCCATCTCCCTTTGGCTTGTGGACTTTGGTTTCTGGCTTCTGGCTCCTGGCTTCTGGCTCCTACCTACCCCAATCAGCAATCAAAACTCCTTCTATCCTTCTCTACCAGAAAGCGTTGGAGTTTGCGGCTTCACCTCTGGCAAGCTTGCCTCTAGCTTTAAGCAGTTGCGACCATTGACTTGCAAGCGATATTCAACCCGATCCATCAACCGATTCAAGATTAGCCAACCATAGCCATTTTCTTGCTTCGCTTCTGGCGTGGGCGGGAGATAGGTCGATAAGTCATACCCCTGCCCGTGATCCCAAATCTCTAGGGCAATGTCGCGCTCCTGAAGTTCCAGACGAATCAGGACGGGGAGGTTGGGCTGATCTCGATGAGCATGGCGAACCACATTGGAATAAGCCTCAACAAGTACCAACCGGAGACGATTGGACTGTTTGGGCCAGTCAACATGATCGCCCAGCTCAACTTCCAAGCTGCCCAGCAACCAGTTCTCGACAATGTTCAAGAACTTGAGATCGCTTGGTACGTGAAGTTCGGTTCTCATTTGGCTAAAGGACCTCCAGGGAGAGTATCGTTTGGTCGTCTTCTTGAATCGTATTATGGGCTCGGATACGAGCCAGTAGATGAGTTAAATCTAAGGGGTGTTGCTCGTTCAAAAGCAACTTCCAAAGCCCTGTTTGTTGCAGCATTGAGGTGGAAGCAGTTCCAGCATGACCATTGGACGCTTCAGGCGTTTGAATAGTTGCTTCGGTGATGCCATCGCTGGTGAGTAGCAAGACTTCGCCCGATCGCAAATCCAGACTGCCCGCGGTTGCTTTCCAGATTGGGAGAATCCCCAGTGGAATGCCGCGCACTTTCAAATAATTCGGCTCAATGGTAGTGCCATCTCCCGGTTCGGGTGGTTGAGCCGCGATCGCCTCCCGCGACCATACCAAAGGATAGATGTGTCCGGCGTTGGCGTAGACCAGTTTTTGAGTTGTCGGCGTATAACGCGCCAGCACCATTGTGATGAAACAATTAGCGCTAATTAAATCGTCTGACAGGCTTTGATTTAAGTTCTGCATCACAATGTGCGGCTCTGGCGGCGATTCTTGAGACAGTTCTCGTCGCAGCACAGAGATGGCACTTGCCATAAACAGCGCTGCCGGAACCCCTTTACCAGAAACATCCCCTACTGCCAGC
Organism: Leptolyngbyaceae cyanobacterium C42_A2020_001; assembly: GCA_015272515.1. GTDB lineage: Bacteria > Cyanobacteriota > Cyanobacteriia > Leptolyngbyales > Leptolyngbyaceae > JSC-12. Next base: position 98,209 of record JACYLN010000101.1, on the reverse strand, counting down.
CAGATGTCGCCCTGCGGATGGGTATACACCTCAAAGAAATCACCTCCCACTTCCCGCGCCGGATAGCAACACGCCTGCACTTTCATACCATCCAGTTCGGGCCAACTTTGACGTAGCAGGTTGCCCTGGATTTGGCGGGCAACTTCCAACTCTGCCCGCATCTGTTCTGCCTGTTTTTGAGTGCGTTGGTAAAGCTTTGCTTGAGAAATTGCCAGTGATGCTTGTTCGGCAACGCCTTGCATTAAATTGATGTCTTCTGCTGTCCAAGTTTGGAGTTGAGGATTGCGATAGAGTGCCAAAATTGCCAGAAATTCTTGCTGGTAAACGAGCGGCACAATCAATCGGTGGCGATCGCTCTCAGATAATTGCTCAACTTGGATTTGGTGAGTCGCAAATACGTTTTGGATCAGGGCATCTGTTTCCACTAACCGATTAACTTGTGGATGCTGATTTTCCTCGGTTGCAGTAGGCTCGGCGCTGTAGTGAAACACAATCGGCGAGAGGTGATTATCCTCTACGGGTTGCAATGTACACTCGTTGGCTGAAAAAGTTCTGCCCAGTGTAGCAGCGATCGTGTTTAGCATACTTTCGTAGTCCAACGATTCCCGAATGGCAGTGGTGATTTCGTTGAATAAGGACTCTCGCCTGAGGGCCCGTCGAAGTTCGTTCGTCCGATGTTTTACAATTTGGTAAGTCTCTGCTGCCTGCTGCACAACAACCTTCAGTTGATCCGGCACCCAGGGCTTGGTGATGTATTTAAAGACTTTTCCAGCGTTAATGGCTTCAACCAGATCTTCAACATCGGTATAACCAGTAAGCACGATGCGGATGGTATCTGGGAAGCGATCGACCGTTTTGCTTAAAAACTCAGTTCCCAGCATCTCCGGCATTCGCTGGTCTGAGATGATGATTGCCACCTCGCCTTGCTCGTCCAGGATTTTGAGAGCCGCGATCGCGCTTTCCGCCTTGACCACATCAAACTCTCGCCGAAAGGTGCGATATAGCAACGCGAGGTTGTCAGGCTCGTCATCCACAACCATCAGCTTTAATTTGCTATCCGTTTCCTCAGCCATTCCACGCTCCACTATGACTGTCAGAGTTGTGCAGCTTGTACTTCAATTGTCAGTATGCCGTGTCAACTCTTAACTCAAAGTACCCTAGATGACGAAGGTGCTAACAGAAAAAGGAAAATAGGGATGGGGAATAGGGGATAGAGAAGGTGCAGAAATTGAAGATTGGGGATTGAAGATTAGGTAGATGGGAGGATGGGACTTCACTCACGCATCCACTCATTCACTCCCTTACTCGCCCACTTAACCCACTCCGGCCCTTCCTCACTTCTTACTGCCTGCCTGCTGTCGTCTAAATTCATACGCCTCTGACTGTGCACCCCACACTTGTTTGCCATTGGCATCAAAGCCACGATCCCAGGTATTCATACCAGAAGCATTGAGTTCAATCGTGTTGGTAATGCGAACAGCGCCTCGCACGTTTGCAGGGCAGCCCTCTGAAGGAGTTTCGCCTAAGTAACCATTGGGTACCTTTTTAAGGAACACGCTACAAACTGGACTGCCAAGATCAGCTTTTTGAAGCATACGTAGCGATTCAGGCTTGTTACAAAAGCCAGCCCAGCGGTCGGATTGGAGAGGTCTAAAGGAAAGCGATCGCACAGCCTTCGCTTCAAAATCGGGCGTAATTTCTAGGAACCGTTGACGATAGGGTTGGGAGAGTTTGCTGGTGAGGGCTTGTTCTTGATAAAGAAAAATGGGGTTTCCTGGAAGTTTGGGAATATCTACGTTGACTCGGCAGGTTGTCATCTGCACACTGGGCGCTTTGGGATTTACTTTCGCCTGGGCGGTGGTATCCATCACCCCTTCTAGCCATGCAGCAACTTCTTTGGACTGCTGTTGCATGGCAGGAGTTGCCAGGTTTTGGGCATTGGCGAAACGACTGCTGCCCAGCCAGAAACAACCAATAAGGAGGGCGATCGCGTTACGACGATTCATAGGCACCTCAACAACGAACTGACAACATGGTGAGACAAATTTCGGTAGACCAATCTCCATGAATGGTCGCATTGATCTTACCGCTTTCACCCATGCAACAGTCGTTATCAAAGCTCATCTAAAGGAAGTAGCTCACTTACTAGCAATTTGAGCCTCAGCCCGATTGAGAACAGACTGCCAAACCTCATACCCTCTGGCATTCAGGTGCAAACCATCGGTTGTGAGGTCAGCCTGGAGATAACCAGTGGCATCTGCCATGTGGGAATAGACATCCAGATAGTACGCTCCATTTTGCTGAGTGATCGCTTTGAGTTGCTGATTCAGATGAGTAATCCGCTGGCTAGAAACTGGCAGCGATCGCGTCGGCAAAAGCGACTGCATCACAATCTGGGCTTGCGGATGAGTTTGCCGAAGTTGTTGAATAATTTGTTGCAAATTTCGGAGGATGGTTGCGTCGCTGACTCCATGCTTCAAATCATTAACGCCTGCCATCACATAAACGATGCGAGGACGAGCGTGAGCAAAACTCGACAAACGGCGCAAAATGCCAGTCGTGGTATCGCCAGAAATTCCCTGATTCAGCCAGAGGCGAGTTTGCGGCAGGCGATCGCTGGGGAACCAGAGGCTCAGAGAATCTCCCAATAACACCCCCACTGGTTGATTGGTTCCGCGAACGCTTGCAGCTTCTTGTGCCAGCAGCCATTTCCATTGCTCATAAGTGGGCTGCTGAACTGAAGTGGCCCAGGATGCACGAAAACTACTTGCAGGCAGGCGAGTGTGAATATGTCCCCCTGTCAACGCTGCCGCCCGTTGAGAATACAGTTGACTACCAGAGCGGGGTCTTTCCAAAGATGGCGAAAACTCTGTAACTGTCCCCGATGGCTCAGGGTTTACATTTTTTCGCAGTTGCCGTAGCAGGCGATCAAGTCTGGCTTTTTCAGCTTGGATTGATTGACTTCTTTGAGTTTCAACGGCGACTACAGGTGGAATGTCTTGAGTCGGTTGAACAGGTTGGGCAGGTTGGGCAGCGATCGCGGCAAGCAATAGTGGCTCCGGCATGAACAGGTTGGCGGATAAAAGAACTCTGCTAACCTTTCACAACCACCTATTCCCCAACTCAGGAAAATTGCTACTAAAACTTTATGCCATTAGTCAGGTTCATCCTCCGGCTCAATCGCATTCAGTAAGGACAACGATAAAATGTTCTGTAATTGCCTTTCTTCTAACAAGGCAATGCCAATTCTAGACAGATACGTCTGCATACTAATCCTCAATAGCCGAGTTCTGATGATGGAAAACACAACCGCAATTAATTGCGCTGAAGCGTGCGTCAACGGATGCGTATTGGGCGATAAGTGCCCCAATCTAGAGTACAAAAGTGAGGCAATGAAGTTTGTCAACGAAACCTCATTAGATAAAATGCACGAAATCGCCGAAGCCGCTCGGCTGAAAAAGATGACAGCCCCCCCCCAATGGGTTTTGCCAGAAGATTAGACATAGGGGATGGGTTGACTAAGGAACCACAAACGCTAACCTAAGACTTGCTGTTGATTTCTTTATGCGGACCGATCACCTCTCGAACGCGGTAGATTGGTCGCCCTTGCGATTCGTGGTAGGTTCGCATCAACAGTTCAGCCAGCAAGCCAAAGCTAAATAGCTGTACCCCTGCCAGTAACAGCACAACCGCTAGCGTTAACAGGGGACGGTTGATGCTCTCGCCAAAACCTAGTTTGAGTGAGGTAAGATATAGCCCGATCGCGAATCCTAGCGCCGTTGAAACCAATCCCATCAGCCCAAATACGTGCATAGGACGGGTCAAAAACTTCCGCATGAAAAACACCGTTGTCAGATCCATCACCACTCGAAAGGTGCGATCCAGCCCATACTTACTCTTACCAAACTGCCGGGGGTGATGTTGCACAGGGACTTCAGTAATTCTGGCTCCTTCAATGAAAGCAAGCGCTGGCAGAAAGCGATGCAATTCTCCATATAGGTTCATATCTGCCACAAGCTCTGAGCGGTAAACTTTGAGCGAACACCCGTAGTCATGAACTTTCACACCTGTGACTTGCCCGATCAACCAGTTAGCAATTTTAGAGGGAATCTTGCGGGTGATGGTTGCATCTTGCCGATTTTTCCGCCATCCGCTCACCAGGTCATAACCCTCGTTGAGCTTGGCAATCAACATGGGAATATCGGTTGGATCATTCTGCAAATCGCCATCCATTGTGATAATAATATTCCCCTGAGCAAAGCGAAATCCTGCTGCCATGGCTGCCGTTTGACCATAATTTCGCCGCAGGATCACTGCTTGCAAGTCATCCCGTTGTTTAGCAAGTTCCTTCAGTAATTCGGTGGAACCATCGGTAGAGCCATCATCCACGCACAAAATTTCGTAGCTGTAGTTAGCATCTTTCAAAACACGTGAGATTGCCTCGAGTAATCTTGGTAAGTTTTCATACTCGTTGTGAATTGGCACAACAATCGACACGTCGAGCGAAAAAGTGGGAGATGCCCAAAGTCGATTACTTTCCTGGCTTAGAGAGGTACTCATGCGCTGTGTTTGAGAAATGGAAATGTGGATACTGACAAATTGACAAGCCGCGATCGCTGGTTTGATTTTACCGGGTTTGGTGCGGCTGATACGCAGCAACAATGCGTCCGGCTCCGCGCAATTGAGCGTAATAAGTCTGACTAATTGCCGTGCCCTGATTTGACAAGACATCAACGGCAATCCCGTTGTGCCCGTGATCTTTGCCAGAACTGTGAATATAACGACGATCACCCAGGTAAAGCCCAACATGAGTCGCTTTGTGAGCAGGACCAAAAAAGACAAGGTCACCGGGTTGTAGCTGCTCGATCGCGATCGCCTGAGTAAACCCTTCCTGCTGGTATGCATCTCTGGGCAGCCAAACACCAACAGACGCAAATGCTGCTTGCATCAACCCTGAACAATCGTAGTTGGGACCGATAGTTCCGCCCCAGAGATACTCATTGGGCTGATTCATCGCAGCCTGAGTGAAGGCGATCGCCTCCGGAATTTTGGCGCGAATTTCTGCCTCAGACAGCGCGATCGCTTGGTAGGGAATAATAGCTGGAACTAAATGCTGTAAGTCTTGAGCGGCAATCCAACCAGGATAGTCATCCTCACACAAACGCACCTCAATGGCGACAGCATCAAGAGACGTAGTAGACACGATCTGCACATATCGCCCAATAGCGGCTTGGGTGGCTAACCGTTCCAATGTGGCAGAATCGTACAGATTCAAATGGGTCTGGCACCGATACTGACCCGAATTAGGTGCTGCATCAGGTTGCTTGCCTGGCAAATGATCTTGAAAAATCACGGCGAATTGTCCACTTTTCAAACCTGCGAGGATCATACCAGGGGGCTTCTGCGTCTTGCTGAGGCGATTGTACTGGTCGCATTTGTCACCTTGCACTAAAAAAAATCGCCAAATTTCTCCTCAGTTTCTCCGGACGGGTATGGGATAACACCGAAGAATAGAGTGGTAGATGCACCCTGATTGTCGCCCCCGGTCACAAACTGGGGGCTTTATTATTTGGGTAGTAGGGAATGGGAATCGGGAAAGCCCCGCACCAGATACCCGCTGCATCGCTTCTAAAGCCTGAACCATCATCCCTTACCCATTACCGCGTCCCCTTCAAAGCATCTGAACACTTGCTCCTGCACGATCGAGTTTCAGGACTTTAACTACTGCTTTTGTATTTTCCTGGCTCCAAGCCTGAGCGATCGCGTCTCGAACGTTGTCTGCATTGTCAATGGCTGCCAGGGCAAGGAGCGTGGGTCCGGCTCCACTGATTACTAACCCATAAGCTCCAGCAGCGATCGCGGCAACCTGAACAGCACCATAGCCTGGAATCAGCGCCTGACGGTAGGGCTGATGAATCCGGTCTTGCAAAGCGGCTTGGAGCCAGGCAGGATTGCCCATTTCCAGCCCACGCACCAGCAAACCCAGGTGAGCGGTGTTAAAGATGGCATCTGCGCGACTGTAGGTTGCAGGGAGTACTCGTCGGGCTTCTGTAGTGGATAGTTCAAAGTCAGGGATTGCCACAACAGGGGCAATGCGATCGCTCCAGGGAATGTCGCAAATCTCCCAGGCAAGATTGGAATCGGTTGCTGCTAAACAACATCCGCCCACCAATGCAGGCACCACATTATCTGGGTGACCTTCTAGCGCGATCGCCATCTGCATGACCGCCTGCCGATTCAAGGGAAAATCCAGCAGAGCATTTGCCCCTACCAATCCCCCCACGATCGCCGTTGCGGAACTACCTAAACCTCGTGCTAGCGGCACTCCTAACTGAATTTCAACCTGCACCGCAGGCACAGGCTGGTTAAGTTCCTGATAAAGATGAACAAAAGCTCGATAGACCAAATTATCCGCATCCAGTTGCACCCGATCTGCCTCATCTCCAAGCGCAGTAATGGAAACGGTGCCTGGTTCTGCCTCTACACTGGAGAAAATGAAGCGATTATACAGTGACAGCGCAGCTCCCAAACAATCAAAACCCGGTCCAATATTAGCCGTTGTTGCTGGAACAGAGACGATGACAGAAGAAAAATTTGACATCCGCAGGAGACTCAACTGTAAAGTAAAAGAGTTTGAACGATTAAAAACCAGGTTGATCACTTTATCGAAATTATGCACCTGTTCGCTGAGAGAAATACCTGAAGTTCCAAGATCTACTCTACGTCCTACATCCTGCCCTTACAGTTTTGCCCTCAATTTAGGCAGGTGATAAAGTGAGCAAATTTGCCCTAATTAGGCGAGATGAAATCGGTTAAACTAGGTCTACCCAAGATGGAATTACCATTTAAACACATTTATTCTGTGAATTTGAGAATATAAGAAAATAGCTTCAAAGTTCTTGAACCCAGGGTTCTTTTACCTGAATTGAATTCAAATCAAAAAGTTTTAGATCGCTTGATGTCATTGTGTGAATTAGCAGCAGTTGAACTGGTTGAGATCAAAACAATCGGATGATTCATCAAATACGACTACTCAGGGTGTTGCAATTTCTGAGATGTTGAACGATCACTGTATTCCTATCCAAATACGCCTTCACTACGAACAGTGCTTAAATCATTTGAGCAATCGTTTGAGTCAGTGTGTTACAGCAGTTTTGGTGGCAGTGGATGAGGTTGTACAAACAGAGATTGAGCAGCAAGTATTTGAAGTGATTGTGGAAGAACTTCATGCGGCATTCGATGATGCGTTAATTGCTATCGCTTTGCCCAACGCTGATTCAGAGTTCGACCAAGAATTCACTTTGCACCATGTAGCAATTAGTAGAAATCGCGCGGATGTTTCTGAAGCTTTTTGGCAAGATGCTTTCGGCCAAATCATTGCGTTTGAAGAAGGTCAGGTATTAGCTCAAGCAGATCTAGACGCGTTGCGATCAAGGTCTACCTGCGTTTATCCAATTATTCCTCAGCAACATTTAATTGGCTGGCTATTAGTACATTCCAGCTTAATTACGATCTCCAAAGAAACTGTTTCCCCTAACACCTTATCTAGTTTTCTTGCCTCATTTATCGACCAGAGCGTGCAGCAATGTAATGCCGCTCTCAAACAAATTGGTTTAATTCTTGCTCAACGACAGCAATATCAAACAGTGCTCTTGCAAAATCGCGAATTGCAGCAAACAAACTTGCTAAAAAATCAATTTCTGGCGAATACAAGTCATGAAATTCGCACCCCGTTAAGCTCAATTCTTGGGTTCACGCATTTGTTGTTGCAGCAGGGCTATAATCCAGCGAACTTACGACATCAGGAATATCTCAACATCATTCTATCCAGCGGAAAACATCTATTAGCGCTGATTAACGATATTCTTGATCTGTCGAAAATTGAAGCGAATCAACTAACGCTTGAATGGAGCAACATTGACATTGCCAATGTCTGCCAGACGGCAATGACATTAATTCGAGAAAAAGCTAGCGATAAGGGTTTAGAGTTGCGGCTAGAAGTGTCCCCTACCGCAACGACCTTAGTCGCTGATGAACTGCGGCTCAAGCAAATGTTATTTAACCTGCTGTCTAATGCAGTGAAGTTTACCGTTAAAGGGGCGATCGGGCTGCAAGTAGTTCCCGCCCACAATTTTCTCCATTTCACAGTTTGGGATACGGGGACTGGAATTTCCCACGAAGAACAAGCACTTTTGTTCAAACCCTACTCCCAAATCACCAATGCTGCCGTATCACGAGATGAGGGAACTGGATTGGGGCTAGTGCTAACTCAAAAATTGGCTGAACTGCATGGAGGCTGGGTAGAGGTGATCTCCGAGGTGAACCACGGCTCTCGGTTTACGCTGGTGTTACCTATGCAGCCGATCGCCTTCTCTCAAGTAAATTCAGCGCAAGATTCATTGGATGATCCATCAAAGTCACTTTCTCAAACGTCGCTGCTCTCTGCTCAAACCCACGAAGCACTCCCATTGAGCAACCTTGATTCGCCTCGCTTCAGTTACATTCTGCTGGTAGAAGACAATCTACCCAATGCTAAGCTGCTTCTGACTTATCTGGGACGTATGGGGTATGAGGTGAGTTGGGCGGAAGATGGTCAGGCGATGTGGCAAGCGCTGGAACAGTCGATGCCAGCATTGATTCTGATGGACATTGACCTGCCGGATGTGAGCGGAATGACATTGATTCAACAGATCCGAACCGATGACCGCTTTTGCTGCCTGCCAGTGATTGCTCAAACTGCAATGGCAATGAAGGGCGATCGCGATCGTTGTTTGCAAGCAGGCGCAACAGACTATATTTCTAAGCCCATTGATCTGGAGAATTTGGCAACGCTAATTCTGAAATACGTGCCTCAACTAAAGCCAGAGGCATGAGTGCAGCGATTTTTCGATCAGTAAACTATAGCCTGGGAATTCGCGTGGGGGGCTTGGGAGTAGGGTGTGAAAACCTCCTGTTTTCGGGTGAACTTGGTTTAGCGCTAAGGTAGGAAGTGGAGTCGTGCCCTGGTTGGTTAGATTGGGCAGGAATGTTGAAGTGATGGCACTGGAAAAACTAGAACAACTGAGAACGCTGTTTGCCGAGATGGAGCGGGCGCTAATTGCCTATTCGGGCGGAATTGATAGCACGTTGGTCGCGAAGGTAGCGTTTGATGTGTTGGGCGATCGCGCCTTAGCGGTGACGGCAGTTTCCCCTTCTTTGCTGCCAGAAGATTTGGAAGAAGCCTGTATTCAAGCAGAAGCAATCGGCATTGCCCACGAACTCGTGAACACCCACGAATTGGAAAATCCCAATTATGCGGCTAACCCCGTCAATCGTTGCTACTTCTGCAAAAGCGAACTGCATGACACCCTTAAACCCTTAGCGCTGGAACGAAACTACCCCTATGTGGTAGACGGAGTGAATGCGGATGATTTGAGCGATTACCGACCAGGAATTCAAGCCGCGAAAGAACGGGGAGCGCGATCGCCCTTAGCAGAAGTTGGCATTACTAAGTTGGAGGTGCGGGAAATCGCCAAACATCTTGGTTTAAGTTGCTGGGATAAACCCGCCCAACCCTGTCTCAGTTCCCGCTTCCCCTACGGCGAAGAAATTACGCTTGCTAAGTTGCAACGGGTTGGACGAGCAGAAGCCTACTTGCGTAAGTTGGGCTTAAAAAACCTCCGAGTTCGTTCTGAAGGGGAAACTGCTCGAATTGAACTCCCACCTGATCAGATTCAAGACTTTGTGCTGACAACAGACCTGCCCGCCCTGGTCGATCGCTTTCAGGCGCTTGGCTTTGTTTATGTCACCCTTGATCTAGAAGGTTTTCGCAGTGGCAAACTAAACCAGGTTCTACAATTGAGCATAAAGCCGTAAGAATTTGCGATGACTCAAGCTCGACAACGGTTCCTTAGTTTTGAAGAGTACTTGTCTTACGACGATGGCTCAGACGTGCTGTGTGAGTTGTTTAACGGAGAACTTGTCGAGGTGCCGCCAGAGTCAGGCTTCAATGTTCAAATTGCGACATTTCTACTGATCCATTTCGCTGCGATCGTTGGGTATGCCAAAGTTCGAGGGCATGGCTTAGAACTGGAAGTGAGAGGCGAACCTAAAAACCGCTTTCCTGATCTGACTGTGATTCGAGATGAGCATATTCAGTTACTTCAACAGCGGAACACGATTCGGTTAGAGATGCCTCCGCCGTTACTGGTTGTGGAAGTGGTGAGTCCGGGTATCAATGGAGCAAAACACCTCTACTTTAGGTAGAGCAGCAGCAATGGGAAAGTCAAGCGCAAGGATGAGAGAAAATTACACCAAATGGCGGACAGTAAATTAAACCGGAAACTGCACAATTGAAAGTGTAGAAGCTAATAGTTAAAGATTATTTGAACGCCCCTTCTTGCAAGGGTTATGAAAAAAATGCCCCCCAACTTATTCGGGGGGCTTGCTATTTTTAAAGGGTCTTAATTGCCCTCTACGTTGAGGCGATTGAGCTTGACTCTTTCGCTAAGAATTTTTCTAACTCGGTTAATGCCTCCTCATCTACTTTGGTCTGCATTGGGCAGAACTTAGGACCGCACATAGAGCAAAATTCAGCAGTTTTGTAGATATCTGCGGGCAAGGTTTCGTCGTGGTATTCTCGCGCCCGTTCTGGATCGAGGGCTAATTCAAACTGGCGATTCCAGTCGAAGTTATAACGAGCGGTAGAAAGTTCATCGTCGCGATCGCGGGCACCCGGTCGATGTCGCGCAATATCGGCAGCATGAGCCGCAATCTTGTAGGCAATCAAGCCATTTCGTACATCTTCCGCATTTGGCAAACCCAGATGTTCCTTCGGCGTAACGTAGCACAGCATTGCCGTACCGTACCAGCCCGCCATTGCTGCCCCAATCGCGCTCGTAATGTGGTCATAGCCTGGTGCAATATCCGTTACCAGCGGACCCAACACATAGAATGGGGCTTCTGAGCACTCCTCCATTTGCTTGCGGACATTGAATTCAATTTGGTCCATTGGGACGTGTCCTGGTCCTTCCACCATTACTTGCACATTGTGCTCCCAAGCCTTGCGAGTCAGCTGTCCCAGCGTCTTCAACTCAGACAATTGCGCCTGATCCGATGCATCATGCTGGCAACCGGGACGTAGGGAGTCGCCCAGACTAAACGACACATCATACTTTTTGAAAATCTCGATAATGTCCTGAAAATGCGTGTAGAGCGGGTTTTGCTTGTGGTGATGTAGCATCCAGCGGGCGATAATGCCGCCACCCCGGGAAACGATGCCCGTAATTCGGTTGCGTACCAACGGTAAGTATTCCATCAAAATTCCCGCATGGATGGTCATATAGTCCACCCCTTGCTGGGCGTGCTTCTCAATAATGTGCAAAAAGTCGTCGGGCGTGAGATTCTCAATCCGCCCATGCACACTTTCTAACGCCTGATAGATGGGCACCGTGCCAATCGGTACAGGCGAAGCGTTGATAATTGCTGTGCGGATTTCATCCAGGTTGCCGCCTCCAGTAGACAAATCCATCACGGTATCTGCCCCATACTTGACCGCTAGCTTCAGCTTGTCTACTTCTTCTTGCAGGTTGGAGGAGTTGGGCGACGCGCCAATGTTGGCGTTAACTTTGCATTTAGAGGCAATTCCGATCGCCATTGGTTCCAAATTAGGATGATTGATATTCGCCGGAATAATCATCCGTCCTCGTGCGACTTCTTCCCGAATCAGCTCAGCTGGAAGATTTTCGCGCTGGGCAACGTACTGCATCTCCTCTGTAACAATGCCTTGTCGAGCGTAGTGCATTTGCGTCACATTCGCCTGCCCCCGACGCTTGGCAATCCAGTCTGTCCGCATATGATATTCCTCAAATAAACAGCTTCCCTCCGCCGGTATAACCCGGTCTCAGGTTCTAAGGGTTTGATCTCAGCCCGGTGAAGGGCACCCCTAGCTTGTTTTGGCATCATATCACTGAGAATTTGCTAAGACATAAAGCGTGCAGAAATGTGATGCTTTGTAGCAGTTCGTGATAACTGTGGCTAAAGTCCAACGAGGGAGATTGGCGATCGTCCAACTTGTAAGGGAACGGTTTCCCCAATGATGGCGCTGGATGGGTAACCGGATGCTTTGAGCTGTTGGAGGCAGGCGATCGCGTGCTCTTGGGGAACTGCCGCCAACAACCCCCCAGATGTTTGCGGATCAAACAACAGTTGAAATTGAGGCAATACGCTAACAGATTCCCAATTGTCGATAAATTGGCAGGCACGTAGATTCTGCGGTTGCAGCGAGCTAAGAATCCCTATCCGCGCCGTCTGCAACGCTCCTGGCAGGATGGGCAATGATTCCAGATGTAGCTTCACAGCAACGTTGGAAGCTTGCACCATTTCCACTAAATGCCCCACCAACCCAAAACCTGTCACATCTGTACAGGCAGTGGCATGATGTTCAAGCAAACAGCGGGATGCCTGCTGATTTGATCGCAACATTGATTCCACTGCCTGATCAATCCACCGTCCCAGCGCTTTTCGCTGCATTTTGGCGGCAAATAGAGTGCCCGTTCCCAGCGGTTTTGTCAGAATTAACGCCTGCCCCGGTTGCATTCCGCCTTTACGTAGTAGAGCACTCTCCGGTGCCAGCCCATTGCAAGCCACACCAAACGCCAGTTCCGCTCCTTCGGTAGTGTGCCCGCCAATCAGCACGGCTCCGGCATCATTTAAGACCTGCACCGCACCAGAGAGTAATTGATACAGGCTTTCTTCCACGGGGGCTGCGGCTCCATAGGGAACAGTAGCGATCGCCAGCGCACTGTGGGGTGTAGCCCCCATAGCATACAAATCACTCAGGGAATGGTTTGCACTAATTTGCCCAAATACAAATGGGTCATGTATCAAGGTTGTGAAATAATCGACGGTTTGCACCATCACCTGTCCTGCCGGAATTTGAATCACAGCCGCATCGTCAGGATCTTCTAGCCCAATCAGAATTTGAGGACTGGGAGCGTGGGAAGTCTGCTGGATGCGGTTGAGAACGCGAGACAAAACATTGCTGCCAACTTTGGAGCCGCAACCCGCGCAGGGCATGGGGGAGAGGGGAGGGGGGGAAGGGGACGGAGCAGGCATGGAGGGTAGGTGGTTCAGCCGTTGCATGAAGCGCTGGTCGATGTGGTCTTTCCAGCGCCAGAGCAGGGGCGATCGCCAACCCAAGCGTCCCCAGGCGGCGACGGCTGCTCCATCAGCAGTATTCAATAGACTGAGGTAGCGTTTTTGCGGATGGAAGGGTTTGAGGGGTTGGTTTTGCAGGAAACGACGCAGGTTGCGAACTAAAGGTTTTCCTTGACGCACGGCAAACACGCCAGCTTTGGGGCGCGGATGGTTAATCATGGTCGCAACATCGCCAACGGCAAACACGAAGGGATAATTGAGGGATTGCAGCGCATCGTTGACGAGGACAAACCCTTTTTCGTCGGTTGTTAGTCCGGTTTTGCTCAACCAATCTGGGGCGGAAGCTTGAGTTACCCAAACGATCGCATCGCACGTTACCTCGAAGCCAGATTTGCAGCGAATGGAGTGGGCTTCGACGGTTTCAACTTCTTCATTCAAATGTAGATGGATGTGGCGCTGAGCCAGGAGCGATCGCAAACAGTGGCAGACCCACAGATTAAACTGTGGCACCAACTGAGGTCCCCGATGAATCAAATGAATCTCCAGGTTGGTAGAAGGTTGATGGGCTGCCCTTAAAATTTCCTGAATGCGCCGATGCATACTGAGAGACAGTTCAACTCCGGCTGCGCCTCCTCCCACAATGCCCAAGCGAACGGGCGTTTCGGGATGGCGAGAAACGCGATCGATGAGTTCATCCCAACGGTCGAGAAAGGCGCGGACGGGTTTTGCTGGGATCACCCCCTTCTGATCTCGTATTCCTTCTGGCAATGAAGGTGTACTGCCAATATCAATCGACAGCACATCGAAGGCGATAGGTGGATGGTGAGCGCAAATTACCTGTTTGTGTTCTAGATCCAGATTTGTTACCTGGTCAATATAAAATTGCGCCCCAGCAAAATCGGCTAAGGCGCATAAATTAACGTGGCATTTTTCATCCGTGTAGAGATTTGCCACGCGTCCCGGTAACATGCCGGAGTATGCACTTTCAGAAGCCTCTGAAATTAGGGTAATTCGCACACCTGGCAGAGGCTTCATTCCAAACATACGGAGCGCGATCGCATGAACGTGCCCTCCACCAATCAGCACCAAATCTTTGACGACTGGCTCAATCGTTGACTGCATGAGCGGGGTAAAAGGTCGATTGACTCAACCAACCTCTCCAAAATCGATAAACACTACAGCCTGAGTATATCGAGTTCGCCTAATCACGAACATGCAACTGTTGGCAGACGTTAAAACCGTTTGCTATTCTTTGCCAACCACCTTGTCCTTAAACACTTTGCCTGCGCTAAAGGCTGGAACTTTGGTGGCTGGAATTTTGATGGGTTCCCCAGTGGAGGGGTTCCGCCCTTCTCTGGCTTGGCGATCTCTCGCTTCAAAGGTACCAAACCCTACGAGAGTCACTTTGTCACCACTGGCAACGGTTTCCAAAATCACATCTAACATTGCCGACAAAATCGTGTCAGCATCTTTTTTGGTTACATTCGCTTTTTCAGCAATTTTGTCAACTAATTCGCCCTTATTCATATCCCACGATCCTTAGAATGGCTGCTGTGATTATACTTGAGGCTTCTGAAAGTGCAACAATTTAGCCATTTTTTAAAGGGAATTCTGTTAATTAAAAGCCTTTGGCTTAGTGATGGTATTTGCTAAAGCGCTTATGCGGTGAGCTTTGTGAGCTTTGAGTCCAACTCAGCGATGAATGATATCTGTTAAGAAATTCGTGAGTGAACTGGGTTCGGTGGTACCCAGAATACGGGTATGCACGATGTCAAACTTTGCGTTTGCCTGCGATCGCAAATCTTCATCGAGTGCAGTTAAAAATCCCTTTGCAATTAAATCATCCCCCACTTGAGCAAAGCCAATTCCCAGTTCCTCATCTGTCTCTATCTGTTCGGTGGCTTGCACAATTGTTTTAACAATACTCATGCGATCGCGCGGCTCACCATCGATCAGCACCACGATAATTGCGCCATTGGGTTTCGTTTGATTGGCAGCTTTACTAGCAAAATAATCGTTCAACGCCACCTGCAAACCATCCAGCAGGTTCAACTCTTCGGGCGGGTAATTCTCATCAAAGATGGTTGAAATTTGCTCCGATGACACCTGTTTGTACTGCTTGAAGCATCCGTCTGTGTGGTCTTTAGACGAAATGTAAATCGTAATGCCGTCTGGATCGAAGCGCTCGCAGGTTTGCGCTAACCCAACAATAGCATCGTGGGCGGTTACCCAGCGTTCCTCAAAGTTAGGTGGAGCAACCCCTACACCAGCGGCGGTTTTGGCAACAATGACGGTGTAATCTCGATTTCTCAGCAGTTCATCACTCATGCTCTAGCCAACTCCTTGCCATAAAAAAACTCTGGCAGTTGCCACAACAATCATGCCAGAGTTTTTTCTAAACCGAGCCAAAGCTATTGAGTTAACGTGAATGCGATACTGTCCTTGCAGACCTCTCCCTAAATCCCTCTCCTTGTAGGAGAGGGACTTGAAATGCCGATTTTCTCGCTGCTCCTCCCTTTCCGCATCGGAGAGGGAGGTTGGGAGGGAGAGGTCTGTCGAACTCACGTTGAATTAGGCTGGAGTCGTTTAGGATCGTTGGGTCAAATGGCCGTTCGCCCGTACAGGGGGGAGGTATTCGATCCTCCTAGTTCTGGGCCTCTGCGATCGCGGGAGCGTTCAGCGGTTGAGATGGAAACAGGGCGATCGGCTTTGAGGTTTCGCCAGCGAGACTGGGTACATTGGCACGCAACCGTTCTGTAAGCTGAATCGTCTTGGCATCGTAGATTTGGGTCAGCACTTTGGGATATAGCCCAATGCCAATAATGGGAACCAGCAGCGCTCCAATAATAAAGATTTCTCGCGGTTCTGCATCCACCAGCACTTCGTGGGAAGTGAGTTCTTTGTTCTCTGGGCCGTAGAAAATTTCTCGCAGGTTGGAGAGCAGATAAATTGGAGTCAGAATCACACCCACCGCTGCCAGCAGCACCACGATAATCCGGAACGGTACGCTGTAAGCATCGCTGGTAGCAAATCCCACAAACACCATCAACTCTGCAACAAAACCGCTCATTCCTGGTAATGCCAGAGATGCTAAAGAGCACGTTGTCCACATTGCGAAGATTTTCTTCATCTTCTGACCCACACCGCCCATTTCATCCAGCATCAACGTATGGGTGCGATCGTAGGTTGCGCCCACTAAAAAGAAGAGACTCGCTCCAATCAATCCATGAGACACCATTTGCAGAACTGCCCCACTCAAGCCGAGGTCGGTGAAAGAGGCAATCCCAATCGTGACAAATCCCATATGGGAGATTGATGAGTAGGCAATTTTGCGCTTCAGGTTGCGTTGGGCAAACGAGGTGAGCGCTGCATAAATGATGTTCACAATACCCAGAATCACCAACGCTGGAGCAAAGACGGCGTGGGCACCAGGCAGCATTTCGGCGTTCATCCGAATCAGCGCATACCCGCCCATCTTCAACAAAATGCCAGCCAGCAGCATGTGTACTGGAGCAGTGGCTTCGCCATGAGCATCCGGTAACCAGGTGTGCAGTGGAATGATCGGCAATTTCACGGCATAGGCAATCAGAAAAGCGGCATACATCCAGAGTTGGAAGTTAAGTGCCATATCTTTGGCAGCCAGCGATCGCATATCAAAGGTGACCGTATCACCGTAGAACGCCATTGCTAGTGCCGCCACTAAAATGAACAACGAACTAATAGCGGTGTAAAGAATGAACTTTGTTGCTGCGTACTGCCGTTTTTTGCCGCCCCAAATTGCCAACAGCAGATACACCGGGATTAGTTCCAGTTCCCATGCCAGGAAGAACAGAATCATATCCTGCACTGTAAAAACGGCAATCTGCCCGCCGTACATTGCCAACATCAAAAAGTAAAAGAAACGTGGCTTTAGAGTAACTGGCCACGCTGCTAGCATTGCCAGCGTCGTGATAAAACCTGTCAAAAGCACTAACGGCATTGACAATCCATCAACACCCACTGACCATCTCAGATCAAGCTGAGGTATCCAGGAGTAGCTTTCAAACAATTGAATATCTGGATTGGAAAAATCGTAGAAATTGTAAAAGGCGTAAACGATGACAGCAAAATCAATCAAACCGATAATCAGCGCATACCAGCGCACCGTTTTGCCGTCTTTATCGGGGATGAAGGGAACAAAGAGAGAGGCTGCGATCGGAAACAGAATAATGAACGTCAGCCAGGGAAAGTTTTCAGTCAACATTTTTGGTTATCAGCCGTTAGATGTGTTGCCAGAGAACGTTTGCTAAAGAGGATAGGGATTAGGGAATGAAATAAAAGCCGGGGAGCGACTAAGGACAATGAATTATTCAAAATGAAAATTTAAAAGTGAAAAAGCCACACTGGAAAGCATTTTGAACTTTTCATTTTTCCATTGCTCTCATTCCTAAGTGCTGGTTGCTGCTGAATGGGTAATAAACTTACGACACGAATAAAGTGATGGCCAAGAGCTATGCTGATTCGCTTAAACGCGGCTCTTGGCTTCAAAGGCTTAAGAAACGCCTGAGAAGATTACCAATCCTAAGACGGCTGCAAACACAATTAGCGCGTAGAACTGGGCACGACCATTCTCAAAGTATTTCAACGCTTCACCCGATAGTAGAGTGACCAAACCAGTTAGGTTAACGACACCATCAACCACTTTGTAATCAACTTCTAATACCTGACGAGCCAACCGACGGCTACCCAAGACGAAAACGTTGTAGTAGATGTCGTCGATATACCATTTGTTTTTCGACAAGTTGTAGAGCGTAGGAATTTTTGCTGCGATCGCCGCTGGGTCAATTTTGTGTCGCAGATACATCAGTGATGCCAGCGTTAATCCAATCAAACCGATCCCAACCGAGTTCCCAGCCATGATCAAAAACTCCATCAGTTGCTCATGAGGGAGGGCATGGAATCCAGTCGCTGAAGCTTCCACAACCTCACCAGGAGCATGAATAAATTCCTCAAAATAATTGTGGAACGGAGTACCAACCAAACCAATCAGGGCTGAAGGAACCGCCAGCACAACCAACGGTAATACCATTGTCAGAGGCGACTCATGGGGTGTATGGCTGTGACCATGGGCATCGTTGTCATGGCTATCGTGCCCTGTCTCCATCACCAACTCTTGGGGATTCATCGCACCAGGACCAAAATTCAGCCCCAGGGCTTTAAGTTGCTCATCCTTAATCACACCTTTAACGGCAGTATCATTTCCTCGAAACTCGCCTTCAAAGGTCAAAAAATACATTCGGAACATATAAAATGCCGTAATTCCGGCGGTGAGCCAGCCTACAAACCAAAGAGCAGGGCTAGTGGCAAACGTCAAACCCAAAATGTCATCTTTTGACCAGAACCCAGCGAATGGGGGAATTCCAGAAATTGCCAAAACTCCAACAAAGAAGGTTCCAGCCGTAATTGGCATGAATTTCCGCAACCCGCCCATCATCCTCATATCTTGAGCGTAAGCGGGGTCGTGTCCCACAACAGATTCCATACTGTGAATTACAGAGCCAGAACCCAGAAACAGCATGGCTTTAAAGTAGGCGTGAGTCATCAGGTGAAATAGACCAGCGGTATAAGCACCTGCACCCATCGCCATCACCATGTAGCCAAGTTGAGACATAGTGGAGTATGCTAACCCCTTTTTGATGTCCATTTGGGTAATGGCGATCGTTGCTCCCAAAAAAGCTGTAAACGCGCCCGTCCAGGCGATTACGTTCATTACAGTGGGGATATCCTCAAACACGGGGAACATCCGGGCAATCAGGAAAACTCCCGCAGCTACCATTGTTGCGGCATGAATCAGAGCGGAGATGGGGGTAGGACCTTCCATCGCATCTGGTAGCCAGACGTGCAGCGGAAACTGCGCCGACTTTGCAACAGGTCCCATGAATACCAGAATTGCAAACAGAGCAGCCAACCAACCGCTTAATGCCCCTGTTTCAACCAATTCAGTGAGGCGTGTACCCATGGTGCCAAAGTCGAAGCTATGGGTTGCCCAGTACAAACCAAGCATCCCAAGAAGCAAGCCAAAATCTCCAACCCGGTTGGTAACAAACGCTTTCTGACAAGCGGCGGCGGCGGGTTTGCGATCGTACCAGAAACCAATCAACAGATAGGAGCACATCCCTACCAGTTCCCAGAATATGTAGATCTGTACCAGATTGGGGCTGACAACCAGACCCAACATCGAGGAACTGAATAAGCTCAAGTAGGCGTAAAATCGCACATACCCTGGGTCATGAGCCATGTAGCCGTCGGTGTAAATCATTACTAGAAACGCGACGGTTGTAACGATGACCAGCATCAAAGCAGTGAGGTTATCGATGGTGTAGCCCATATTTAGATGGAAATCACCTGCGGCTGCCCACTCAAACATCTGCGTATACGGCGCATGACCATGCCACTGGCTCCAAAAAAGCCCGAAGGATAGTACCATTGCTGCACCGAGGGTAGACACGACGAACATAGCCGCGCCTTGCCGCAGACTGCTCGTTGCCTTACTAAAGGATATGAGACCTAAGCCGATGATAGTAGCGGCGGCTAATGGTAAGACGGGAATTAGCCAGGCATACTGATAAATCGTTTCCATTCGCTATGCCTACGTTAAAGTTTTTCACTGGGTTGGAAAAGCCGTTTACATTGTGACATACACGCGTTAGCAATCTGTCAACACTGAACACAAGTTTTCAGCTTCTTGAAAGAGTGTTCCCATCGGCATAAACCAACGATTCCAGTTAAAAATCAGGCTAAACGCTTGCGATCGCGAATTAGAGCGCCTTGAGATATGACCTCAAACCTGTCTTAAGACATATTTCGTAATTGGGTGAGCGCTACAGAGAATTTTGAGCAGCGATCGCCTCATCTTCAGTCTTAACGCAGGTAAGAAATTGTCTTAAAAAATAGCTCCTGTGATTTTTTTTGAGGCGTTAATTGGGAGCTGTGGTTTGTAGAGATTGAGGCAGAAGTTTTGTTAATTCTGCCCATAGTGCATCCCGTTTATACATTCCTTCCATGCGATGCAGCAAATTCCCACCCTCAAAAAATAGGAGTGTGGGAAGCGTTGTGATACGATACTGGCTTGCAAGCTTTAGGTTTTCGTCAGCATTGATCCCAATCAGCTTCAGCGATGCCCCAAACTCAGATTGAAATCGCGAAAGCAGGGGTTCAATCATTCGGCAGGGACCACACCAGGGAGCACCAAAATGGACTAAAACGGGTTCAGAAGATTCCAGAATTGCTTGCTCTAGCGATTGCTTATTCATCTTTGATTTTGTTATAAGTTTTTTCACCCGACAGGGGGTTGGGGATCTGTTTGGGATCATCCTACCAGCCAACACTCCCCGTTGCACGAATCAAAATGGGATGTGCCCACCAAAGTAGACCAATAAAAATGGCTACTCCTACATAGGCGGGGCGTAAAAACTCTCCTAGCTTCAAATCTTGCTTTCCCTGAACAATCGCTAGAAACGGGAGGACAGAAGTTCTCGCTTTAACGGCTTCAAAGGCTTCACCATAGCGAGCAAGCCAGCGGCGATCGCCATGCCACACGCCAAACAGATGATGCAAGATTAATCCGGCGCAGGTTACTACCATAAAGGTGGTTCCAAGCCAGAGAGCATGGGCAACACACCAAATCACTTGCCCTACCATCTGGGGGTGTCGGGTAATGCGAATGATCCCCGTTTCGTAAAGATGCACCTGAGGCTTTTGAATAGCAGCGATTTCTAGCAGATTAAAGGTTGCGGGATAGAGGAACAGAAAAGAAATTGCTGAAAGCACCCACACAATGGATTGAATGCCTGGTATTCCCTGAAGTTGCCAAAGTTGCAATCCATCGTACCGATGATTGAAGAAATAAATGATCAAAATTGTGGCAAGGGGCAGGCTCACCAGCGCAAAGAAGACTCGATACAGGCGGGCACCGATGCGTTTTTCTGCCCACGGGCGCAATGCCGCTAAACCACTATGGGCGATCGCAAACGTAAACAACATTCCCAGCATGATGAAGTGGCTGGGAGTTAACCAAGCGAAGAACATAGAAGAGGGTGTAGGGAATAGGGGATAGGGTTTAGTGTACAGGGGGACGGAGGATCAAAACAAAATGTCGAGGTCGTGCTGTTGTAAGTTCACTACATACAACCTGCCTTGTTCAGAATTCCAGGTACTAATTAGTAGGCGATAAGCATCCAGGAATGACAGCGCTGTTGGCTGAGAGGGACCCTGAATTTGCCCCAGATTTTGCCCATAGGTATCTAGCAAAACAATCTGTCCGTTGTCATCCATAAGGGCACAACCCCAGATGGTGGTTGCTAGTAGCTTGGGAGCGATCGCCAAACCAAGTCGTTGAATTCGCAACGGTTTAAGATCTAGCCGTAATAGTGAGTTTGGATAACTTGGCTCCATTGCCAGCAACCGATACGGAGTTGGCGTTACTACAACTTGGCGTAAAGGAATGGGCAATTTGAGCGAACCAAACAAGGTGCCTCTGCGAGTAAAAATCTCAATTAAAACGCCTGTGATGCAAGCTTTGGAGGTTGAATCCGTGAGGTGCGAGAAAGCTGCAATGTGACGTGCATCTAATGCTAAAAGCTGGAAACATGGCGCTGTATAAAACGAAGTTTGTGGCTTAAAGGGTTGTAGGTGGCTTAAATTCCAGATGCTAATTTGGCTTCGCGATCGCTCTGTCTCGTGGGTTGCTGTGGCAATCCAATTGCCGTTTGGTGGAATAGCAGCGATCATCTCTCGGTCGAGTTGAGCGATTAGCTGTGGCATCAGGGGAGAAACAACGGGAGGGTAGAGCGATTGCGGCAGCACAGTTTGCCCAGGCTGAGTGGTTTCTGCATTAAATAAACCAGCGGCTAGCCAATACACTGCTTGCTGAGTCGCAGCAAAACACCCCAACGGATGAGCGACCAAATTGCTGATGGGTGCTGGAAGGCGGATGCTGGCAACGGGTAATGGCTTAACTGTTTCAGGGGAGTCATTCGTGTGGCGATCGCAACTCTCCACAGGATAAAGCTGGTAGCCAACCTGATTTCCAACAGCCCGAAAAATACATCTTTCTAAGTTGATTGATTGCAGACCGAACTCCTGCTTAAAGTCAATCTCTTCGATAGAGGGATCTCTTGCGTGGGAGAAACATCGTTGTTCACCCATCAGGCGATAAATCGGCGCAGTCAGGTTTTCCTGATACTCGTGCTGCAAGTCGCAAGCAGGGAAAAATTGAGTCGGACGCAACAAGGTTGTTAATGACCATGTTGGGCTAAACCATGCTTCAGCCCGGTTGGCAAAGGCTTGTATCTGCTCAAGCATTTCTTCAGCAGAGCGAAATCGACGAGCAGGCAGCTTTTGCAGCGCCTTCAGAATAATTGTTTGCGCTTCAGCCGGAAGGGACTCAGGAATTTTAACTGTTTGATTTAGATGGGCAGACATCAGCTCACCGGGTACCCCTGAAAAAGGACGATACCCCGCTAAGAGTTCAAACAATAGAACCCCAACGGCATAGAGGTCGGAGGCGATCGAGTACTGACCGTAAAATCGCTCTGGAGCCATATATGCGGGCGATCCGGTATTACTGAAGTCGGTTTGAGCAGCCATTTCCTGACTCAGGCGAGCAATTCCGAAGTCGGAGATTCGCGCCGTCCAACCGCTGGCATGAACTGTTAGCAGAATGTTTTCTGGCTTAATGTCGCAATGGACAATGCCCCGTTGGTGAGCGTGTGCTAGCCCTGCCAGAATTTGGGTCACTAGGTTTAGGCTTTGTGCGGGATGCAGGTGCATTTCTTCATCCAACACCTGTCGCAGGGTGCCGCCTTCACAGTAGTCCATCACGAGATAGCGACCTGTGGCAGTCTGCTCCATTGCTTGACAGGTGACGATGTTAGGGTGCTGTAAACTTAGCAAAAATCGCAATTCTCGTAAAAATTTGTGCGTTGAGAAGCGATCGCGGTCCAGTTCTTTCAGTGCCACTAAGCGACCTGTTTTGCGGTGGCTTGCACAATAAACACGACCAAACTGCCCCTGCCCAACGAGTCCAAGCAATCGATACTTGGAGCGACTTAGCTCTCTTGCAAGGAAATTGGACACCTTCAGTTCCTGACGAGCTATGGGAACAGCAAATTTTGAGTTTTAAGGTTGGGAGCACTCAAAGGTTAAAACTTAAATCAATCTCAAGGGCACAACTTTTTCATAATGGTATCGTGATCGGCTTGCTGTTCAACCATGACATTGGCAGGTTCAAGCCGCTTCTCCAGCCCAATCACAAATCGGTTAGCCTCTGCGCCTAAGGATTCACAAGCCGTTTGAATACAATGCAAATCTCGTCCAGTTAATTGACTAAAGAAAGCACTGAGAATGCCCGCTTCAAAGTAACACACTGGACGGTTGATTTTGGGTGCATGACCAGCAAACGGAGAGTTCCAGGTTTTGATAACCAAAAACCCACGATTTTGATACTGATGATCCAGCTCAACTTTGCCCCAACCATGTGTTATCCAGCATTGTTGAAGACATTGCAAAAACTCTGCCATTGTCATATCTGCTAGCGCCTGACCGTAATAATCGGTTAGTTCTTCTCGAAAGCGGGTGTAAAAGTTTTTTCCCCACCATTTGCCACAGTTGAACAACACCAGACGCGTTGCCTGTCCAGTTTCTTTATCTAACCCAACGTAGATGGCTTGAATTAAAGTTTCTGGGAGTGCCAGGAGGCGATCGCCCCGACGGTTTTCTAGCAAGCCCAATTCCAGATCACTTCGCACGTAAACGTCAGTAGCAAAGTAGTTTCCGGGAATGCGGTTATTGGTTAATAAATCAGCAACGGAAATCATAGAAAAATGGGGAATAGGGATGGCAGATAGAAAGGCAAAAATGGGAGTTTGAGGATCTAGACCAGAATTACTTTACAGACGGTTGGGTTGCTTTCTCGTGAAGCAGGGTTTGTGCCATGAGGAGCTGAGGCGTGAGAAAACTCATGGCTTGAGTGCCTAATACCTCAGTTAGACGTTGGTGCATTAAGCGATAAAGCACAGTATTAATCGTCTGGCTGTTATAGAGACTAAGGGTGCCGTTTAGCCAGCTCATCAGTCGGTCTTTGACAAATTTTTCGTCGTTTAACAACATGCCCATAGCGCAATAGCGTAGGGTCAACAATGCGTCTTTGATCGCCCGCTCTAAATGGTCAATCTTTTCGTGAGGCAATTCGGTCTGGAGGTGATCGGCAACTTGCTGCATGACATCGAGTTCGCGATCGCGCAATGTGCGGTAGGTCATCAACCGGGCGGGCAATGATTCAACATATTGACTCAGGACTGCCAGTTCTTCAGGTTTGAGGTAACGGCTTTCTGCTTCATCAAACAGAGCTTCAATTTGGGGATGCATAGGCACAGGAAGGGGAGAGGTTGAAAGAGATAAGCGGGAGTAGCGATCAGAATAAATCTGAGAAATCGTCTAGGGTGAAATCCCCTTTGCTGTCCGATTTTGGCAGCTCAACAGGAACAGCGGCGGCGATCGCATTGCTATCCCAATTGAATGATGCAAAGAAGCGAGAAACACTTATTTCCAGGCTAGGAATTTCATCTATCCCGTCTGTTGCGCCATCTGCTTCAGCATCAGGTGGAGTGTCATCCCAGTTCAAACGCAAGAAAAAGTTTTGAACGGAAGATTGCAGCCATTCATCCGCAGGTTTGTGGGTGCTAGAACCGTTCATGTGAGGCAGGGTAAGAGTACTCATCGCAACACATCTCCTGAGCGGAGGCGCTTTTCAATATCTCTGGCGGTTGCGCCTTCGTTTAACCAGAAGGCAGCCGCATCAATCCGATCCTGACTGCCCAGCAGGAATTTGCAGTAGGTTTCACCCATCGAGTAGCACTGAATCTCGATGCAGCTCAGTTGCTTTCTTACCATTTCCGTGAAGAAGCCTGCAAATAATCCAGCGTAGAGATAACACACGGGTTTGCCCACATCCCCCAACGTCCGGGCTACGGCAGAGTCAAAGACGTTGATGAACATGAACCCTTGTTTGCGATCGCCCATATCTACTTCCCAACGTCCCCATCCTTGCGAAGTGAAGGGCCACCACCAAGTTTCGAGCAGGAATAGCAGGTTGGTTTGGCGGATGTTGCGATCGAATTCTTTCTCAAACCACTTCTCAAAGAAAAATGCATCTTTCTGCCCCCATTCACAGCCGATAGTGTACATAATGGCAGCCGATGCATCGCCCACTTCCTCTTCCAACCCTTCGACCAAGCCAATAATAAAATCCTCAGTCGTGAGTAGGTTCTGGCTACCGTTCCAGTCGCGAATGGTGCCAGTTTGCGAGTCGAACTGGAAGAAGTCGCGGAACCCATAGTGGTTATGCTTTTTAGGGTTCTTGAATTTTGCGGAGTTTGGCTGAGGGGTTGCAGTCACCATAGGGGTTTCTTAGAAGGAGTAAAAGGCAAATATGGAAATTGGGGGCAGAAAATGGGCTGCCAAAATCATCGCACCAATGATTGCAAGATGACCTGTGCAAACAACCACAACGATTAAATTGCTCTGGTAGATTGCTTGACTTAATATTCCCTATGCTTGCTAGATCTAACTCACAAGTACCCCTTTGGAGTAAAGAGTTTTGTTAAGCGGCTATCAGTCACCTTCCTAGGCTATGGTTTCGCTGACTAATCGTGTCCTAAGGTGACTGAATCATCGCTATAACGTTTGCAGGCGATCGCGCCAGTTGTGGATTACACCGTTGTAAACAGAGCGGTTGTAGCAATTAAGCCATCGTTGAATTTCAAGAATTCGATGTTGATCAGCGTATCGGTACCGATTCCGGCTCCGGTGATGCGGAAGTTGCTGGCACTCCCACCCGACAGAATCTGGAAGTCTGCCCGGTTGCCACTGTATTCCACCACGTCGGCAATCACGGTGTAACCATCGCCATCGAGATCGGTGAAGGCGGTTTGGCGATCGCTGCGCCCAACCTGCCCACCACCATTGATCACGTTGTCATTGGTATCGCCGATGAAGCGATCGTTGCGGCTGGTACCGATGATGTTCTCAATCCCCGTTAGCGTATCGGTAGAACCTAAACCATTATTGGTGCTGGAGTGTTTCGCGGTGCCTGCTGCCAGGTTGATATCTAGTCCAGCGATCGTGCCAAACACGCCGTTGAACACCAGATCGGAGTAATCAATCGTGTCAATGTCGGCACCGCCGTTGAGGGTATCGTTGCCCAAACTGCCGAACAGCGTGTCGTTGCCTGCACCGCCGTTTGCCGTATCGTTGCCGATTTTGCCATCCAGCACATCGTTGCCAAATCCACCATTCAGCAGGTCGGGTTTA
Source organism: Leptolyngbyaceae cyanobacterium C42_A2020_001 (assembly GCA_015272515.1). Lineage (GTDB taxonomy): Bacteria > Cyanobacteriota > Cyanobacteriia > Leptolyngbyales > Leptolyngbyaceae > JSC-12. The sequence continues at coordinate 71,722 of JACYLN010000101.1, read as the reverse complement.
CTGCCGCCCAACAGGGTATCGTTGCCCGCTTCGCCGTAGAGTTCGCTGACGCTGCCGTCGAAATCATCAAAGCGATCGCTGCGATCGGCTGCCAGTAGATCATTACCAAAGCCACCGTAAATGATGTCGCCACCCCGTCCGCCTTCGATGATGTCATTGCCATCGTTACCGCGAATCGTGTCGTTGCCATCATTGCCACGAATCGTATCATTGCCAGCCGTGCCTGTCAGGTTGTCAGCATTGCGGGTACCGTTGATGGTTTGACCTGCGCCTGCCACGGTGAGGTTGAGTCCGACCAGCACTGGATCATGGTCAGAGGAGCGGAAGGGATCGGGTGCGTAGAGGGTGGGGTCGTTGAGGGGTGGGTTGCTGCTGCTCTCGCCCGAATTCAGCACGTTGTCGTTGTAATCCAGCACGTTGGGTTCTAGCGAGTTGATATTCCAGGTTTCAGCTCCAGCCACCTGATTGACTAACGACTGACTGACCAGCACGTGATCAAGCGAACCCACCTGCCCATCAAAAATGTAGCTGGGGTTGGTTTCCAGCAAGGTATATCCACCGGTCCGCAAAATATCGATGGGGTCTTCTTCGCCATAAGCGTTGAAGTCGCCCAATAGCATCACGTCGGCATCGCCAGATTGTGGAATCACAATGTTGTTGACAAAGTTCAACAATGCTTCAGCCTGTGCTTTCCGAGACGCATTGGAGAGTCCTTGTCCATCACCCTGATCGGCATCGCCCGACAATCCGGCGCTAGAACTCTTGGACTTAAAGTGGTTAATGATCGGGGTGAAGATTGCGCCCGTAGCATTCGTCTGGAAAGTTTGGGCGATCGGTGCTCTGGCGCTGCCAAAGGCAAGATCCGCAGAGGCGATCGCGGCTCCCACCGGAGTCACCACAGCCGGTTTGTAGATGAAACCAACTTTAATGGCATCGATGCCACCCGGCAGACTGGTATATCCAGCAGGATCCGCGATGAAGGCATAGGTGCCTGCGCCTGCCACTGCATTCAAAGCATCCACCAAATTGCTGATGGCAGTGGAAGCGTTGTTTTCAATTTCGATCAAGCCCAACACATCAGCGTTCAGTTGGGTAATTGCTGCCACAATCTTGGCTTGCTGTCGCTCAAATTCCGCCGGACTGTTTGCGCCTCTAGCAGTGTTTGAGCCGTTGCTCAAAGTCGTGAAGTAGTTCAAGACGTTGAAACTTGCCACTTTCACATCCCCACCCACCACAGGCGGTGCTTCAGGACGAGGAGCGTAGTTAAAGGTCAGCGGATACAGTTGGTTAAAAGTATCCGCTGCATCGTAAGGATTGCGTTGAACTCGATAGGCATTGAAACCAAACCCTAACACCCCGGTCAAGCTTTCAACTGTAGTGCCCACTCGCAGCGTTTCCGGTTGTCCTGGAGTGCGGTTAACGTAAGGCGTTGGGAATTGGAACGAGTTGTTGAATCCGTCGTCCAGGAAAATGCGGTTTTGGGCGTTTGCAGTTTGTTGGGCAGTGACCGCTGCAACGTTGCTGCTGCCGCTAGAGTTAGTGCCAGATGCAGGACTGTCGTTGGGGTCAATAAAGTCGGTAGGAGTGCGTTGAATGCCTGTGGAGGACAGGGCAATTTGCCCAAATCGCCCTAGCTGAAAGGTCTCGGTGACAGTGAGGGTCTGGTCAAAGGTCACCAACATTCCCTCGTAACGTTCCAGTTGGTTGTTGGGAGTTTCGCCCGCATCTGTTCCCAGCACAACGTTGGTGGGAGTAACCAGGTTTTGCAATCCGGTTCCAGTGATGACCAGATCGGCAGCGCTGGTGGGGGTAATGATTGCCTGGTTGAAGGAGGGGGAAGTGGAGTTTTCCGCTACGGTTCCGGTAATCCGCACGCGATCGCCAAAGTTCACAGCCGCCGAGGAGTTCACAAAAATCCCTTCGGAGGTCAGCGGGTTACCATCCGCATCCGCGTCTTCTTCCTGAATGTAGAAGCCATTGTTAGTAGTACCAGGGAAATCGCCTACAACAATGCCTTCGATGGTGAAGGTGCCTGCCGTTGCAGCAGAACCAGTACCCTGAATCGTGCTGATTTTGGTGAGTTGCAGCGCGACATCGTTATCCAGAATGTTGACGTTGATGTTGGGAAGGGTGAGGGCAGCGTAGGCGGCATCGGCACTGGCGATCGCGTGAGTAATGACTCCGACATGGGGAGAGCTTTCTTGCAGTGTGTCATTGATCGCTCTGACGGTGACAGTTGCAGGCGTGGTATCGGTCAGGGTCAGGCTGCGGGAGTTAGAGAAGTTGACCCCATCCACACTCACCACGGTTTGAGCATCGGCAGTGATGGTGATATTCACGGGGGCAATGGGAACGGTGCTGAGGGCGATCGCGTAGGTATCAGTAGTTTCGCCCTGCTCGTTCACATCCGTACTGCCGCCCGACTGGATCACGGTGATGCCTGCACCTGAGGGTGGTGTGACGGTGGTAGAGACAGAAAAATTATCAATCGCCAAACCCTGATCACTACCAGGATGGTCAATATCCGACCAGCGCAGCCAAATTTCTTGCCCCGGTGCCAGAGATAGCCCGCTCAAGGTGGTGGAAAGAGCCGTCTGGTTGGGTGCAACATTGCCGTTGAGTGCACCTGTAGTTCCTGAAATCACGGGGCTGACAAAATCGAGGGGATTGAAATCAACCCAGGTGCCAGCGGTGAGGCTGGTAGCTGCAATTTGATACTGAAAATCAACGGTTTGGGCAGCGGTTGTGCCGCTATAGCGCCATTGCTCTCCGGTGTAGCTGATGGTAAGCGCGGAAAGAAGGCTGCTGGTGTCGTTGATCAGGCGCACCCCCCAAAAGAAATTGCCTGCGGCGGCATTGCCAGAGCCAATCGAACCCAATGCGCGATCGCTACTGCCAGCCGAGCCATAACTATACAAATTGCCAGCATTATTGGAGCCTGTATCTGCCGCGATCGTAGTACCAGAGCCAGTCCGAGCCGTATACCATCCAGCCAGCCCAACGCCGCCATCGGTCGCTGGATCATTCACCCAGGTTCCAGAACCCGATGCCAGCAAAGCATCAAACGTTTGGATGTAGGGGCTGCTTAAACGAATTGCGGGCATAAAACAAACCTCATAGCTGCGTGAACAATTGGAGGCAAAAGCTGGGTGGGACTAACCGAATCGCATAAAAAGTACAGATGCAGCCAAAGCAACATCAACAGCGTGCGGCTTTTCAGACACACGAACACCCCCCACAAATGCTTAAAGCCCTGTGGAGACAGCCACCGCTCCAGCTCAATCTGGTTGAGCAAGCAAGTGATTGGTTAGGAGATGCGAGTTTTCACCAGATCACGCTACACTGACAGACTGTGAAATCTACGTAGCCTGGAAAACGTCAAAGTTGAAGATTGTATGAAGTGATACAGCAGATTTTGAATCGAACAGTCGCTTATTCACTGGTGTCAGCATCGGCAGATGGACGATCGGGTTTGTGAGCCTGACTAAAAATGCCTTCAAACGCCGTTTTTTCTGCAACCGTTTTACCTTCATTGAGTAAGTAATCAAAAAAGGTTTGGGCAATAATGGAAAGCTGCTTGCCCGAAGGATAGACAACGTACCAATAGCGCTGGATTGGGAAGTTCTCCACATCCAAAATCGCCAGTTGACTATTCGTTCCTTCTAGTGCCAGCGTATGAATCGATAGCACTGAAACTCCTAGTCCTCCGGCGATCGCCTGTTTAATCGCCTCATTGCTACCTAAATCCAACTTCACCTTCAATGGCACGTTCTGCTCGTCAAACAGCTTTTGCACCGCTTTGCGGGTTCCCGATCCTGGCTCCCGCATAATAAATGGTTCATCTGCCAACCGCTTGATGGGAATATCCTTCTCTCTAGCAAGGGGATGGTCGTGCCAGGCAATCACTACAAGTGGATTGTCGAGAAACGGATGAATAGAGACATCCAAATCATCAGGGGGTTGACTGAGAATGTAGAGGTCATGACGGTTATTTGCCAAGCTCTCAATTACGTACTCGTGGTTGGTCACCGTCAGCGAAACATCGATGCCGGGATAGCGCTGGCAAAAAGGACCCAGCAAACGCGGAATTACGTACTTAGCCGTGGTCACTACAGCGAGTCGTAAAGATCCCTGTTTCAGCCCTTTCATATCGGCGATCGCAATCTCAAACTGCGATAAGCGATCGAAAATTTCACGGCAGGTCGTATAAAGCTCTTTTCCGGCATCTGTGAGGAACAGTCGTTTACCTACCTGCTCAAACAACGGCAACCCAACTGCTTTAGATAGCTGCTTTACCTGCATCGAAACCGTAGGCTGTGTTAGAAACAACTCTTCGGCAGCACGGGTGAAACTGTTATGACGAGCGACTGCCTCAAATACCTTGAGCTGATGGAGAGTGGCTTGCCTCAAGAGCGGATCTCCCAATAAAGAAGGTCATAGATATGCTTCTATCATTCTAATCAGAAACAATGATTTTTATTTATAAGTTCCAGAGTTATTATCATTGCTAAGAGTCTATGCTCCCTTCCATAACAGCGTTGCACAGGTAAGTTTTGATGATGTCGTAATTAAAACTCGGTGAATCGCCATCGCAGCCTTTAGTTCCGATATTCAATCCTCCCCGTTGTGCAACGCTTTTTCCACATCCTCTTAGAGTCGAAGTTGCAATCAACGGTCAGTATAGCTCGTTGTGAAACGAATGTTTTACTCTCGATGTCCCTATCCTATCTCGATCAGCCTGGTTTGGAGTGAATATTAATGGCAGATATTGTTGACATTGCAGTTAGTGCAGGTTCTTTCACCACTCTGGTAACGGCTGTTCAAGCGGCGGGCTTAGTTGAAACGCTAAAAAGTCCCGGACCTTTTACAGTCTTCGCGCCTAACGATGATGCGTTTGCAAAACTGCCTCCGGGAACCATCCAAACGTTAGTGCAAAACATCCCTCAATTAACCCGGATTTTGAAATTTCATGTTGTACCCGGCAGACTCACTCAAGCAGAGTTAGCAGAGTTAGGAGTTGTTACTTCTGTTGAAGGTTCAACAATTCCCATTGATTGCTCTGAAAATTTTGAAGTTAAAAATGCCACGGTAATTGCTCCGGACATTCAAGCTGATAACGGAGTGATTCATGTGATTGATACCGTCATCTTAATGGGATAAGCAATTTATTTTGGCTTTCTCCATCATCAGTATTGACAAATCCTCCTTTGCATCATCTTTTTTTGATTGGGTGAAGGGGGATTTTTATTACCTGGTTTGGTGCTTTTTACAACCTGTCCTTCTCATGCAAAAAGTAACGACTACATGGGTATCACGCTTCGATGGGAGCAAGATTTTCGGATGGTTTTTGATTGTAGGGTTTTTCAATAGATTTTTTTGAATATTCAAACTCCGGTTTCGTCAATAGTTCTGCCGATCCTTTGGTTTGACCATTAAGATTTTTGATGATCAGGTAAATAAATTTCAAATCATTAATCACTATCTTTTGGCATCGAGAATGTTAAATACTAAGTAGAAGAAAGATTGAAAAAAATCGAATTATTTTTAAGGCTCAGAGGGTAAATTCTCTTGAGCTGCTATGTGCTACAAATTTGTTCCCAACCCCCATGAGGTGATTTGAATGGCTTCCCTCTTCTTACACAACATTTGGTTGGTACCCTTCTACTCACTGCTAGGAGCTACGCTATCGGTGATTTGGTTCCCTTCGATTACTCGTCGAACGGGACCTCGCCCAGCGGGGTACATTAATGCATTGATGACGCTGATGACCTTTGTCCACGCATTGTTTGCCCTGCCAGCCGTGTGGAATCAGCCACCTTACGAAGTTTCGTTTCAGTGGTTGGAAGTGGCAGGTTTATCCCTCTCGATTCCGGTTGATGTTTCTTCTTTGACGGTTGGCGCGATCGCCCTCATCTCCGGTATGAACCTGTTGGCGCAGGTGTTTGCCTTTGGCTATCTGGAGATGGATTGGGGGTGGGCGCGGTTCTTCTCCCTGTTAGCACTATTTGAGGCTGGGATGACGGCTCTCGTGTTGTGCGACTCGTTATTCTTCAGTTACATCATCTTAGAAATTCTCACTTTAGGAACTTACCTGCTCGTTGGCTTCTGGTTTAATCAGTCGTTGGTGGTTACGGGTGCGCGCGACGCATTCCTCACTAAACGGGTTGGGGATTTATTCCTGCTGATGGCGGTTGTAGCGCTCTACCCTCTAGCTAGAACCTGGGATTTTTCTGAGTTGGCTGAATGGGCTAAGACGGCTCAGGTTGACCCTACAGTGATGACCCTGATCGGGCTGGGCTTAATTGCTGGACCTATGGGCAAATGTGCTCAATTCCCGCTGCATCTGTGGCTGGATGAAGCAATGGAAGGTCCAATTCCCTCCACCATTCTGCGAAACTCCGTGGTAGTGGCAACTGGAGCCTGGGTATTGGTGAAATTGCAGCCAGTATTGGCGCTTTCCCCGGTGGCGTTGTCAGTTGCGACCTTTGTTGGTGCGGTAACGGCAGTGGGTGGTGCCTTGATTGCATTGGCACAGATTGATATCAAGCGGACTCTGTCTTACTTGGTGAGTGCCTACATGGGCATTGTGTTTATTGCAGTAAGTACTGGATTCACAAAAGCTGCATTGTTGCTGGTGTTTACCCACGCTGTAGCGATCGCGCTGCTCACCATGAGCATTGGCGGTATCATCTGGAACAGCATCACGCAAGATGTGACGCAACTGGGTGGGCTGTGGTCGCGTCGCCCGATTTCCGGTCTTGCATTTATTTTTGGCACACTGGGGCTAATTGCGTTTCCGCCGTTTGGTAGCTTCTGGGCAATTCAAGAACTGACAGATGGGTTGAAAGACACTCATCCCTGGTTGGTAGGGGTGTTGCTTCTGGTCAATGCCCTGACTGCATTTGGCTTAACGAGGGTGTTTTGTCTGGTATTTGGTGGCGAGGCGAAGCAGATGTCGCAGCGATCGCCAGAAGTACATTGGCCCATGATGCTGCCAATGACCGTATTGCTAGGCTTCACGTTGCACGTTCCCTTAGTTTTGCAAGCGTGTTCGTTGTTGCCTAGTTGGGCTGAGATCAGCAAAGATATTGCCTTACTGCTTACCTGGTCGAGTATTTTTGGGTGTAGTTTGAGTGCCGTAGTCTACCTGGGCAAATCCATTCCCAAACCCATTCGCTTTCCCTCAAAAGTGCTGCAAGACCTGGTTTCTTATGATTTCTATACCCCAACGTTGTATCGCTCCAGCATTGTGGTGACGGTCGATCTCATCTCTCGGCTCACCTCCTGGTTTGATAAGTACTTTGTGGATGGAGTTGTGAACTTGTTTGGGCTGGCGACGATCTTTGGTGGTCAAAGCCTGCGATACAGCACCTCTGGGCAGTCTCAGTCTTATGCATTAACAATTGTGCTCGGCATTACGTTGCTGGGCTTGTTCCTCTGCTTCCCGTTTCTGTCGCACATGGCGCTCGTAGTGACGGCAAGCTTGCTCCAGCAATCGGTGGGATAGGAAAAAAGGATATTGACCTATGCTTAGTACTCTGATTTGGTTTCCAGTTTTAGGTGCCGCATTCATTGGCTTCTTTCCAGGCACCTCATCTGCCAGTCGATCGCGTTGGAGTGCGATCGCGGTCAGCAGTTTCGCGCTCCTGTGGACGCTCTGGCTATTTACCCAGTTTGACTCTAGGACTACAGGCATCCAGATTCAGGAGTTTTTGCCGTGGATTCCCACGTTAGGCATTAACTATTCCCTGGGAATTGATGGATTATCGCTGCCGTTGCTCGCCCTCAGTAACTTGCTAACGTTAGTTGTTGCCTTCAGTAGCAATAGTCTTACGCCAAAATCAACAGAACTCCATCGCCCACGCCTTTTTTACAGTCTTTTATTGCTGATTAATGCGGGCATGGCAGGGGCACTGCTGGCACAAAACCTGCTGCTGTTCTTCTTTTTCTATGAGTTGGAGTTGATCCCGTTTTACTTGTTAATTGTGATCTGGGGTGGGCAGAAACGAGATTATGCCGGGATGAAGTTTTTGATCTATACAGCAACATCTGGCATTTTGATTTTGGCGGCATTTTTAGCGATTGGATGGCTGACTGGATCTGCCAATTTTGAATACAGCGCGATTCAAACTGGGGAATTATCGCAGCGAACCCAACTGATTCTGTTGACACTGGTGCTGGTAGGTTTTGGGATCAAAATTCCTCTGGTGCCGCTGCACACCTGGTTACCAGATGCATATGTTGAAGCCTCTACGCCGACAGCGATTTTGCTGGGCGGGGTGTTGTCAAAACTAGGAACCTATGGTCTTGCCCGCTTTGGAGTGGGGTTATTTCCTGAAACGTGGTCATTAATTACGCCAGGTTTGTCCATCCTTGCTGCTGTGTGTGTGATGTATGGGGCAATGGTGGCGATCGCTCAGAAAGATATCAAACGCATGGTTGCCTACAGTTCCATCGGTCACATGGGTTACGTTCTGCTGGGCATGGCGGCGCTTACTCCACTCAGCATGGTGGGTGCCGTTTCGCAGATGGTGAGCCACGGTTTAATTCTGGCACTGTTGTTCTACTTAGTTGGGGTGATTGAGGTCAAAGTGGGCACGCGCGAACTGGATGTATTAAACGGGTTGCTAAACGCCATTCGCGGGTTGCCGATGACCAGCGCCCTGCTGATTTTGGCAGGCATGGCAAGTGCTGGAATTCCTGGCATGGTGGGCTTTATCTCAGAATTTCTGGTGTTCCAGGGCAGCTTCAAAATCTTTCCCATCCCCACGCTGCTGGGGGTTGTAGGTTCAGGGCTAACGGCGGTGTATTTTGTGATTTTGTTGAATCGAACTTGCTTCGGCAAGTTGGATACCAAAACGGCATATTATCCCCGTGTCACATTCAAGGAGCATTTTCCAGCGCTGGCTCTTACTGGGCTGATTTTGTGGTTGGGCATTCAACCTACTTGGCTGGTGCGTTGGAGTGAAACAACCACTACAGCTCTAGTTGAGGCAACCCCTGTAGAGCGACAAATTGTTGTGAGTCAGGCTCCGGTACCAACGGCCGCGATCGCGCCTCAACTGTAATCGCCATTCTCTATAAACTCGCAAATCTGCATTTGGTCTATCTGCCAGTCATTCATCCAACCCATTAACCCAGGAACTGCGCCTATGAATATGTCTGCGCCCCAATCCAAAATTCCACCATCTAACCACCCCTTCGCCGAAATTATCTATCGGCTCGAAGCGGGGGGAGCCATGCTTCCTGATACGCCAGAGAACCTGATGCAAATCATTGGACTGTACAAAGCCTATGCTGTGCCAATGGATTTCTACTGGCGAGATCTGCTTTATATCGGCGAGCAGGTGTTTCTCAATCCCCTTCCCTTTTTCAAGTTCTTTATTTCGGATGAATACCTCCAGCGGGAAAACCACTACGCCGGAGACAACGCCGATTTGCGAATTTGGCGAGGTCGCGGAACCGTTCACCCAGAACTGGAAGAGTTCATCAAAAAAGGTGAATTGAAGCAGGGATTGCCCCGCCTATTCCACCACCTCTGGCACGATCGCATCAATATGGAGTTTGCCGAGGAGTGTATGCGGGCAATGCTGTGGCACCGCAATATGTATGCTCCTGTTAACCAGTTTGACCCCTATCTCGACAGCGATGAATATCGGGCAAACGCCGATCGTGCGATTCGGGCTTACTTCAAGGGCAATCCGTTAATGCTGGGATTGTATCAAGCCTTCCCCGAAATGTTTTTGGAGCAGTGCCGCCAAGCATCTTACTACGCCAATTTGGGCTTGTTCTGGGAAGTCATGGCTCCCGTATTCTTCGAGATGTCTGATTTGTATGATGAAGGCAAGATCGCCAGCGTCCCCGATGCCATGAACTTTTTGGTGAATGGGATTTTTGCGATCGCGGGTCGCCCCATCTATCACCATGTCTACATCCGGGGTGAGTGCTACGAAATTATTCCCAAGTCAAAAGGGTTCACCTGGCTCTACGAAGCTGCGCTGCCTTATGTGGAAGCCGTGTTCTACCGCACCTCGCCATTCCGGGGCACCAAATCTTACAACGCCCAGGCGGGGCAAGTACCGGATGACCAAAAAGACTTCCACTACGGTGTGTTGTATGCCGATAAATTCCCCGTAGGAACAGCCGGAATTCCACCCACGCTTTTGGCACAAGATATGCTGCACTTTCTACCCGATTACCTGGTGAAGTATTACCAGCAGCACTGTCGCGGTGAAGACGATATGTTGATTCAGTTGGCAATTAGCTTCCAGCGATCGATGTATTGCGTCACTTCCGCCGTAATTCAGGCACTCCGAACGGCTCTCCTCTATCCACTGGATGACCCCAACCCCAAACATCTGATGGCAAACCGCAAGTTCTTCGAGTCTCAGATGGATCGTTTCCTCCGTCCTGAAGCTCGCCTGCGCGATATTCAATCGCCAGATTACCGCTAGTTCTCTCCACACACACCTCATGGCAAAGCAGGATGCATCATGCACCCTGCTTTTTCTTTGCAGCCTTTTTACAAACGGCAGATCAGAAGCTACATTTTGTTTTCGCAGTCAACCATCTATGAGATGACAAGCGTATCAAACACAACGTTATTGAGGTTACCATCCGTAATCTCCTGCACGTTACCGTTTGAATTGACAACCATCAACACGTAGTATTGATTTCCTGGTGGTGGAGAGTTGTAGCCACCCCAAGTAGTTGGAATCGTTGCAGTCACGTTGTTGCCAATACTGGTTTGAGCACCCGCTGCCAGGGGAGTAAACGAGATGTTATTGGTCAAGGCAAAGTCGGTAGCAGTACTCAGTTGTTGATCGGTTGAGAGGTAGAACCGAATGGTGAATTGTGTGCCTTGTGTATTTAACGCATCCGAGGAAGCAGTACCAATATTGCGAATTGCACCCGCTAAATTGATGGTATTTCCCCTCACAATGCCCGGTTGTACGACATCAAAGTTTTCAGGAATCAGGTCGGGTCGGCGTGCATCCCGCACACGAATTGGAGCTGCAAATGCGTTGTCAGTCTCGGCGGGGTTGCCAGTTTGTGGATCTTGCTCAAGGATTTCATTATCGGGATCTAGCACAATGATGATGTTGTAAAGTCCTTCGTCAATCCAGAAGGGACTATCTTTGCTGGGCAGGGTGAGCCGTTGGGTGCGGGTGATTTCAGTATTTGGTTGAGCACCGGTAATGAGAGCAAAATCGTTTGCATTGCTTTGTCCGTCATTGTTTAAGTCAAGACGAAGGTCAGCCGCATCCAACACGCCATCCTTAGAAAGGAAGAAGCCAACTTTGAATTCATTCAGTGGTCTACCTGCGTAAGTCACTTTGTAATCCATATCGAACGTGAATGGATCTTTAACACTCACAGCATTGCTAGAGGTGAAGGTTGTTCCATCCAAACGTCTGAAGGTGGTGACGGGCGTAGTGATGGGTGGATCGGCGGAGATGCGGAGGTTGACTGGCAGTTGCTCTTCTGCGGCGATCGCGATCGCATAACCAACGCTAGTAGGCGAGAACGATCTCACGCGAACATAGTAACTACCAGCATTCAATGTTAAATCAGTGAGTCTTTCTTCATTCGGGTTGGTGGCAGTGGTACTGCCTAAAACGGTGCTACCATCGGCTGCTAACACTTCGATGTCTGCGAGGGCAGAAAGATCAGTACCTTGTGCGGTAATGCCTATCTTGGAACCAACTGCCAGATTAAAGACGTAGTAGTCGAAACTGTCTGTTCCACCAATGGTATCTGCATAGGTAGCAGTGTTGTCTAATTTGCCAATGTAGAAGTTAGATTGCGGCGTATTTCCAGCAAGATCGATAGGCAATGTGTTGGTGATCACCCCTGCAATTCTGTAAATCGTTGGATCAACCAGGGGTTGCAAAAATTCACCAGAAGCGAATTCCGTGCGATTCAAAAACCAAACAGCATTGGTTCCAGTGGAGTAATCTCTCCAAAGTAGATCAGCATCGCCATCACCATCAAAATCACCCACTCCCTCCATTGACCAGCCAATTGGAAGTGACGGCAGATTCCCCTCCGCTGACAGGAAAGAGATACCATCCATCATCCACAACAAATTTTCTCCAGTCGCAGAGTTTCGATAAAACACATCCGGCTTGGAGTCACCGTTAAAATCTGCTACGCTCTCGATTAGCCAACTGGTATCTGTTATGTAGTCAATAGGTTGGAATGAGGCAACATTAGTGCCATTCATCAGCCAAACACCCGTCAAACCAGTGTTGGAGTTGCGCCATATGATATCTAAGCCAGCATCTCCGTTAAAATCACCGACACCGCCGATATACCATTCTCCGGTGACGTTGTAGGGGATTTGCGCGAAGGATTTAACAGTTGTTCCGGATGCATCCATTAACCAGGTACCGATTGTGCCGGTTGTAGGTTCCTGCCAGAAGTAGTCTGCTGCTCCATCCCGATTAAAGTCGCCGACAGCCGCTAATCGCCAAGCTGGATCGACAGGTACTCCTGTATTGTCGTAACTCAACACTTGAGTTCCGTTCATGCGCCAAATGCCATTTGCGCCGCTATCTGGTGAACCTGGAGGGCTGATATTTCTCCAAAGAATGTCGGCGCGACTAACTGGATTGGTTTCAACGGTCAGAGTGTAATTAACTGTTGTAGCTTCGCTGCCAGAAACTCGAATGTAGTAAGTTTGCCCTGGCTGTAGAGGATTCGCAGCATTTGTAACAGCCGCGTCTGCCAAAGCACTGGGATTATTACTGGTGCCGATGGTAGGAATGAGATTACCTGCTGCATCTAGAACAGCGAGGCTCAAATCTCCAACATCTGGGTTGAGTTTTACAACAACGTTGCTGCTGCGACTAACGGTAAGTCTAAAAAAATCGTCTGTATCTCCAGGACCAATTGAAAAGCCAGGATCTGCGGCAGTGCTTTGAAGAGTAAGGACACCAGCGGTTGCTTGAATGAGACGCTGTGTCCCAACTGCGGTGTTATCAAAAATGTTAATGTTGTCAGCCATTGGGAGACCCTCTACAATCGCATGGTTATCTTTCCCCGCTTCATACGATTAACAAGCACCTGCACCAGAACTTCATGCAATATTTGCGGGTTCTTTCGGATTTTGAATAACAACCGTAGTCTTACGGTTTTTGCTTAATTGAATCCTGAACACGATGGAGTAAGTTCACGCATGGTGCTGTTTTTCGTTGAGAGTTGATGGATGTTATGACGCACGATCGCTGGGTGGCAACCTGTCACACGCTATTTCCAACGGCGCTATTTTCGTTTCAATTGCATAATCATGAAGAACTGGATCAGCTTCTTCTAACGGTGATTCACCAACTTAAACAGTCTGACGTGGGACGGGTTGCCTCCAATGTGTTGGGATGGCACAGCCAGGGAAATTTATTTGATTTGGAAGAAATTAAACCGTTTCAAGAAGTGGTTACGGCGGCGATCGCTGAGTGCGCTAATGCCATGGGGTATGGTAATGTGCCGATTCGTCCGGCAAACTGTTGGGCAAATGTGAATCCGAAATACGCCAGCAATAAAATTCACGATCATGCCAACTGCTTATTCAGCGGCGTGTATTACGTTAAAACACCCAAAGATTCTGGCAACTTGATGTTCTACGACCCACGCGAAGCCCGAACTTTTTACAAACCTGCGGTACAAGCGTTTACGGCTTACACGGCGGATGCGGTTGCCCATCCTCCCGAAGCAGGAATCTTACTCATTTTCCCAAGCTGGTTGAAGCACGGAGTTGACCCCAACCTGAGCGAGGAAGAACGAGTCAGCATCAGTTTCAACTACGTATTCAGTTAGCTAGCAAAATTTACCAAAAAAATAAAACCAGAAGCGACCACTTAATTGCTCCTGGCTGTTTTGCGTTTCGTAGAGGGGCAATCGCCCCTTTACCAGGGGCGATTGCAGCCAAACCGATTAAGCAGTGAACGAGATGCTGAAGAAGCCAGTGCCTCCTGCGGTGTTATTGGCATCAACAACAGTGAACTGGAATCCATCACTCGAACCCGTACCAGAGTACTGATAGGACACTCGACCCAACTCAATATCCCGCTGGCTGAAGGCTTGCCCCACTGCCAACGCCGCACCGTTGACCCGGAGCGTCCCAGCACTTGGAAGCGTTGTCAATCGGAAGAAGACCTGATCGGAAGTAGGATTATCCACATCCGTTGCCCGTAACTGGCTACTACTCAAAGTCCGGGTTGCTGGCGTTCCTGCCCGCAATGATAGACCAGTGTTGGTCACCAGTACGGGTGGATCGTTCACAGGTAACACGTTGATATTCACAATGTCTGAAACAGGCGTTCCACCATCCGATACATTGAACACAAACACATCACTCGCATTTTCGCTGCCATTTTGGCGATAGCTAATTGCTCCGGCATTCAGCTCTGCCTGGGTAAAGGTTTGCCCATTCGAGATGGTGCCACTGTTGTTCCGGAGCAAGTTACCAAAGATCGGCGAACCCGTTACGGTGTAAACAATCTGAGTTGATGGCGTATCTGGATCAGAGGTATTGAGAATTGAACTAGAGATGGGTGCAGACGATCCTTCATTTACCGTCAGGGGTCCTCTCGATACCACAGTCGGCGGATCATTTACAGGTTGAATCGAGATGTTGAAGGAGCCTTGAAGATTCGTCGTTCCATCTCCTACCAAGAAGTTGAAACTGTCGCTAGTCCGCTCACTGCCGTTCTGTTCGTAAGTTAGCTGACCGTTATCCAATTGCTCCTGAGTAAAGGTGCCTCCGGTAGAGAGGTCAGTCCCACCCAACCGCAAAATGCCTGCACTCGGCGCACTGTTGATGGTGTAAACGATAGCGCTTGGTGGATCGTCATTGTCAGTAAATTGCAGTAGCGTACCGTCAATCGTGGCAACCCCACCTTCACTCAGCGCCACTCCAGCGTTCGCTGCTTGAGTTGGAGCATCGTCAACTGGAATGACCGAAATATCAAAGGTTGCATCCGGCAACGTGATTTGACCATCGGATACCCGGAAGACAAAGTTATCCGATGTTGCCTCACTACCATTTTGGATGTAGCTCAACCGGCCGGCATCAATGTCGGCTTGAGTAAAGGTGCCATTCGCGGCAATGGTGGTGAAGCCAGCCCCTGCTGACAGCCGTAGCGCTCCGTTGGTAGGCGTATTCGCCAGGGTATAAACGACCTGAGCAGGTGGATTGTCTACGTCGGTCGTTCGGAGCAACGTGTTGGTGATGAGACCATTGCCACCCTCATTCACGAGTAGTTGACCCAGCGATAACAGTTCTGGTGGGTTGTTGACAGGGGTAATGGTGATTGGCACCGAGGTTGTAATCGATCGCGTACCGCCGCTACCAAAGAAACCGCGATCGTTGACAACAACAGTCAATCCATCCGTACCGTTAAAGGCTCGGTTCGGTGTGTAGATGAGGCTAGCGAATGCCGTAGTGAAGTCATCGACTGTTCCGGTAAAGGTCACCGTACTGCCACCATTCGAGCCAGAAGCTACGTTCAGCCCATTCGTTGATGGCAGCAGCACCGTACCGTTACGAACTGTCAACCGCACTTCAATCGGATTCATGCCAGAGTCAATATCCGTAAACTGAATCGCCGTTGCCCCTGTGAAGGTAATGGGCTGATCTTCTTGAGTGGTTTGCCCACCTGGCACATTGGTGAACGTGGGGGCATCGTTCACAGGGTTCACCGTAATGGTGAAGGTTTGCGGAGCTGAGGTATCAATCCCGCCGTTGTCTGTTCCGCCGTTATCTACCAGCGAAACCGTTACGATCGCCGTTCCAAAGGCATTGGCTGCTGGGGTGTAGGTGAGTCTACCCGTTGAGTCAATCGCAGGCTGTCCAGTTGGCGCAAACAAGGCTGGATTACTGGTTTCCACGCCAAAGGTACGCGTCTGCGTCGATTCATTCGGTCCTGGGTTAATGTTGGTCGCCCAGTTCACCACAGTTTGAGCCGGAGCATCCTCATTCACCGTTCGATCCGTTCCCTTCGTGAAGGTTGGCGCATCGTTCACGGGCGTTGCATTAATCGTGAAGGTGAACGGTGCCGATTGGTTTGCTCCACCGTTTTGGGTGCCGCCGTTATCAACCAATCGAGCCGTGAGAATTGCTGAGCCAAAGGCATTTGCTGCCGTCTTGAAGGTCAAGAAACCTTGTGGATTAATTGTCGGCGCAAGACCACCACCAGATGCCAGGAACAAATTGGGGTTGCTGTTGGCAGTGATGGTGAAGGTGGCGGTTTGGGTTAGTTCATTGGATGGACCTACCACAATATCGGTTGCAATCTGCACACTTTGCTGTGGATCGTCCTCCAGCACTACCACATCCGTGACCGCTTGAGTAAAGGTCGGCGCATCGTTGCGGGAAAGCACATTAATCGTAAAGGTTTGCGGGTTGGAGGTATCCCGTCCGCCATTTTCGGTTCCACCGCTGTCTTGCAAGCGTACAGTAACCGTGGCAATGCCATTCGCGTCTGGAGCCGGGGTAAAGGTCAGCGCTGCCGTGTTCCCCGACAGGTTGACGACTTCAGGACCGGAGGCAAACAGGGATGGGTTGCTGGTTTCAAACAGGAAGGTTGGAGTTTGAGTGCTTTCGTTGGCAGCAGGGGTGGATGGTCCAACTGAGATATTAGTTGCCCAGTTGTTGATCGTGATGGGTCCACCGTCTTCTGTGACGTTGGGGACTGTGCCGCGGGTGAAGGAAGGTGCATCATTCACCTGATTGACTCCAATCACAAAGGCAAATGGCTCAGAGGTATTAAAACCACCATTTGCTGTTCCGCCGTTATCTATCAAGAATGCCGAAAGCGACACAGTACCGTTGGCATTGGCTCTTGGGGTAAAGGTGAGGTTGCCAGTTGCCAGATTGATGCTGGGGGTTGCTGTAAACAGAGCAGTCAGCAAGTTAGCATCGGCTGGCGAACTGGGGGCAATAGAGAAGGACAAGCCTTGCGTTTCATTGGGTGCGCCTGTTGAGATGCTGGGTGCAAATATGAAGGGCACAGTTTGTTGCGGTACGTCTTCATTGACGTTAATTACTGAGCTACCTGTGACCGTAAAGGTGGGTCTGTCGTTGACTGGTGTCACAGTGACGTTGATAGTTTGGCTGGCGGTTAAGCCAGTGGTGCCACCCGTCGCACCCTGGTCATCTACCGTTGCAATGATGCGATCGGAGCCAAAGTAGTTGAGATTGCTCTGATAAGTGACTCCTGCCAGTGCCGTTTGCACATCAGATAGCAGACCTGTGAAGGTGACCGTGCTACTGCCGTTGGCTGTGTTATCGACAAAGGTCAATGTGCCTGGATCGGTAACGGTGATTGAACCATTGGTGGCTCTGAGCGTGACCCTGATCGGGCTGAGGTCAGAATCGACATCGGTCACCGTGAAGCTAACGGTAGGTGGCGGTGTTTGATCTTCCAGGATGCTGAGGGTTGCAGTGGAAGCGGTGAGAGTGGGTGCATCATTCACCGGGGCAACGTTGAGGGTAACAGTTCTGTCAGTGGCTCCGCCGTTGCCATCGTTGATGCTGATTGCCAGAGTTTCAGTTCCGTTGAAGTTTTGCACCCCGCGATATCTCAAGTTGTTGAGTGCCGCATTGAGGTTGCCGATGGGGGCGTTGAAGGTGACAAAGCTAGAACCATTTCCGCTTAACCCGGTCAAACCAGTGGTGGAACCCAGGTTGATGGTTCCGCCAGAAGAGGAGGAAATCACCGCCGCATAGGTTGGACCACCATCAATATCGGCAACGTTAATGACATTGTTGCCTGCGAAGGTGAAGGTTTGGTCTTCCAGGGCGCTAACGCTAAGCGGCGCAGAAACGATGGGCGCATCATTGATCGGGCTAACCGTGAGGCTGAAGGTTCTTAGCGACAACGTTCCGGTGGGTGTGCCATCGGAGGCAGTGAAGGTGAAGCGATCGTTAGCAACAGGATCGGTACCGTTGTTGGCGTAGCTGATCAATCCACTGGAAATATCTGCCTGGGTAAAGGTTTGACCATTGGTGAGAGTGATTGCATCTCGAATGATGAAACCACGAGTGGGGGCTGCACCAATCGTAAAGATGACGCTTTCACTGGGACCATCGGGATCGGTTGCCAGGAGGGCGGCATCCGAGAGTACGGCGACACTGCCTTCATCCACCGTCAAACCAGTATTGGCAACGATGGTGGGAATATCGTTGACCGGAGTGATGGAGATGTTAAAGGTTTGGGCACCCGTTGAAGTGCTGCCATCGGTCACTTCAAAGATGAAGGCATCTAGCGTGGTTTCGTCACCGTTTTGGCGGTAACTGATCAAGTTGCCGTTAATTTGAGATTGGGTAAAGCTGGTAACCGCAGTGCCCGAACTTAGCAACGTACCACTGGAAGGTCCGGTCAGAATGTTGTAGGTTAACTGCGAAGCGATGTTGTCTGGGTCGGTGGTTCGCAGACGGGCACTGTTAATGACCGAGAGGGCACCTTCAGACAGTGTGAGTCCGGTATTGACGGAAATGCCGGGGGTGTCGTTGACTGGGGTAACGGTGATGTTGAAGGTTCTTTCACCAATTAATCCAGGAGCACCCAGTCCAGTAGTGGCTCCATCGGAGGCAGTGAAGGTGAAGCGATCGCTCGTAGTTTCTGCACCATTATTGACGTAAAACAGTTGACCATTGGTGACTTCTGCCTGAGTGAACGTGCCACCCGTACTCAACGTCACATTCCCCCGCCGGATAATACCGTTAGTTGGGAGAGTCCCCACCGTGTAGGTAATGGGACCAGGACCATCATTATCGGTAATCAGCAAACTGGCATCCAGAATCGTAGCCGTGTCGCCCTCATTTAAGGTAATCGGGTTAAGCGATGCAATTCCAGGGGCATCGTTGAATGGAATCACCGAAATGTTGACGGTTCCGGGTCCAACGGGTGTACCAGAGAGATCCGTGACCGTGAAACTGAAGCTATCTGAGGTGGATTCTGAACCGTTTTGCAGGTATTTAATCTGTCCGCTGTTGACATCTGCCTGAGTGAAGCTGCTGACTTGTGTGCCTGAACGAAGAACGATACCACCCGTTGGGTCCGGTGCAACCGTGTAAGTGATTTGCTGAGCCAGGTTATCTGGATCAGTAACATTTAGAAGATTCGGCGTAAGGTCAACGGCAAATCCTTCTGTCACCGTTATTTGAGTATTGATTGTCAGGATTGTGGGCAGATCATTCGTGGAAATAATGTTAACGCTGAGGGTTTCAGCATTGGCTGGACCCTGCCCTGTTTCGTCTTTGAAGGTGAAGGTAAAGGCATCAGTGAGGGGCTGTTCGTTACCGTTGTGTCGATAAGCAATCCGCCCATTATTGATGTCGTCCTGGCTAAAGGTTTGCCCTGTCGTTAAGGCAGTGCCCAACCGTAGCAATTGCCCCGTCGTTGGAGTTGAACCAAGAGTGAAGGTGATAAATGGTGCAGCACTGTCTGGGTCAGTTACTCGAAGAATCGTGCTGCTGACGGTTGTCGTCTCCCCTTCGCTTAAGGTCAATCGCGGGTTGGTGGTTTCCAGAACTGGGGGCCCTGCCACACGCTGAACGAAGATCTCGTAGGTGAAGTCGCCTGTGTTGGGAACGATGTTGGTGCCATCGCTGAGGCGGAAGTTGAAGCGATCACTATTGGTGGGAGTTCCTCGTTGAGCATAGGCTAGGGCACCAGCGTTGATATCCGCCTGACTAAAGGTAAACGGAGCTGTCTGGGCCGTGGCATTCAGGAATAGGGTCCCTTCGGTTGGTAATGCCGTCACGGAATACTTGATCAGGTCTCTCTGAACGGGGGAGGTAAACTCTGCGTCTGTCGCTTCTAGCAAACTCGTCCGAATCACGTTCGGTCCAGCCTGGTTCACGGTGAGTGCCACGTTAGTCACAAGCACTGGGGGATCATCTACCGGAATGACATTGACCGACAGAGTTTGCACTTGAGGATTGAGGAAACCACCCGCTCCATCGGTAGCCACGAAGGTAAAGCTGTCGCTCGTTGTCTCACTGCCGCTTTGCCGGAAGGCAAGACGATTGGCATCAATATCTGCTTGAGTGAACGTGCTACCCAGAGTTAGAGGACCTGTAACCGCTCCAGCAATCAACGATAGGGTGCCAGCCGTTGGCAGACTGTTGATGCTGTAGATGATTTGGGCGGCAGGTTGCTCAGTATCTGTAACCAAGAGGGTGGAGTTGCTCAGGGTGGCGAGTTGCCCTTCGCTAACGGTTAGGGTGTTGAGCGATCGCAGTTGCGGAGGATCATTGACTGGAACAACATTAATCGTAAATGTCGTGTTGGGAACTACCCCGCCTCGACCATCTGACACACCAAATACAAACGTGTCTGTGGGAGCTTCACCACCGTTCTGCTGATAGACAATTCTGCCAGCGTTGATATCTGCCTGGGTGAAGGTGCTGTTGGCAATCAGTGCTTGTCCATTGGAGAGCAAACTGCCATTTTGCAGGGTTGAGGCATAGGTATAGGTCAATCTTGTGGCTGGATCGTTTTCATCTGTAACCAGCAACAAGGTATTGCTCAGAGTCTGGGTCTGTCCCTCGCTAACCGTTAGGGGTCCACTCGACACCAGCACAGGCAAGTTGTTAACGGATAAGTTCAAGTCGTAGGCAGAAGCCGCACCATTTTGCCCTGCAAAGACCCGGAAGAAATAGGTTCCGGGATTGAGGTCTAAATCTGCGATCGTCTCATTGGCAGTTCCGCCATTGGCGCTACGTCCAACCACGGCTCCGGTTGCGCTAAGAATTTCGAGATCCAGGTTGCCTTGTAGGGCGTTCGTTCCCAACCCGTCTAAGCTCAGGTTCAATCGAGTGCGGCTACCCAGAGAAAATTGATAGAAGTCATTCGTATCGTTGACCTCAATGGAATCTCGGTAGATGCCGCTACCATTTAAGGGACCCACGCCAAATCCGGGTGCCCCAGTTCCCGCCAGATCTAGAAGCGTCAATGGCTCTGTGCGTTCAAAGGGAGTAATTGCCTCCCACGCAGGATCGGACACTCCCAAAATGGGAACGATCGCCGTGCGGCTAGTTCCCTCCATCAACCACACTTCGTTCTCTCCGGTGGCAAAATTGCGCCAGAGCAAATCAGGAGAACCATCTGAGTTAAAGTCACCAGCTCCTTGGATGCGCTTATTGACGTTTGGCTCTCCGATAATTTCGGCGATGCCAGCAACGCTGGTTTGATTCATGTACCAGATGGCGTTGAAGTCATTCAATCGCCAAATCAGGTCAGTATTGCCATCTCCGTTAAAGTCTCCAAGTGCCTGAATTTGCCAGCCTCCAGCGATCGGTCTATCAATAGGAGCAACCGCCGTTACGTTGTAAGCATCATCCAGGAACCAAACTCTCAGCGCACCTGTAATGGGGTTGTGCCAGAGGATATCGGGCTTACCAACTCCACCGTCAAAGTTCCCCATACCCCGAATTTGCCAAGTAAGGTCGGGTTCCGGGTTGATAGGGAAGAAGGTGGTCACCGTGCCATTGTCTAGCAGCCAAAAACCGTTGGTTCCAGTGAAGCCGGGAACATCGCCGTAGTACCGCCAGAGGAAATCATAGGAATTGTCGCCATTCACATCTGCCGTTCCAACAATCCGCCACAATGCATCTCGTTGGGGAGGATCAACCAGTTGCCCCGACACAAAGTTAGTGCCATCCATCCGCCAGATACCCGTTGCTGCTACCTCTGCGGCGTAGTAGCGCCAAACGATATCGTTGCTAATTCCGTTATCGGCTCTCACATCCAGCGTGTAGTTGGTGCTGGGAGTGGTGCCAGTTGGATTGGTTGGGTCAGTGGGCGCACCTGGAAAGACCCGGATGAAGTAAGTTCCTGGGCCCAAAATTGTATTGATGGATTCAGTCAGCGTTCCCTCATTGGCTGACCGAAGCGGCACCGTATCGGCTGTGACAAGATTTCCAGAGCTATTTAAAACTTCAACCTCGGCATTGGCACTTAAGCCATACAGGGCGAGGGCAAAACTGCTAGCTCTATTTAAGGTAAAGCGAAAATAATCATTGTCGCCAAACTCAACCGAATCTGAAAACTGCTTAGTGGTAGTGCCGATAACGATAGATCGAGCGTCGTTGAGGGTATTACCTATACTGTCCGGCATCGCTGCTAAAACCCCATGAAATGGCATTGATATAATGCCCCATGAGACGAATTTGACTTACACAATTCGTAGATCTTTACAAAAATAAGCCAAATTACCTACGTGTTTCGTGGGTTTCACGCAGGTGGGGCAAAAGCTACCCCGTAAATACACGTAATTTTGCACGGAGATGATTCGCGATCGCACGAGCACGTTTTTTCAATAACGCGATCGCAATGCCGAAGTATTATACGGTGAAAGTCTTTTCTAAACAGCGGCTTGCTGACGTTGGTACAGCGACCAATAGAGTCCCTTACTCCGCAGCAAATCATCATGGGTTCCTTTTTCTACCAACACACCTTTTTCTAACACCAAAATCAAGTCCGCTTTCTTAAGGGGCGCAAAACGGTGGGCAATTAAAAAGACGGTTCGGTTTTCGGCAACCTTTTGCAAACTTTGCAGCACCTGTTGCTCGGTTTCACTATCTAGAGCGCTTGTGGCTTCATCCAGTAATAGAATTGGTGCATCCGAAAGAAACAGACGAGCCAATGCCAGGCGTTGTCGCTGTCCACCGGAAAGGGCGGTGCCTCGTTCACCAATGTTGGTTTCGTACCCGTGGGGTTGCTCACTCACAAAATCGTGGGCAGCAGCAAGACGGGCAGCCTCAATCACTTGCTCAGGGGTAACATCGGGATTGCCCAGGCTGATGTTGTCGTAAATGGTGCCGTTAAACATGAAGTCTTCTTGTAAAACAACCCCAACTTGTTGCCGTAGGGAACCTAGATCGGCGGTGCGAATGTCAAATCCGTCAATCAGAATGCGTCCTGACTCTAGTGAGTAGAGGCGTTGAATCATTTTGGAGAGGGTGCTTTTGCCAGAACCACTGCGTCCAACAACCCCCACCAGCATTCCTGGTTCAACGGTGAAGGAAATTCCCCGCAATACAGGTTCTTGATTGGGTTTGTAGCGGAAAAAGACCTGATCAAAAACCACCTGTCCTCTCAGGGGTGGCAACACTAAACCACTGCCAGCTTCGGCTTCAGGAGCCGTGTTGAGAATATCCCCGATGCGATCGACGGACAACAACACCTGCTGCAAGTTTTGCCACAGTTGAATCAGCCGTAGCAGTGGCCCCGTCATGCGCCCAGACAACATCTGGAATGCCACTAACTGACCAATTGTGAGCTTCTGTTCAATCACAAGCTTGGCACCAAACCATAGAATCAATAGTGAAGACAGGTTGGTCAGAAAACTGGCAATGTTATTGCTGATGTTGGAGGTTGTGGACGCTCTAAATCCAGTTCGCACAAACCGCGCAAACAAGCCTTCCCACCGTTCTCGTGAGACGGGTTCGGCGGTGTGAGCTTTGACGGAGTGAATTCCCGTCACTGTTTCTACCAAAAAGGACTGACTATCGGCACTGCGGTTGAAGGTTTCGTTCAGCCACTTCCGCAAAATGGGCGTTGAAATCAGCGTCAGTGCGGCAAATAGCGGCAAAACTGATAAAGAAACCCAGGTGAGCGTGGGGCTGTAGTAGAACATGATGGTCAAATAAACCACCGCAAAGATTGCGTCTAAAATAACCGTCATCGCAGTTCCAGTTAAGAACTGGCGAATATTCTCCAGCTCTTGAACTCGCGCAACTGTGTCTCCAACGCGTCGGGATTCAAAGTAGGACAGGGGAAGCCGCATCAAGTGGCGGAAAAGCTGAGCAGAAAGGCTGAGATCAAGTCGGCGGGCAGTGTGGGTGAAGATAAACAGGCGTAAGGTGCCCAAGATTGCCTCAAAAAAGGCGACCGCCAGTAGTGCAAATGCCATGACATCCAGAGTCGAGAGGCTGCCCTGAACCATGACCTTATCGATCACAACCTGAGTGATGACGGGACTTGCCAAGCCAATGACTTGCAGGGTGAAGGATGCCAACAATACTTCACTCAGCAGGGTGCGGTATTTCCAGACGGCAGGCAGAAACCAACCGAGGTTAAACCGATCTTGCTTCTGGATGGTTTCAACTTGCCAAAGTTCACCCGTCCAACCTGGTTCAATTAAGGAACGGGGAATACTTTCGCAGGTTTGATCCGGATTGAGGGGATCAGCAATAATCAAGCGATCGCCCTTCATGGCGTAGACTACAACCCAATGCGGTGAGCCTGCTGCCCCATTTGATCCAGCCCCTTGAGCAGCCACCACAGGTTCTTGCCAAAGCATTAATGCTGGCAGTCCTAGCCGATGTAACCCTGCCCAGTCCACTTCAACGCGACGCAACTGCAAACCAAGCTTTTCTGCGGCATCTACCAACTCTGGTGGGCGTTGCCCTCGAAGCTGCCGCTGTACCCATTCCAATTGAGTAGCATTTTGCAAATGGTTGGCAACCATTGTTAAACAGGCCGCACCTGAATTCACCCCCGCTACAAATGGAAACCCTGTAACCGGTTGGGGTGCGTCAGATGTTTTAGGCTGGAGCCGTACCCGCTGCGAAATCCAATATCGCTCCAACTCGGTAGAAACGATGCCGCGCCAGAGTCCTGCATCCCACATGGCAACGACTGATTCTTTGTCTGCGGCTCGGGCTTTCCAACCACCTGGAAGTTCAAGCAAATCTCCCACCCAGTCGCCAGGTTTGAGCAGAACCGATTGCCCGTCCTCTGGGACTAACCGAACTTTGCCAGCCACTACCAGAAGTTGGCTACCTGGTTGTTCGGTTGACCAAATTACCTCCCCTAAGCTGTACCGACGAACTTGCACCTTTTGCTTGAACTGAACCTGCTGTTCAGGACTCAACAAACTGAGCGGAGGAGCATCCCAGGGCAAGTTTGTAGTTAAGTCGTTTGCAATCATGGAGCGTTTTGATGAGTAGAGGGGGGCGAAATATCTGGCGAGTGGGAGCAGGGTAAAAGGTGAACACAGGGTTATTCGGTCACTTGCAGTTTAACGGTCATGGTCTGAATTTTCTCGGCAATCCAGCGATCGAACAACTCGTTTTGCATAGCTTGTTTAAGTTGGTTGTCTTCCAAGGTAGCGGGGAGAAACTGTTCAACCCGAAAAATCGCCCAATAGTTTTCAACCTGCATGGGACCAACCAGTTCTCCTGGATTGGTAGAATCGATCGCCGCTCTTAACACATCGGGCATTGTCCCTCGGCTGACTGGACCCATCATGCCATTGGCAACCCTTTCATCGGTTTTGGAGTACTCCTGAGCGAGTTGCTCAAAGCTGGCTCCTTCTGTGATCTGGGTATGGAGTTCTTCTGCCAGTTCTTTACTTTCCACCACGATGCGCGACAAAACAACGCGATCGAGCATGAGTTTGCGTTCGATAAAATGCTCCTGCAAGCGAGCTTCGGCAATTTGCGCCTTCAGTTTTTCTAGCTTAAAGCTGCTGCTGATTTGATTGTGGAAGAGTTCGTAATTGCTGCCGTTTTTAGCTAACCAATCCTGGAAAGCTTGAGGTTCTGTGAGTTTGTTTTGCAAACGAAAGTCAACCACTGCCTGCTCAACGATCGCAGGATTGATCTCCAGGTCTTCTCGCATTTCCAACTCTCGCTCTAGTACATACTGGCGCAAAATATCACCAATAAACCCCTGTAATTTACCCGCTGTTTGCAAGTATCTCAGGCATTGCCTGAGCGAAAGGGGTTGTTCATCAACAATCAACAGTGCTTTTGAATCCATGAATCCCTGGTTGGTTATGTTGAAAATTTTCTGCAGTCTAAATTCTCAGGGCTGAGAATAGCGTGAATGGTGCTTGTGGGCATTTTTTGATTGAAAGCTTCTGTTTAGTCGTCAAATTACAACTTCCAAGCAAGATTGAGAGGGATACGTCGATTCAGATTCAGATACAGGAATACAAATTCAATATGTTTACTCCACAACGTTCTATATTTGCCATAACTCTGATATCCTAAACAGTGCAAATAATTGCTGGCACTAGAAACTTTTGCGTTCACTATCCTAGCTCAACAAACTGATGCTTCTAAATGCTGATCGGGTTTGCCGCAACGATAATTAGCAATTGTTTACTGCCTTGCATCCAGACCTAAACTACTCTTATGTTGTAGCGCGATCGCTCCTCCTACAAAGCTTGAAAGTTTTTGCTGGTGACTACTAGGGCAGAGGGCAAGAGTTAATCTTTAACCCTGAGCGATGGCAAATCATAAATAGATCTAAACTCCGACCGGGTAACCGGGGTTTTATGGCATGATCGATAAGCGATAGTAGCACACACATTTTTGGAATTTGCGAGGAAGTAATTCAGGTATGACTCTCCAACTAGGCGACACCGTTCCAAACTTCAAACAACAAACCTCTGAAGGTGAAATTGATTTTTACGAGTGGGCTGGCGATAGCTGGGTTGTGTTGTTTTCCCACCCTGCCGACTATACCCCCGTTTGCACCACTGAACTAGGTGAAGTTGCTCGACTCAAACCAGAGTTCGATAAGCGCAATGCCAAAGTAATCGCGCTGAGTGTGGACGACACGAACTCCCATCAAGGCTGGATCAGTGACATCAACGAGACTCAGAACACCACCGTTAATTACCCTATCATTGCCGATGCAGACAAGTCAGTTTCTGACCTGTATGGCATGATCCACCCCAACGCTAACGCGAAGGTAACCGTTCGGACAGTATTTGTGATCGATTCTCAAAAGAAATTGCGCCTCACACTCACCTATCCTCCCAGCACCGGGCGTAACTTCGAGGAAATTCTGCGTGTCATCGACTCGCTGCAACTCACCGACAACTACGGCGTTGCTACCCCCGTCAACTGGAAGGATGGTGATGATGTGGTAGTGGTGCCTTCGATCCCTACTGAGGAAGCCAAGCAGAAGTTTCCAAAGGGTGTGACTGAAGTAAAGCCTTACCTACGTATGACCCCCCAACCCAACAAGTAAGGGCAGGGCGGTTCATACAAATAAAGAATTTTGCATTCGCCCGCCACACACCCTTTCTGGGAGAGTTGGAAGTTTAAATGTCCCCCAGAATTGGTGGGGTTAAGGGGGCAAGCGCAAGAGTTTTAGTTTTTTCTTCTTGTATGTGCCCCTTCAACAAGCAATGGGGGTGGATTGATGGTCAATGATTGACTTGTAAATTTGAACGAACAGGATGAGCGATTAACTCACCCTGTTTTTTATGTTTAAAAGTTTAGCGTTGGCGCACAGGCACAGTTAATTCAGCAGACTGGGCGGTTTCTTGCCGATCTACATCATCTTCAAGCGTTTTAGACTGCTGCTGCTTCAAAGTTTCAAGTTGTTTTTCTAGTTGTGCTCTCACCTCGTAGCGGTAATTAAAAAAGTGTTCACCAATTCCTAAGGTTGCCAGGTATTCAGTTAAGAGGCGGGGTTTCCGCAAGGCGATCGCGGCCAATTGCCACCAGAAGCGGAGCCTCACTGAGCGGACAACACCTTGTCGCCAGAGTAACTTCCAAAAAAGTCGCCATTCTTCTGCGGTGATGGAGCGATCGCTTTTACCACGCCAACCATTCATCATCATGAAGTGACGAAATGTGCGCTTGAGATAGGGTTCTGGGGAGTAAATTTCCCAAAACGCATCGATGTATTCGCGGGTAATTTCTTCAACTGGGCGAGTCGGCACGAAATTCATGATCGCGCCTTGATGGAACGTGCCCAACCCCTGTTGTAATCGCCCTTCTTGTTTCAGACGATTCCACATGGCGGTATTTTGCAGGGCTTGCAGCAGGCTGAATTGCCCTTGAGGGATGCCAGTTTCTTGGATGAAATCTCGAATGCGATCGCCTGCGCCTGGCTTCTCATGATCGAACCCCATAATGAAACCCGACATAATTTGCAATCCGGCGCGGGTGATTTTGTGGCACGAGTCAACCAGTGCTTTACGGGTATTTTGCACCTTGTTAATGCCCATCAGACTATCCACATCGGGCGTTTCAATCCCCATAAAGACCAGGATGAACCCCGCTTTCACCATTAGTTCAATCAGTTCATCGTCTTCTGCCAAATTTAGTGAGGCTTCGGTAATCAATTTGAAGGGATAACGGTGAGCCTCCATCCACGGGATTAACGCCCGCAGGAACAATTTGGCGTTGCGCTTGTTACCAATAAAGTTGTCATCTACCACAAAAATATAGCGTCGCCAGCCCAGGTTGTAGAGTGCTTCAAACTCTTGCAGCATCTGTTCTGGAGTTTTGGTGCGGGGTTTGCGTCCGTACAGGTTGATGATGTCGCAAAATTCGCACTGGAACGGGCAACCGCGCGAAAACTGAACGGTAATGGCAAGATAGGCGCTGAGGTTAAGCAGGTCATAACGAGCGATTGGAGTTTGGGTAACATCGGGTTTTTCGGCTGAGCGGAAAATGCCGTGTGCGTCGCCCCGTTCAATCGCCTCCAAAAACAAGGGAATAGTACATTCCCCCTCATCTAAAATCAAATACTGAGCACCCGCCTCAAGCGCAACTTCTGGATAGGACGTGGGGTAGGGACCGCCGACTGCGACTTTTTTGCCCAATGCCAATGCTTTTTGGATCAGGGTGTAAAAGTCCTGCTTTTGAATGATCATGGCTGAGATGATCACCAGATCGCACCACTCCCAGTCTGCATCGGTTTCGGGGCGAATATTGCGATCGCAGAAGCGAAGTTCCCAGGTGGATGGCAGCAATGCTGCAACCGTTATTAAGCCTAAAGGAGGATTGGTGGATCGTAGCCCTGCCATGTCTAATGTTTCCTGGTAAGACCAGAAGGAGTTGGGCATGAGGGGCCAAAGCAGCAAGGCTTTCATCAGTAACCTCCGGAATATTAAAAGTGTTGGTCAATTCAGCCCAATCATTTGACAAGGGACAAATTAAAAACCGCACTTGGATATTCAGTTGTAGTCATTTGATCAGGCTATCAAACCGCCAAAATGGCGATCGCATTCCCCATTGCCGAGAACCAATACGCTCCAAACCTGAGACGAACGGGATGGAGCCGAATTCAGAGTTCTCTGGACGCAACAATTAAAAAATCTGTTGCGGTGAGTATACAACACTGCAACAAACGAAAGGTCACCCGCGATGTTGAGATCTGTTACGCGACGTTGTCTGGGTCAACGAATGATTCAGCGAGGGACTGCTACCGCGATCGAATCTCATCCAGCTTCGTTTTCACCGTTTGAATATCCTGCCACATCAGCCATTTGGGGCTACCCGTTTCACGAGAAGGGTTTCGCAGTAAATACGCAGGGTGAAAGATCGGCATATACAGTCGGTTATCACGCTCAATCCACTGTCCCCGCACTTTCGTAATCCCTTCCTTAACACCAACCAGATTTCGCAGTGCTGTTTTTCCGGTTAGTAGAATAATTTTGGGATCAATCATACGAATCTGTTCCAGTAAATACCCCTTGCAGGCATCTGCTTCTTGCAGCGTGGGTTCTCGATTCTCAGGTGGACGGCACTTCACAATATTGCAGATGAAAACATCCTGCTCACGCGTCAGTTTAACGGATGCCAGAATTTTGTCGAGTAATTCCCCCGATCGCCCCACAAACGGTCGTCCAGTTTCATCCTCCGTTTGTCCAGGACCTTCGCCCACAATCATCACATCTGCATTGAGGTTGCCTTCTCCAACCACGGCGTGGGTTCGATTATTGCCCAAATCACAACGGAAGCAGCGATTGCAATGGGCGTTCATCTGCTCCATGCTGCTGTAGGTACCCAGCGGGATAGGAATTGTGGCGCTGGTTGGGATCAGCTCTGGGTCAATGGCTGGTTGAGGAGTCGGGTTAGAGTTATCAGAAAAATTAAAAAGGTCGATTTGGCTTTCAGCAGACATGGGAAATGGTGAAATTCAGCGTGGGTGAGATTGGCAAAAAATATACTGATCTGTGTGTGAGAGTAAGGCAACTTAACAGTTTTTTCCAGTCTATAGGGAGGGATTTTGGCAAAAACCTGGGATTTCAAGAAAGAAGTTTTCAAAACTTATGAGATTGCCTGAACAGGTTTTGATTTTTCAGGCATGATGAAAGTTAATCCCACTGCACAGGCTGGGGAGATTGTGATGGCACCTGGTTCACTTGCATCAGATTTTGATTCGACGGTTTGTTTTACAAATCGCCAGGAAGCAGGCGAACGTTTAGCCGAAGCGGTGTTAGAGTCTTTGCTTGAGCAGCCGATCGCAAACTCGCTGCCACTGATTGTATACGCGCTACCACGGGGAGGTTTAGCGGTGGCGGCTCCCGTTGCAGAAAAGCTGGGCTGCCCGTTGGATGTAATTGTTGCAAAAAAAATTACCCGTCCTGATAATCGAGAATTGGCGATCGGGGCTGTCACTTCTGATGGGCAAACGCTGTGGCTACCTAGACCGCGATCGCCCCGTGAACCCGCCTACCTCTACGAAATGGCATTGCACGAGGCACGAGAGAAGGCTTACAGCCAATGGCAACAGTTTGCACCCAGTCGTCCAATTGTGGAGCCGCAAGGGGCAATCTCGCTGATTGTGGATGATGGAGTTGCCACTGGAATGACGATGGCGGTAGCAGTACAGGCATTGCGGGCACAACAGCCTGCCCAAATCTGGATTTGTGTACCTGTCACACCTCCAGAAATTCTTCCCAAACTCTGTGAGTGGGCAGATCGGGTGATTGTGCTGGCAACACCCAGCCCGTTTTATAGTGTCAGTCGCTTTTACCGAACGTTTGATCAAGTGGAAACGGAGGATGCGATCGCATGCCTGCAAGCCGCCAACCAGAAGCAGAACTAAGCAGTACAACTACCTTGCCCAAGAATTCAGGGCAGTAGGGATTCCTCAAAGGAAACATTTTCGTAGAGAAGGTCAATTGGGACCCTGCAACCAATACTTTCTAAGGTGATAATGTCGCCGCTTGTGTAGGGATAGTACAGCCATAACCTGCCTTCTCCTCGACGATAGCATTCCACACCGATTTTCTCGGATTCAACCAAAATGTATTCTTGCAGAGTGGAACTGGAGCGGTAATAGGCAAATTTCTCGCCCCGATCTTTCGCTTCAGTGCCAGGAGAAAGGACTTCGATAATCAACTTGGGGTAACGCAACAATCTGCGAGCATTGAGGTCACGAGGGTCACAGGTGACGATGACATCCGGGTAATAGTAGGGACTGTCACTACTGATTTCGAGTTTGACATCAGCAACATTGATGCGGCAACCATTGGATTGAACGTGTGGATAGAGGGTGCGGTAGAGGTTGAGGGCGATGTCGTTGTGGGGAATGGTGCCCCCAGTCATAGCGATAACGATGCCGTGAACATATTCGTAGCGCAATTCTTGCAGCGGTTCCCAGTCGAGATATTCGGCGATCGTCATGTGATCAGGATGGGGGGTGGCGACCATAGCGTGGTTTGGATAAGTGGGCTTGTCTTTATTGTGGCGAAGCCTGCCGCGATCGCTTCAGATCAGCAAAAATCACACTGATCTACCTCATGGGTGGAGTGGCGCTGGTGACGGTGATGACGTTAAAGCAGTTAGGGAAGTGAAGGGAGCCAGGAAGCGGTTAGGGCAGTAGTGCGATCGCTTAGGAATTGAAATATTTGCTTTGTCCTGATCAAGAACATTTTCTCTGGAAAAACAACTTAGAGAACTTGTTCATATTCAGGAGCTTGTTTATGCCACAAAGAGTAACTCTTCCTGGAGAAAAAGCTTGCCAGTATATCTCGGCACTTAGGGGTCATATACAGTCTCTTTCCATTTCTCAGAATGAGAAAGATGCTTTACTCAGTGCAGTAGATTTGCTTGCAAGGTATTTCAATTGCTAACTAGCAAAAGATTCTCCAATCCTCTCCTTTAATCGCATTAACACTTCTCGTAGGTACGCTATTTGGTCTGGAGTAAGTTCTCCCCAATCTTCTTTGTCAATGAGATAGCTTACTGCTGCTACATACGGATGCGGGGATGTAATGCTCGGATCTGAAACGAATTTAGGTAATGGAGTGTTGTCTGTATGCCCATGTTCGTTGAGACATGTATGCACCCAAGTTAGATACAGCGTTAGTTCGTCCTTAAAAGTCTTTACCTTGTCGCGCGGAACTAAATCTCGATACTTTCGGGTTACAGACTCACAGGCTTGCTGAACCCACGTCTTGCTTCGGATATCTAACCATTTTGCTGCTCGTTTGCAGTCGCTGAAACCCTGGTGTAAATCCTCAAAGCCCTTAATAAGACTGAATATTTCTCTGAGACGTACTGCATCTTCGGGACTTAGCCGACCCGCATCAATACTCCGAAGTCGCTCAGAAAAGCTAGTAATCAATCTTTGACTTTTCTCTTGCTCTTCCGCAAGTTCTCGTTCTAATCGGGCGTTGCGTTGAGTAAGGTCAGAAATTTGTGTTTCTTTCTTATCAACAATTCCTTTTGTTACTAGGGCTACTACAGTAAGTATTCCACCGAGTATCCCGCCGCTACCTATAACGATCGTGGACCAGTGAGGAGAACTCTGAACCATAGGAAGCTACGCCTGATAAAGAGTGCGAATTTTCTCCAATGGTATGACATCCTAAAACGTTTCCGGAAAATGGGGCAATTTTCTGTAAAACTAGAGTAGTTCTTTTGTACTAAATAAGGATGACTTACGATGTTTAATCTTTTTCGTCGCAATCCTGACTCTAGGCTCCAAGCATCTACTGCTTCCACTGAGTACAAGGGTGACAGTCTCAATCAATCTATGACTGATATTGCAGTTCAACTAATTAATGGGCAAGGTGGACCTGAATGGCGTGGTTACTTTATTGATCTTTTTCAGCATGAACCGCGTTTTCTGAAAGATGTTTCTCCAGAGTATCGAGAGGCTCTCATCACCCTCTTGAATCAACATAAGAGAGGGTTTGTATCAAGTTAAATGCTTGGTTAACTTACCTTCTGTTGGCCCATTATTTCTAATTAGACTTTGTGTACCAGGGATGGCAGCTATTTCATCTCTGGTTTCTGCATGGGAACTCTGGGAGAAAGCTCTTTTTAAGAATTAAGAGATTTTACGATGATGGCGATCGCTCGTGCCACGATCGCTGCCGCTGGCCTATCCTTGATCCTGGGTACTGCCAACCCAATCAACATTAGGACTGGCGATCGCGATTGGTTGCTCTAGTTTTCTGAATTTTGGGGCTTGAGTTTGTTGAGTTCTTCTTCTGCCAGGGCATACCACACCTGCCCAAAGGTTTTGGGATTGAGGGATTTGCCTTTTTGATCAGGGAAGAGTTCAGCAAAGCGATTGTTGACGAGCACGTTTAGTTCTCGGCTGTTGAGGCTAGCACCGCTGTCAGGAGCGGTCCAACGTTCATAGGCGGCGCGATCGTAGCTGCCCAATTTACTAAGAACTTCTGGGCTTAACCCACTCAGCTTGCTTTCCACATCGCTAGAAATTGCCTTCCACTCGTTTTGCAAGTCCTTTTGGTCTTCTGTCAGTTTTTGCCCTTGCAGATCAGGATGCTTCGCGTAGAACACTTCATCCGTCAGGTCAGAGAGAAATTGAGCATCAATAGTGGTCTGCGAGCGATCGCCCGACGAAGGTTTGCCCCCTGCTGTTGTAGCATCGGGTTGAGCACCAGATTCTCGAGTCGGCATGGTGGAAGAAACGGTCGCCGCAGGGGAGGGCTGAGTGTCTGAGGTGGCTGGCTCTGAACTGGCAACGGTATTTGCTGGGGAAGGTGCTTTTACCGGACCTGTTTGCACCCAAGAGAGCGCTCGAAAAGACACAACCGAGACCAGAAGCGCCACGCTTAATACCAGAATCGCTGAAGCTTTGAAGTCGGCTTTGGATTGCGATCGCGGTTTTTTATGAGATGTTCCTGGAGAGGGTTTGCCACGGGTGGGTGATGTTCGGGAACGTGGCGTTGATCGCGGTACTAGCGGAAAGGCTGCCTCGTCTGCTAGAGGCAGATCTTCAATGGGTGAAGGAGCCGGAGATGCTTGCCTGGAAGCGGCATGACCCGCGATCGCTACTTGTGGCTGAGGAATCGGAAGACGGCGTGGAATGGTGGGTTCGGAGCACAAAATAGTTGTCGCAATGGGTTCTAGCGCCCTTAATACCTGGGGAGCTGAAGCAAAGCGTTTCTGCGGGTTGGGATGCAGCATTCGCTTCAGAACGCTGGCAAAGTCAGGGTGGATATCGAGTTGCGTGTACCAGTTGGGTGATCTCGTCCATTGGTGAGCGGCTTCTTGCGGTTCTTTGCCCAGCAACAGCGCCATCGCGATCGCGCCGAGGGAATACACATCACTACAGGGGAGCACCTTTCCGCCATGCTCTTGCTCTGGTGAAGCATAGCCCATCCGCCCAATGGGAGTATCTGGCAAAACTGGGTGAAGCTGTAACTGTGCGACCAGGCGCTTCACTAACCCCACCTCAATCAAAACAGGGGTCTGTTCTTCCCGCCGAATCACGATGCTTTGAGGTGCAAGATTTTCGTGAATGATGCCTGCCCGGTGCAAATCTGTTAACACGGGGAGGACTTGCAACAACAGCCGCAACACCTCAGCTTGAGAAAACACTTGCCCTTCAGAGCGACGCTCGTTTAACAATGCACTACAACTTTTGCCTACAATGTATTCCCGCACAAGATACAGGCGATCGCCGTGGACGAACATAATCCGGTAATGGGGCAGTTGAGCGTGCTGCAACTCATACAGCACTGTTGCTTCCTGGTGAAAGCACTGCCGCTGTACTTCTAGCATGGCAGGGTCTTGCCGCAGGGGCACAAACTCTTTCAAGATGCACAACTCGTCAAACCGCTTTTGATCCTGCGCCAGATAAGTCAACCCAAACTCTCCCTGTCCCGCCAAACCAACGACACAGTAGCGATTGAAAACCAGCGTTCCAGGAGCCAAAGGAGAAATCATAGAACACCAATTCGGGTAACATTCCCAGGGCAAAGTTGAGAAGAATTATAGGACATACGTATTATTTTGTCATCTTTTCAGAATTTAAACAATGGTTACTACGGAGCGATCGCGCAACGAATTCAGCATCCATCAGTTTCCAAGCACTATTGTGGGTTTTCCCTGACGCAACAAGATTTACGCTTTGACACTTTCCTTAACATCTATTTACAATGTGAGAGTAGGTACGAATGACTCGGAGTAATCATTATGCAAGACGCACAAAAGATGCCTGCTGTTACGGAAGATCGCAACGCTTGGAAGTTTGGGTTCACTCCCCAGGCTGAGCTGTGGAACGGTCGTTTCGCCATGATCGGGTTTGTTGCTGCTCTCATTACTGAACTGGTTACCAATCAAGGTGTTCTGCATTTCCTGGGTCTGCTGTAATTTCTCCTGATTAATCCTAATCATGACTAGGCGAACGGATTTCTCATATTGGGGAGTCCGTTTTTTCTTTTTGGCGTAAACTGGGTGCGAATGCAGTACAACCAGCCAGGAGTTGTAGTTGAACTGGGGTTCGCTCAAAGGTTGGCAGCTTTTTTAATTGGCAACTTCTCTAAAAGAACGACTTTAGAGAAGATGAAAATTTGAACGTAGGCAGAGTTTATTCTGCTTTATTCTGATTCAAGAAACCTGAAGTTTTCATAAAAAATCCCCACTTTTTCACTATATCTAGTATCTTTAGGCGTTCAGGTGGTATTTTATTGATGCCTAAGCGCTAGATGTAGGGTTTACACAATTTCGAGTCCAGCAGAACTCGCGGAGGTAGGTCATGAAAGAGTGGACATTTCTCTTGCAAAAAGACGGCGATCGCTCCTGGTTGCCGCTGGACTCGCCAGATGTCGAGATTTTAGAAGGGCGTTATCGCATCGTTGCTCAAACCGATTGCCCCCATACCGATGTTAATATTCGCGTTTGTCATTTAGCGACAGAAGAAGAGCCGCCTAAACGACGCATTCAAAAGCGTAGTAACCGCACGAATGGGAACGGGCTGATGGTAGTGGCTCCATTTACCCACCTGCAACCGGGCAATTGGGAATTGTCCTGCTTCTTAAGTGATCCCATGTCCGATTTAGTGGGCGATACGTTGCATCATGCGGTGCGTCTACGAGTCTGTGCTGCGATCGCTGCCGATGAAGAAGAGTGGGATGCGCCAACCGCAGATTTAGCCGAAATGCCAGCCAATCCTCAGATTGAACCCGATGCTGCAAGCGTTGAGTCAACGGCAGCGATCGCCCAGGAGGTGTCAATCCCTGTGGAAACACCCAGCGCCCACGATTTAGCAGCATTAAACGTGGAGATTGCCCAGGCATTGGGAGTTTCGATGGAGCGACTGGTTGAAATGACCGATCACTTATCCCATCAGTTGGTTAACGAGATTTTTCGCGAGTTTAGTTTAGCTCCATCCACAGTGGATGTTGCCGCAACCGCGGTTGATCATCCAGCAGCCATCTCTGAACCAGCCATCGCTGAATCCTTTGAGTCGTTGGCTACCCAAACTTTTCAACCAGTGATTAATGCCGCTTGTTTGCAAATTGAGCTAGAGAAAGCCGTGTGGATGGCAAAACGGGGAGATGCTCTCGCGATCGCTGGGCAGATTCAACTGATCGATTCCCCCGCCTCACAGCCACCCTACGATCTCGACTGGTCAGAATCCGAGTTAGAAGATGCTACTCCCCAAGAAATCCAGATTCAACTCCGTGATCCCCAAACATCAGAAGTTTTGTTCCATGCTTGTCAATCTTTCCCAACAGACAAGGTTCCTTGCCCCTTCAGCTTTTTGTGTCGCTTGCCAGAAGACCTCACAACTCATCTGTTATTAGGAGAAGTGGTGGTTGCCGGAACCTTACCTGGTGCCGATGGTGTTTTGGTAACATTGAAAACCTTTCACTTTACAGTCACCGTTGACCCAGAGGCATTAGTTGAGGAATTGCACAAAGTCACTTCGGCGTTGGTAGAGAATTCTGACCAGGAGGAGGTGCCCGATGTGATGGTGCAACTATCTGATCGGCTGCGGAAGGAAAAAGCTCGCCAGGAATTGGATCTGTCGTTTTTAAGCATGACCCCCACGGTCACGGAGCAACTACCCAAAACGGCTGAGACTCCTGCCCCCATGAAAGTCAGGGTTACGGCTGGTCAGCAAATTTTGCCGCCCCAACTTTATCAGCCAGAAGCAGAGATGGCTGGCAAACGCAAGCTAGAACTACCCGGTTTTGTGGGAGCTAGAAGCGGAGCTACGGCGATCGCAGAGCCAGTGACAGAAGCCGCGGTCACGGAAGAAGCCGTCTTTGATTTGCAAGAATCTGGCTTGGATCTCATTTTGTCTTTAGGGACTGAGCTATTTGGCGCAACGAGTTCAGAACCTTTGGATGCAATGGAACTTCCGTTGGAAAATACTCTTGCGGAATCTTCCTCCGAACCAGTTTTGGCTGCTGAATCGTCGCCACAACCACCTAGCGATAGCGGTGCAGAAGATCTGGCACTTTTAGATGAGTTGTCGTCTCCAATTCGGTCAGCCTTTCAAGCTCTGAATTTACAAGAGCGATTTTTGAACCGACTCAGCGCGATCGCTGCTGATGCAGAGCTAACGACGCTGCTAAAACTCGCCATGCCGCCCATTGAAGAGTCCGACGTTGAGCCAGCAACCGTTGCAACAGACGCTAAAGCAGCAACTCCGGAGCTTGTGCAAGATTTCTCAACCAATGAGATTGTGGTTGACGATGACCCATCCTGGCGAGAGTGGCTGAAGCGGGCAGGGTCACGGACAAAACGAGTTGAACCAGAATCAGAAACCGTTGCCAGTGAGCCGATTTCTACTAATTTGTTGGTGCTGGACAAAGAGCAGCCAGTCCCCATGCCCACTCTGGAAATTGCGACAGATGAAATTGTCGCTGGCAGATTGATTCAAGTTCGGGTTAAATTGCCCGACCTCCTACCCAAGATTTATGTCAAGCTCTGGGTCAACGATCGCCAGACGCGATCGCTGTTAGATGGTCCTCGCTGGCTGGTTGATTTCTTGCCGAATGGATTGGGGGAACTGGAAGCCACCACTCAACTGATTGCACCGCTCGGCAGTCTGGAGATGCGAGTGGAAGCGATCGCAGTTGAGATGCAAACTCAACGAGAAAGCCAAAAAGTTAGCCTGGATCGAGAAGTGCTTCCAGCAGACGTTCCCGATGATCTATTCAGCGATCTAGACTTACAAGGGCTTGGTTTTTAGCTGTGATTTGAGATGACACCTCGTAGCAGAGGAATTTCGGTTTTGAAATTCCTCTGCTTTTTTGTGCCAATCAGCCGCCCGCGATCGCAGGGATAATACTGACCTCATCGCCATCGTTGAGCGGTGTATCGACCCCTTGCAAAAATCGAATGTCTTCGCTGTTAACGTAAAAATTTACAAAGCGGCGCAATTCGCCTTTGTCATCACATAAACGCCCTTTAATTCCAGGACAGCTTGATTCCAGCGATTCTAGGAGAGCCGCGATCGTTGAGCCTTCGCACTCAACCGTTGCTTGATCGTTGGTTAGTTTTTGCAGAGGAGTCGGAATCAGAACTTTAACAGCCATAGCAATCCATGAATTTTGAGAAATGAGTAATCAACCAAACGAGCAGTCACCAGCAATTCAGGCATCAACAATCCAGAGAGCAATTTTTGCTGATTGTTAATACCTGAGGGCTATTCTAAATCAACCTGAATCGATGACTAAAAGTACCCTAAGACTAGACCAACACCTGTTGCCATTCCAGGCGATCTAAAGTGCGGGAGCGCTCCAGTGCCCGTTCAAAGCTGTCGAGTTTCGGTTCAATGGTGAGCGGTTCCCCTACATACCCTTGCACGGCTTCCTGTGTTTTTAACCCGTTACCCGTGATGTAGACAACCGTAGTTTCGTCAGGGTTAATCTTGCCCGCCTCTACTAACTTCTTGAGAACGGCGATCGTCGTACCACCAGCGGTTTCAGTGAAAATGCCTTCGGTTTCTGCCAGCAACTTGATGCCATCTACAATTTCAGCGTCGGTCACCGATTCAATGTTGCCGTTGGTTTTACGGGCAATGTCTACCGCGTATACTCCATCGGCTGGGTTGCCGATCGCGATCGATTTGGCAATGGTATTAGGTTTCACAGGCGAGATAAAGTCACGCTCTTCACGAAACGCTTGAGCAATCGGGGAGCACCCCTCTGCCTGAGCACCACTGAAGCGAACAGGCTTGTCGTCTACCAATCCCACTTCTACAAACTCGCGGAACCCTTTGTAGATCTTAGTAAACAGAGATCCGGATGCCAGTGGTGCAACGATGTGGTCGGGCAATTGCCAGCCCAGTTGTTCTGCTACTTCATACCCCAGCGTTTTGGAGCCTTCGGAATAGTAGGGACGCAAGTTAATGTTGACGAAGCCCCAGCCATGCGTGTTTGCCACTTCTGAACAAAGGCGATTCACCTGATCGTAGTTGCCCTGCACTGCCATCACGGTTGGGCTGTAGATTAAAGTGCCCATAACTTTTCCAGCTTCCAGATCAGCGGGAATGAAAACGCAGCAATCCAGCCCAGCGTGAGCCGCGATCGCGGCCGTTGAATTTGCCAAATTACCAGTGCTGGCGCAAGAGACCGTAGAGAAGCCCAATTCACGAGCCCGAGTCAACGCCACAGACACTACCCGATCTTTGAAGCTGAGGGTGGGCATATTGACCGCATCATTTTTGATATAAAGCTTGTTCAACCCTAGACGACGTGCCAACCGCTTTGCTTGAACGAGTGGGGTTAGCCCCGTGCCCACATCAATCGGCTGCTCCGACTCAACAGGCAAAAACGCCCGGTAGCGCCAAATGGAATGGGGACCGGCTTGAATACTTTCACGCGTGACGGTACGCCGAATCGCATCATAATCGTAGGCAACTTCCAACGGACCAAAACAGAATTCGCAAACGTGAGTGGCTTTCGGCTCATACTCCGAACCACATTCTTTACATTTCAAAGCGCGGAAGGTCGCTGCCGATTGGGTTTTAAGTTGGGTTGCCTGGGTCATGGGTTGAGTCTCTTGCGTCTTTAGGGTTGGCTATCTTTTTCGTTACATCGGATACTAACACGCTCAAAAAATCAGGGTCAAATATACCCGACAAAATAAGTCGGGATTAATTTTCAACGTGTCTACTCGATGTCAACTTTTGATTCCTCTGACGCTATTGCCTTCTGGTGGCTGAATCCTACTTATCCTAGTTGCCGTATCTCATCTGAATCACCGTTCTGGTGTTGGCTCCAGCTAACAGGAAAACAGCTTCGCCATACTTGGGTGCACTGGTTTTCACAACCGGATTTTTGGAAAAGCCATAACCTTCTGTGGGCATTCCAGCTCCATTACGGTTGAGGCTGCGATCGCCGTTAGAGTCGTGAAATACAGCTACTGCATAGTTCCCCGCTGCTAATCCCTTGTAAACGAAACGCATTGGTTCTTCGGTAATTTTGATGCAGTCTCGTTTGATGGCGCGATCGTTGCTGTTGGGAAAGCCCTGACTGCCGTTGAAAACTTTAATGCAGAGCAAGCCGTTTTTATCTTTCAGCCCATTCACATCCACAATTAAGTTGCCTTTGAACTGAGCTTCCGCGTTGCAGGCAAAAGCGAGCGTAGTGAAGGTGGCTAGTAACAAGGCTCTTAGTCTCAAACCCACAATTGGTACGCTCCAATAAACAGTTACTTACGTAAGACAGACGTAATAATAACGGTAATTGTTGCGCTAGCGATGAGGGTAAAAGCAAGCTGCACCACCCATTGAGTCGCTTGCTGGTAGTTGTCAAATTTATCGTTGAATTTCTCGTTCTCGGCTGTGAGCTTGTCTACCTTGTCTACAAGGTCTTATACGTTAGCAGAAAGATCTTGCAGCTTATTCGATACATCTTGCAAGGTTGGCTCGGTGTCGGGTGTAGTGGCACGGAGTTCGAGATGCAGCAGCAACCTTTGATTCCCATTGTAGAGAAGTACTTCAAGGCTCTATTTCTTGGGTGGAGTGTTTGGCGGACAGAGCGATCGCGATTGCATCCACCACGCGCCCCACGGGAACCACCTCTAAGCCCACATTGGAAAAGGTTTGTCCTTTGGGAATGATTGCCTGCTTAAAACCTAATTTCGCGGCTTCCTTCAATCGCAATTCCATTTGGGATACGGGGCGCACCTGCCCACCCAAGCCCACTTCCCCGATGATCACCATGCGCGGATCAACCACGCGATCGCGGAAACTAGCAACCACCGCAACCGCCACACCCAGATCAGCCGCAGGTTCGTTCACATTCAAGCCACCAGATGACGCGACATAGGCATCCAGTTTGGATAAAGGAATGCCAACTCGCTTTTCTAGCACTGCCAGAATTTGCAAGAGGCGATTGTATTCAATTCCAGTCGTTGAGCGTCGGGGGGAACTATAGCTCGTGGGACTGACCAACGCCTGCAATTCCACCACAATCGGGCGAGTGCCCTCACAGGACACGATCGTCGCACTACCGGGTGAAGCCTCTTCCCGGTTGCCCAAAAAGAGCTCGGAAGGGTTTGTGACTTCATCCAAACCCTGATCTGCCATTTCAAACACGCCGATTTCGTGAGTGGCACCAAAGCGATTTTTTACCGCTCGCAGCAAGCGATGACTGGCAAAGCGATCGCCCTCAAAATACAGCACCGTATCCACCAGATGTTCCAACACTT
Source organism: Leptolyngbyaceae cyanobacterium C42_A2020_001 (assembly GCA_015272515.1). GTDB lineage: Bacteria > Cyanobacteriota > Cyanobacteriia > Leptolyngbyales > Leptolyngbyaceae > JSC-12. Next base: position 30,078 of record JACYLN010000101.1, on the reverse strand, counting down.
TCGGACCCGCGATCGCCCCTTCCTTCGTCACATGCCCCACAATAAACAGCGAAATATTCTGTCGCTTCGCCATCTGCATCAGCACCGACGTACACTCTCGCACCTGTGCCACCGACCCCGGAGCCGAAGTCAGCGCACTGAAATACAACGCCTGAATACTATCAATCACGGCTACCTGGGGTTGAAGCGATTCCAGTTCTGCCAGGATTGTGTCCAAGTCGATTTCTGGCAACAGGTAAAGGGTGGAGGGGTGAGAGGGTGGAGGGGAGGAAGGGGAGGAAATAAGCGGAGATGATTGCGCTAATTCCCCGACTCTCCCACTCTCCCACTCTCCCACTCTCCCACTCTCTCCTTCTTGACTCTTGTCTTGCCCTACTCCCAATCGCATCGCCCGCAACTTCACTTGCTGTCCCGATTCTTCAGCACACACATACAGCACTCGATAATGTTGCGCCAGCCGATTCGCAGTTTGTAGCAGTAGGGTAGATTTGCCAATGCCTGGATCGCCACCAATGAGAACGAGGGAACCGGGCACGATGCCACCACCCAAGACGCGATCGAGTTCGGTGTAGCCAGAGGGCAAGCGTTGCTGGGGATGATCGGAAATTTGTGCCAGGGTGAGAGAGACACGGGGTTGGGCAACGGCTTGAGAATTTCCCCGTTTGCGACTAGAAGCACGCGCTCCAGAGGCAGTGTTTTGCTTAGCAGTGGAATTTGAGGCGGCAACCACTTGTTCTTCTAGAGAGTTCCAAGCTTCACACGCTAAACATTTGCCAAAGTATTGGGAGAATTCAGCGCCACATTGATTACAAACGAAGAGCGATCGCGATTTCGGCATTTGAATTTAGAAAAAATTTACATTTAAAGACAAACAGCAACATTTGAAAGAAAGCTTAAAAAAGTCTGAAATGTCCCCCCATGAAGAATTTTGGCGATCTCAAGTATTATCAATGGAGTACTATTTCTAATCATAGGGTACGAAAATTTAATGATTAGAAATTCTGCTTAAGGAGCGTGGGAAAATTGGAAAACCACAAAGAAAAAATTTTAGTTGTTGATGACGAAGCGAGTATCCGTCGTATTCTTGAAACCCGTCTTTCAATGATTGGCTACGATGTTGTCACGGCCGCCGATGGCGAAGAAGCGCTGGAAACCTTTCGTAACGCAGATCCAGATCTGGTGGTGTTGGATGTGATGATGCCCAAGCTCGATGGATATGGCGTTTGTCAAGAGCTACGAAAAGAGTCAGATGTGCCCATTATTATGCTGACAGCATTGGGTGATGTTGCAGATCGCATCACAGGCTTGGAGCTTGGCGCAGACGATTATGTGGTGAAGCCATTTTCCCCCAAAGAACTGGAAGCCCGAATTCGCTCCGTTTTGCGTCGGGTGGAAAAAACCGGAACCTCTGGCATTCCCAGTTCCGGTGTGATTCAAATCAACACCATCCGAATTGATACCAACAAACGCCAGGTTTATAAGGGTGATGAACGAATTCGGCTGACGGGTATGGAGTTTAGCTTGCTGGAATTATTGGTAAGCCGTAGTGGAGAAGCCTTTTCTCGTTCCGAAATTTTGCAAGAAGTGTGGGGCTACACACCAGAACGCCACGTAGATACGCGGGTGGTGGATGTGCACATTTCTCGCCTACGCGCCAAATTGGAAGATGACCCCAGCAATCCTGAACTCATCCTGACGGCACGAGGAACGGGTTATCTTTTCCAACGAATTGTAGAACCTGGAGAAAACGAGAAGGCGTAAGCTGGAAGAGTACGTTGCTTGTCCGATATTCATGCAAATTTACCTGGATTACAGCGCCACAACCCCCCCGCGACCAGAGGCGATCGCGGCAATGCAGCATATCCTCGCAGCGCAGTGGGGCAATCCTTCCAGCCTGCATCAATGGGGGCAACGGGCCGCAACGGCACTGGAACGGGCACGGGTACAGGTTGCCCGCTTAATTAATGCGCCAGAAGAAGCGATCGTCTTTACATCTGGCGGCACCGAAGCCAATAATTTGGCGTTGTTTGGTGTGGCTCAGCAGTACTCACAACCGCAACACCTGATTATTTCCAGCGTTGAACACTCTGCCGTGAGTGAACCTGCTCAGTTTTTGGAACAGCACGGCTGGCAGGTGACTCGGTTGCCGGTGGATCGGCAGGGGCGGGTTAACCCGGTGGATTTGCGGGCAGCGCTGCAACCCAATACAGTTTTGGTGTCAATTATCTATGGACAAAGCGAAGTAGGAACACTCCAGACAATTCCCACGCTGGCAGCGATCGCCCATGCTCATGGCGCGTTGTTCCATACAGATGCGGTGCAAGTTGCTGGACGCTTACCGATTGATGTGCAGCAGTTTCCCGTAGATTTGCTCTCCCTTTCCAGCCACAAATTTTACGGACCGCAAGGAGCAGGAGCACTTTACGTTCGTCCCGGTGTAGCACTCGCACCTTTGCTAGGTGGCGGTGGACAGGAATCAGGTTTTCGCTCCGGGACTCAGGCGCTTCCCGCCATTGCCGGATTTGGGGTTGCCGCCGAACTCGCTGCCCAAGAAATGCTGGTCGAGAATCAACGCCTGCTGGAATTACGCGATCGCTTATTTGATCAGCTCCTAGATATACCTGGCTTGAAGCTGACCGGAGATCGCTGGCAGCGCTTACCCCATCACGCCAGTTTTTGTGTGGAATATGCTGATGGCGAAGTTCTAACCGGAAAATCACTGGTGCGTCAGATGAATTTGGCTGGCGTTGGCATCAGTGCGGGGGCAGCTTGTCGCAGCGGCAAAGTAACCCCCAGCCCGGTATTAAAGGCAATGGGCTATAGCGATCGCGTTGCCAAATCTGGCATTCGCCTCACATTAGGGCGAGATACAACCGTTGAAGATATTGACTGGACAGCGATGGCACTCAAGCAAGTTCTGGAACGTCTGCAACCCAGACGAGTCCTTTCCAGCGTCTAACGTTTAGCCTTAGTTTTCGGCTTGCAATACATGCCGAACCGTTAGCTCTAAAGATGAAAAGGTGAATGAAAGAATCCGTTCCTCGTCGCGAAATACCTGCTCCTCGTACAAGCCATCCACCAGCGTTAGAACTGTAATCTGCTCTCGCATCGGATCGACAATCCAGTATTCTGCAATGCCTCGCGCCGCATATTCTGATCGCTTGTAGCGATAATCCCAATCTTCATTAGCTTTTTCAGGCGATACCACTTCCACCACCAACAATGGCGGTGGCATATCTAGCAGGATTGTGGAGCGTTTCGCGTTTCGCAGAGCTTCGGTTAATTCAACTGTAAACACAGTCAAGTCTGGAATCCGTGTGGTAGCGCGAGCACCACTTACAACTATCTCAGCTTTGTTACTCAATCGGTTGATTGGCAGGAATTGCAGCAAATGGGCCAACAAAAAAAAGAGCAATCTGGATGTTTAGCGGACTTTCGGACGGCATCTCAACGAGTTCCCCTGCTACCAGTTCGTGCCGTTTGTCAGTGCCATCGTCATAGGTCAAATACTCCTCCAGCGTCATATGGTTGGTTGCGATCGTCATGTTGCCCACTATCCCGATAAACATCTTGCTTTCATTGTGACGAAACCCAGAGCCATGTCCAGGCAGCGATCGCAAAAAAGTTTTGCAGGGCTGTCGAAATCACTGGTCGCCACCCGTCATAGAGTTAGAGCACAGAAAATTTGGCTGTGTGCAACCCCATTCAAAATGGACGGATCACTATGAAGTACGCAATTTTGGTTTACGAGACTGAACAAGACTTTGCCAACCGCGAGATGCATATGCCCGCCTATAGCGCCTATTCCCAGGCATTGGCTGAAGCAGGTGTAATGGCTGGTGGGGCAGGGCTACATCCGCCCCATACCGGCACAACTATTCGACTGCACGATGGTCAGCGGAAAGTTCAGGATGGTCCTTATGCTGATACAAAAGAGCAGATCGGTGGATTTTTTCTAATCGAGGTTCCCGACCTGGATACCGCGTTGGATTGGGCTGCCCGTTGTCCGGCTGCCAGCAATTGTGCCGTCGAAGTGCGTCCGTTACTCACGATGGATCAGGCATAGGAGACAACTCATGAAACTTTATTACTTTCCACCTTCGCCCAACACGCGCAAAGCGCATGCCGTTGCCATTCATCTGGAACTGCCGTTAGAACTCCATTTGGTTAACTTGCAACAAGGAGAGCAGCGATCGCCCGAATTTCTTGCCCTCAACCCCACAGGTCGAACGCCTGCTTTGCAGGATGGAGACTTTGCCCTGTGGGAATCAACCGCCATCATGCAGTATTTCGCCAGTCAGGTACCAAATTCACTCTGGTCAGAAGATGCCAAAATCCGGGCAGACATCGTGCGCTGGCAAAGTTGGGAACTGGCGCATTGGACTCCAGCCTGTCAGCCCTTGCAATACGAAAACTTCGTCAAGCAAGTGTTGCAATTGGGTGATCCCGATTTGGCTGTGGTGCACCAGGCAGTTGAGCGGTTTCACAAAGAAGCGATCGCCCTGGATAATCACCTGGCAGAACACAAATTTCTAGTCAATGACACGTTGACATTGGCTGATTTTTCGGTGGCGAGTGCGTTAACCTATGCTGTGCCTGCCCACTTCCCCCTAGACCACTACCCGCATATTCGTGCCTGGTATGGGCGGATGGAGCAGTTGCCCGCCTGGCAAAAGACCACCCCACAAGGCTGAGGTCAGTTGATGGATGCACGTCGAGCCGCAGAATTAGCAGCCCGCAACTCCTATGGTCGTTTGATCGCCTATCTGGTGGCACAAACCCGCGATGTAGCAGCGGCAGAAGATGCGCTCGGCGATGCATTCCTGGCAGCGCTGAAAACCTGGACAGAAAGCGGAATTCCCCATAATCCGGAGGCATGGCTCTTGGTCACGGCTCGTCATCGCTTAATTGACATGGCGCGACGCACTCAGGTGAGCGATCGCATCCTTAACGCCTTTAAATTAGACAGATTCGCACCAACCACAGAACCATCCCTAGAGGATGTCACCTTTCCCGACGATCGCCTGAAACTCCTGTTTATCTGCGCTCACCCTGCCATTGATCCAACCATTCACACGCCCCTGATGCTGCAAACCGTTTTGGGGCTGAATGCTGCCCAAATTGCCTCTGCCTTTTTGGTTGCACCTGCCACCATGAGCCAGCGATTAGTTCGAGCAAAAGCCAAAATTCGGGATGCAGGGATTGCCTTCGAGTTGCCCCTTGCCTTCGAGTTGCCAACCCGGTTAGAAGCCGTCCTGGAAGCGATCTATGCCGCTTATACCAATGGCTGGGAAGGCGTTAGCGGAGCCGATCCCCGACAAAAAGGCCTGGCAGAAGAAGCCATCTGGTTAGCTCGGTTGTGCGTTCAACTGTTGCCAGAAGAACCGGAAGTGCGCGGATTGTTGGCTTTGATGCTGCATTGTGAAGCGCGGCGGGAAGCTCGTCGCACAGCAGATGGGGCATATGTTCCCCTATTGCAGCAGGATACTCGGCTTTGGTCGCAACCCATGATGGCAGAGGCAGAAGCAGAACTGACCCAGGCATCAACGTTTCAACAATTAGGAAGATTCCAACTTGAAGCCGCGATTCAATCCATCCACGCTCGACGCGCCATTACCCAGCAAGTAGATTGGCAGGCACTAGCATTGCTCTATGAGGGGTTAATTCAGCTTTCACCGACGCTAGGCGCATTGATGAGTCATGCTGCGGCGATCGCAGAAGTCAAAGGGTGGGAACAAGGCTTAGCACTCTTAGAAGCATTACCACCAGAACGGGTGAATAGCTATCAACCCTATTGGGCATTGAAGGCGCATTTACTGAAACACTCACCGAACCACTCAGACACCCAGCAAGCTTATGTCCGGGCGATCGGGCTAACGGAAGACCCCGCCATTCGGGAATTCCTGATGCAGCGATCGCACCATTACAATTCCTCAATCTGAGTAGCCCGATGCAATTTCTCTAAAGTGGTGGGAATAAACGTGATGCGTCGCAACCGCTGACTTTTGATGGGGTGGGAAAGTCTTTGCAGCGTTGCGAACTCCAACTTGTAATAACGTGTGTGGCTTTTTGCTGTTTGAGCTTCAAGGGGAAACAACTCGACGCGGCTGACTTCCCGCATATCGATAACCTCGGCATAATAGGTCACCGCATGGGCTTCATCGCCAAACGCCTTCGTTTGGTAAAACGCTAACCACTTCGGCGGCCATTGGTTGCGCTGCTTCAACTTCTCAACCTGCTCAATTGGGATGCGATACCAGTGCTGCTCACTCGCGATCGCCCAATCCGCCCGATTATTCATAATGGCAACCAACACTTCACCGCAAGAGGACATGGAAAGAGTAAAAGGGAATGGGTAAAGGTAAAAGCAACAAATCCTTTCTATTAGTTGTTCCCACTTACCCAGCAATTTCTCCCTTATCTTCCCTATCCCCTACCTGCATCTTCTGTATTCCCCATCCTCTATCCTCCATTTCCCCTACCAGCAATTCTGAGAGTACGTTAAGATTAGTTAACACAGTAGAATGGATAAAAAGCTCCGCATTTTGATAACTAGGAGGACAGACCCCGGTGAATAAGCGGTGGAGAAACGTTGGTTTATATGCCTTGCTAGCGATCGTGGTAATTTCACTAGCAACAGCATTCATTGATGGTAGACAGCCTCAAAGTAAAGGTTCAGTGCCCTACAGCGAGTTCATTCAGAACGTTGAATCGGGTAAACCTGTGAAACCAGGCGAAGAAAATACAAGGATCAGCAAAGTTCGGATTAGCGCCGATCGCACCCAAGCGCGCTACCGCAGCGGAGATACAGAGTACATCGTCAATCTGCCTCCAAACGATCTTGAACTGGTCGATATTCTCACCAAGAACGGTGTTGATATTGCAGTGACACCCCAGTCAGAAGGGGGAGACTTCTGGTTTAAAGCATTGAGCAGCCTTTTCTTCCCCATCTTGCTGTTGGTGGGTCTGTTCTTCCTCCTCCGACGCGCGCAGAATGGCCCCGGTAGCCAGGCGATGAACTTTGGCAAATCGAAGGCTCGTGTGCAGATGGAGCCTCAAACCCAAGTAACCTTTGGTGATGTTGCTGGGATTGATCAGGCAAAGCTGGAACTAAATGAAGTTGTAGACTTCCTCAAAAACGCCGATCGCTTTACAGCGGTTGGAGCCAAGATTCCTAAAGGGGTTTTGCTAGTCGGACCTCCAGGAACTGGAAAAACGTTGCTAGCTCGCGCCGTTGCAGGGGAAGCAGGCGTGCCCTTCTTCTCAATCTCTGGCTCCGAGTTCGTCGAAATGTTTGTGGGTGTCGGTGCATCTCGCGTTCGTGACCTATTTGAGCAAGCAAAAGCAAACGCTCCTTGCATCGTATTTATCGATGAAATTGATGCCGTCGGTCGGCAACGGGGTGCTGGCTTAGGTGGCGGTAACGATGAACGAGAACAAACCCTCAACCAATTGCTAACCGAAATGGATGGCTTTGAGGGCAATACTGGCATCATCATCATCGCAGCGACCAACCGCCCAGACGTGTTGGATGCCGCCCTGCTCCGTCCCGGTCGGTTTGACCGTCAAGTGGTTGTCGATCGCCCCGATTATGCTGGTCGTCTGGAAATTCTGCGAGTTCACGCTCGTGGCAAAACCCTGGCGAAGGATGTGGATCTGGAGAAAATTGCCCGTCGGACTCCCGGTTTTACTGGCGCAGACTTGTCCAACTTGTTGAACGAAGCGGCAATCCTAGCAGCTCGGCGCAACTTGACCGAAATTTCAATGGATGAAGTCAATGATGCGATTGATCGCGTCCTGGCAGGTCCAGAGAAGAAAGATCGGGTGATGAGCGAAAAGCGTAAAGAACTTGTGGCTTATCACGAAGCAGGTCATGCTCTAGTTGGTGCGCTAATGCCCGATTACGATCCCGTACAGAAAATCAGCATTATTCCGCGTGGTCGTGCAGGTGGTTTAACCTGGTTCACCCCCAGCGAAGACCGGATGGATTCTGGCTTGTACTCTCGCTCTTATCTGCAAAACCAGATGGCAGTAGCGTTGGGTGGTCGGATTGCGGAAGAAATCATCTTTGGTGAAGAAGAAGTCACCACGGGTGCTTCCAATGACCTTCAGCAAGTTGCACGGGTTGCTCGGCAGATGGTAACGCGCTTTGGTATGAGCGATCGCCTCGGTCCGGTTGCTTTAGGTCGTCAACAGGGCAATATGTTCTTGGGTCGCGACATTGCGGCTGAACGCGACTTCTCTGAAGAAACCGCTGCCACCATTGACGATGAAGTTCGCAACCTGGTAGACCAAGCCTATCGTCGCGCCAAGACCGTGCTAACGCAAAACCGTGCCGTGCTAGACAAGCTGGCAGAAATGCTGGTTGAGAAAGAAACAGTGGATGCTGATGAACTTCAGGAATTGCTGGCGAATAGCGATGTTAAAGTGGCTTCTATTGCATAGCGACCGTTAGCAGATTGCAATAAGTTTTATCCAAAGAAAGAGCAGTCTAAATAAAGGCTGCTCTTTTTTCATAAATACTCATTGCAACTCATTTCTCCATTGGAAATGAAGCAGACGGCAGTTTTTCCACAACATTATCCACAATTCCATAGGTTCTTGCTTCTTGGGCAGACATAAAGAAATCGCGATCGCTATCTGTCTCAATCCGCTTCAACGATTGCCCAGTGAATTCTGCCAGCATCCGGTTCAAATTGCCTCGGTGATACAAAATCTCTTTTGCGGCAATGGCAATATCACTCGCCTGCCCTTGCACACCCCAATTCAACGGTTGATGAATCATAATCCGGGAATTTTGCAATGCCAGCCGTTTGCCTTTGGTGCCGCCTGCCAGCAGAAACGTTGCCATCGAGCTAGCTTCTCCCAAGCTCACCGTTACCACATCGGCCCGGAGAGAGCGCATTACGTCGTAAATTGCCATCCCCGCGCTGATCTCTCCACCGGGAGAGTTTATGTATACATAAATATCTTTGGTTGGGGCTTGGGCGTTGAGATATAACAGTTGCAGAATCACGTTCTCTGCCATTCCCGGCTCAATTTCGCCGCTAATCATCACCACACGCTCTCTGAGCAGCCATTCGCTCATGCTCCCATTCTCATCCCGGCATGATTCAGTAGGCGAAGAAAGTTCGGGCGTGCTTCCAGGCGTATTTCCCACAAGTTTTCTCATACTTTTGCCCAACGCGATCGCTGGTTCGCAGATAATAACCAACACAGCAATGGAAATGCTAGAGAGCAGGAGCGGAGACAGACGACTTGTTACTGAGTGAACCGACCTCGTCACGGTAGAAATCCTTTCAGTCAAAGTTTGCAAAGGTGGGGACCTAGTGCCCCGTCACCATTTTCTCCTGACACATTTTGGAAACCTGGCAAAACGACTCAATTTTTTATAAACGGCGTGCTGCAAGGGTGTTTTTATACTCTAAAGAACTGAATTAAGCGTGTCATCACTGGTATGAGGGTTTCGATCGCTTTCCACAGGTAGCGCTGAAGTTGCTCAATTTCCAATCAAAACGCCACATCTAGTAGTCAAATTTGCAGCATGGCTGGTAGTGTGGGAAATTGAAGTGTTGGGAATGCAGTGATGAGCAGTGAACAGCGATCGCTTTTCTCGGCGGCAGAGCTACAAAGTGCCCGCTATGGGCAGCCGATAGAACCGTTAGCCATTAGTCAGAGTGCGTTACGCAACTGGAAGCAGCGAGTCAACCGATTTCAGCAGCAAGTCATTGTCAGTTTGGCAGGAGAGCAGGGGAGCTTGTTTGGTTTGAGTCCTTCGGCTGAAGCGATCGCCGCCGAAGTTAACCCTTTCACCCTGCCTCGACAGAATGCAGAGTTTTGGCGATGGCAGGTGGACGATGTAGGGGTTGCCGCATTCTACTTTGTGATTGATTATCAACTGCCAATTTTGCTGTATGTAGGCGAAACGGTAAAGGCAAATCAGCGCTGGAAAGGGGAACACGACTGCAAACGCTACATTGAAAACTACATTTCAGTCCATCGGCGGTGTGGCGAGGAGAACACTGTCGGGATTGCCTTTTTGCATTGGGCACCGACTGAAACCCGCTCCCGCCAACAGCTTGAATCTGCCCTGATCTATCAATGGCGATCGCCCTTCAATAAGCAAAACTGGACCTTTTGGGGAACTCCCTTTGTAGGTGGAAAGTAAAAAGCAGGACGAGCCGTAACCCATCCTGCTCAATCAACCAATGCTGAATCTAAATTTCGGCAACAGCGCGTTCCACCAAACGGCGTGCCAACGTTTGCAAGCCAGTATGACGGTAATATTTCACGTTCATATCCAGCAACGCTCCCACATAATCAGCTTTGTCATCGGTGAAGTCGATAAAGCCCTTCAAGCGGCTGAGTAGCCCTTCCCGTGTCACGTTTTTGGCTGACACAAAACTCTGCATCCAATTTTTGGTGGAATCGAAGCTTTTGGTAATAAAGCCTTTCTTCTCCGATGAACCGCCGCCCGGAATTAATTCCTGCACGCTCTTATAGGTTTGGTTTCCTTCCAGCTCTTGAGGGCTGGTGCTATCAAAGATCGACAGTGCTTTATTAGCAAATTCTGGACCTAAAGGAATCACGCCATCAAAGCTGACCAGAGCAGCCATCCGCATGAGTGACTCACCGCTGTAGTCTCCTAGCGCCGCCAGAAAATCGCCAATGCTATCGCCGGGAATGCCATTAATCTGGCAGAAAGCCACCAACTCTGTCACCAACTTGACGCAGAGATCGATACTTTGTGCTTTTTCTGGTTTGGGGGTGATGTTTTTCAAGAAGCCCAAAAAACTATCTTGCCCAATGCGGTTTGCTAAAGCTGCCGCACCCAGTAAGCCAGAGCCGCTTTCTACGGTTTCGTAGAGCCACAGCGCCCGCTGATAGCCTTGAGACTTATCGTTGTAAAGTGCTACAGCCCGTTCGCCAATTTGCTGGATGAGTGCTTCATCGGTTTCGCCTGTAACAGCGCGGATGGTGTTATCGAAGCCTGTCAAGTTTTGCCACTGTCCGGGGATGAGAAAGTCGAGCGACTTTAGCGCCGTTACGGTTAAGCCCCCAGTAGGGAGGTCATCCACTTCTTTGAAAATGGGTTTACTCACAAATCGTCTCCTTATTTCAAGGTTGAAAGACCATTCAGGTCAAATTTTTGAATCCATGCTGCGCGATCTTGCTTGGTAAACGAGGGGTCACGAGATTGAGCTTTCACCTGGAAGCGATCGCCCACTAAAACACCCGTCCCATTCTGCCCCTGTTCAACGGCTGGGAATCCGCCAATTTTGACGGAACTTTGCTGATACTTCTCAGCGGCAGATGGGTTACTGATCGTGTCGTTGATGGACAGCACTGCCACATTCTTGCCGCCTCTGCTAACTTTGTGTTCTGCAAAGCCTTTCTTCTCCTGCGATGGAACAACCGCAAAACCACTACCTGATTTTGGGAAGTAGCGATTCAACTTGCTGCCATTAATCGCCTCTTTAGAAACTGCCGAGCTACCTTTTTGAGACGTTTCTTTTTGTACCTGGTCATAGCGGGAAGGAGGCTCTGGTGCACAGGCTACGGTCATTAGCGAAAGACTAACAACCACGGGAACAAACACTTTACGCAAACGAATTGAAACCATGATGACTTTGACTAAAAGCAACAGCTACAAATCACATCCAACTCGAAAACTAAAGGTTTCTTTCAGGAAAAACGACGGATTTGGATGTGAATAAAGTTAATGGAACAGGTCGCCGAACTAGCCAGCGGGTTGAGGAGTCAGTACAGGCGTTTTTTGTGGCTGCTGACTGGGAGTTTTCGTGTTGTAGTAACTGGGAATGGCGGGTTTTGCGGTTGCTGTTGGCGCGATCGCAGGCTTCAACTGCGCCAGTTCTCTCAAGTCAAATTTTTGTAACCAGGCAACGCGATCGGCTCTGGTAAACGATGCATCTCGCGACAGCACCTTGACCTGATAACCGTTCACTAATAGTCCCGTCGTCGTCGTACCTTGCTCAACCGTGGGATAGCCAGCAATGGTTTCTGTCGCATTCTGGTACTTGGCGGCAGCAGCAGGAACGCTCGTAGTATCGCTAATCGAGAGCATGGCCACCGTTTTGCCATCTTTGCCCTTCACTTTGTACTCAGCAAATCCCTTCTTCTCCTGGGTTGGAACCACTTCATAGCCTTTGTAGCCCTTCACCGATTTAGGGAAGATTTTGTTAAAGGTCGCGCCTTGCTCTGCTTGTTTAGCAACCGCAGGAGCTGCACCACGTTGCGTGGTTTCCTTCTGCACCTGGTCATACCGCGAAGTTTGGGGGGCGCAAGCAGTAACAAATAGCAACAAGCTAAGCAACAAGGAAGTGAATATGCGATGCCAACGTGTAGTCATAGGGCAATCTCCTGATAGTGGGTGAACAAAATGCGAGTTTTCGTGAAAGTCACTTCATTGGTAGCAAAATACTCAAAATCTTAAAAGCGAAAGATAAGAAACCCATAAGGGTCTTAGACTGGAACTTTCATTCCTTTCTCTACGGCTGGGCGCACACTTAAGCCTTCGTACCAGCGTTTGAGGTGAGGATGGTTATCTAGCGTCAATCCTTGAAATGGATAAGCAGCAACCCAGGGAAAGGTTGCTATGTCTGCAATTGAGTAATCACCCGCCAGGTATTCGTTTGCTGCCAACCGTTTATCCATGACACTGTAAAGCCGTAACGTTTCTTTTTCATAGCGATCAATCGCGTAAGGAATTTTCTCCGGCGCGAACCGCTTGAAGTGGTTGAGTTGCCCAAACATGGGACCGACTCCACCCATCTGAAACATTAGCCATTCCAATACCTGAAAGCGCTTGACAGGCTCAGTTGGTAGGAATTTACCCGTTTTTTCTGCCAGGCAGATCAAAATTGCCCCTGACTCAAATACCGTCATCCCCGTGTCTTGATCGACGATCGCCGGAATTTTGCTGTTTGGGTTGATTGCAACAAACTCCGGTGCAAATTGATCACCTTTCGTAATGTCAATCACGTGAACGGTGTAGGGCAATCCCACTTCTTCCAGCATGATGGAGGCTTTGCGCCCGTTGGGAGTGGTAAAGGTATATAGATCAATCATGGGTTTGAATTGCCGTAGCAGGTTCGACGGTAGTGTAGCGCGATCGCTGCGGCTCTCGCTGGCTTGCCGAACACTCTCGATTCTCGCATTGCCCTTGTGTAACGCTCTCTGGCTAGAGAGAGATTTGAATAATGGCAAGGTTTAAGAATGTTTGCTGGAAAAAGTCGTGCTGTTCTGAGAAATGGACGTATATTGAGGGGCATTTCTCAGTCATTGGTGGTTTGAATCGTGACAATTCCCACGTTTCCCGAATGTAATCATCCCCTGGTCAAGTCGTTGTCGCACTACAGCGACCAGGAATTACTGACGTTGTTTCAACGCCATGCTGACGCGGGTCAGTATTTTGCGGCGATTTTTTGCCGCTACAGCCCGATGGTTTATACGCTAATTCAACATTCTGCGCGATCGCCTGTGCAGGCAGATTATTTATTTGCTCAAACCTGGCGACATATTTTCTACGAATTGGGTGGGTTAGATTTGCGATCGCCCGATGGCGAAGCAGCCTTCACTCTGCAAAACTGGCTATTGAACGTAACTGCCGTTTGCATCAATCAGGCAGAATTACCCCCAGTCGAAGCAATTCACTACAACCTGCAAGCGGCTCCTCCCCCACTCTGGTGTTATATGGAACGAGCACTGGATCAGCTTCCACCCGTGCTGCGGCTAATTGTGCTGATGGCTCAAACTTTTGGCTGGAGCGAAACCCGAATTTCTGCCTACCTGCAAGCGGAGGGAGATTTTATGTCTCCAGCAGAGGTGCGCGTGCGGCTCCAGGAGGGATACCAGCTTCTAGAAGCAAACCTGCCGGATGATGTACGCTCCATTTATTTGACAGGGAATACTTGGTTGCAGGGTGACCCACTGGCAACTATCTAACCTCTCATAAGCATGGATAGTGCGATTTGGGAATTCCCTGATCGTCCCTATAAGATTGAAGATTGGAGATTGAGGATTTAAGATTTAGTTTCCCTGATCCCCTCAACCGTCAGTCTTTGATCGCCCAGTTCAGGAGGTTGTTATGCGCGATCGCCGTGCCGCAAGTTTTTGCTCCAGGTCAGCTCGCTTGACTGGAGCAATTGTGTTTTCTGCCTTAATGACAGCGACCATTGCTCAACGTTCACCGGCCCAAGACTTAAATCAACAATTAACCATTCAACTGAATAGCGGCACCCGTAGTCCGCAGCGCGATCGCGCCGATCGCCTCATCGCGGAAGGCAAAACCCATCAGGCAAACGGAGACTTAGCCGCCGCCATCGCTGCCTGGCGCAAAGCCCAATTGTTGTACCAGCAAATTGGCGACATGGATGGGCAGGGGTTGGCATACGACTATTTGATGAGAGCTTACGCCCAAACAGATCAGATCGCTGCGAGAGAAGATGCTATGCGGCGACAACTCGCGATCGCGCGAGATCAGCGCAATTTTACAGACCAAATTTCTGCCAACAACAATTTAGGAACCGCCCTCGCACCCAGAGCAAGTGGTAGCCCTGCCGCCGGAGAACTTTTTGTGGAAGGGATGGATGTTGCTACCAGTGTGCGAAACCAACGTGGAGAACGCTTGACTGCTGACAATCTCACCTGGCTGGCCAACAGTTTGGATCAGCCAGATCTAAAGATTCGCCAGTACGAATTTGCCTTTCTGCCGCCCAGCCAGTGGGTTGCCAATCCCACCAGCCTCAGCGCCAGGTTAAATGAACAAGGCGATCGCCGCCTGAACCAACAACGCTACTACATGGCAACGCGCTTTAATCGGGTGGCAACAACTCTGGCAGACGAAGCCAACAGCGCCGCTCTCCGCTTCCAAACCCTGGATGATCTGGTGATTGCTTACCGGGCAATGGGTCGCTATGACCTGGCAACCGATTCTTTAGAGGACCGTTTAGTGCTGGCGCGATCACTCAGCGATCCTCGTGAAGAATTGGCAACCCTGGCAGCCCTCGGCGAAATTAATTCAGACATTGGACGAGTCACCCTGGCACAACGCTATTACGAACAAGCGATCGTTGTAGCGGAAGGACTCAATAACCCAGAGCAAACCAGCTTATTGAAAGAACGCCTGGCAAGTTTCGAGCAGCCATCCATCCCTTAGACATACACTCTCACCCGGTTCACCTATTCCTTTTTTGACTGGGTAAGCACAAGGCATTGCCCCTACGATTCCTTCCTATCCCCCATCCCCCCTTCCATGCACATCACCCGTTGCCTGCATACCGCCATCCTAGTCTCCGATTTGACTCAAGCCGAGCACTTCTATGGCACCGTTTTAGGCTTACCAAAAGTCGATCGCGTCCTCAAATTTCCCGGAGCCTGGTACGAAGTAGACGGCTACCAGATTCATTTGATGGTGGGTGAAGTGCCAGCCCTCCACGATCCCGCCCAATGGGGACGCAATCGCCACATCGCCTTTGCAGTCGCTGACCTGGATGCGACAAAATCCCACTTACTGGCACACAATTGCCCCATTCAAGCCAGTGCTTCCGGTCGTGCTGCCCTGTTTACCCAAGATCCCGATGGCAACGTGATTGAGTTAAATCAAAGGGTGGAGGCATAGAGATGGATAGGTGGAGTAGCTGGGTACTCACCCACTCTCACCCTATGCCTTCCCTCACCCCTTTTCCCCTAAATGCACAGAGGCGATTTTGGCTGGAGTTTCTGACTCGGTTGCTCGTTTGTAGATGGATTTAAAGTAGGGTTCATAGCGTTGTGCGATCGCCGTCATTTTGGGAAACAACTCTTTGAGATAGTGTTCAGCCACTTCAGAAATTTCCTGGTTCAAGGCGGCTTCGTCAACCAACGTCAGAACGCGATCGCGCATGACGATCTGCCCATTGATAATCGACGTTTGCACCGCATCGGAGGTGGTGGAAAATGCCAGTTGTTGCAGCGGTTGGTTCAGCGGAATTAAACCCCAATGGTAGCGATCGACCAGAATCACATCGGCTTTTTTACCGACTGCCAAACTGCCTACCTCAGACTGCATCAAGCCAGACCGGGCACCAGCCGCCGTTGCCATGTCGTAGGCTTCTTCTGCGGTGATCCATTCGTCGTAATTAAAGGTGCCAATTCGGTGCAACAGGGAAGCAGAACTGAGAGCGGTGAAAATGTCAGCGGTATCGGACGTGCAAACGCCGTCAGTTCCCAGGGCTACGTTTACGCCAGCGTTCAATAATTTGCGAACCTGACAAATGCCGCTACCCAGTTTGAGATTGCTGAGCGGGTTGTGGGTGATGGAACACTGGTGTTCGCCCAACAGTTCAATTTCGCGATCGCTGAGCCATATCGCATGATTCAGCGTCACCCTGGATGACAGGAAACCAATGTCGTTCAAATATTCGATCGCAGGTTTGCCGTAGAGCCACTGCGCCGTCACAGCCTGAGTTTTTGTCTCCAGGCAATGCATATGGACGGGCACATTTTTCGCCTGGGATAGTTCAGTCACAGCTTGCAACAACTCAGTCGAACACCACTGCGGACCAACCGGAGCCAAAATAATTCGGATCAAATCATCCACGCCATGCCAATCGGAATACGCCTGCTCAAATAAAGCAATCTGGTCTTGCCAATGAGGATTGGGAATCGCTGCCAGTTCCTGTTGCAGATCGGTTGGCATCAGTTCAGCCAGCCAGGGTAATGGCTCTAAAAATTGGCGATCGCCCATGTCCGTTGTAACCCAGGCACGCAAGCCCGCATCTCGGTAGGCGGCGCAAGCTCCCGCAATCACATCCAGGCTACCGTAGTTGATCACATCATCTTGAATGCTGGTCACGCCCGACTTAATCGAGCGAATAGCACACAGCATCGTTCGCAAATACTGATCGTTTTTAGTTAAAGGTGGCGTGATAAAGGGCGGATACTTGTGCAATAGCCACAGTTCCAGCGGTAAATTGTCATACGCCCCTTGCTCAAAGCTCTCGTTAGAATGCATGTGAGCATTCACAAATCCCGGCAAAACCAAGCTGCGACTGGCATCAATCACCTCCACATGGGAAGCATTCGCTTCAGGAAGGTCTGCCAGGTCGGGTGCGATCGCTGCAATGCGATCGTCTTTGATCAAAATGCTGGCGCGGGGCAACCACGGCTGCTCAACATTACCCGTGAACACGTATCCGTCTTTAATCAAAATCGCCACAGGGAACCTCCTATCTCTCAAATAGCTAGAATACCCACGCCTGTAAGGAAACTATGCGCGGGGTGAGCGACGCTTAATTGTTATAGATGCAAATTCCTAGTGAGGAAGCGTAAGATACAGACGAGCGCGCCCCTGCACCATCCAATCGGAATGCTGTTTAAGTTTCCTACTTGAAGGGAATACTTAATACATGTGTTATGGCCGTAGCCGTAGGAAACGTAGCGACGGCAAGCCAGAACGCCTAACCCAGAATCAGATTTGCCGGAATTCAACGTGTCCTAAACGTTCTGACCAAAGCTACATTTCTTTCGTCACTTAGCAGGAACCTATGAGTAGAACTCTCACGCAGGATGTTCAAAGCGCTGAAGGGCGGTATTTAACCAATGACGAGTTAATGCCGTTGGAGAGCTATGCTCAAACCTATTCCAATCGAATCAACACCTATTTATTGATTGAGAAGTATGCAGACCAGTTGGTCGCAATGGCGTTGCAGCAACTTGCCCAAACCGATCAGGCAACCGTACAACAACACGGGGATTTGTGTCGGCGAGATATGGGCGATGTGTTGCGGTTAAGTGCCCGCGCCTTTTTGATGGATGATCCAGATGATTTCCGTAATTTTGTGCTCTGGATGCAGAATATGGTGCGGGCGGTGAAAAAAGAAGCCCAATCGGCACGCGCCTATAGTACTTTGCAAATCATCATTCAAAAACATCTACCGCCGGAATGTGCAAGATCAATCAATGCTTACCTGCAACAGGTGATTGAAAGTCTGCGATCGCTGGCTTAACTACTGAGTTCCCTGCAAGTGAGGTTTGACAAGTATTTGTTGCAGCAGAATTGAGGGCGGGAATTGCGCTGAGGGATAAGTCAATGCAGGGTTAACCCTGAGGCTGGAAATTCGCAGGTTATCAGGTGAACCTGAAAAACGGCAGCAAAAGCGATCGCAACCTGCTTTTGCACCTCTAGTAATTGAATACCAGGAATCCACTGCTCCAAGCTACCCACAGGCTTATCTGCAATTCCGCAGGGAACGATCCGCTGAAACCCGCTTAAATCTGGACACACATTAAGTGCAAACCCATGCATCGTAATCCATCGGCTGACTTTAATACCGATCGCTGCCACCTTGCACCCTTCAATCCAAACGCCCGTCAAACCTGGAATTCGCTCTCCAGCTAAATCGTAGTGCGCTAATACCCGAATCAGCACCTCTTCAAGCTGACGTAAATACCAGTGGAGATCTTTTTGATAGTAAGTCAAATTTAAGATAGGGTAACCCACCAGTTGCCCCGGACAGTGATAAGTCACCTCGCCGCCCCGCTCAATCCAAACCACGTCATGAGGAGATTGATTGGGGTCGAATTTCAGAAATTGTGAATCTGATCCTTGCCCTAACGTATAAACCGGGGGATGCTCCAATAAGATTAAAACATCGTTAAGAGATGGGTCAGCCCTGCGCTCAAACGTGAGCGATCGCTGCCACTCCCAGGCAGCTCGGTAAGGCAGTATTCCTGGCGTATAAAGCTCACAAAAACGGGAATTAACCAATTCAAACTCAATTTTTTTTACAGATAAATAACTCGCTCAAGCCTGGATAAAAGATAGATAAAAGGTTTATTGATCCCCAACTTTTCAGGATCGTCTAAAATCAACCCCGAATCAAGAGGGATTCGGCGGAATTGTGCATCAATTTAGCAAGGTTCAAATCAAGAATTATCAAAGGATGCAAAACATTTTGAAGCGGACTGTTCACCGAGATACAAAGTGCTACGGTGAAGTTAAGACCCAGCTAGGGAAAAGTTAAATACCCAGTTTCTAGGGGAGGAAGCTCCATGAAGCTCGTAATTCAGGGCAAAAACATTGAAATCACCGACTCCATTCGTGAATATGTCAACCAAAAAATTGAGAAAGCGGTTTCCCATTTTCAAACAATGATTACGGAAGTGGATGTCCATCTGTCGGTAGCGCGTAATCCCCGAATTAATTCCAAACAAGTTGCTGAAGTTACAATTTATGTCAACGGTGCAGTTGTCCGGGCAGAAGAAGGTAGCGAGAACCTATACGCCAGCATTGATATGGTTGCCGACAAAATTTCTCGACAGTTACGCAAATATAAGGAAAAACGCTACGACAAACACCAACCTTCGATGAAAACGGCAGAAGCACTTAGCGATCAGCCCGTTGTGGCAGAACTGCCCACCAACCGCACACCCGAACTTCCGGCTCAAGTGGTCCGTACCAAGTACTTTGCCATGCCGCCCATGAGTGTGCAGGAAGCACTTGAGCATTTGGATCTGGTTGATCACGATTTTTATGTGTTCCGCAACGTTGAAACAGGTGAAATCAATGTGGTGTATGAGCGCAATCATGGTGGTTATGGCGTAATTCAACCCCGCCGCAGTAATGGACACCACACAGAGAAAAACGGCAAATCGGCTCACGCTCCCAATATTGCCAGTGCGGATGTGAGTTCTATTCATTGATGCCCTTGAAGGGTTTGTTTAAGCCCGCTCTTGATCGATGACGGGAGAATCCTGTCACCTCTAGACCGTCCAAGTATTTAGAGCTAGTGTTTGAACTTCAAGGCTAGCGATCGCTTGGACGGTTTTCTATAAGAATTTGCATAAACAAATCAGTAAGGGATGATAAATCAGTGGTAGTTACTGGGTATCTCTGTTCCTGATTTTTTTATTGAATTGTTAAGGCGTGAGCAAAATTGCCACAACGATCGCAGCGATCGCCACAACAACAGCTCCCACGATGATGCCAGCCGCAATATTGCCATCTCGAATTTCCTGTCGAAAATCGATCGGGTCAAGCTTGTCAAACAGCCACAGGCTACCAAACAGCAACACGACTCCTACCACTGACCATGCCGTTGTCTCAGCAAGTTTTTGCAAAAAAGGCATCACGATATTCCCCCATGTCAGTCTCTTGCTGAGTGACTATTATGGCACTGGATGCTTCTCCCAACTCTAAACTCTGATAGCTAACTTCTCCCCATGTACGCCCAACCTCAACCTCAAACAACGGGGCGCTATATCGACTTATTTCCCTACATTCCCTGGCTACTTACGGGCGGAATGGTGTTTGCGCTTATCTTTGGTGCCCTGTGGGAGCGGACGATGGTTTCCACCAACTTGCTGGTAAATCCTGACACCGCCGCTGAACTTAAACCTATTCAGCTTAAGAAAGAACCGATTGGAGCTTTACGAATTGATGTCAATGCATCAATTTCTTATAACCAATGGGTGACTTACGAAATTCAAGTCAAAGACCAGCAGGGCAAGGTATTAGCAAGCGGTATTAAGCAAGCTTGGGCAGAGTCGGGCACTTGGGTAGAAGAGGGGGAATCAGGCACTTGGGCAGAAAATGATTTGATGGGTGGATTGGATGTTCGTGCCAATCAATCAGAACCCGTCATCATCGCGATCGATGTTTTGGAATACTCTGATACGGCTGGCAAGGAAATTGATAAACCTGTCTCGTTTCAAGTAATCGTCAAGAATGGGGTCGTAGACGATCGCTACCTGTGGACTGGGTTGTTCGGTACTTTATTGCTTTCAGTGTTGGCGCTGTTTACGGTTTCCTCCACTGGCAAGGTTGTAATTAATAAGTCCAATCCTGATAGCGATGTAGTGGCACGAGCAATTTGTGGCAACAAAGATCGGCTGATTAGAGTCGTGGTGAAGGTTCAGTCAGATGAGTATTCGCCATCCAGCCTACACATTCGCCTGACAGTGAACGATGCCAATGGAGAGCAGCTCTACTCACAAACTCATCTGGTTAATGTCAAACGTTCTAAGAGTGACGGCAAAGTCACCTCTGGCAGTAGCGCTTTGACAACATTCTTTGTTTTAGAACCACGCGGTTCCTATGGCTTTCATGCAGAGGTCACGCCGGATGCGTCGGTAGACCGTACTCGCATTATTGTGCGCGAAAATGCTCGCACCCTATTTCCCGTTAAAGTCGTTACGTTGAAATCTTCTGATGCTCAGTAAACTTTTTGCAGCGGCTGCGATCGCGATCGCAGCCATCACCCTCACGGCTGGCTTCACCCAACAAGCTGCCCTGGTTCTGCGCCAAGAGAACCAAGACAACTATTGGCCCCGCTACGATACCCAATCCTCCGGCACTTATCGCAGTGGGGTCTGGGTTTCCTCGCCTTTGCGTAGCTCCTATGGCAGTTTCCGGGGTGGTGGTCCTGGAGCGGGCAAGTAAGTAATGGGGAAGCGGCAGGAGTCGAGGATGGATCAGGTTTTTTCGGCGGAAGAATTGCCCAAGCCCATTCATCTGAGTCGGCGACAGCGGAATTTGTTGCTGCTGACAGCGGCGGCTTCTTCAAGTTGTGGGCTGGCAGTGGAGTTACTTCTGGGCACCCTTGCCAGTTACTTAGTAGGGAATCAGGCGCTGTCTTATGGAGTGGCAGTGGGCGGATTTTTAGCCGCAATGGGCTTGGGTGCCTACCTCAGCCGATTTGTTGCTACGTCTGGCAGCGATCGAAACCAGCAACAGCAGTTACAAACTACCTTTATCTGGATTGAATTGCTGATTGCTCCCCTGAGTGCCTTCATTCCCCTGGGGTTGTTTGCCCTGTTCGTGATTGATGGTCCGTTCTGGATTGCCCTGTTTCTGGCAACGTTGGTTTTGGGAACGCTGGCAGGCTTAGAACTACCCGTCCTAACTCGTCTGCTAGAACAGGATGAAGGGCTGAAAGATGCCCTCGCTGGTGTGCTGGCGCTAGATTACGTCGGGGCACTGCTTGGCTCACTCGCCTTGCCCATTGTGCTGTTGCCATTGTTGGGAATGTTCCCAGCGGCAATGGTGATCGGTGCCATCCCGGCTTTCATGGTCGTCGCTTTAGCGATCGCCTTTCCCAAGCTTCGCAAATGGGGGCGCATAGGGCTGATTTTGGGCATTGGGTTGTTGATTTTGGTGCCGTTTACTGTACCACTGGGCGATCGCCTGGAAAACACCCTTTACAAAGCTCCCGTCATCACCCGGATTCAATCGCCTTATCAACGCATTGTTCTCACCCGTCAAGGATCTGACCTGCGCCTGTTTCTCGATGGCGACCTGCAATTCTCCAGTTACGACGAGTATCGCTACCATGAAGCACTGGTACATCCGGCAATGAGTGCAAACCAGGCGTTGAGGCAGGAGGCAGGAGGGGAGGGAGATAGAGAAGATAGGGAAGATAGAGGAGAAATTTCCTTCGGTTCGACTCAGGTTTCCCAGAGCGTCAGCGGCTCGACTGAGGCTTCGCCGAACGTCCGACGGGGAGAACAAAATTCTCCAACTCCTCAATCTGCAATCGTTCGACTGAGGCTCACGAACGTCTCCAATCCTCAATCTCCTCCTTCCCCATCATCCCCCCCTTCCTCATCTCCCTCCTCTCGCCAGGTTCTCATCCTCGGTGCTGGAGACGGACTTGCCTTGCGTGAGGTACTGAAATGGCAGGATGTAAAGCGGGTGGTGTTGATTGATCTGGATAAAGCGGTCGTCAATCTGGCACGAAAGCATCCTTTTTTAGTGCAGACGAATGCGGCAGCCTATGCCGATCCACGAGTGGAGGTGATTCAGGGCGATGCGTTTATAGCAGTTCCATCACTGCAAGAGCTGTTTGATGTGATCATTGCGGATTTTCCTGATCCAGACCGGGATGCGATCGCCAAACTTTACGCGCAGGGATTTTATCAACGGCTGCTGTCTAGATTGGCTCCAGACGGTGTGTTGGTAACGCAAGCATCCAGTCCGTTTTTTGCCCCAAAAGCGTTTGCTTGTGTCGCGGCAACGGTGGAATCAGTTGGGCTGAAAACTTACCCTTACGTAGTAGATGTACCTAGCTTTGGACTATGGGGGTTTGTCATGGCGGTGCGATCGCCAATCCAGCGTGAGCAAATGCAACTACCGATTGCAACCCGGTTTTTGGATGTACCCACCATGCAAAACTTATTCGATCTGCCCAAAGATATTCAATTAGGCAATGTGGAAATCAATCGATTGTCACAGCCTGTGATCGTAAGGTATCAGGCAGACCCTCGATGGGCAGCCTATGACTAGAGGAGGAATTGAAAAATGCTGACGTGGGTTTGGTTGGGAATTATTGCGATCGCAGTGGTCGGCACAGTAATTGTGATCCGGCAACGCATGGCACTTCCCCATAAGAAAGAACAAGACGCGTTACCATCCCTGCAACGCACAGTGTTTACCCTGCAAATTGGGGACATTGTGCAATACGAAGGAGTTGATTGGGTGGTGGAAGGTCGGCTGACCTTTGATGATAGTGGCTACTCCTGGTTTGAATACATGCTGCAAGACAACGACACTATCCGCTGGCTTTCCGTAGAAGAAGACGATCGCGTGGAAGTTTTATGGATGGAGCCAGCCGCCAATCTAGATATCAGTGGCGAACCACCCAACCGCATCACTTACGCTGGAACCACTTATCAACAGGTTGAACAGGGATCTGCCCGTATGACTCGTATCGGCACCACGATGAATAAACAAGCGCAGCGCTGCCGATATTTTGAATATACCGCTCCTAATGGGCAGGTTTTATCGGTCGAAAATTGGGACGGAGACATAGAAGTGAGTGTGGGAAAACGTATTCGCCCCAGTTCGCTTTTGCTTCTTCCAGGAGATGGACGCAGAGTTTACGATGACTGAATACCAACAAACTGAATCCCTTCAATCTCATCACTGGTCGGCAATTCTCACCGCTAGCCCAGAATCTTACCACTGGACAGAAGCCGACTTCCTGACACGACTCAAACGCGCCGTCAAACTAGCTGGATTGAATGCGGTCAACGAAGCAGCGTTTACGTTTCAGCCGCAAGGCGTATCTGCGGTACTGCTGCTGGAGGAGTCCCACGTGGCGATTCACTTTTGGCCCGAAAAAGGCAAAATCACCGTGGATATTCACATCTGCGATTTTCATCAAGATAACCAGCCCAAAGCCGAGAAACTGGCGCACTTGCTGGCACTGGAATTAAGTGAGCATCCGGCTGAATGGCGATCGCTCTCTCTAGCCAGCTAAACCGGGCTGACTTTTGCTCGATACAACAGTTTCTCACCCTGTCGATAGCCGATATAGCGCACTCGCACGCGATCGCCCGGTGTCGCATTCCCTTCCATCAGTTGATGCTGCTGCGGATCGTAGGCAACTTCTGAGCCAACCGACGCGATCGCCTCAATGCCCCATTGTTGCAACAACACATCAATTGGACGCAGCAATGGCAGCAATTTGACCGCTGGAGCATTGGGATTTTGTTGAGCCGCATAAGCCGCCGTGGGCAGTTGCAATAGGAGTGACTCTAACGTTTGCCAACTCGATTGCTGAAACTCCTGCCAGAGTTCCTGTTTTTGCTGCTCCAGCTTTGCCAGGAGGCGATCGTACTCTTGCCGCAACGCTGCCACGTCTTGTGCTTGATGAGCAGCTTGGGAATCTCCGCTAGTAGAAGGTTGCTCACTCGCGGTTAATTCTTCGCTTACAAACACCGCTACCAGTTCAGTCATCGCTATCTGCAAAGCTCGACTTAACTTGACTAACGTCTCAAGCCGTACGGTTTGCAGCTTGCCCTGTCGCAGTGCCCGAATCTGCTTCTCCGACACGGTTGCAGTCGCACTCAAGGCTTTGAAACTAGAAAAGCCCGCCTGCTGCATCAGCTTTTGTAGTTGAGCTGTGCGATCGCTATTTATCGAATCCATTACTACGGCCAGACAACAGTAGAACCAGTGTACCGAGTTTAAAGCCACTCTCTTTTCTATGACTCCCGAAGAACACTTTGCTCAAATTGAATCGTTGTTGCTGCAAACCTCTGAGCGTATCTTTGCTTTGCAACAACAATCAGAAGCCACCCATGGCAGGTTGATGCCAACACAAAGGTAATCGCAGAACTTACTCGCGATTTGAGAGAAAGTTTTGAAGGTTTAGTGCAGGTCAGCACCGACACGATGCAATTAGTTGCCAACAACATTTCTGCAATTCGCTCTATGCAAACTGAGGTCAGCGGTCTACAAGTAGACAATCGCCGTATTTTGAGAGAACTGCGCGATCTCCGTCGTGATACCTAAGCCAGATGTCGATGTAACACCGATCGCGGAGCACGCCGAACTCGACACAAAATCGTCTCTTGCCCTAAACGGGTACACGCTTCAAAGCGATGGCAGCCCGAAAAGCCGTAATACTCTCCATCCACTTCCAATACATCGATCGGTTCTTGCTGCCCAATCTCCCGAATTGATGCCATCAACGCGGCAACTTTTGCTTGGTCATTTTGTCGATACAGGGGACGACGAATCTTGTTTAAGGGGATTGCTTCAATTCTAACCATGTCATCTCACTTTACGCGTCCTTATAAATCATAGTCATTACGACTTCATATTTCAAGTTCCTGCGAGGAAAGTGCTCCATCTAAACAGAGGGCAGTATCTTAGTATCTGAGCACTTGCAACCCATCTTTTGTTCATCCATGACTCTGCATCTTTCCTCCCCCTTCTGGGCAAAAATTGTGTCTTTTGTTCGATTCCAATACTTGTCAGGAGCCGTTTTAGCGGGCGCGATCGCCGTTGGGTTGACGGCAGAACGGGCAGAAGTTGCTGCCCAAAAAGACATTGAACTTCAGGTAGGAGTCGTGCAGCGGTTTGGCAGTTTGCCCACAGATAGCCTGATCCTCAAAGCACAACCCGGCGATCGCCTCACGGTGAGGTTTCAAGCGAATAATCAGACCAAAACCCTGGCAGGAGAAACTGCCACCCTCAACGTTGTGATGCAGCCTCTGCCAGAAGCTCGGATTGAGGAACGAGTAGTACTCAGCACCCATCGCAGCTTTGAAAGTGCCGAAGAAGATGCGACCCGCTGGAAAGCAGAAGGAATTCCGGTGGAAATTGCCCAACCCAAACGCTGGCAGGTGTGGGCAAAGCGCGATGTCTACCATACCCCCCTACTACGACGCTTGTTGCTGCAAAGTTTGCAGGCAAAAGGCATTCAAACAGCATTTATTGACACGCAAGTGCTGCAAAAAGAGCCGCAAGCATCCCTGGTAATTAATGGGCAGCGTGTGAATCAAGATGCGCTCCAGATTGGGGCAGGGCGCGGCAAAATTCAGATAACAAGCAAAATTGGCACGGACGATCGCACCACTCGCCTCTATGCAGGCAGTTTGCGCTTACAACCCAATGCCTACGGCACTTATACTCTCGTGAATCAGGTACCGCTGGAAGCCTATCTACGAGGAGTTGTTCCCCATGAAATTGGGACGTTTGCGGCTCCTGCTGTCCTGGAAGCACAAGCCGTGTTAGCCAGAACCTACGCTCTCCGCAACTTGAGACGGTTTGAGGTTGACGGCTACCAGCTCTGCGCCGATACTCAATGTCAGGTGTATTTTGGCTTGGGAGACACTCACCCCAAAACCGATCGCGCGATCGCAGCCACACGCAGCAAAGTGTTGACTTATCAAAATGAACTGGTGGATGCCGTTTACTCCGCAACGACGGGCGGCGTAACCGCCGCCTTCAACGATGTGTGGCACGGACCCAATCGCCCCTATCTCACCACTCGGATTGATTCGGTCGCAAATTCTTGGGATTTAGTTCGGAAGCCGTTATCTGAAGAAGCTCACTTTCGGCAATTCATCAAACAAAAGCAAGGCTTCAACGAAATTGACCAGAAATGGTTTCGCTGGCGCTACGACAGTTCAACGGCAGAGTTGAATCAAGACCTGCGGGACTATCTCAAGGCGATGAGAAGTCCGCTGGTGAACTTTAAGACAATTCAACGTCTGGAGGTGGTGCAGCGATCGCTGGGCGGACGAGTGCAGAAACTGCGAGTCACAACGGATCAGGGGGTTGTCGAGCTGGAAAAAGACAATATTCTGATTGCCTTTTATGCCCCTGCCAGCCTGCTGTTTCATGTTGACCCAATCTACAACGCCAAAAAACAAATCACAGGTTATGCCTTTACAGGTGGTGGCTTGGGGCATGGGGTTGGTCTCAGCCAAACTGGGTCTTATCATCTGGGCAAATTGGGCTGGACAAGCGATCGCATCCTCAGCTTTTATTTTCCAGGTACCCAGCTTCAGCCCATCAATGACGCGATCGTGTTTTGGCGCGACCCTGCTCAATTGCAAAGTAGCCGCTAAGGAGAATGATTCATTCCTGTTAGGGAAGTCGTCTGGCAAGGGAGCTGCCCAACTCCAGGGCAACAACACCCAACACCGCACTGCTGAGCCAATACCCATACGCAAGCCAATGGTTACCAACTCGCCAGAGATTTACGGTATCGAGTGCATAGGTCGAAAACGTAGTGTAGGAGCCTAAGAAACCGACAGCAACCAGTAAGCGCAAATCGGGAGACGCGATCGCTCTCTCAATCACATAGGTTGCAAATATCCCCATCACAAAGGCACCCGTGAGATTCACAAACAAGGTTCCATATGGGAAACGAGTACCAAACCACTGAGTGAAGTAAGTTGCCACATAGTAGCGGCTGAGTGCGCCTGGAATCGCTCCTAGACTGATGGCAATGGGCGATCGCAAAGCGGGATCAACTGACAACAGCCCACTTACAAGCTTGTGAACCCCCTGAATCCAAAAACTTAGCACTGGAGATAGCCCCCTTACTCCCAATAAAACCAGGAGCTAGAAGTCAAAATGCCTTCTGACTACCAACTCCTGATTTCTGCCTTCTGGACTTTGTGATGTAAAAAACGGACTAACCAAACACAAGGTTAGCCCGCTAGTTTGGGAACGCGTGGGGAGACTACTTTTGTACCACCAGTTTAACGTTAGCGTTTTGCAGACCGGGGCGCTTAACTTCAGCCAGAGTCTTGTTCACAGCGTACTTCTGGTTAATGGAGTTAATCAACTCAGTCTGATTGTGGCGCTTAGCAACACCCCACAGGTCAGCAATGAGGTCGAAAGAACCATCAGCGTTGCGAGACCAACCGAGGTCGTACTCGCCTTCGAGAACTGCAACCAAGTCAGCGCGAACACGTTGACCGTTGTAGCCCCGTACATCTGCATCGGATTTAACGCTGATGCCCAGATCACGCAGGGAAGCTTTCAGGATTTCTGCATCGGTGATCTTGGTACGCAGAGTGCTAAAGTGAGACATTGGATTTCCTCCTGATAGAGAGTTGAGAACAACGTTTTGTAGCTAATTGCCAATAACAAAGCTATTGGCGGTTGGGTAAACTGCTAGCAAATCGCTAGCCTTTCATCCTGTTGGGAGCAGGAGAAAGCTTGTTAAAACTCCAGGCGCTGATATTCAGCCACTGAAGCAGCAGCAGGTCTTGCTCGTTGACGTGCCCAATCGCGCAGAGCCGTCACCTGTTCACTCATCGTCTTAGACAAAGGCTGAGTCGCCTTGACCGCTGCAATAATATCCAGTTGGGTAAATTCCCGATCTTGAGCAAAGGCATCGTACATGGCGGCCACCAATGCTTGTTCAATTTCGGCACCCGAAAAACCATCACTGACATTGGCAAGTTGTTCTAGATCAAACCGAGTCGTATCGCGCTTCCGTTTGGAGAGATGGATTCTAAAAATTTCGCGCCGTTCCTCAGCGTTCGGTAGATCCACAAAGAACAACTCATCAAACCGCCCCTTCCGCAAGAATTCTCCAGGTAATCGCTCAACCCGGTTTGCGGTCGCCATTACAAATACGGGAGAAGATTTTTCTTGCATCCAGGTTAGGAATGAGCCAAAAATTCGGCTGGATGTGCCACCGTCAGAATCCGCAGAACCGGCACCACCCGCAAATGCCTTGTCTAGTTCATCAATAAAGAGGATTGCTGGAGAAATTGACTCAGCGGTTTTAAGTGCATTTCGCAGGTTTGCTTCAGAACGCCCGACCATTGAGCCGTCATAAACACGACCCATATCCAATCGCAGCAAAGGCAACCCCCACAGGCGAGAAGTCGTTTTGGCAATTAGGGATTTTCCACAACCGGGTACACCCAGAATCAACATCCCTTTAGGCTG
Source organism: Leptolyngbyaceae cyanobacterium C42_A2020_001 (assembly GCA_015272515.1). Taxonomy (GTDB): domain Bacteria; phylum Cyanobacteriota; class Cyanobacteriia; order Leptolyngbyales; family Leptolyngbyaceae; genus JSC-12. The sequence continues at coordinate 872 of JACYLN010000101.1, read as the reverse complement.
CGGCAGTCCGTATTCTCTGGCGCGCTCTGTGAAAGCGTTTGAGCGTTGATGCAACCAGCGTTTGAGTTCTTCAAGACCCCCTACAGAGTCGATGGTTGCATCTTCCTCAATGTACTCTAAGATTCCGTTGCGACGAATGAGTTGCTTCTTTTCAGATAGAACAATGTCAACTTCTTCTTCAGTGAGTCGTCCAGCCGTAACAAATGCTTTGCGATACACCTTCTCAGCTTCATCTTTGGTCAAACCCAGAGCAGCTTTGAGTAATTTCTCGCGGGTTTCTGTCGTGATACGGCGATTGCGGGTTTGCTCAAGCTGTTGCGATAAAACGTGATTCAGTTCAGTCATATCTGGCATGGGATAATCCAGAACTGCCACATCCTTCTCAAGCTCGATTGGGACTTGTTGAATCGGAGACATCAGAATCACTGATTTCTGTGCTCCTCGAAAACTGGCGATCGCATCTCTCAACCAACGAGCAACGGCTGGCGAATCTACAAATGGATGCAAATCTTTGAAGACAAAGAGAGCTGGATCTCTCTGCCGTGTCGCCCACTCAATTGCTGCCTCTGGAGAGACGGTATTGTGCTGGGTCACATTTCTTGGTTGACCGTATTCCACAATCCCGTGAGTTACTGTCCAAATGAACACCCGACGTTGAGGCTTTGATTGTTGGGCGATCGCTGCTATGGTCTGCTCAGCGCGCTCTTCCTCGGAGGTAACCAGGTAAATCAAAGGATACTGAGCTTGAACTAATATGTTGAGCTCTTCTTGCATAACACCAACCCAACTAAAAATACTCAGACGTACAGGCTTTTGAGACTACTGTTGAGCAAGGTTGCTAGTAAACTTCAGCATAGAAAATGTCCACACCT
>JACYLN010000074.1 GCA_015272515.1 Leptolyngbyaceae cyanobacterium C42_A2020_001 | reverse complement strand
TGCCTCTGCCTTCGGCTCCATAGTTGGAGAGTTGCTCAAGTGTATTGGTTTGTGCATTGCTAGAGCTGTTGACTGACTGTGCATTCGCAGAAAAGATTGCTGCTCCGATCAAAACCGGAGTCAACCATAAAGAGTTCCAAATAACTCGAAACATTGGTAAATCCTCACATCCATTGGGTCATCATGATTTGCGTTAATCCAGATGATCGAAGGGGGTAGACATTATATTGAAAAACCAATACCTAAAGCCTGCAAGCTAAAGTAAAACTTCAGGGCAGAGTCAAGATAATTGCGTTCTACAACCAATCAACCCACTGAGATCAACTTTTGCATTTCTCATTAAGCATGAGTTGAGGAGCCTAACAAGAACTAAAACCCCAACCCAACAGTAACTCTGGAGCAGTTAAGTCCAAACAAACAGAGTGCTAACAACAGGTTAAGAAGAATACAAGAATGATGCTTCTTGTATCGCTGTATATTGCTGAAGAGTGAAGCAAGAACTTAATATCACTTACTGAGAGACGGTTTGCTGGATATTAATGGATGAAGTTGTTGAACCGGATCACAGCATATATCACAGTTTATAAAAGAGTTCTTTCTTTCTTTTTGACACGATGATGAATGTAGGGAAGCGTGAAAATCAATTGCTTGATTTATCAAAAAAGTTTTTAACACCGGGGCGATCGCTGCTGTTACCGATGATACTTTTGGCGTTGGGACTGCACGCGGCTCTGCTGGCATTGCCCATTCCTTCGTCTGAAGCGCAAAAAGAAGCAGATGACAAGAAAAATCCGATTACAGTCACTCAAATTCCTACAGAAAAGCCATCAGCATCCACTCCGGCAGCAAAACCAGCGGCAACAGTGGAAGTCCCCCCTCTGGATACTGCAACCGCCTCTGAATCCAGCACATCAGCGGTATCGAGTGGTGCTTCTACGGACTCCAGCACTTCTAACACAGCCTCTAACAGTGCTTCCAACTCAGCATTCTCATCCAGTTCTGATTCCGGTTCAACTACCTCGTCTCCAACAAAGTCCTCAAAGTCTTCTCCTAACCAATCCACGGACTCGCAGCCAACTGAAGAGGCAAGTTCTAATTCTGACAGCGCCACCGCCGATGCCTCGACCACTGCCGCAGCCACCTCTACTCCCGAACCATCTACCACTAACTCGCAAAACACATCCGTTGTTGCCGTCAGTCCATTTGCCAATTTTCCCCATTATCAACCCTCCGAAGCAGACTGTTTTGGTTTAGGGTTTGGCGACAACTGCCGGACAGTACAAAATGGGGCGATCGCCCAAGTCAGCGATTTTTTCAAACGAGAATTGGCGGCTAAAGAATTTACTGCCAGCCTGGTAGCCGATGAACCTACCCGCAAAGTGTTCAAAGTGGGGAAGGGCGATAAAATTCTATTTCTCAATATTTGGCAGGGAAAAAATCAGGTTGCTTACCTCTTGTCACGGGTGATTGTCAAGCAATCGCCAGAACAAATTAAGACCGAAGCCGAAGTGCGATGAGGGTACGTTTCGGTTTTTTGAGCTGCATGGGTTACGCCGCGCTAACCCATCCCACGCAAGAATTCGCCGTTAATTCATGATCTAACCAAGCGGTTTTTGGGCAGGGATTCCGGTTACGCGAGGAAATTCAGGAGACGTAGCGGAGATCTTGCGAACATAAATGCAGTGCCGTTCTGCCTGAGTAATTGGTGTGTTGAATGCCTCGATCGCCTCAATTTCGCCACCCAAGAGCGCGATCGCCGTTGCTAGCGATCGTTGTTCTTCTACGCTCCACTGACCGCGATACAACACTGCTACTCCGCCCACTTGCAAGAAAGGAAGGGCATATTCTGCACATACAGGAGTCGCTGCCACTGCCCGAATTGCTGCCAAACTGTATTGCTCCCGGTGATCTGGATTTTGCCCAAGTTCTTCTGCCCGCCCCGCGATCGCCGTGGCATTGGCAATATCCAGAGTTGTGAGTAGCTGGTTCAGGAAGTCGATTTTCTTACGCGTGGAGTCGAGCAGGGTGACTGTCCAGGTTGGTTGGGCGATCGCAAAGGGAATGCCGGGAAAACCTGCTCCGGTGCCTATGTCGATGGCTTTGAAGGGTGTAGGGGATGGGGTAAGGGGGATGGGGTGAGCAAAGCGGGGGATGATGCCGCGGAGGGAATCCCACAGGTGCTTTTCGGAAAATTCAACTGGGTCGGTGATGCGGGTCAGGTTGAGGTAGCGGTTGGCATCCAGAATGTGGCGATACAACGCTTGAAAGATTTGAGCTTGCTCTGGAGAGGGGGACCAGTGCAGAGTTTTCTGCCAGAGGTCGGTCATATTAGGCAGAGAAACAGATGGAGAAGGCTGAGGGGTTACCATTGCCGCTAATTGACTGGAGAAATTAAAGTTTTGCCCGTGGCGGCTTTCAAGCTTTCGGGGGTGGCATGTGCCAGTTCACCGTGATTAAGAGTCCAGCATTGGTCAGCAATGTCGAGCAGTTCGCTGGCATCGTGAGATACCACGAGCAAACTCCAGTGGGTTTTGAGCTTTGCCAACAGAGTTGCAAGCTGGCGGCGCATCGACCAATCCAGTCCAGCAGTGGGTTCATCTAGCAGCAGCAAATGAGGTTGGCGAATCAGTTGTACGGCGAGGGCTAGACGGCGCTGCTGCCCGCCGCTGAGAGCTTGGGGGGGCGTGCTCAGCGGCAACTGCTCTAGCCCTACTTCGGCGAGGGCTTGCTGGATGCGATCGCTCATTAGTTCAGGATGCCCCAGGCGCAGTTCTTCCAGAATGGTGCCTCCACAAAAATGCCGTTCAGGAAACTGAAACACCAGCCCGCTCAATTGTTGCAAATGCAAAGAAGTAAGTTCCTGGTCGCGCCAACGAATATCGCCCTTTGTTCGTTCTGCCAGCCCTGCCAAAATTTCCAGAAGGGTACTTTTGCCAGAACCGCTAGGACCCACAATCAGGGTCAGTTGCTCTGGCTTCACCGTCAGGTTCACGTTTTTGAGAATGGCAGAGTGGCTGGCGGGGGGGTGATAGCTAAGATCTTTAAGGTACAGCATTGAGGCTCAACGGGAGGGCGATCGCAGCTTCAACATGGAACCCTCAACGATTAATTTCCGTCAAAAGTTCCTGTAAAACCTGTGCTTCCTCATTATGCCCAACCAATTGCTTCTGATGCTATGGGCTTAAGGCTAGGATAGAACCGAATAATTCAACCTCAACCAATACCCGATCTGATGACGATGCCAAAGACCGTTTCTTCTCAAGCTGCGCTGAAACAGCTCTCACGCCTGGTTGGTGCCGCGATCGTGGCGACTAGCCTGTGGACAGGCTCCGTATTTGCCAAAGACCCTTTCCGCACGAGTAACCCCAGACCCATCAATGAAAACACTCAAGCAGCATTTGAAGCATTCTTTAAAAAAGGGGATTATAAATCAGCCGCTAATTACCTCAAACAGCTTGATCCAAACGATCCGCTTTCTCTGGCAATGAAAGCCTCACTCACCTACAGCGATATGTTAGGTGAACGAGATAAAGCGAAGAAAACCGCTTTGTTAGAAGAATTTCAAACCTTTGCCAGCCAAACTCGTGGCGCGGCTGAACGGTTAGTTGGCAACGACCCACTGCGGGGCAACCTGTATCTAGCAGTGAGCCATTTTTTTGATGGCGTGTACGCCTTCACCAAAGAGGGCACTGTGAAAGGCACGGCAAAAGTATTGGGTGAGCTTCAGCAAATTTTGAAATATCTCAACGAAGCGGAAGCCAAATCTCCCAACGATCCAGAGTTAAATCTGCTGCGCGGCTACATCGATGTGTACACAGGTATTTATATGCCCTTCTCCAATCCCGATAAAGGGATTGAGCGGTTACAAAAGTTTGCCAGTCCTCGTTACCTCGCCGATCGCGGTTTGGCAATGGGCTATTTGGAAATGCAGCAGTATGATAAGGCAATCACAGCGGTAGATAGTGCTATTACTGCTGCTCCCGAAAACCCCGAACTTTGGTACCTCAAATCCCGGATTTTGTCAAAGCAGGGCAAAGATCAAGAAAGCGTGCCTTACCTGGAGCGAGCGATTGCCAAGAAAGATCAGCTTCCTAATGGACTAGTGCGCGAAATGGAGCGGGCATTGAGAAAAACCAAAGAGCGCTTGGGGCAAGCTGCTAAATAGGACTATCCAAACGATTGCAACCCAAAAATTTATTCATAATGGCTGGGGAATGGTAGATATTAGACAGGGCTACCATTCCCCATTCGCACTTTTATGAACATTTCGTTTCGCGAGTTCGACCCGTTCAATCTCTGGATCTGGATTGAGTTCATCACCGTCCCTTCAGAGATGGAAAAACAGTACCTGGAAGAAGTGTTTGACTCCTGGTTTTTTTTGGGCAAACTGGGCGGTTTTAACGCTGAAAACCTGCAAGTGCAAGATGTAGGCTTGGAAATCAGCTACATGGAGTACAACCAGGATTTGGCGGGCGACAGTATGCTAGCGCTGATGCACAACATGGGCGAAGTGGAATACGAAGGCGTATGGGCGCGGTGTTGGTTTGATTTGGGTACCAGTGACGCGATCGCGCTGGATATTTTGATCAACGCTCTGCGCCAATTTAGTGAAGATTATGTGACGCTGGAACAGGTGATCATCGGTGGCGAAAACGAAGATTGGAGAACAGGAGACAGCCGTAGTCGTTCGGATGTATTGTCTGAAAGTCAATATAACTAATTGGGTAATGGGTAATGGGGAAGGTGAGGAGGGAATTGAAGAGTGAGGAGTTGGAGAATTTTGAATTTCTCCCCTATCTCCCTCATCTTCCTCACTTCCTGACTTCTAACTCCTGCCTTCTAACTTCTTTCACCTCCGCGATCTCCCAACGGCTATTCTGTGAAGTTTGTGCAATGACTGTTCTACTGACACGGGTTGAGGCGTTTGTGCTGGGAACTTTAGAGTGAGTATTCTCAAACTCTCTAAAGAGTATGGCACGTACCCATTGGCAAATCGTTTTCGCAACCTTAACCCTTCTGGCTTCTGCATTACCCGTTTCAGCCGACTCATCCTGTTACATGGTGACCAGCAGCGGTCGCAAAATTAGTCTTGCAGGAATGTGTTCTAACCGCACCACTCCTACTGGACCAGCAAATTCGTCTCGCTCTAATTCTGGAACAGGGCTGAAGCAATTGCCCTCCCAAAGCAACGGTTATTTGGTAAAAGAAGGGGCAGGAGGACGCAAAAACGGGAGCGTTGCAGAAGACTTTCATTATCAGGTGTGGTCGAATCAAATGAACACCAGTTACACGCTGAAAGTTTGGGAAGCAGAAGACTATCCCAACGGCTCACCCCAAACTGTTCCTCTCTCATTTCGCTCCGTTGGTGAAGCTGAAGAGTACTTTGACTGCACCTATACCAGCAAACGCTTACGGTCTTGCCCAAATAACCGTTAGTTCTGATTAGTTCCGTAGCCGTTAAAAAGAAGTTTGTAGTCAATCAAGCTCTTAACCAGGTGGATGGGATGCAAACACAAAACCGGATTCGGGTGGTGGCGTTGGGGCTGATTCTGGATGGCGATCGCGTATTTGTTTACAGCGACTATGAGCCAATCAAGCAACGGCACTTTTATCGGGCATTGGGTGGTGGAGTTGAGTTTGGGGAGAGCAGTTTGGAAGCATTGCAGCGCGAATTTCAGGAAGAAATTCAGGCAGAATTAACCAACATTGAATATCTTGGTTGCATTGAAAACCGCTTTACCCACCTGAATCAACCCAAGCATGAAATCATCCAGCTTTATCGCTGCGATTTCGCCGATTCCAAATTTTATCAGTTGCAAGAGGTGACATTTTTTGATGGAAACAACAAAGCGATCTCGGCTCAATGGGTAGAGTGCGATCGCTTCAAATCGGGTGAACTTTGGCTGGTGCCAGAAGCGTGTTTGCAGTTCCTTTAAGTCTTGTCCACGTCCACAACTGGAGTTTTTTCTAAAAAATCTTCAGTCTACAAGTCGGACGTGGGTCAGCGAAACATACTGCTTACCGAACTGTCTTCATGGATTCGCCAAATAGCTTCCCCAATTAAGTTTGCCACTGATAGCACCGTTAATTGTGGGAAGCGATGTTCTTCGAGAATTGGAATAGTGTTGGTTACAATTACTTCTTCAAAAATGCCGCTAGAAAGCCGCTCAATTGCAGGTGGTGAGAAAACCGGATGGGTTACACAGGCATACACCTGACGAGCACCCTCCTGCTTCAGCAACCGTGCCCCTTCAGTGATGGTGCCCGCCGTGTCAATCATGTCATCCACCAAAACTGCCGTTTTTCCGCTGACATCGCCAATTACGTTCAACACCTCAGCAACGTTGTGTGCTTGGCGACGTTTGTCAATAATTGCCAGCGGTGCATCATTCAGCTTTTTGGCAAAAGCCCGTGCTCGTGCCACACCGCCCACGTCAGGAGATACCACTACCAGGTCGGGCAACTGCTTACTAGAGAGATAATCCAACACCACAGGTGAACCGTAAACGTGATCCATCGGGATATCGAAGTAACCCTGAATCTGAGCGGAATGCAGATCCATCGCCAAAATACGACTGGCTCCTGCTTGGGTAATCAGGTTGGCAACCAGTTTGGCGGTAATTGATTCGCGCCCTGCTGTTTTGCGATCGGCTCGCGCGTAGCCATAATACGGAATGACTGCCGTAATTTGTCTGGCAGATGCTCGACGGCAGGCATCAATCATGGTTAATAATTCCATGAGATGGTCGTTCACCGGGCGGCAAGTAGGCTGAAGTAGATATACATCACAGCCGCGAATTGACTCTTGAATCTGAATATACAGTTCACCATCTGCAAATCGTTTGCGAACCATCGGACCCAGGTCAACGCCCAAGTAACGGGCTACTTCCTGGGAAAGCTCTAAGTTGGCAGAGCCAGAGAGCAACCGGAGCCGATTATTATCGTTAAGAGAGGGAAGCGTAAGTTGGGGAGAGAGGGGTGCAGTGCGGATCACAATAGACCTCTAGCGCAATCACGGCAATATTACCATTCAGCTTTTGAAACGACCCCCAGGATTTCCCTGATAAGGAGACGCTCTTTTTCAACAATGTATTAAGTAACAGATGAGGAATGTAAAAGATATGAAGAAAAAGTTACCGCGAGGGATTTTACAGACTAATGCAGACCATCAATGTAGTCGCTTTGACTAAAATGGGCGATCGCTGCCTGGAATCAATCTCATAATTTTATCCTGATGTCAGAATAGTTTACACATAAACACCAGCAGGATAAGGTTAGATCTTTCTGCGATCCAGTAAAAATACGGTGAGATTACCTAATCTTTACAAACTGCTGAGGTCTGTTAACCTTCCCTGAAAAGTCCTATGGAGGATGTATACGTCATGAGCTTAAAAGAACGCATTACTGAAGATATTAAAGCGGCGATGAAAGCGCAAGATAAGATCCGGCTAGAAACAGTGCGTAGTGTCAAAAAAGCCATTCTTGAAAAAGAGGTAAGCCTTCGCCCTAGCGGACAGGAAACCCTCACTGCGGAGCAAGAAATTGAAGTGTTGGTGCAACTGGCAAAACAACGTCGAGATTCCATTGCTCAATACGAGCAAGCCAATCGGGCTGACCTTGCCCAACAAGAAGCTCAGGAATTAGCCATCCTGGAGGAGTATCTACCCAAACAACTATCGGATGATGAGATTAGCCAAATTATTGACGAAATCATTCTCCGCGTGGGTGCCACCTCCGCTAAAGATATGGGGAAAGTGATGGGACCTGTAATGCAGCAGCTTAAAGGGAAAGCGGATGGCAAAAAAGTTCAAGAATTTGTCAAAGCTAAACTTGCGGAAAGTTGAAACCTACTTACAGAGTAGACAGATTAGCCCACACTAGAACTTAGTAGGCTTGGTAACTTGCGAAACCCAACTAGTAAAACTTTTCTGCCGGATTGAGTTGTAACTTCAATAATTGCGCTACAACCACTTCAGCTTTGTAGGATGAAACAGGAATCAGGAGTTAGTTAGAAACTATGCGCCCGCCGCTGCCAGTTGGAAGTATTTTGCAAAACCGCTATCGCATTCTGGGTGTGCTAGGTCAAGGTGGTTTTGGTCGCACCTACTTGGGAGAGGATCAGGGGCGGTTTGGTGAACGGTGTGCATTGAAAGAATTAACTCCTGCCCAGGGAGGCGAATATGCACTAGACAAATCCAAAGAACTGTTTCAACGGGAAGCACAAATTCTCTACCAGATTCAGCATCCTCAGATTCCTCAATTCCGAGCAACATTTGAGCAAGACCAACGACTATTCCTGGTACAAGACTATGTAGAAGGGCAAACTTACCGTCAACTGTTGGATCAGCGCAAAGCTCAGGGAATTGCCTTTTCTGAAATGGAAGTGCTGCAACTGATGCGCCAGTTATTACCAGTGTTGGCCCATATCCATAGCAAAGGGATTGTGCATCGAGATATTGCGCCCGATAACATCATTTTGCGACAGCAGGATAGCAAGCCGGTTTTGATTGATTTTGGCGTGGTGAAAGAGCTGGCAACCCGGTTTCAAACTATGACGACCGGAATCGCGCAACCGACGACAGTTGGCAAACCGGGGTATGCGCCCAGTGAACAAATGCAAACAGGGAAGGCTTACCCCAGTAGCGATTTGTATTCTTTAGCGGTGACGGTGGTGGTGCTGCTAACTGGGCGGGAGCCGCAGGAACTGTTTGATGATGCGATGATGACCTGGTACTGGCAACGATGGGTGACAGTGAACCCAGCGTTTGCTCAGGTGCTGAACAAGATGTTGAGTTATCGTCCGGGCGATCGCTACCAGTCCGTCAGTGAAGTGGTGCAAGCGCTTGATGCTGCAACTGCTCCCGTAGCACAGGCTCCCCCTGTTGCACCGCCTCCCGTTGTGCCTGTTGTGCCGCCTTCCCCTCCAGCCCAGCCTAGCCAGCCGCAGCCCACTCCTACCCAATTCGCGCAGATGCATACGGTTGCTGTGGGACGGCGATCGCCCGTCGAACCTGTTCAAGCAACTCCCCCACCGCCCAGCCGACCTGTACCAACCATTGAAGAACCCCGCAGTTCCGTCTGGGATGACCCGTTAGCCATTATTGCGGCGGGCATTGGATTGGTGATTCTGACCGGCTTGGGTTCCTGGCTAATTATGCGAACTATTCTCAGTAGCCAGCAGCCTGAGCCTCTACCAATTGCCACTCCCTCAGTGTCTCCGTCCCTTTCGCCCACTCCCTCCCCCTCCCCTACTATCACCCCCACCCCTACTCCCACCACGACTCCACCAGAGCCTGTGAATTTGACTAGACGGCTGGATCTGGGTCGCGATGGTTCTGTAACCCAGAGTGGCGAGTTGAAGTCGAACGAAACGATGACATACATCGTAAATGCTGGGCAGGGAGAAACTCTGGAGGCAGTGATTAGCGGAGAGGGTACCCTAATGACAATTTATGCTCCAGATAATCGCCCAGTGGATGACAATGCTCGGCGCGTTTCCTTTTGGGAAGGAACGTTGCCCTATAACGGAGACTACTTCATTGAGCTAAAGCCAGTTCGAGGGTTGGATAGAGGTCGGTACAGAATCAATGTGAGTCTGCGCTCACCTCGCCCCACCCCCACTCCCACATCCACGCCCTCACCGCAACCGCCGAAAATTAATGAAATCCCGGTTAACTTTCCGCCGGGAGACAGCACCCAATCGTTTAGCGATCGCGTCCGGCAAAACGTGGTCAACCGGTATGTTGTTTCGGCAGATGCTGGCAATGTGTTGTCGGCTCAGGTGTGGGGTGGCGCAACGTTACGAGTGTATGACCCGTCGGGTCAGGTAGTGAGCGCCAATGGTGCCAGTTATTGGCAGGCGGTTGTGTCTTACGATAGTGGATACCGACCGGGGGATTACCGAATTGATGTTGTGGGTGCGCGGGGAACCGATTACACCCTAGAACTGGGTCGGGTTGATCGCGAAAGGAGCGCACCTTGAACGCATTACTGATTACCGGAACCGATACAGATGCCGGAAAAACAGTGTTAACTTCTGCACTCGCAGCCTATTGGCAGAAATATTGTGCGTCTCTGCATTTGAAAATTCTCAAGCCTCTTCAATCTGGGTTGGGCGATTGTGAATTGTATAGTCGGTTGTTTGGTTTTGCAGAAACAGCAGTGACTCCCCTGCGCTTTGAGGCTCCCCTGGCTCCTCCCCTCGCCGCCGCCAAAGAAGGGCGCAGAATTGAACTGGATAAAGCCTGGCAAGCCTTTGAGCAATTAAGGCAGAATAATGATTTTGTGCTGGTAGAGGGGCTGGGTGGGCTGGGGTCTCCGGTGACCTATGAAACAACGATCGCAGATTTAGCGTGGGATTGGCGATTACCTACCGTTCTGGTTGTTCCGGTGAAGTTAGGTGCGATCGGGCAAGCGGTGGCCAATGTGGCGCTGGCTCGTCAATCACGAGTGCATCTCAAAGGCATTGTGTTGAACTGTACTCAACCCTGTTCAGATCAGGAAATTGAAGACTGGGCACCTGCGGCACTAATTCAATCATTGACAGGGATTCCTGTTTTGGGACTGGTGCCACACCTGAGCGATCGCACCAACCTGGACACTTTGGCACACGCTGCTGCTAACCTGGAACTGGAGCGGCTGCTCCCATTACCATTCAGTTCTCAAAAATACTCAGCTTAAAGTTGAGCGACTTGGCAATTAATCTGGAGTGGTTGCAATAGCTTGCGAGCACCTCTGCAAACTTTGATGTGAAACGTATCTCGATCGAGTTGCCACCTGCATTGTTTGAGGTCAAAAAGCTTTCCCATAAGGATTTTCTATTTTGAATTTTATAGCGGTACTGCTATAGGTTAGGACTATCGAACTGATGAAAATCTTGAAGTGACTGGATTGCATTCTCAGCACTCAGTCCTCATTACTCAGCACTTTGCTATACAATTTTACATTTTGAAGGATTCATTGTCCTAAGCGGCGATCGCTGTCAGTTTTTACCCACGTAAAAATGCCACACTGACATAGAGAGTGGCAGTTGCCAATTGCAACAGCATGACGGGGATGCCGTAATGCAAAAAAGTGCTAAAGGCAATGCGTTTGCCGTGCTGTTCAGCAATTCCGGCAGCGACGATATTGGAAGATGCACCGACCAGGGTGCCGTTGCCGCCCAGGGTTGCGCCGTACATCATGGCGTAGAACAGAGGCAAAACTGCAACCGGAAGCTGTCCCGCGAAATTGGGATCAAGAATTTCTTTGCCCACAAACCCAGCATTGACGATGTATTCCTTGAGCAGGGGCACCATGGCCACAACCAGGGGGATATTGGGGACAACGCTAGACAGTAACCCCACAAAAAACAGCAACGCGATCGCTCCCAGCGCCACATTTTTGCCCAAAATCAATCACTGCTAACACACTGGATGCAGCGCTCACTACACCTGTTTTTTGCAACCCACCAATCAGCACGAAAATGCTCATGAAGAAAATCAACGTGCTCCAGTCCACATCGCGCAGAATGTTGTTAACTGTATCGATTTTGCTGTGATGAGCTAGCATCAGGCAGAGTGCTGCACCGAGCAAAGCGACAGTTGCCGGAGAGACTGGAATCGGCAAGGTTTCTCCAATCACAAAGAAGATTAGCACTAGCGCCACAATGCCTGCGCCCAAAGTCAGCATTCGAGGATGGTTGATTTCTGGCAACGGCAAATTGTCTAAGCTGGTCAACTCTTTGCGCCAAACCTTCTTAAATAGAAAGAGTAGCGTTGCAATCACTGTAAGAACGGCGATCGCGCCGCCCAAACTGAGTTTTTGCAGATACTCCACAAAACTCATATTGATGGATGTACCCACAATAAACGTAGCTGGATCGCCCACGATGGTAAGCAATCCGGAGCTATTTGCGATAAACATCATCAAAATCAGCAGCGGCACAAAGTCTACTTGAATTTCCTCTGCCAGTGGCGGGATCAGCGGAGCTAGCAGCATGACCGTGGTGGCGTTTGGCAAAACAGCGCAAATCGGTGTGGTAATGGCTACAATTCCTAGCAATAAGCGATTGCCTTTGCCCTTTGCCAGCAACACCATTTGGGTTGCCAGATATTCAAACACTTTGGTGGGTTCAAAAGCCCGCACCATCACCATCACGCCAAAAAACAGACCGAGGGTGGCGTGGCTTTTGGCAATATAAGCGATCGCTTCATCCAGAGTGAGAATATTCAAAAACACCAAGAGTAGTGCCCCCAGCATGGCTGCCAGCATCAGATGCAGCCATTCCGTCATGATTAGAAAGATCACCCCAACAAAAATTCCTGCTGCCGCGATCGCTTGCCAGCTTTCCATACTGTCTCCTGTTCAGCCCTGTGCTGAGGGAATTTGCATGACTTCAACAACCGAACAATCATACCAGGGCGAAAAAGGACAGCCGTACCGGAATTAATCGTCTGTACTGAAGTGCTGGTCTAAAAAGTCGAGGGCGTGGTTGCGAAGCTCGTAGTACCGGGGATCTTCTCGCAGGGCATGGCGATCGCGGGGATGGTCAAACGGCACCACCAGAATTTCACCAATGTTGGCATTGGGACCATTGGTTAGCATCACAATGCGATCGGACATGTACAGTGCTTCATCCACATCATGGGTCACCATCAGCACAGTTTGACGGTTATTCTCCCAAATATCCAATACCTGCCGTTGCAGCTTGCCGCGAGTTAGGGCATCCAGTGCACCAAAGGGTTCATCCATTAGCAGCAACTTGGGACGAATCGCTAAGGCGCGGGCAATCCCCACTCGTTGCTTCATCCCACCAGAGATTTCATCAGGATACTTGTTCGCAGCAGCGGTCAGGTTCACCATTGCCAGGTGTGCATTTACCAGATCTTTCTTTTCTGCATGGGATAAACCATCCAGCACTTCGTCTACTGCCAACCGCACATTTTCGCGCACGGTAAGCCAGGGCAACAGTCCATAGTGCTGGAACACCATCATGCGATCAGCTCCTGGCTTGCGAATTTCTTTGCCTTCCAGTGTGATTAGCCCAGAGGTGGCTCGTTCCAGCCCTGCCACCATTTTTAGCAGGGTCGATTTGCCGCAACCGGAATGTCCAATCAGGGAAACAAATTCATTCTCGTGCAGGGTGAGGTTAATGCCATCCAATACTACAAAGGGATCACCAGTGGGCGTGGGATAGGATTTGACCAGGTTTTCAATCACCAGAAACTCAGATTGGGATGGCTGAGTTTGTATGCCGTTGGTTTGTAGGGTTGACTTAACCATAAGTGGCTCCTTTAAGAAATGGGGAATGAGTTAAGACAGATAGATTGGCGTGGGACGGTTAGCGCGGATTTCAAAACTGTTGAGGTAGCCAACGGGGTCACTGGGATCAAAGCCTTTCTTGTCGATAAATACATCGGGGGATTCGACTTTGAAATCATCTTTAGGACAGGGAATTCCCATTTCTTGGGCAACTTCGCGGTAAATGTCAGCACGCCAGCCTTTAGAGGCAAGTTCTTCGGCATTGGCGGGGAATTCTTTGATTTGCCCCCAACGGGCAGCTTGAGTCATCATCCAGATGCTGCGCGATCGCCACAAAAAGGTGGAATGCTCTTCGGGCACTGTCTTCAAGTTCTCTGGCATATCAAAAAAGATGGTGGTATCGGCGGATTTAATAATCCGGTCTTTGCCATCGAAGCCGCCGTAGTTGTATTCGCCCACAATGGCTGGACGGGTGAATTTATCAACGGGACCTTTTTTGGGTTTGGCTCCGGTGAAGGCGCGATCAGTAATGAGTTTGGCAACTTCTTCCCGGTTTTCAGGTTTGCCGCAGTATTGGCAGGCTTCGATCATGGCTTTGAGCAGCGATCGATAGGTTTTGGGGTACTTCACAATGAAGTCTTCCATCACACCCAGTAAGCGATCGGGATGTCCCTGCCAGATTTCCTTACCCTGGGCAAAGGTAAAGCCCACTCCAGCATTGCCCGAAATCGCACGAGTATTCCACGGCTCCGCTACCATGTAGCCCTGCATTGCCCCAATTCGCACGTTGGTGACCATTTGCGGGGGTGGCACAATAATCAACCGAAATTCCTTATCAGGTTCTACGCCAGCCGCTGCTGCCAGATAGCGAATGAAGTACTCATAAATGGCAGAACTGAGTACCACTGCCCAGACGCGGTTTTGCGGCGGTTGACTCTCAAAAAAGCCGCGAAACTGTTTGCCAAATTCTTCCAGGTTGCCGTTGTATTCGTGCCAGGGGCGCAAGCCGTAGTCCCACATGGCTTTATTCATGGTCATCGCGTTACCGTGACGGTGGATGGTCATCCCAGCACAGAGCGGTGCATGGCGGGCACCTTCTGCCCCAATGCGGGCGTTGGTCACAGCACCCGATACCACCGGGGAGGCATCCAACCGTCCAAAAATTAGCCCGTCGCGGGAGGTCGCCCAACTGGCTTCTCGGTTAAGCCGCACGTTTAGCCCGTATTTGCGGAAAAAGCCCTTTTTCCAGGCGATCGCAAATGGCGCACAATCATTCACGGGTACATAGCCTACAACAATATCCGGCTTTTCCAGCTCATCGGGTTTAACAACGGGTTCAACTGCTAACGCCTCTTCAGTCAAACCCTTTGCGGATCGATCGCCACTGATGTTACAGGAAGATAAAACTGCCGTTGCCGCTGCTGCACTCGCGCCCAGCACAAACTCGCGGCGAGTCCAATTAGTGTTCATAGGTTGCCTCCTGCCTTAACTCGCAGTTGTTGGGCGACGATGGGTGACTAAGCGCTGCAATTGCGCGATCGCCACATCTAACAGTAAACCTGTGACCCCAATGACCAGCACTGCCAGGAATACAGAACTGAGGTTCAAACGGCTCCACTCATCCCAGACGAAGAAGCCAATGCCGATGCCGCCCGTCAACATCTCAACTGCCACAATCACCAGCCACGCAATCCCTAAACTGATTCGCAACCCGGTAAAGATATAAGGCAAACTGGCCGGCAAAATGATTTTGTAAATTTGTCGCCATTTGGGCATTTCCAGCACTTGTGCCACATCCAAATAGTCTTGAGAAACGCTGGATACACCGAGAGCAGTGTTGATGATGGTGGGCCACAAAGAGGTAATGAAAATCACGAAAATGGCGGAGGGATCTGCCAGATTGAAAATTGCCAGGGCGATCGGTAACCAGGCGAGAGGCGAAACGGGCTTGAAAATCTGAATCAGAGGGTTTAATGCCAATAGCGTCGGGCGAGACATTCCGATCAAAAAGCCAACCGGGATCGCGACCAATGCACCCAACAGGAAGCCCAGCAGCACTCGCCGTAAACTGGCAATCAGCAACCAGCCCAATCCTAGATCCCCTGGACCTCGCTGGTAAAAGGGGTTGAGAATGAAGTCCAAATTATTGACAAAGGCTTCGGGTGGGGTGGGCATTAGATCCCGACGAAACAATGCCACAATCCACCACAACACGATGATTCCTAGAAAGCCCAAAGCTGGCAAAACTACCGTGTCTCGTAGAAGTAAAATCTTAGAACGATTCCATGTAGATTGGGCGATCGCAGCAAAGATCGCAGCCACGTTCATCAGTGACATATCAGCACCTCAAAATCTTGCCGGTACACGAGGCGAGCAGTCCTAGCAAGAGACACTGAGAAGCCCGAATTGTAAAACTGGCTCCTAGTCCTCTCTCAATGCTGACGGAGTTAGCTGACGGGCTAGAGCTGAGAGATGCTCTCCAACAGATTCTGCGATTAAGGATGTTGAATTAAGATTGCAATAATCTCAAATCTCCAATCCCAAAGCTTGCTGGTTCGCCCCGAAATGTGGTTCCCCCGTTTCACTTCCTAGTAGTGCGAGAACCCATTGGTTCCAAAAACGCCTACAGAAAATGAATTAAGCTGACTGACTCAAATTGTTATCAAAAATCTAACACACTTTGCCAGGGGTTGAACAATCTGTATTTAGACGGAATCTATTCCAATTAAAAGGTGAGAATTTCGCGATCGTATCCATCTGGCATTGGTTCCACCTCCCAAACTAGCCCTTCATTGGGAGTGACTAAAACCTCCACTGATAGCGCCTCAACTGGCTCAACCGCTTCATCCTGATTGTGTTGAAAGGGCTGAAGATCTTCGGTTAAAAGGCGGAGTTTAAAGCCAGATGGAATCCTGCCAGTGGAATCACTGCTACGAAGTTCAAACCGCCAGGCAGAGGCTTCGGGAGTTGTGTGTTCGGTTAGAGGCGTGATGTTGAGTTGGTAGGAGTTTCCTGCAATACTAAGTTGGCGACTGAGAACCGTGGTGGGCAAACTACGAAAGGCGATCGCGGGTTGCAGTTCTGCCTGCGCCCAACCGATTTGCTCTGCCAATGCGGAAATACCTGCTTGTAGCCATTGGGAAATTGACCACTGCTCCGGCATTCCCTGCCGCCGTTGATAAAGCTGTTTGCGCCAACCACCATGCTCCAGCAATGCACCCCACAATGGAAACGGGATGGACTGCCGGGGAAACGCCATCGTTGGATCGCTGAGTCGCTCAATCAAATTCGTGGACTGGGCGGCAGGTAGGCTGGGTAAGGCGGCAACTTCAGCACGTAACACGTCGTTGGTACCTAGTTCCCGGGCAAGCCAGAGTGTGTTCAGGTCTTGAAATAGGCTGTCTTCCGGCAGGGTATAGGCGCGATCGCTGGGATCGTAACTGCCCTGGGTTTTCAAGCGGTGATGGGTGGTGTAGCCCCAAACCCGCATCCAGCCCTCATCTGGATTGATCTGCACTGCCACGTAGTAATCGGCTGCCCAAGCGGGAATATCCAGCCATTCCTGGGGAACGCGCAATTCATCGGTGTCGATCGCATCGGAGGGAATCAGCACCATTCGCACATTGTCAAAGGCGATCGCGGTGCCGTTGACAAACTCCCAAATCGTTGGCAAGAGAGCAGCGTTGAGCCAGACTCGTGCCTGCGGAGTGTGTTCTGCTTGTACCCAGGGTAGAAAGGCATCCAGCGTCAGTTGATCAGAACAGCACGCCAGCGAGCACCGGATGTGGAATAAGCGACTGACGGTTGAGGGGAATCGGGAATTTCCAGATAAAGTTGGTCGAGATTGAGCAAAGCAGCATTGAAAGACATCATAGGTACTCCCGGTTAGAGGAGGCGGACTGGTGATAGTGAGCGGTGAGCCATTCATCGAGAACGGTGCTCATGCTGGTCAATACGTCCGGGTTCAGGGAACTATGCAACATTTCTTGACTCCACGTTGCCAGTTTTTTCAATAGGGTTTGGCGGGCGCTGCTCAACCGACGAGAGACGGTGTATTGCGGAATTCCTAACTGCTGTGTGATTTGCTGTTGAGTTAGTTGTTGCTGATAATACGCGTCCAGAAGTTGTTGGGTTTGGGCGGGTAGATCTGCGATCGCGCCCTCCAGCACCTTCGTCAATTCGGCAAGCTGAGTGTCACGGGTGGCAGTTTCTTCCTCAATCAATAAATCTGTCAGTAGCGAGTCTTGTGTATTGCTGGGTAAGCGCTCCAGTAGACTAGGAGATTCTTCACTGGCGGTAGAGGGGGCATCGATTGAAATCGGTGTGGGATACAAAAAAGCCCGAATCGCTTTCGCGCAGTTTGTAATCCACTGTTCCAGGCGATCCGGTGAACACATCTCTGACTGACTCAGTTGATGAATACGTTCGGTGTTATAAAGGTCCGCGATCGCCTGCCATGTGGCTGCTTCCGGCTTGATTAATTTGCGTGTATGCCGAACTTCTGTGGCAGCATACAACTCCTTAAAGCATTTCCACGCCAGAACATATTGAGCAATCATTCCTTTCGCTAAACCTGTGTGCTCAAGTGAGTCTACCAATCGTTTTTGAGTGACTTTTTGTAGCAGTGCCCAATCTGTGCAAATATCTGCTTCTTGTTGTTTCCTTAATGTGTCTTTCAGAACGTTGCTAAAGGCGAATTCTGCATAACTTTTGAGATTAGAACTGAGTTGCGGATTGAATCGCTTTAATACATATTGAATGCGAGCGATCGCAGTTTGAAACAGATCGGCTGGTGCCTGTCGCGCTGAAGTGTTCAAACTGATTTTACGGGCAACCCAGAAACACACCTCCTGCAAATACGCCGCGAGATGCGCCATCGCAAGTTCATTCGACTGGGTTTGCCAAACTTTATGCCAGTAAAGTGCCCAAACACTTTCAGAAGCTTCCGTCACTTCTTGCTTGAGAGCCTGTTGCATACTGCGGCGCAACCGGGGATCAGTGATCCATCCGCCAAAGTTGTCCGCTTTGAACTGGACAAAGGTAGAAAAAACTTCAACAACAGTTTGACGCGGTTGCATGGATCGATAACGTTAGCCCTGCTGATTCAACCAATCTTCAAACTCTAACAATGCCAAACTAGTGCCAATCTCATTTGCCCGTTGGATCACGGTTGGAACCACGTCCGCGATCGCAATATCGGGAAACGTAGGACTGTGAATGGACTCCACATAGCGATCGCCCTGCAAAACATTAATGGTCAATCTTCCAGACGCATAGATCCACAGTTCTGGTACGCCTAACACAGCATAAGCGCTCATTTCAGTTTTAGAGGTGAGATCACTTTCGATCGCCAAGTCAGGAGGCGGATCAATCATCAGGTTCAATCGCTCTTTGCCAATCACCGCTGCAAAGTTTGCAATGTAAAAACAATCATCTGGTTCAATTCCGGCAATTTCCTGCTGCTTAAACGTCGTGGAACGCAGTGACTCCCACGGGCGCTGTGCTCTTCGCAGTAGCAGCTTCACCACGTCAGAAATAATCACGATCGCGCGTTCGTGCTGTGGTAAGGGCGACACCAGTTCCAATGTGCCTCGAAAATAGGCGAGTCGTGTGCTGCGATGCTCAGGTAGCTCTTGCAGAAGCGTTTCAAACTCCTGCCAACCAATATTGGAAACGGTAACCGCACTTCCCGGTTGTAATTGGAGACGATGAAGCGGCACAGCGATCGGCATACAGTCATGCTCGAAAAATCTTCATCCGCATTGTAACGCTTCCCATTCGCCTAACGATGAAGTGCCGCGATCGCTATATCAAAATCAAGCTGATTATCAACGCGCCCTGCTCCGTTAGCGTAAACCACAAACGGGTATCGAGTATTGCCATCATAGCGAATTGCTAGACCTGAAACTCAACCCATACACAGGAAAAACTTCATTACGGAGAATTTCTTCACCCCGCTCTGAAACATCCTGTTGACCAGAGCTACCCAACCCTACAACGGCAACTAAAAAACTAACAGATTGATTGTTAGCGCCTCTTCGCTAAGCTAATTTATAGCGAAGATAGTCGAGAAAACTAGCAAGTTCCATCAAAGCTTCTTCAGGCAGAGCGTTGACTGCTTCAAAAAGTTGTTGTCATTCTGTAGGGGTTCCGTTCATTATATTTGGAGGAGAGCTTCTCTTTTACTCGACAAAAATAGGAGATTATCTAGCAGCAGTAACGCTTGTACCAATCCACCTATCGATTGAGTCAAAATTGATTTTGAGCCGATCAGGGGTCCCGCGATAATTGATAGCAGGTAGAAAGCGAACTAGATCATCACCAGATAGAGACTGTCCATTACTAATATTTTGCCAATCTAAGCCATTCTTTGAGGATTGCCAGACCCCTTGAGCAGAATTATTAGGGTTGGACAAAATAGCAACCGAATCGATAGGTTTATCAAATAAACTGCTGAGCTTATAGCCCACAGGATTGGTTGTATTTTCAAATACGGCAGGTAAAGTTGCATCAAGTGGGATTTCTGTTTGATTAAAAATCACAGATGTTCCCCCAACGTTTGTGAATGTTCCACTTAATGGGGTAATAATTCCAGCTTTGAAAAAGTTTTGAACGTAATCAGCATAATTAACTTTCAACTTACTTGGATTGAATCTCTTACCAGTATTGTCAGTAACATTACTCAAGTCAGAATTGTTAATTCCTTCTAGCTGATCCGTATTGATTATTACAGTAATGGAAGGGCGATCTTTAGGCAGATCTTCTCGAGCATTAGAGCGTATTTCTAAATAAATGATTAAATCACTTCCTGCTGTTCCCCTAAACGTTGCAACATTAAGCGAATCATTGCGGCTTGAATCATTGCCTCACTCATCTCTGGTAGAAGTTCATAATCTTTGCTCAAACGACGATTCTGACTAAGCCAAGCGAAAGTACGCTCCACAATCCACCGCTTGGGCAAAACCACGAATCCTGCTTCAGTGCGCTTCACAACCTCTACTGTCGCCCCACATAATTGCTCGACGACCCGTGCAAAGTTCTCGCCTTGATAGCCCTGATCAACCCAAATCAATTGCAGTGTCTCTGCGTCTGCTTGAGAGCGCATTTCTAAAAAAAAGTTGAAATGAGAGACAAGTGAACGCTATTGA
>JACYLN010000034.1 GCA_015272515.1 Leptolyngbyaceae cyanobacterium C42_A2020_001 | reverse complement strand
AGAACAGCCGCCGGGCGGTTTCTAGAAACGCTGCATCCTGGGTGGCTGGCTTAAAATGCTTCACGACGCATTTGCCATTCCCATCCTGATGGGTGTCTTCTGCCACAAACGTCTGCCCGAAGCCTCCGCTTCCCAGCACCCGAATCAGTCTGTAACGTCCATCAAGTAGCGATTCCAGCATTTGACTCGTTGTGGCTGTCAGCGTCCATTCAATCAGGCAAGTCACTATTCAATTAATCATGCCTTATCAGGAAAAATCAGAATCTTTTTCCGATTCATTGTAAACCACTGACACTGGAGACTACTGATGGTTGAACTAGGTTAGCCCCCTTTCGGAAAATGCTCAACTTGGGCATACCCGCTGAAAATTAAGCGATCGCCTTGAGTTTCCAAACGATTGATCCGCATCAGCACGCCATCTAGATCAAACCGATCTAGATCCACCATGTTATTCAAGATGGCTGCAAACTCCTGCGTCAAAATTTGCGAAATTCCATGCAAGTTCTCTGGCACCACATCGCCCTCAAACACAGGATTTTGAAAAAGAATACGGCGACGGCGCTCCACTTCTAACGTGGCAGACAAACTGATCGGCACTAATCCATTGGGCAACTCAGCTTTTGCAAAAATCTTGATGTGATTCTCAGGGAGAAGTTGCACATTCACATCCTGAAAGGAAACTGGCTCTCCTCCTGAAAATTGCAGCAACTCAGGATTGTCTATATTCTGCAAGCGCATTTTCACCAGTTCCGCGGTAAATGCCTGGTTAATCCCCGCTTGGGTTAGGGTCACCTGAGCTACAGCTTGCGTCGGTTGGCGCAGGCGAATTTTTCCACCCAGCACCGAGCTAAAGTCGATAGAGACCGCATCTGTCTCAAAGGACATCTCCTCGACTAAAAAATCTCGACGGATGACCAAATTCCGACCGCTCATCCGAAAACTGTCGATGCTCCCTTGCAGCAGTTTGCTAGAAGGATTACAACGGATGACCACATCTACCGACTCGCACTCTGAAAACAGGTGACGAATCGATTGGCTGGCGACCGTGTTAAGCATTCGCTCACCAAAGTCGGCTCCGGGGGTATTTGCAGTGAAACTGCCAAACATATTTGTTCTTCACTCAGAATGGCTCCCCCCTATTCTGTAACAGATTGTGAAGCGCCGACAACTTTTCAGAGATGATTCTTTGTATAAAGGAGAATCAAGCAATACTTATCGATCGATGATCTCAACAGAAATCAGCCGTTTTCCACGAGTCCTTGCTATGATGGTAGAGCTATTTTTTGCGGATGTGGCGGAATTGGCAGACGCGCTAGATTTAGGTTCTAGTACCGAGAGGTGTGAAGGTTCAAGTCCTTTCATCCGCATATTGTTCTAATAAAACTCATCGAAGGTTGACAACGGCATAATTCGGTAGTCCTCGATACTATCTATTCCCATGCCACCTGCTATTTGTTTGTTCATCAAACAAAATTTCAAGCCTCTAGGGTTCCGGTGGGTAACACTTGCGTCTGGTCCGAGAGAGGCTGGCTGACACAAGATTTTTCTGATGCAGCTACACGGCGGGATAAAAGCCCGGGAGAGTTGAGAAAGCTTTGGAAGATTGCTTTCGCTCTCCTGGGCTTTCGCGTATAAGGAATTGGATTGTTCAATAATCGAGAATCATGACCGATAATCCCTTGTTTCAAACTCCAGAAGATTCGTCTTCATCGGAAGCGAATCGTGCGTTGGCAAAAGAAGGTCAGCTTCCATTAACTGGATGGCAGCAGGAAGTGTCTAAAGGGTTGGAGTATGGACTGGAAGCGGCCGCCAGCATTCGCGATCGCTCCATTCCTACCTTTTCGCGTGGGGAACTACCACACTACGCCGGAATTAACACCTTCCTGAAAGCACCCTACCTGGAAGATGTGCGAAAGGTGGGCGAGTACGATGTGGCGATTGTCGGCGTTCCCCACGACTCCGGTACCACCTACCGTCCTGGCACCCGGTTTGGTCCCCAGGGTATCCGTCGCATCTCTGCCCTCTACACGCCGTACAATTTTGAGCTGGGCGTGGATCTGCGGGAGCAAATTACCCTCTGCGATGTCGGGGATATTTTCACGATTCCCGGCAATAACGAAAAATCCTTCGACCAAATTTCCAAAGGCGTTGCCCACGTGTTTGAATCGGGGGCGTTTCCAATTTTGCTGGGAGGGGATCATTCCATTGGGTTTCCAACTGTGCGTGGGGTTTGCCGTCATTTAGGCGATAAGAAAGTGGGCATTATCCACTTCGATCGCCACGTGGATACCCAGGAAACCGACCTGGATGAACGAATGCATACCTGTCCCTGGTTTCACGCTACCAACATGGCAAACGCACCCGCAAAAAATTTGGTGCAACTGGGTATTGGCGGTTGGCAGGTGCCGCGACAGGGGGTGAAAGTTTGCCGCGAGCGATCGACCAACATTTTGACCGTCACTGACATCGTAGAACGGGGAATTGATGCCGCCGCTGACTTTGCCCTGGAACGTGCCCTGGATGGTACCGATTGCGTTTGGATCAGTTTTGACATTGATTGCATTGATGCTGGCTTCGTCCCTGGCACGGGTTGGCCCGAACCAGGTGGCTTACTGCCCCGGGAAGCCCTTGCCCTCCTCGGCAAAATTATTCAACGGGCACCTGTTTGCGGCTTGGAAGTGGTGGAAGTTTCCCCGCCTTACGATGTCAGCGATATGACGGCGCTGATGGCAACCCGTGTGCTTTGCGACTCAATGGCGTACCTGGTTCTGTCGGGTCAGCTTCCGCGCCAGCAAAAACCCGCCTACATCCATGCGGAAGCCAATATGCAAGTGGATCAAGCGTGGACGTAACCTATGCATGAAACCGACATGACGAAGGCGCTGATTGTCACCATTCGTGATTGGTGGGAGTCGCAGCCCGAAAAAACCAGAATTTCCAAAGTGCATTTGATTGTGGGTGAGTTTACCTGTGTGGAACCTGTGAGTTTGCAATTCGCTTTTGATGTGCAGACGCGGAGCACGTTTCTAGAAGGCGCAACGCTGGAAATTCAGGAAACTCCCCTCATTGCCTTTTGCCATGCGTGCCAGCAGGAATATCGTCCCGAAGTGGGGATTCAATACGCCTGCCCCACCTGCCGATCGCCGATGGATGACATCCGCTCCGGACGCGAACTGAAAATCGATCGCCTGGAATTTGATTGTCCTGATCCGTCCAAATCTGAGGAACACACCCTATGCACATGACTCACGATGCCGCTCTGGGCATTAACCTGCTGCACGCTAACCAGGAAGGAGCTGATCATAACCGCGCCCATTTTGATCAGTGGGGGATTACCTGCTTCAACCTGATGAGTAGTCCCGGAGCCGGAAAAACCGCCCTGCTAGAAAAAACGCTGGCAGCCTTGAGTACCGATCTCAAAATTGCCGTGATTGAAGGCGACATGACGACTGAGTTGGATGCCGATCGCCTGCGTCAGTACGGCGTTCCCGTGATTGCGATTAACACCGGGCGATCGTGCCATCTCGATTCGCGCATGGTGGCTGGCGGAATTCACCGTTTGCAACACGACTACAACCCCAACCAGTTTGATCTTGTCCTAGTGGAAAACGTGGGTAATTTGGTGTGTCCGGCAGAGTTCGAAGTGGGTGAACACGCCAAAGTTGCCCTACTCAGCATTACGGAAGGTGAAGACAAGCCCCTCAAGTATCCCGTGATGTTTCGCGAAGCCGATTGTTTGCTGATCACTAAAACGGATTTGGCTCCTTACCTGGAGGTTGATCTCAGCCAGATTGAAGCCAATGTGCGCCAAATCAATCCCCAGGTCACCATCATTCCCGTGTCTGCCAAAACCGGGGAAGGATTGGATACCTGGTTTACCTGGGTGCGATCCACTGTTGCTTCGCGACAAATACCCCCAGTCACGGTTCCTATTTAAAGGAATACAAGGGGTAAGCCTCTGACAACGGATTAGCCCCTGCCTTTCCTGCCAAATTACCGATGGAATCAGGGGATTGTGTAGCTATTACTACGGTCGAGCGATCGCTGCTTCCGGCAATACTATGCCTATCCCCTGCGAAATCTGTTCATCAAATTACCACCACCAAAGGATTTGCTGCACCTATTCCCTCTTCAGGTTTTGAAATGAAAACGCGATCGCTGTTATCTCAACTTTCCCTGTTCGTTATCAGTCTGCTCCTCATTGTGAGCTGCACCAACCCCGCCAGCAAAATGACCACCAGCACCGATAGCTCGCCCGCTCCCAGCCCAGCGAGTGGAGCCGTTACAACGCGCTTAGGGTTTAGTGCGTGGCCCGGGTGGTTTCCCTGGCAGGTGGCAAACGATGAGAAGATCTTTGGCAAGCAGAACGCCTCCGTGGATTTAAAGTGGTTTGATGGCTACCTGGAATCGATCAACACCCTCACTGCCGGGCAGATCGATGCCAACTCTCAAACGCTCAACGACACTATTAGCGCGATCGCAGGCGGAGCCGATCAGGTTGTTGTGTTGACGAACGACAACTCCACGGGGAACGACAAAATTATTGTGCGCGAGGGCATCAATACCATCGCCGACTTGAAAGGCAAAAAAGTTGCCGCCGAAGAAGGCACTGTTGATCACTTTCTGCTGTTGTTAGGACTGGAAAAAGCAGGCTTGAAGCCCGAAGACATCCAATTTCAACCCTTAGAAACTGGCAAAGCCGCTGCTGCCTTCGTTGGTGGGCAGGTGGATGCGGTGGGTGTGTTTGCTCCCTTCACCACCCAGGCACTCAAGCGTCCCAACAGTAAAGAACTCTTTAGCTCCAAAGACTTCCCTGGTGCCATCTCCGATCATCTCGTTTTCACTCGCAAATTTGTCAACGAGCATCCAGATCAGGTTCAGGCAATGGTTGACTCCTGGTTTAGTACGTTGGATTTTATGAAAGCGAACCCAGATCGGGCGATCGAAATTATGGCAAAACGGGCCAACGTTTCCACGGCTGAATATCAGGAGTACGCCGCGGGTACCAAAATTTTTACTCTAGAAGAAAACCTGAAAGCCCTCCAACCCGGTAGCACGATGACTTCCTTGCCCTACGCGGCTGAGCAACTGTCTGATTTTTTGCAAAAAGTGGGGCTAGCCAAAACCAAACCCGACCTCAGCAAACTGTTTGACGATCGCTTCCTGAAAGCCCACGCCGAGAAAGCCAAATCCTAGTTCCTTCTCCCTCAATCACCTATGAGCCACTCTACAAACACCGTATCTTCAAAGCTTTACCGCTCTCTCCGCCCCACCGTCTTCTGGCGGTTGGCAGAAGACATTCCCCAGTCACTCACCTGGGCACTCATGGTGACCTCGATCGCCCTGCCGCTGTTATTGTGGTGGCTCGTGACAACGTTTGGAGCGATTGACCCCACCTTTCTGCCATCCCCAGGAAACGTGTTAACCGCATTTCAACGGCTCTGGAGCACCGGGGAACTGCAAAAAGATACCATTGCCAGTTTGTGGCGGGTTTGTATGGGTTTTGGGTTGTCAGCCCTGATTTCCATTCCCGTTGGGGTGTTGATGGGCAGTTTCGCCAGCATTCGCGCCCTGTTGGAACCAGTCTTCGGTTTAATGCGGTATATGCCCGCCCCCGCTTTTATTCCCCTGCTGATTTTGTATTTAGGCATTGGCGAAGAACCCAAAATCATTTTGATCTTCATCGGCACCTTCTTCTTCAACTCGCTGATGGTGATGGATACCGTGAAATTTGTGCCCAAAGATTTGATTGAAGCAACCTATTTGTTAGGAGGGAACCGTTTACAAACTCTGTTTCAGGTAATCTTTCCCCATGTTTCGCTGGGGATTCTCGATGCCTGTCGAATCAATCTTGCCGCCGCCTGGCAATTGGTCATCGTCTCGGAACTGATTGCCGCCACCGAAGGCTTAGGTCGCCGTATCAGTGTTGCCGGACGCTTCTTGAAAACCGATGAAATCTTTGTTGGATTGATTGTAATCGGGGTGATTGGTCTGAGTTTTGACCTGTTGTTTCAATATCTGCTCCGAGTTACCTGCAACTGGGCAAACCAGAAACGATGAAGCGTTGAGATTGGTGATTTGAGATTTGAGATTGCAGATTGGAGGAGTCAAATAATCGCCAATCCTCAATCACCACTCTCCAATTCCCTCTTCCCACTTACCCCCCACCCATCTACCGTTCGGCTGAGCGCTCACGTCGAAGCCCACCTACCCATTCCTCACACCCAAAGGACACCTTTATGTATTTGCAAATCAACCAACTAAACAAAAATTTTGAAACGAAGACTGGCACGCTGGTGGTGTTGAAGAACATCAACATGGCGATCGCGCAGGGTGAGTTTGTCTGCGCGGTGGGCGCTTCGGGTTCGGGAAAATCGACCTTGCTGCGGCAAATTGCTGGGTTAGATTTGCCCTCGTCTGGGGAGGTGTTGATTGATGGCAAGCGGGTGACGGGACCTGGTCCAGATCGCGGCATGGTGTTTCAGCATTACACGCTATATCCCTGGATGACAGTGCAAGATAACACCGAATTTGGGTTGAAGTTGCAAGGTGTTCCCAAAAAGGAGCGGCGGGAGCAGGCAAGCTACTACCTCAACGTGGTGGGATTGTCTAATTTCGCCAGGTCTCTTCCCAAAGAACTGTCTGGTGGGATGAAACAACGGGTGGCGATCGCTCGGGCTTTAGCATCCGAGCCAAAAGTGATGCTGATGGATGAACCCTTTGGTGCGCTAGATATTCACACCAAAGAATCGATGCACGAGTTCATGTTGGATCTGTGGCAGCGCACCAACATTACTGTGTTTATGATTACTCACGATGTGGAGGAAGCGGTGTTCCTCTCCAACCGCATCTATGCACTGGGTGCCCGCCCTGGCACCGTTAGAAAAGAAATCGTTGTGAAACTGCCCGAACGCACACACCACGTTAAACGTCATTCAATCTTTCACGACTACCGCGACGAACTGATGGAACTGATGCGGAGACATGGACAAGAAGCATTCATCGCAACAGCCGCATAGGTTGGGTGTATCATGCAATGGCTGAATCTTTTGTACCTAGCATGACTGACTCGACAACCGCAAAGGACGAAGCGTTTGGAATTGTCCCCATCTTTCAGAAAGACGGTAAGTACGAATTTCTGCTGATTCAGCATCATGCCGGGCACTGGGGTTTTCCGAAAGGACACGCCGACCCTGGAGAAGATGCCTTGCAAGCTGCCTGCCGCGAGTTTGCGGAGGAAACGGGTATTTCTGACTACCTCGTGTTAGACAATGTGGCGTTTTCTGAGCAGTACGTGTTCACACGCGATAATCAGCGGTTCGATAAAACCGTGGTTTACTATCCAGCGCTGGTTACAACTGCATCAGTTTCTTGTCAGGCAGACGAGATCCAAAACTATGCCTGGTTAGAGTTTGAACCCGCGATCTCTCGCCTTAGCTTTGAGGGCGCTAAACGAGTGTTAACAGAGGTGCATCAATACTTGCTGGACTGTCAACCAGGCTGAATGGGAAGAATTTAGAGAGATGCGATCGCCTTGGCAATTGAAGTTTTTTGCCAACCTGCGAAACCGTTCTGCACTCAGGAGTTGCTGCCAGATTATCTGCTGGAGCCGTTACCATCGCCTGAACCTGAGCCGCCAGAGAAATCCTGTGCTGGCAGAAATTGGGTTTCTGCTGCCTAAATCGCACGTCTCATTAAATCCCATTCCTTAGGATCACAGATTAGATAACTCCGGAGACCTCACCCCGCTTACGGCAACCCTCTCCGACTCGGAGAGGGGAAGGGGGAGAGGTCACTCAATTGAAATAATTTGCATTCCTAAAAAAACACATCGTCGGGTAACGAGTAGAACTCATCCTCGTTCAGGACGATTTCGCCCAGATTAGGCACCCACGCCAGCCATTGATCGCCAGAATATTGACACAGAAGTAGTGCTTCATCCTCACAAAACGGGCTGGGCGATCGCACTAGTTTGACCCAACTCGAAGCAGAAGGTTGCAGATGCCGAACATTCTCTACATCAGAGCCTTCTGAAGCGTTCTGAAACGCTTGCTCTAGCTGCATAAGTTGTAGACAAACACGAAATTCGGTTTCCAATTTCATCGCTCCCCCGTATCCTTTCCAGGCAGGCATCAAACTCGCTCTGTAGTTTATGATACAGAAATTTTTGAGGGGCATGTATTTCCAGTTTCAGAAATTTACATCGGGAAATCGGGAATCGGAAAGAGGTGGTGAGCGATCGCGATAAATGCTTACAATTTGTAATGTTCTCGCACTGAAAGGGAAAAACCTATGCCACTTGCTGTTGGTGATACCGCTCCCAACTTCACCGTAAAAGATACCAACGGAAACACAGTCACGCTTTCCGATTACACTGGAAAGCCCGTTGTGCTGTACTTCTATCCCAAAGACGATACCCCTGGTTGCACCAAAGAGGCGTGCAGTTTCCGCGACAACTACCAGCAATACCTCAGTCAAGGCATCACCGTTTTTGGCGTGAGCCTGGATGATGAAGCCTCCCATCAGGCATTCACCAGCAAATTCAATCTGCCCTTCCCGCTGCTGGCAGATACCGATGGAGCCATCACCAAAGCCTACGACGTGCTAGGTGACTACAACGGCACACCCTATGCTCAACGAGTCACCTACGTTATCGGCGCGGACGGCAAAATTAGCCAGGTTTACACCACGATCAACACCGAAACCCATGCGAGCGATATTCTTGCCGCGATCGCATAATTAGGGGCTAGGGGGAGAAATCGGAGATTCAAGATTGGGGATTGGAGATTGAGGAGTTGAAGAATTTTGAATGTCTCCCTCTCCGTTCACTTCCTTGCCTCCCTCCCCTTTTAACTTCTGACTCCCCTTCCCCTTCTTCCCTAGACCCCAGTCCCTAATCCCCCACCTCTACCCTGGGTGATTAGAATAGGGAGCGGGTGAATTACCTTCAGGGGGAATTACGCATGACGACGGCATCGCTCCAAGACTACACCGACCTCTCCGCCACAGCATCTACGGCTGAAACCACACCTGATGTTTTGACTTATAGCGGTGCTCGTGAAGTACTGCTAAACTCGCCAACCCTGTTAAAAGGCAGCTACGAACCGCAACGCATTACCCGGATCGAATTAATTGCAGAAGATAAGTTTCCGTTAACTGTAACGCTCAATTCGGCAGGTAAAACCTGGCAATGCAATTTGGAGAAGGGCTTTCAATCGCCGGGAACGCGCTGGCTACGACTCAAAGGCTTGGATGCGGCTGGCAAAGAAGTCGCAAATCTCGTGATTTACCTAACGGTAAGCAACAATCCTCTAGCGCTGGGGCAACTGAGCTTAAAAATCTTGCAAACCACTTTGTTCAAAGCGCAGCCTGTTGACTCTGGACGCTTGAATGCCCAACAAAAGGCGACCATAAATTCGGGGCAAATCTTTGAGGTGCTGCGCTATGGCTACGAAGATGGACACCTGAAACTGGAACTGAAGCAGGCGATCGCGCCCGTGGGCAAATTTGGCTATATTTACGAAGACTTTGCCGAACTCAAGAAAGGTACCAACGTTCTGCGGTTTGAGATTGGCGATGTACCAATGACTCCGCTGAGTGCGGTTGCCCTCGTAGTTACGCCAACGTTGATCAAAACCAAACCTGTGGATTCGGCAGCGCTGCAACCCAACCAAAAAGTAGATTTACTGCAAGGGCAATCGTTGCGAATAGTGGGCTATGCCTGTACCCGTGGGCATTTCCGTGTCACGCTGGCAGAAGATCTGCCAGGATTTGGCAGTACGGGTTTCATTTACTGGCAACACGTGCAGATCAAGCGGGGCGAGGATGTGATCCCCTACGATCCGGCGGCGCTAACGATGACAGCAACCAAATCGACTCTGTTCAAAAAGCGTCCCGTAGATTCGGCAAAATTAACCGATAAGGAAAAGTACAACTTCCCGCAGGGCGGCTACTACGGTGTTTCCAGCTATTTGCTAGAAGCGGGACACATTAAAGTATCACTCACCGAAGAACTACCCGGATTTGGCAACACGGGCTATGTGTTTCCGGGCTTTGTGCAAATGAAGCGGGGCAGTCAGGTCTTTAATCCGTTTCCGCCCCAGGTGGAAATGAGCATTCCCTATTTCTCCCAACGCGACAACCCGCGATCGCCCGATTCCACTTGCAACGTCACCTCGATCGCCATGGCGCTTTACTACTTTGGCATTCGCTCAAAAAATCGAGGGCAACTAGAAAATGAATTACTGCAATGGGTGATTAACAAGTACGGCAGCGATCGCCAAACCGACAACACCATCTTGTCAGAATTAATCAAAGCCTATGGATTCCCAAAATCCAGCTTTTCCACGCGGCGCAAGTGGGCAGAAGTCAAAACAGAATTGGCAAATCGTCGCCCGGTGGTTTTAGGTGGAGACTTCACAGCTAGCGGTCACATTGTTTGTCTAATCGGATATACACCGCAAGGCTATATTGTGAATGATCCGTGGGGAAACGCCCTCACAGGCTACACCAGCTACGATGGACGTAAGCTCTTGTATCCTTACAGCTATATGGATCGCGTTGCCGGACCTGATGGTAATGTGTGGGCGCATTTCTTTGCAAAATAGGACGGTTGCCATGCCTCGATTCAATCCTTACACCCTACAAATGCAAATTACGCGGATGTTCCAGCAGGGGCAGTCGTTTTTTGCAATTACAAAGGTGCAGGACTGGCTCAAGGAACGCAAGGAAGACCCCAATGCCTATGACGTTCAGTTTCACGAAAAACCTGCACCTCCTAGTTCGGGAGAGGTCATGGTGATTGAGATTGAGCTAAAACGAAAAGACGGACAGCCCGTTGACCCCTGGCTTCAGCAAGAGGTCAACCGACATTCATAACCTATGTACTTGCGATCGCTCCAGCTCAAACAGTTCCGCAACTATGGGGAGCAGCAAGTGACGTTGACCGCTCCAAAAACGATTTTGGTGGGCGATAACGCGCAGGGTAAATCGAACCTGCTGGAAGCAGTAGAGTTGCTGTCTACCTTGCGATCTCACCGGACTTCTCGCGATCGCGATTTGGTGAGAGATGGTAGCGCGATCGCCCAAATCACCGCCAATCTAGAACGAGAACTTGGCTCGGTGGATCTCTCTATTATGCTAAGAAACAACGGTCGTCGGACTGTTGCGCTGAATGGGCAAACCCTTAGACGGCACCTGGATTTTCTCGGCACCTTAAACGTGGTGCAATTCTCCAGTCTGGATCTTTACCTGGTGCGAGGTGGACCAGAGCAGCGACGGCACTGGCTTGACTCACTTTTGATCCAGCTAGAACCTGTGTATGCCGCGATTTTGCAGCAATACAATCAGGTGTTGCGCCAGCGCAATGCGTTGTTGAGAAATCAGGAGGTAGGAGAGCGGCAGGAGGCAGAAGGCAGAAGGCAGGAGTCAGAAGATGTTCAGTCCTCAACGCTTAGCACTGAAATGGCGCTTTGGGATGCTCAACTTGCGATCGCGGGCACACGGGTAATTCGCAGGCGGGCGCGGGTGGTGCAGCGGTTGGCACCGTTGGCAAACTACTGGCATCATGCGATTAGCGGCAGTACAGAGGATTTGGTGGTGAATTATCTGCCGAATGTGCCCCTGGAGCAGGATGAGCCAGAACTGGTACAGGCAGCGTTTTTGGCGAAAATCAAAGATCGGGCGATCGCAGAGCAGTATCAGAGCACCACCCTGGTAGGTCCGCATCGGGATGAGGTAGAGTTCAGCATTAATCAAACCTCTGCTCGGCAATATGGTTCTCAGGGGCAGCAACGTACTCTCGTTCTAGCGTTGAAACTGGCAGAACTAAAACTGATTGAAGAGGTGATTGGCGAACCGCCCTTGCTTTTACTGGATGATGTGTTGGCAGAACTGGACTTGAATCGCCAGAACCAATTGCTGGATGCTATCCAGGATCGTTTTCAAACCCTGATTACCACCACTCATCTCGGCTCGTTCGATGCCCACTGGCTCACCTCATCCCAGATTTTCTCAGTCAAAGCAGGGCAACTTTACGAGGAATAGCAGGTCTGTGAGCAGAACAAGAAATTTATCCAACAACGTCTTATCTGGAGTTGAAGGGTTTCTCTAGAGGCTATTTTTCGGGGGGTTGGGCTTCGACGTGAGCTCAGCCGAACGGGAGTTAGGCCCCCAGAGGCGGGGGCGCGGGGGGAAGCCCCCCGGCAGAGTTTATAGGTTTGGTTCGAGATGTCTGTACACAACAGTCCTGTAGGAGGAGAAGTTATTAATCAACTGCGTCTTTCAATGCACGGACGTTTTCCTTCCCGCCTTCTACATAGCCCTGTCCAAATTGCTTAAAGGCTTCCCCGGCTTCTTTCCCGATGCGCTCGTTGCGACGATTCAGGTTATCAGCGGTTTGTTCTGCTTCCCGGTTCCACTCACCCGTGGTTTTGGGTCTATCAGCTTGATCAGTCTGGTGAACGCGATCGCGCACAGCCTTACCCAAAGCTTTGTTTTCTTGGGGATAGACGTTGCTGGTCATCAAGAAAAAGCCAATCAGGGCGATCGACAAAATTTGCTTTACCTGGATAGTTTTGCAAAAGGATGCGACCTGAGCGATCGCTTGAGTAAATGCTTGCATCATGACAACACTCCATTTTTTAGGTTCAAAACTGCGTCACTTCTGATCAGGCTACTGTTGAACTCCATCCTGACCTTCTAACAGAAGATAGAGTTTGCCAGAAGCAGCAGGTTGACTTTGAACGAGGCTGTCATGTTCTGGGTGCAACTTCTTGTGGATGAAGAATTTAGAGTAAAAAACGCCTCCCTGAAACAGAACTTTGTGGCAAGGAGGCATTGGAGGAATCAAACTGGAGGTTAAATGCGCTTTTTCAGTTGATCGACAACCTTCGTGATCGCATCATCGGCTGCTTTGCTCAATACTTCATCGCTGCCGCTGGCACTACTGCCACCGCTGGCATAACCCCCAATGGAAGCGTTGGCTCCACTGCTATCTGCTTCTCCCAAGCCTTCAACAGCTGCCACAATGCTTTGGCTCTTAGGATCAATCACGCGCGTGGTTAATTGCACAACACCCTTCGTTTTCTCTGAGCCACCGCCAAAACCCAAAAAGCTGCCACCAGAGCGTCTGGTTTCAACGTTGAAGCGGGTGACTGTACCCACAATCACTGCATCAACTCCTAGAGCTTTGCCAATCTTGACTGCCATTGCTTCGTCAATCTCGCCGCTAATTTTGTTGTCTCTCAGGTAGTTTTGCAGAGCGCTGCGGGAGATGACGGTGAAGCTACCATCATTGACTAATTTGTTCACTAAAATTTCGCTCATGCCTTTGGCTGCACCACCCCGGTAGCCATACCAGTAGCTAGAGTCACTGGTACTGGCAAAATCAAAATCAACAACTGCTACTTTCTTCTTCTTGGCAGGAGTTTGCGCGATCGCGCTTTCGGTCATGGTGGAGATGGGCAGCATGGGTGCTGCAATCCCAACTAACAACAAAACACTCAAAGAGGCACAGGTGAAGCTTGCCAGAGGATTTTTTCTTGTCATAATTTTGCCTTTAATAACGGTCCCAAACTAATAGAGTTCAGTTCTTCGTGAGATGCACCATGTAAAGCACAATAGCGACTCACCGCTCGCCAGTATAATCTTCGAGCCAAAGCAAAATACAACCGTTGGTTTGCGGATTCCGGACTGCTCCTTGTCTGAAATCTGCAAAGTTGGCAATCCCTGATCCGTAGAACTACGGGGAATAATATTTTTTGCAAAAAAACTCTCCTATCAAACGAGACAGGAGAGGTAATCGGGGATTCAATCAAGACTCAATTTAGCCAACGATAAAGTTGCTATCACTGAGGCTATCAAACTTGACGTTTGACAAAATCGCTAACACCTCTTGGGTGCCGGAAAGTTGAATCAGGGTGTCTTTAGCGATCGCCCCTGTTCCCTGAACCACACTCACCTGCCCAAAGGTTAAGCCACCTGCAAGTTTAATCACATCCACATCCACATTGAAGTCGGTGATAGTATCGGTGCCTGCACCTGCTGCCAGCACAAACACATCTGCGCCGCGTCCACCCGTGAGCTGGTCTGCGCCCAAGCCACCCACCAGCGTATCATCGCCCGTACCGCCACGCAGAGTATCGTTACCCAACCCGCCGCGCAGCAAGTCATCGCCGCCCAAGCCATCAACCTTATCATCCCCGCCCTGAGCGTTGATCACATCATCTGAGCGGTTGAAGCCTTGAACAGTATTATTCAAGTCATTTAGGAAGGTGACAGTGTTGCGATTAAAGATAGTGTCAAAGTTTGCGTTGGCATCAAACACATCAAAACTATCTTCTACTTCGTCTTGACCATTGAACAAAATGTTACCCAGATCAACGGAGGAATTAGTTGTTCGGCTCAAGTTATCTAATTGGTCTAGCTGGAAGTCTTTCAGCACGACTTTAGTATTCGCAATGCCTTCAAATGTGAGTTCAAGGTTACTGCCAACTTGAGTCAGTAGTAAGTTTTCGCTTGTGAGTCCTTCACCCTGAAGTTTCAGCGTATCAACCTCATTAATCACGGGAGTGGTGGGATAGATGCCCCGTCCAATGCCGCCAAAGTTGGCGATCTCGCGGGTGCCATCCCCCTGCTCAATGAGGAATTCCTTTTGTCCGCCTGAACCGGAGGGTGTGGGGTTGAACTCAAACATGGCAGTTGTGCCACTCACCTCGTTTGTTACCACTAACAGGGCAACTCCAGTGGAACTTTGACTGGCGGGAATAAAGGTGAGTCCTTCCGGGCTAACGTCGCCTGTGGTGGTGACATATTCCAAAAATCTTGGCTTCTGGACATTGGTCACGTCATACACCATCACGCCGCCTGTCCGCTCCAGCCCAATAAAGGCGTAGACGCGCTCATCTACAATGCCAACGACTGCGCCTTCGGGTTCCGGCCCTTTGTTGTCGCTGCGAGTATCAAAAGTGGCTGCGTCGCCGTTGGAGTTAAACAGGGTAGGAACCGCTGCTGCCGTGATTCGCTCAAATTGGTCGCCGCTATCAAAGACGAGATTGCCGCTGGTATCGCGAATGGAGAAGGAGCGGCCGCCAAACACCTGAATCTGGTCAAAGTCGCCATCGCCGTTGGTATCGCCTGTGGCGCTGGTCACCGTAAGCCGACCGAGAGCGGCGTTGTTTTTCAGGGCTGCCGCATTGGGAAATGTGGCTGGGTCGAGGACATATTTGCTGTCGCCTACGCGAATCTCTTCAGCAAACCCGGTGTAGTCGCGGGCATCTCCTTCGTTGGCAGTGATCAGGTAGGTTTTGCCATCTAATCCAGTGAAGCGAGCGATCGCGTCGGGTTGATACATGCCAAACACGGGCTGATTTTGGATGTTGATTCTGCCTGTGTTGTTGGCACCGTCGCGATCGCTGGCATCTAAACCGTTGCTTTGATCAAATTTGATGATGCCGAGTTTGATCGTATCTGGCACAGACGGCCCGGATAAGGTGCCATCGCCGTTTAGGGTGCTGCCGCCGACACCAAAATCGTTGTCGTTGATTACTGCCAGGGTGTTGCCATCGATCAGCGCTAACCCTTCTAACTTTTCAATCCCGGTGTAGCCGATGGATGCGGCATTAACGCTTAAGCGTTTGCTGACCGGAGCGATGTTGGCAGCGCTCAGTTCGGCAACGGTCAACTGTTCCAGGGTTTTGCCTGCGGGAATTCCGGTTAAATTGGCGGGATTGCTGATATTGGTGGCACCTGCCAGATTGATCTCGTAGATCAACTTGTTGGCATCGCTGCCGGAGCGATCGTCCCGTTCCACCACTAAAAACTTGCCATTGCCGAGGGAAACCGCATCGCCGATTTTGTCAGTCCGGGCATTGCCGCTGCCACTGATGCTATCCAGGATATAGAGATACTCGCCTGTGACGGTTTGCGTCACAATGTCGAACTCCAGAATTCGCAGATTGCGAGAGTTGCGGGAGGTGGTGTCTCCAGGGTTATCCGGGTTGTCGATCGCGCTCTGGATAAAGGCATACAGCTTGGTGCCTTCTAATGCCAGTGCTTCAAATCCGCGATTGGTACGGCGTTGGGCGTAGACAGCCGGAAGGGCGGGTGTACCAAATTCTCCGGTTGCGGTGGGTACCCCTGCGGGAATGAAGCGATCGATTAAGGTGCCGTTGCGATCGAACTGGTAAATTGCCGGACGATACTCATCGCTGAGCCAGAATGTGCCATCGGGAGCCACGACAATTCCTTCAAAGTCGCCGCCCAGTGGGTCATTGCTCAATGGCTTGCCAAATACATCGACGGGAACTTCATCGGTGTACGCCGTTCCAGTTGCGCCTGCCTGCACATTCGGCAATCCGGTGAGAGGTGTGCCATCTTCCCGTTTTAGTCCAATCTGTTCGGTAATTTGTAGTTCGCCTGTCTCTGGATTCAACTCAAACCGGATCAGTTGCGGCTGAAAATCGGGCAGGGGGAAGGGGCGGTTGCTGCCCGTGGGTTCGGCGTTGGGTCCGCGATCGGTGTGGGTAATGAACTTGAGGTTGCCGTTTGCTGCCACGCCCTCAAACGATAAGCCGGAGAATCCACCCAGGTTGATTTCTTGACCACCCGCGGTGACTCCTAATAGGGGCAAATCGGTGAATTCATAGTTGGTAATGCTGGGCAACCCTTTACTGTAATCCTTTAAGCCCAGCGGCAAAATGCTCGTGACTCTGGCAGTGGCAATGTCAACCACGGCGATCGCGTTATTCTCCTGCAAGGTCACCCAGGCGGTTTTGCCGTCGGCTGAAACGGTGATGTACTCCGGCTCAAAATCTTGAGCCACCGTGGCATTCGGTCCAAAAATCCGCACGCCCTTCGCTTGCAGATCAGCTTTTTGGCTGTTAAAGCTCTCAAACCCAGCAGTGGAAACGGTTGCGCCTGCAACACCGTTTGTTAGATCAATAATGCTGACCGAACCAACCGGATCAATGGAATTGAGTTGCCCATAGCTGGAAGGTTCGCCCTCATTTGCCACCAAAATCTTTTTGCCGTCGGGGGTGAAGGTCAACATATCGGGCAGGGCACCCACTGTCACCTGTCCTAAAAAGGTGCTGTTGGCATCAAAGAAAACAACACTGCCAGGATTGGTTGCAGGAGCGGCTTGCACGGCAACAGCGACTAGCCCATTGCTAATCGCCACACTGTTGGCACCGCCGCCATAGGCAGACACATCTAGCGTCTTGAGCAAGGTTGGATTGCTGGGATTACTCAGGTCTAAAACCTCTAAAAGGGTGCCGCCAGAAATGACAAATAACTGCTGGGTGGCAGGGTCGTATGCTGAGATTTCAGCACCGGAACCCTTGAAGCCGCCGACTTTCCTTAAGATGCTCTCAGCATCAGATTTTGCCACAACCGAATTAAAATCTTGAGGCGTTGAAGAAGCCAAACTAAAAGATGACATAGCACTACCAACTGGCTGACCAGTGACCCATAGACAACATAAATGAGCAGCAGAAAGCAGACCCGGAAAGCACGGGTCGCGATCGCGCCTGAGCGTGTTGCAATTTGTTATAAAACTGCGATAAAGGCGACACGTGGTAGTTTCACGCAAAGGTCGAAAGATTCAGGCACTTGTCGCAACTTTTCCCCGCAAGTCAATGCGTGGTTTCTCTGACGGTTTTATTCTCACTGCAACATTCTTCACCAAGATATCACTGCCATCTCGGTAACCCTGAGTGATGTAGAAAACATCAGCAGTGAAGATTATATAAAGAACAAGAGCTACAACCTTTTAGAAACACAAACTATCGCTGTGCTTTGTCTATTAAGCTCTTGCGATCGCAGTCTTAAAGGTCTGCACCGCTTCTAGCCAGTCTGTTTCGCCGATTAAAACACAGCGGGAAAGTAGCTCAACGTCTAAGTTTGCGAGTTCTGGAATTTGGCTTCTGTAAATTTGGATGTATCCGTTCTCCCCTAATCTAAATATCTAGATCGGTGAGGTTCAGTTTAGAGCCGTGGGTTTCGATGAATTCGCGGCGGGGAGCCACGCGATCGCCCATTAAGACGGTAAACGTCCGGTCTGCTTCTGCCGCGTCTTCAATTTCGACCCGCTTCAAAGTACGAGTTTCGGGGTTCATCGTGGTATCCCAGAGTTGTTGAGGCATCATTTCCCCTAACCCTTTGAAACGCTGAATTTCGTACTTGGCGTTTTCAGGGAATCCAGACGTGATTTGGTCGCGTTCGCGATCGCTGTAGCAATAGTAATGGTTGCGTCCCCGTTCAATTTTGTAGAGGGGAGGACAGGCAATATAAACAAAACCCTGATCCACCATTGCCCGCTGATAGCGGTAGAAGAAGGTGAGCAATAGTGTGCGAATGTGAGCACCATCCACGTCCGCATCTGTCATGATCACAATGCGGTGATAGCGCAGTTGGGAAGCCTCAAACTCTTCACCCTTAATGCCCAATCCTAACGCCGTGATCAATGCCTGAATTTCGGTGTTCTTGTAAATCTTGGCATCGTCGGTTTTTTCAATGTTGAGGATTTTCCCCCGAAGCGGCAGGATTGCCTGAAAACGGCGATCTCGCCCCTGCTTGGCGCTGCCTCCAGCGGAATCACCTTCCACAATAAAAATTTCGGACTCGGAGGGATCTCGTGTACTACAGTCCGCCAGTTTACCCGGTAGCGTTGAAGATTCCAGCACAGACTTACGCCGCACCAGTTCCCGGGCTTTTCGAGCTGCTTCTGCCGCCCGAAATGCCTCCAGCGCCTTTTCGATGATGGCATCTGCCACACCTGGACGAAATTCTAGATATTCAGTGAGCACTTCACCCACCAAAGAATCCACAATCCCCCGAACTTCCGTATTGCCGAGTTTCGTTTTCGTTTGCCCCTCAAATTCTGGGTCGGGCACCTTCACGGAGATTACGCCTGTCAACCCTTCTCGAATGTTTTCGCCTGCCAGTTTATCGTCATCTCTCAGCTTGTTGCGCTTCCGGGCAAGTGAGTTCAACGTGCGCGTCAAAACGGTTTTGAGTCCTTCCAGGTGGGTGCCTCCGTCAATTGTACGGATGTTGTTGGCAAATCCTAGCAAGTTATCCGTGTAGGCATCGGCAGACCATTGCAGTGCTACTTCCACCTGTACGTTGTTGCGTTCACCCTGAACATAAATGATTTCTTCGTGCAGGGCATTCTTCTCCCGGTTCATATAGGTGACGTATTCCCGAATACCACCTTCATAGAAGTAGGTTTCGCTGTGGGCTTCGCCGCCTTCTGTAGCCTTTGCGCGATTGTCTAAAAAGGCAATTCTGACTCCGCCATTGAGAAATGCCAGTTCTCGCAACCGCCCTGCCAGGGTTGCATAGTCGAACTCAATTCCGCCTGTAAAAATAGTGGAATCGGGTAGGAAGGTGACGGAAGTACCGGTGCGATCGCCCGCCCCTGGCTTCATCTGCAAATCCCCCTGAGGGATGCCCCGCTCAAACCGCTGCGTGTGAATTTTGCCATCGCGCCAAACGGTCACTTCTACCCATTGCGACAGTGCGTTGACAACCGAAATCCCCACTCCATGCAGCCCGCCAGATACCTTGTAGCCGCCACCCTCGCCAAACTTACCGCCTGCTCCCAGCTTGGTCAACACGGTTTCCAGGGCAGATTTTCCAGTGCGGGGATGGATATCAGTAGGGATGCCGCGCCCATCATCGACAACGGTGACTGAGCCGTCCTCATTTAAAGTGACATCAATATTTTTGCAGTAGCCAGCTAACGCTTCATCGACGGAGTTGTCAACAACCTCATACACTAGATGATGAAGTCCTCGGGGTCCGGTGCTACCGATGTACATTCCTGGGCGTTTTCGGACGTGCTCAATCCCTTCCAGGACTTGAATCTGCTCGGCACCGTAGTTGTTCGTCATGCAGTCAGCGCTCCAACCGAGATAATACGGTCTGAAACCAATCTAGGCTTCAAAAGACCAAAACCATCAAAAATTATAACACAAAAGCCTTATAAGCGTTTTTAGAGACGTTTCCTGTGGCGTTTTTAGTAGGGGTGAACAGCAAGGAATTTCAATGGGTTCGATTGTTTCCAATATAGCAAAATGTAATACATTAGTACCAGGATTGATTGTGGTATGTGGTGCCACTGCCACGGGAAAATCGAGGTTGGCGATCGCTCTGGCGAAACGGCTAAATTCTGTCATTCTTAGCGCCGATTCGCGCCAAGTGTATCGAGAATTTAACATTGGTACCGCCAAACCCACGATTGCCGAGCAGAAAGAAGTGCCTCATTATCTAATTGACATTTGTGATCCCACGGAAACCTTGACCCTGGCAGATTATCAGGCACAAGCGCAGGAATTGATTGAAAGCAGCCAGGAGGCAGAAGTCAGGAGGCAGCAGCCAGAAGTCAGAAGTGATGAGGGAGGTAAGGGCAGTGACAAAGACATTCAAAATTCAATATTGTGCAACTCCTCAACCCCCCCTCTCCCCTCCCCCCTC
>JACYLN010000030.1 GCA_015272515.1 Leptolyngbyaceae cyanobacterium C42_A2020_001 | reverse complement strand
GCACCAATGAAGATACGGTTCTGAGCAACAACGTTCTCACCAATGACAGTGACCCGGACGGCAATACGCCTTTAACCGTCAGTTTAGTCACAGGACCGAGCAATGGTTCCTTGTCACTCAATCCCAACGGCACGTTCAGCTACACCCCCAACACCAACTTCAATGGCACCGATACCTTCACCTATTCTGTGCGCGATAGTTTGGGAGCCAACTCCAGCCCTGCCAGCGTGGTGCTGAGTGTAACTGCTGTGAATGATGCACCTGTGGCCGTGAATGACAACTACACCATCAGCAACACTGCCACCTTGAGCGTTGTCGCAGCGGGAGTTTTGGCGAATGACACGGATATCGACACTGCGGCTTCCGGTTTGACTGCAACCCTGACGACTGTAACCAGCAATGGAGCATTAACGTTGAATCCCAACGGCTCCTTTACGTATACACCCAACAGTGGATTCATTGGTACCGATAGCTTTACCTATCGCACCAACGATGGCAGTTTGAATTCTGGCTTGGCGACAGTCACTATTTCAGTTACGGGGACGACAAACACTCCCCCGATCGCTGGCAATGATACTGCCTCCGGCAATGAAGACACAGCGATCAATGGCAATGTTTTGAGCAACGATGGTGATCCCGACGGCAACACCCCGCTGTCTGCCACAGTCGTCGCGGGACCCAGTTCCGGTGCTTTGTCGCTGAACCCCGATGGCACCTTCAGTTACACACCGAACGCCAACTTCAACGGCACCGATACCTTCACCTACCTTAATCGTGATGCGCTGGGTGCGGTTTCTAATACGGCGACCGTTGTGTTAACAGTGAATCCGGTAAATGATGCGCCGAGTTTTGTTGTGGGGGCAAACCAAAGCGCGATCGCTGGTTCGGGGATGCAAACCGTGAGTAACTGGGCAACGGGCTTCAATCCTGGAGCAGCGAACGAAACGGGACAAACCATCGCAGGCTACACAGTTGTGAGCAACTCCAACCCCAGTATTTTTGCCGCTGCTCCCAGCATCAATTCGGCTGGCACCCTAACCTACACCCCGGCAACAACGGTTGCTAACGCCACCAGTGCCATTATTGGTGTTCAAGTTCAAGATACGGGGGGCACTGCCAGCGGGGGAACCGACCTATCGACAACCCAATTCTTTACCGTAACGGTCACTCCCCAGGCAACCCTGAGTATCGCTGGAGTCAGCCAGGCGGAAGGCAGTAATGGCAACACGCCATACAATTTCACCGTATCGCTTTCGGCTGCCAGCAGCCAAACCGTATCGGTTAATTACGCAACCACCGATGGAACCGCAAAGGTTACCGACAATGACTATGTTGCCGCCAATGGAACCCTGGTCTTCTTGCCAGGGGAAACCAGCAAGGTCATTTCGGTAATGGGCATTGGAGATACTAAGTTGGAGGCGAATGAAACCTTTACTGTCAATCTCAGTGCTCCCACCAACGCCGCCCTCTCAACCGCAAGCGCTACAGGCACAATCACCAACGATGACACTCAGCCCACCATTCGCATTACTGGCAGCAATCAGGCGGAAGGCAACGTAGGACAACCCCGGTTTATTTTCACGGTTTCTTTGTCCAATCCCAGCAGCCAAACGGTGAGCGTGAATTACACAACCGAAGATGGCACCGCAACCACCGCCGATAGCGATTACCTGGCAGCATCGGGGACGGTTATATTTGCACCGGGCGAAACTAGCAAAACGATCGCCGTTGATGTGATTAGCGATAAAAAAGTTGAGCCGAGTGAAACATTTTCAGTCAAGTTGAGCAATCCCAGCAATGGGGCGATCGCGACTGCCAATGCTTTCAGCACCATTGTGAATGATGATAACGCCACCATCTCTGACTTTAACGGAGACGGCACCAACGACATCGTGTGGCGCAATGCCTCAACGGGTGAAAATATGATCTGGCTGATGGGCAGCAGTATGCCAATTTCGACCATTACTCTTCCCTGGGTACGCACTGACTGGGTACTAGAAGGCGTGGGCGATTTCAATAAAGACGGTAACCCAGATATTCTGTGGCGCGAATATATTTACGGTGTAACAGGGGTTTGGACGATGTCTGGAGGCAGCGTCGTCTCGTTTGAGTTACTGCCGCAAGTCACAACGAACTGGGCGATTGATGGTGTTTCTGACTTCAACGGAGACGGTAACGCAGACATTTTGTGGCGAGACTACAACACCGGCCACATGGGCATTTGGTACATGGATGGCACCGCTCTTGCCTCAACCGATTTTCTCGGTTACATCCCCGCCGAATGGATCATTCAGGCGATCGCAGATGTCAACAACGATGGCAAAGTGGATCTAGTTTGGCGCAATCAGTCAACCGGAGCCACCGCATCCTGGCTAATGTACGGCAATCCGGGTTTCCTCTTTTACACCGCTGTGGCGCTGCCCGGCCCAAGCGGAGCTAATTGGGATATTGCAGCCAGTGGAGATTACAACCGAGATGGTAAAACCGACTTTATTTGGCGCAACTACGCGAATGGCGCGAACTACATCTGGTTCATGGATGGCACAAGCTCAGTGGGACAAGTCCCAACAAACTCGTTGCCTTCAGATTGGTATACTGCCTAGCGCCTGATCGGGGGAGAGTCGGGCTT
Organism: Leptolyngbyaceae cyanobacterium C42_A2020_001; assembly: GCA_015272515.1. Taxonomy (GTDB): domain Bacteria; phylum Cyanobacteriota; class Cyanobacteriia; order Leptolyngbyales; family Leptolyngbyaceae; genus JSC-12. The sequence goes on along the minus strand of JACYLN010000030.1, from coordinate 17,935 downwards.
CCGGCAAAATCAGCATGGCATCGCCGAAGGAATAAAACCGATACTCTTCGGCGATCGCTAACTGGTATAAATCCAGCAGCCGCGTCCGCCCAATTAAGGCACTCACCAGCATCATCAAACTCGATTTGGGTAGGTGGAAATTAGTAATCATCCCATCTACAACCCGCCACTGATAGCCCGGATAGATAAACAAATTGGTTTTGCCATAGAGCGGCTCTAGTACCCCTTTTTCAGCAGCACCTTCCAGCGCTCTCACAACGGTTGTTCCCACCGCAATCACCCGATTACCGTTGGCTTTCGTTTCCCGAATCTTTTCAACGGTTTCTACCGGGACTTCCGCCCACTCCGAATGCATTTCATGCTGAGTAATATCAGTAGCTTCAACTGGACGAAACGTTCCCACGCCAACGTGTAAGGTGACAAATGCCTGCTGAATGCCACGCTCAGTTAAACATTGCAATAATTCTGGCGTGAAATGTAAGCCAGCCGTTGGAGCCGCTACCGCACCAACGCGATCGGCGTACACCGTCTGATATTGCTCTGGGTCTGCCGCTGTTTCAGAAATATAAGGCGGCAACGGTACCTGCCCTGCTTCATAAACCCACGACTTGAGCGATTGGTTAGAAGGCATCTCAAACTGGAGAATGCGCCCGCTGGTTGCCGGATCGGTTGCTAAAACTTTGGCAGAAATATTGCTGGAATGAGAATCAACAGACGCGTGGTTATCGAAGAAAATTTGAGTGCCTGGTTTCAGCCTGCGTCCTGGTTTTACAAGTGCTAACCACTGATCAGAGAAATCAGTCTCCCGGGCTGATTCACTCGGTTGAGGCTCTAGCAATAACACCTCAACAGGTAAACCACTGGCTTTGTGCCCATAGAGGCGAGCAGGCAACACGCGAGTATTGTTCAGAACAAGCAGATCACCAGGCTGAAGCAGGTCGGGTAGTTCTCGAAAAATCCTATGAGCCTGTTCTGTTTGATTCTTGACAACTAAAAGCCGAGCGTGATCACGAGGAACTGCGGGGGTTTGAGCAATCCTCTCTTTGGGTAAGGTGTAATCGTAAGCCTCAAGTTGGCGATCGCGATCTACCACAGCACATTAATCGAAAACCAACTCTGAAAATATCACTCACATGAGCCTCTAACCAACTCAATCTTTGAATTGGGTGGAATCCCTCTGTCAGGTAGGGGGCTTTTCCCCTGTTAGATCGAGCATTTAAGCACGACGATAAAGATGTAGCATTGCGCCCCAGGTCAGCAGGCAACCATGGACTATCTCTACTTTCTTGCCAACACCAGTCTCACCCTTCGCGTTGTCGAATTCTTGCATATCAGTCCATTACCCGTTCGCTTCATGACCGTGATTCACCAAATTGATGGCTGGATTGTACGGGTCAAAATGAGTGAGTACCTTGATCCTCAGCAACACGGAGACTTTACTGCCTTCATGAGCGAGTTAGGGATTCCTCATGAGCCAGACATCCGAGTTCAAATGGCATTGTGGGGCTTAGAAACCGCACAATCGCCTGTTGAAGTAATGCAGCGTTATCAAGTTGCTGTAGTTTCTCACGGTACTCCCGATCGCCAGGAAATTGAAGAATTTCGCAACCAGTTCGTTCGGGGGTTGGGCTATTGTCCGGAAACGCTCGCGTAAGGTTGTTAAAAAGAACAAAGTTTAGCTATCAGTCATTCAACCGTCAGGAGAACGTTTGCCCTAAATAGAGGAACCTGACGGTTTTTTAATGAGTTGCCACTGGTTCACTCAATGGGCAATTAGCACTTTTCTAAGCGTTGTTGCAGCGCAAGAAGCTTCATCTAAAGATTTAGTAAACTTGCGAAATCGGTATTCACGTAGGTCGTTACACTCTGTTAATGTTTGACAAAGAATTTTCCCTGTTTAACTCTGTTGAAGCCTTTATTAACATAAGTAAACAGTGAAAACTACGAAAAAGTAAAACCTCCGAAACAGGGAAATCTACGAAAAATAGGTTCAAACTCTGTAAGGTATTGGTCTTGTTTGGGATGGGGCAAATTTGAGGGTAGAGAACGTTCGTAAGCTGGTTAATTGGGGCGATTTGGGGTTATAGGTTGCCTCCTACCAATCTGGAGGCTTAGTTCTATAGTGACTTTGGAGGTAATTGAACGCTATGAGAATTCTGGTCACAGGAGGCGCTGGGTTTATTGGCTCCCATCTTATTGATCGCCTGATGATGGAAGGGAACGAGGTCATTTGCCTCGACAATTTTTACACAGGCCGTAAACACAACGTTTTGAAGTGGATTGGGCATCCCTACTTTGAGCTAATTCGTCATGATGTTACAGAACCGATCCGCCTGGAAGTTGACCAGATTTATCATCTTGCCTGCCCAGCTTCGCCAGTTCATTACCAGTACAATCCCGTTAAAACCATCAAAACCAACGTGATTGGCACATTGAATATGTTGGGGTTAGCGAAGCGAATCAAGGCACGGTTCCTGCTAGCATCCACGTCAGAGGTTTATGGGGATCCTGAAGTGCACCCCCAGGCAGAAGAGTATTGGGGCAATGTTAACCCAATTGGCATCCGCAGTTGCTACGACGAAGGTAAGCGGGTTGCCGAAACATTAACCTTTGATTACCACCGTCAAAACGATGTTGATATTCGTGTGGTACGAATTTTTAATACCTACGGTCCTCGGATGTTAGAAAACGATGGACGGGTTGTAAGCAATTTTATTGTTCAAGCCTTGAAGGGAGTACCATTGACGGTTTACGGAAATGGGGCGCAAACCCGCAGCTTTTGCTACGTCTCGGATTTGGTAGACGGATTCATCCGCTTAATGAACAGCAATCATACGGGGCCTATTAATCTTGGGAACCCAGAGGAGTACACCATTCTGGAACTGGCTCAAACGATTCAAAGAATGGTGAATCCCGATGTTGATATCCGCTTTGAACCCTTGCCTCAGGATGATCCACGTCGTCGCCGTCCAGATATTACGAAGGCACAAAAACTGTTAGATTGGCAACCCACTGTTCCAGTTAGCGAAGGACTGCGGTTGACGATTGAAGATTTTCGCTCGCGCTTGGGCGTGCCAGGAACTATATCAAATACGGATCGCGTCGGTTCAGTTTAAGTCCCTAAAATGGCTGGGTTTCAAACAAAGAAGCCGCTGAGAGTCCTAGTTCGCGATCGCAAGAAGAACTGTTTCGTTTCGTTGCCACTTGAGATGAGGTCATGGGTGGTTTGCCTTTTTTAACAAGTAGCGTTCTTTGAGGTTGTTTCATGCGTGTCTGTGTCATTGGTACTGGATATGTTGGTTTAGTTACCGGCGCTTGCCTAGCCCACACAGGGCATCATGTCGTGTGTGTAGACAACAATGAAGAGAAAGTCAAGCTAATGAAAGCTGGGCAGTCTCCAATTTTTGAGCCGGGACTGTCAGAAATTCTGCAAGCGTGTATTCAAGCGGGAACTATTGAGTTCACAACTGACCTGAAAGCTGGTGTGGAGCATGGGCAAGTGCTGTTTATCGCAGTAGGAACGCCTGCTCTACCGACCGGGGAGAGTGATACTCGCTATGTAGAAGCTGTGGCTCGCGGGATTGGCGCTAATCTCAACGGTGAGTACAAAGTGATTGTGAACAAGTCCACTGTGCCAATTGGCTCTGGCGACTGGGTGAGAATGCTGGTGCTAGATGGCTATGCTGAGCAGAAGGCAGAAGTAGCAGTACCTGTGACGGCGGGCGGTAACCTGGATGTGGTGGCGACGGCGACAGCTCTGGCACGGGAGCCAGAATTTGATGTGGTTAGTAATCCTGAGTTCCTACGGGAAGGCTCGGCAGTTTACGACACCTTTAATCCAGATCGCATTGTATTGGGCAGCAGCAGCCCACGGGCGATCGCACTGATGCAAGAGCTATACGAACCTGTCGTTAATCGACGGTTCGCCGAGAATTCAGCGCTGCCTGCGGTGCCCGTTGTGGTAACCGATCTGAGTTCGGCAGAAATGATCAAGTACGCCGCCAACGCCTTCCTGGCAACCAAAATTAGTTTTATTAATGAGGTCGCCAACATTTGCGATCGCGTTGGGGCAGATGTAGTGGAAGTGGCAAAAGGCATTGGGTTAGATTCCCGCATTGGCAGCAAGTTTTTGCAAGCGGGGATTGGTTGGGGTGGTTCCTGCTTCCCCAAAGACGTGTCAGCCCTGATTCATACGGCGGATGACTACGGCTACGAAACCCAACTTTTGAAAGCGGCAGTTAGCGTCAACCAGCGGCAACGCCTGCTCGTGGTGGAAAAACTGCAACAAGTGCTGAAAATATTGAAAGGGAAGACGGTTGGCTTACTGGGTCTAACCTTTAAACCCGACACGGACGACCTAAGGGATGCTCCGGCGCTAATCATCATCGAGCATTTGTCTCGTCTGGGTACCAAAATCAAAGCCTACGACCCGATTATTTCCCAAACGGGCATGCGCCACGGCATTTCCAATGTGATTGTGGAAACTGACCCAGAGCGCTTGGCTGATGGTTGCGATGCTCTAGTGCTGGTAACCGACTGGAGCGAGTTTCGCACACTGGATTACGCCAAAATGGGACAACTGATGCACAGCAAGATCCTGATCGACGGACGTAATTTCCTGAATCAAGCAGGGCTGGAAGCAGCAGGGTTCCGCTATGTTGGCGTGGGTCGATAAGACGTTGGTCTAGGGGCGTTTCCAGACAGCTCCGGTTCGCCCCAACTAACGTTCAGCCGCGATCGCCATTTTGACATTGGGTATCTGGCGTAATTGATCCATCACAGCAATGACTTTCCCATGATCCACCCGTTCGTCCGCATTAATCACGATCAGGGTGGCTTGGTTACCAATCAATGCTTGCAAACGAAGTTTTAGTTCTGCAACCAAAATGGGTTGATTGTTTAAGCTCAACTTGCCCTCGCGATCAACCGTCAGCGTAAGTTGGCTGGGTGCCTGCTCCTGAGCCGTGTTTGCCGTTGGCAAGTCTACTGGCAAGCCTGTTGAACGCGTCAGAAACAACGACGACATAATGAAAAAGGTGAGAATCGCGAAAATTACATCAATCATCGGCACGATGTTGATCTGAAACGGCAGATCGGGTTCTTCAGGTAGTCGCATAGGGAAGACCTCCTCGCTCGTATTGGCGACGGTAAAGCAGTTCTAGCTGTCCGCCATATTCTTGAATCAAGGCAATTTGGCGCAGATACAACCCCCGAAACGTATTGGCAAACAGCAGGGTGAAGATTGCCACGATTAAACCAGTTGCCGTGGAAATTAACGCCTCACTAATTCCAGCGCTTACGCCTACAGTGTTGCCGCCTCCCAACTCGCCCACTTTTAAGGAGGCAAAGGAGCGAATCAGTCCCAATACCGTTCCCAGTAAGCCGAGCAGGGGAGACAGGCTAATGATTGTTTCAAAAACGGTATTGAACCGCTTCAGTAGAGGGATTTCTGCCTGGGCAGCACTTTCTAGCGCCAACCGAAATTCCTCCGGATTCGGTTGATCCAGTTCCAGGGCTGCCAAAAAAATTCGGGCAATGGGCAGGTCGGTGTTTCGCTCCAGTTGCATATAAGCGGCACTCGGACTTTTGCTGTATAGCACCAATACTTCTCGCACCAGGCGATCCTGGCGCTGGACAATTCGCAGCCAAAAAACAGCTCGTTCTAGAATTAGTGCCCCTGCCAAAATGGAGAAGCCCAGCAGGGGATACATAACGAAGCCGCCAGCCACAAATAAGTTTCCGAGTTGCATGGTTTATTCTCCAGGCACCAACGTTTTTGCCCTCTTCCATTGAGAGGTTACGACCCTAAACACATTATCAGGTGAGGGGACAATCGGCAGGCGAGAGTGGACAGTCATGAACGATTGGTGCTTAATTCTGCCTGTAAGAAATCCACAAATTGACGAGCAGTACGCCCGGAACGCCCATTGTGGCGGGTTGCCCATTGCAGAGCACGCTGTTCCAATTCTTCACTAGCAAGAGATAAGCCAGCCTGTTGTGCCAGATGGTGCACAATTTGCAGGTAGGTGACTTGGTTGGCAGGTTCAAAGGTGAGGGTTAAGCCGAAGCGATCGCTAAACGAAAGTTTTTCCTGCACCGTATCCCAGGCATGAATCTCATCGCCGTCTCTGGGAGCCGGACGATCGCCAAAAAACTCGCGAATCAGGTGCCGTCGGTTGGAGGTGGCATAAACTACGACATTTTGTGGTCGAGCCGTCAGATTTCCTTCCAACACCACTTTCAGGGCTTTGTATGCGTCTTCATCCTCCTCAAAAGACAAGTCATCCACGAAGATGATGAATTTTTGTGGCAGTTCTCGCAATTGATCGGCGATCGCGGGCAAATCCTGCAACTCCGACTTCGCCACCTCAATCAGCCGTAAACCTGCGTTGCCATACCGATTTAACAGAGCTTTCACCAGTGAGGACTTGCCCGACCCGCGGCTGCCGTAGAGCAAAACGTGCAGAGCCGGAAAGCCGCGCAGCAAAAATTCCGTGTTTTTGACCAGCGTTTCTTTCTGCAAGTTGTACCCGGTCAAATCACTCAACTGGATGGGATCGGAGTAAGGAATCCCCTGAAACTGTTGGTTGTACCACCGCAGGGCATGATACTGGGCAAACAAACCTGTCCCATGTTGGCGATAGTGGGTTGCCAGGAGTTCCAGCGCTTCTGTCCAATCGGCGATCGCGCTGAGTTTTGCCTGCAACGGTTCCGATTCTGCCTGCAACGAATGCCATACAACGAGTGGTTGAGGCAACGGCGACACAGCTTGAATCCAAAGATTAAATTGTTCACCGTCACACCAGTAGAGCCGCTGGAGAATTTGTAAATCGTGGCGGGCGGCTTCTCGCAGATGGGCGGGAATTTGCTCTAGCGGAAGCCGTTGAGCCTGTCGAGTGAAGGGGTTGTCGGCTTGCAAAATCTGGGTGACCAGGTACTCTTGCCAGCTCTGGTTCAACTCTGCCAGCAGCCGAAACCAGCGACCATACGCCCGTAAACAGCTCAATGTTTTGAGGGTGGGTGCTCGTTTGGCGCGATGGATTGCCTGCAATAGTTCTAAAAATGCCTGCCCCACTTCGGTTTCTAAAACCGATTGATACACCAGCAGGGAGGCGGCTTGTTGCAAGATGCCATCGACGGAGGCAGAAGCAGACATGAAGGATTGAGTAGAGGACTTATTTCAGCCTACCGGAGAACTTCGCGCCCCGATACTGCATTTGCCGCTTCATGGCGTGGTGTTTGGCAAATTTGGGAATGTCGCCCTGGTGCCCCATCAGAATCAGGGTGTCGCCTTCTTCCAAAAAGGTTTCGCGATCGGGGTGAACCAGAATCGAGCCATCATGCTTCCGCAGTGCCACAACAATAAATGTGCCTCTGCCGCGCACTTCTACATTGCCAACGGTGGAACCAATCAGGTTGGAGGTGGGAGTTACTGCTAATTCATCGATTTGAATATCAATCTGCGCCAGAATTTCGTTGAGGGTTTCGCGTCCGTGAGCCTGATCCAGGAAGTCGAGGGAGGCGGGATGGGTAATCATGTGAGACATCCTGAGTGCCCCGATCGCGGCTGGAGAAACGACCTTATCTGCGCCTGCCTGTAGCAGTTTCTTCTCAGTGGAAGGATATTCTCCTCTCGCTAAAATAATCAGGTTGGGGTTGAGGCTACGCGCCGTGAGGGTGATAAACACATTGGCAGCATCATCGGGCAGAACCGTCGCCAGAAACCGAGCACGATTGATTCCCACCGCTTCTAACACGCTTTCATCCGTAGCGCTACCCTGCTGCACCAGATAGCCTTTGGCTTCGGCTTCGGCCGTGCGGGTGGTATCGTTGTCGATGAGGACGAAGGGCTGTCCAGCTTCGTGCATTTTGCGGGCTAAGATTTGCCCAATGCGACCATAGCCACAGATGATCACGTGGTTCTTCAACGTGTCAATTTCTCGCATCATGCGTCGTACTCCCAGTGCCCGTTTAATTTCGCCTTCAGTGATCATTTGCAGGAAGCCGCTCAGAATGTAGCCGAAGGAGGAACATCCGGCAATGATCACAATCATGGTAAAGACCCGCAGTTGGGGGGTCATGGGTCCAATTTCGCCAAAGCCGACCCCAAAAACAGTGATCACAACTTGATACACCGAGTCGAGCAGAGTCCAACCCGCCATCATGTAGCCTGTGATCGCAGCGATAAAGGTGGCAAGAAAAAATCCTGCCCCAACCAATACCCGCTTGATTGAACTTTTCATACGGCAGCGATCGCCCCAACATTGAGACTGATGATGCGCGAAAGTTGAGGTGGTAAAAGGTAGCGATTGTTACTAGAGAGGTGTTACCGCAAGCGTTCGTGATACAGGCTGACGATGTGGGTGCACACCTGATCAATACTCAAACCATCCGTATTTAACTCGATCGCGTCTACGGCTTTGCGGAGAGGGGCAATCAACCGGGTGCTATCTTTGCGATCGCGATCGCTGATCGCTTGCTCCAGTTCATCCAGGGCCACTTCGCCAATGCCGCGATTTTGCAAGTCTTTCTGGCGACGGCGTGCCCGTTCTTGTACCGAAGCGGTAAGAAAAATCTTCAGTTCCGCATCGGGGAAGACATGGGTGCCAATATCTCGACCTTCCACCACAATGCCTCCCTGCTGTCCGTAGGCTTGCTGCTGTTTGACCAACTGTTCTCGCACAAACGGTTGGGCGGCGATAGTTGAAACGTTGGATGTAACCTCCAAGCTGCGAATAGCTTGAGTCACATCTTGCCCGTTGACGAAAACCAACGGAAAGGGAGAGACTCGATTCTTATCTTCTGACTCCTGACTCCTGAATTCAATTTGGCTGCGGCTGAGTAGCTCGGCGATCGCGGGTTCATCGTTCAGCGCTACGCCCGCCTGCACTACCAGCCAGGTAATTGCCCGATACATGGAGCCAGTATCCAGGTAAAACAGTCCCAATGCCTGAGCGACCATTCTGGCAACGGTAGATTTGCCTGCCCCAGCAGGACCATCGATCGCCACGATGGGCTTGCGCTTACTCAACAATAAATTATCAATCAGGCGAGTGGAACCCAGGCGCGCCGCAACTGCCAGCAAGCCCGTGTCGTTGATTTCGTTTAAGGTCTCCATAGTTATCGGGTCTACAAGTTCAATATATTCCGGAGCGATCGCGGGCACGGCTCTTAATGCCGCCTTAACCGCCTCAACCAGGTTACTACTCAACCGCTCTCCTGAACGAAAGAGTTCTTCAGCTTGACGTAATCCTTGATAAATCGTCGCTGCCTGCGATCGCTCCTCCGGAGTGAGATAGCGATTTCGAGAACTCAGCGCTAACCCACTCGGCTCTCGCACAATTGGGCACGCTACCACTTCCACAGGCAAATTCAAATCTGCAACCAATCGGCGAATAATTGCCAACTGCTGGGCATCTTTCTGTCCAAAGTATGCCCGGGTTGGCTGCACAACATTCAGCAGTTTGGTGACAATTGTTGCCACTCCCTGAAAGTGTCCTCCACGAGAACGACCGCACAGTTCAGCAGTCATGGATGCAGGGGGGAGAACTTGAGTGAGTGAGGCAGGGGGGATAGGGAGTAGGGGGGTAGGGGAGTGAATGGGTGAATGGGGAGATAGAATTTCGCTCACTTGTCCACTTATCCACTCCTGACCTCCCTCAACTTCTGTCTTCTGTCTTCTGTCTTCTGCCTGTTGCCTTCTAACTGCCACTCCCATCTCCTCAGCAGATGGCACGAACAGCACATCCACTTCTGCCTGTTCGCACAGGGCTTGATCGGTTTCTAACATGCGGGGATAGCGCCCAAAGTCTTCTGTGGGTCCAAACTGGAGTGGGTTGACGAAAATACTGACGACAACGATTTTATTTTCGCGGCGTGCCTGCTGAATCAGGCTGAGATGTCCATCGTGTAGCGCTCCCATTGTGGGAACGAAACCAATTTCTAGAGGTAAATTGACGGGGGTGACGGAGGGACTGGAAACTGACTCTAACCGCTGCTGGCTAAAGCGTTGCAAGTTCAAATAGCACTGTAAACCTGCAATGGACGTAAACAGACGCACTGAACTACCCCTCTGCGATCGCAGCTTCACCCGTGTTGATGTCTATGCCAATAAAAACCTCTAATAAACTGTAGCCACTTCTTACTCAGGTTGCTAGCTGAATTTAAAAACAACGTTAGAATCTCGTCTGTAGCTTCTTCACTCCAGGCATTATGGATTTTCTAACGCAAATTCTTCATTTGGTTGGCTCCGGAGCAACAGCTTACATTTCGGCTCGAAATATGCGAGATTTACAAACTCGCCCCAATACCCTGGCAGCGTTGCAAATGGCAGAGGCGGGATCGGTGCCCTTTTTAGAAGCACTGCGCGATCGCGCAACTGCAGAGGGCGATCTCTGGTTAGCTGAGCGATTGCAGAAACACGCTAACGATGAACGGCGGCACGCACAAATCTTTGCCAATGGGCTAAAACAGCTCAACAAACAGGTGATTGATTTCAAAAATGTGCCGCAAACTGCTACCGATGGCACCCCCGATGAGCGTCGTCGTAGCCCCTTCTTTGAAACCTACTTTGATGGCTACAGCAGCGAAGACATGAAACCTGCCAATATTGACTGGGTCGTGTTTATCGCCAGCACCTACATTTTGGAACTGGATGCCAGCAAAGACTTTGTGAAAATGGCGAATGCTCTGCCCGATGATGCTCAAAGCGCCAATTTGAAAAAAGGCATCTTGAGTGTGGCCCAGGATGAAACTCGTCATGCAGCCTATCTGCGAGAAGCCCTGGAACGCCGTTTGCCGATCGCTGAAGCCAATGCTGTGCTGGATGAGTGGCGCACTCGTAAGGTCAATGCCCTCCTAGCAATGGTCAGTAACTTTGTGCAAAAAGGTGGCAAATTACCCAATCTAGCGCAGGAAGGCACCCCCGCAGAGGCCGCGAAAACTGAGCTTGAGATGGCGGTGTAAGAGGGGATGGGGAAGGTGAGGAGGGGGAAGGGGCAGAAGTTCAAAATTCTTCAACTCCTCAATCTCCAATTTCTTCCCCTAACCCCTAGCCCTTAGTCTTTCTCCCTTTCGCTCTAAGCGTCGCGTTACAATACGCAAGGTGATTTTAAGGTTCGTGATTCATGCAGGTTCTCTCGCAGGCGGAGGCAGTTCCGGGGCAGTTTTGGCAATGGCGCTCACAGCCAATCTATTATGTGCAAGCTGGGGAACGACGGGCAGATCGTCCCCCCTTGCTGTTAATTCATGGGTTTGGTGCATCGACGGATCATTGGCGTAAAAACGTTGCAGGTTTGAGTCACGAGTTTGAGGTGTGGGCGATCGACCTGGTGGGTTTTGGGCGATCGGCAAAACCAGAATGGCAATATAGCGGCGATGTGTGGCGCGATCAGTTACATGGCTTCATTACCGAGGTGATTGGACGACCTGCGATTTTAGCTGGGAATTCTTTGGGCGGGTATGCGGCACTGTGTGTGGGTGCCCAGCGTCCCGACTCGGTAGCGGGAGTGGTGTTAATCAACAGTGCAGGTCCTTTTACCGATATTCAAGGTACCACTAAGCCTGATCCACTGCGGGCAGTGATGGGGAATATCGTAAGAACCTTATTCCAGCAAGATTGGGCAAGCTTTTTGCTGTTTCAGTACGTGCGGCAAAAGTCTGTGATTCGCAAAACCCTGGAGAAGGTTTACCTTGACCAGTCTGCGATTACACCTCAACTGATTGAGGATATTTACCGTCCATCTTGCGATCCGGGCGCACCTAAGGTGTTTGCGTCAGTATTTCGCACCCCTCAGGGAGAGAAGGTGGATGTGTTGCTGCATCAACTCACGGCACCCCTCCTGATGCTGTGGGGCGAGGCTGATCCGTGGATTAATGCGCGCGAGCGGGGAGCCAAGTTTCGCCATTATCATCCTCAGTTGACGGAGTATTACCTCCAGGCAGGACACTGCCCCCACGATGAAGTGCCGGAGCAGGTGAATGAGTTGATTCGCTCGTGGGTGTTGTCGCTGGCGTAGGTCAGGCAAATGCTTGGCGTTGCAGGTTGGATTTTAGATTTTGGTCATTGGTCATTGGTCATTGGTGGCGTAGCTCAGGCAAATGCTTGGCGTTGTAGGTCGAGCAATTGTTGGATTCCCACTTCTGCCAGATCCAGAATTTGGTTGAGCTGCGATCGCGTAAATGACCCAGCTTCTGCGGTGCCCTGCAACTCAATCATCTCTAGCTTCTCGTTCATGACGACGTTGAAGTCGGTATCGGCTGCCACATCTTCTTCGTAGTTGAGATCCAGCAACGGCTCTCCGTGCATCAACCCAATGGAGATGGCGGCAACCTGGTGGACGATCGGCGATCGCTCCATATCCCCTTTTTCCACCAACTTGTTAACCGCTTCCACCAGTGCCACAAATCCCCCGGTAATCGCGGTGGTGCGCGTTCCCGCATCGGCCTGAAGCACATCCGCATCCACAATCACGGTGCGTTCGCCCAATGCCTGCATATCAAGCGTTGAACGAAGACTGCGCCCAATCAAGCGTTGAATTTCCTGAGTACGTCCCGAAAGTCGCATAAACTCCCGTTCTTGCCGCTCGATCGTTGCAGTGGGCAACATGCGATATTCAGCCGTTAACCATCCCTGCCCCTTGCCTTCCAAAAAGCGGGGAACTTTAGGCTGAATCGTGACCGTACACAAAACCTGCGTTCCACCACACTTTGCCAACACTGAACCTGCCGCAAACCGAGTGAAATGACGCTCAAAACTAATCGGGCGCAGTTCATTTGCCTGCCGACCATCGGGACGCTGCCAAGCCATTGCTGTTGCCTCATGCACTTCTCAACCAGCAAGGATAGCAGGTTGTAGGGAAGGAGAGAGGAATCGGAGATGGGGAAGGAGCTAAGAAGATTGCAGATTGAGGATTTATGAAGAGAGAAGTCAGGAGGCAGGAGTAGGAGTTGGGGGAGGTAGGGAAGATGAGGAGAGGTGGGAGTTAGAAGTAGCAATCACCCATTCCCCGATTACTGATTCCCGATTCCCCATTCCCCCCTCCACCCCTCCACCCCTCCACCCCTTCACCCCTCCACCCATTCCCCCTTTATGGAGTATCTTTGTACCAAGACACGCATCTGCCGATCGCAAAATGTAGCGTTAACCTGGTGGGAAATTGGAAAAAGTACGCTATATTTTGCCTAGCTTAATTTCATAGGTTCTTCTAACGATTCTCAACGAGGTAGATTGGGCAGCAACTTGTTTTCATAATCCAGGTTCTACTCAGTCTGCCTTTTTCTTGAAGCACCTCGTTCTTCACCCAGGTAGTGTGTATGGTTTCTCAGGTAGAAGCTCCCAACCTCGATCCGACTCGTCACCCAGCCCGGCAAATTGAAGGATTGGTACAGGTTTTTACGTCTGCTCATCGCAGCTTTTTCACCAATGTTATGGCGCAGGCGTTGCGGTTGGCTGGGCAGGGAACGCCCGTGTTGGTGATTCAGTTTATGAAGGGTGGAATTGCTCAGGGCTATGACCATCCCGTGCAGCTAGGGCAGCATCTGGACTGGATTCGCTGTAACTTACCGCGCTGTATTGATTCGCCGCATCTGGAAGACGCAGAGCATCAATCTTTAACGGCGCTTTGGCAGTATACGCAAACGGTGGTTGCTCAAGGGAAATATGATCTGGTGGTGCTGGATGAGTTGAGTTTAGCGATTCACTTTGGTTTAATTTCGGAAATTGAGGTGCTGGCGTTACTCAATAACCGTCCCAGCCATGTGGATGTGATTCTCACGGGGCCAGACATGCCGCGATCGCTGCTGGATGTTGCCGACCAAATTACAGAACTTCGCCGGAGTCACCAACCATGATTAAAAACGACACCTGGATTCAAGAAATGGCGGCAAAGGGCATGATTGCTCCCTTTGAACCTCAGCTTGTCCGCAAAGCCAATGGGTTACCCGTCATTTCCTACGGCTTGAGCAGTTATGGGTATGATTTACGCCTGTCTCCCGCCGAGTTCAGAATTTTTAAGCACGTTCCGGGAACGGTTGTAGACCCGAAAAATTTTAACCCGGCAAATTTAGAACCCGCCGAACTGCACACGGATGAAAACGGCAGTTTCTTTATCCTTCCTGCCCATTCCTATGGCTTGGGGGTGGCATTGGAACGGTTAGAAGTGCCGGAAAATGTGACGGTGATTTGCATTGGCAAAAGCACCTATGCCAGAACGGGTTTAATTGCGAATCTGACTCCGGCAGAAGCGGGTTGGCGGGGATTTTTGACGTTAGAGTTCTCTAATTCTTCCAGTGCCGACTGCCGCATTTACGCCAATGAAGGGGTGGTGCAACTGCTTTTCCTGGAAGGTGCGCCCTGTGCCGTGAGTTATGAAACTCGTCGGGGTAAATATCAAGACCAGCCAGAACAAGTTACGCTAGCAAGGGTCTAAACTACGCCCAACTCGAAACCTGGAGATCTCTTTAGGATCGTGGATTTAATCACTCCGAAAACCTCACCCCGCCTGCGGCACCCCTCTCCGACTCGGAGAGGGGCAGGGGGAGAGGTAGGTTCAACTGAAAAATTCGATGTTATTAAATTCCCATTCCTCAGGAGGTAACGAGTTGGGTCGTGGACAACGTTTATTTGAGTTGGCGATCGCATGGCTGATTTTCCACGAGTAATTTTGCACAACCGCAAAGCCGACGCGGTGAGACGGTTCCATCCCTGGATTTTTTCCGGCGCGATCCAGAAGGTGGAGTCGGGCGTGGCAGAGGGCGATGTGGTGGCAGTTTACAGTGCCAGCGGTGAGTATCTGGCAACGGGACACTATGCCTCTGGTAATATTGCGGTCAAAATTCTCTCGTTTCAGCCTGTTGAGAGCCTGGAGCAGTTATTTGTACAGCGATTTCAAGCGGCGTATGGCTTGAGAAAACAGGCGGGTTTGGTCGGGAATGCTGCGACAACCTGTTACCGCTTAGTGAATGCGGAAGGGGATGGGTTGCCGGGGCTGATAGTGGATTGGTATAACGGCACGGCGGTTTTGCAGGCGTATTCCCTGGGCATGGTGCAGCAACGAGAGTTGATTGCGACCTGTTTGCAATCAATCTACGGCAATGAGTTAAAGGCGATTTACGACAAAAGTGCAACGGTGATGCCGAAGTTGTCGCTGGAGAATGCCTATTTACTTGGCGATCGCTCCCACAGTGAAGTGCAGGAATACGGGCATCGGTTTGAGGTGAACTGGGAAGAAGGACAGAAAACGGGCTTATTTTTGGATCAACGAGAGAATCGTCAATTATTGGCAAAGTACGCAGCAGAAAAGCGGGTACTGAATACGTTTTGCTATTCCGGCGGGTTTTCGGTGTATGCAGTGCAATCGGGGGCAGCTTTGGTGCATTCGGTGGATAGCTCGGTGAAAGCGATCGCCTGGACCGAGGAAAACGTGGCGCTCAACAATCCGCAACAGGTGCCGCATGAGGTGTTTGCGAGAGATGTGTTTGAGTTTCTTAAGAGCTGCGATGCTGAGTATGACCTGATTGTGCTTGATCCGCCTGCCTTTGCCAAAAACCTCTCTGCGCGGCACTCGGCTGTGATGGCATACAAGCGCTTGAATAAAATGGCGTTTGACAAACTCCGACCCAATGGGATTGTGTTTACCTTCTCCTGTTCTCAAGTCGTCACACCCGATCTGTTTCAGGGTGCTGTGATGGCAGGGGCGATCGAGTCTGGACGGCAAATTCGCATCCTGAACCATCTGACTCAGCCTGCCGATCATCCCGTTAGTATCTATCATCCAGAGGGACTGTATTTGAAGGGATTAGTGTTGGCAGTGGAGTAGTCAGAAGTCAAAGGTCAGGAGAGATGGGGAAGGTGAGGGAGAGGAGGGTTGGGGAGGTGAGGGCAAAGTAGTTGCACATTGCGTGATTACCCGTTACTAATCTTCAATCTCTTATTTCTTGCATCCAGTCGATGCAGTGTCGCATTTGCTGTTGCATGGTGGCGCGATCGCCGTGGTAGCGTCGTCCGTGACCAGGCAACACCCACTCAAACGAATATTCCGCCAATTTCTTCATGGATTGCAGCAGCTCCGTCCAGGAATACCAGCAGGCATAACGAAACCCGATTAAATGCCCTTTCTCATCTGACCAGGCAAGGTGATCACCTGTGAATAGAAATTTCTGGTTATACAACAGAACGGTGTGCCCTCTGGTGTGTCCGGGGACGGGGATGATCAGCAAATCGGGTTCAAGCTGGACGGGTTCTAAGCCAGATAATTGAATTTCAACGGTGCGGGTTCCAGCGTTGATTTCGTCTTTGTGCAGGATGCGATCGCAGCCAAAATGATCGTGAAATTTTTGATGATCGGCAACATCATCTCGGTGAGTCAGAAACAGATAGCGGATGCCGCCCATCTCCTCAATGCGTTTTACCAGGGGTGGCGCAAACCGGGGAGAATCTACCAGCACGTTTCCCTCTGGACGCTGAATCAAGTAACTAGCGGCTCCAAAGGAGTTTTCGGCATGGTACCCGCAGTGATAGACGTTCTCAGCGACGGAAATTGGAAAGCTTTGCTGCACCTGTTTGATGTCAAGGGGTTTCTCGACCGTGCCAATGGATGCGGTGGGGCACGCAAGCAGCGCTTGCATTGCCTGAAGTCGTTCGCGATCGCTGTCCGGTTGGTGATACACCGCTGACTGATCGCCAATGTCTTTGAACACAGCCGGAGCCATCCAACGACACGTATCGCAATCAATACAGGTAGAGTCTACGTAAAAGTCGCCGCTCACATTTTCAGGACGACGCTGAGCTAAATGAGCCATGAGAACCAAAGAGATGAAGGGAGGTTTCTCGATGGTAGCGAAAGGCAATCATCCTTGTGGGGCGATCGCTATGCTTAATTCATGAAAAAGACTTGCAAGCCCAAGCCACTTAGCCTGCAAGTCGGATACAAATGTCTGACTGGACGCACAAATTTTTAGGGCAGTGGATGTGCGATCAAATCAGGGAAGAAGTAATTGAAAAATGCCCAGGTAGAAAATGCCACCGAAACTGCAATCACTGCCAGCACTGGCGCAAGTGACAAGTAACGACTGAAATAGTTAGTTTGATTGCCTGCTTTCTGAACCATGATGAGCACTCAAATAAATTAGCGATGTACTTTACCTACTGTAATGATTGCCACTGCAACTCACCGCTAACCAGAGAGAGAACTGTACCCAAGTTTGGGTGTTGTCCTGAACACTTAGATGGGAACACAGGATAAAATAAAGTAGTTCATTTTTACTGTTTGGTTGCATGAGAGCCAGAATCGAAAATCAAATTCTATTGATTCATCAAGAGGATGTGCCGCAGTACAAGAAAGGTGGTTCGGTGGTTCGCAATAGTTACTTTTGGGCACTCAAGGCGATCGCGGCTTACACTAGTCGTTCTGGTGATTGGGAGTATGACCCGGATGTGTGGGTAGCATTGCAACGAATGCTGCTGTCTTTTGCAGAATCAAGCTATTTGGGCATTCGCGAAACTCAATTAGAATTTTCACCAGATCAAGAGATTCCATCGGTGCTAAAGCCCATCGCAACCTGGGAATAGCGATCGTGGATAATGGAAACAAGAAGGCATCGACACAATCTGTAAACCAAGTATGACTACAGCCAACGAGCAACGAGAACCCACCCTATTAGATGTGATTGAAAAACTAGATAGTTTGTCTGGTAATCAGGAGCAGTTGTCCCAGAAAGTAGAACAACTGTCTCAAGATGTGGAGCGATATGGGCAAGATCAGGAGAAGTTTAACAATCGCTTCGATAACTACCAGAAAGCAACCCAGTGGGTGGTGCAATTGGCATTTACTCTGATTGCCTCAGCAACTCTCACCGTGATTATTACAGCAGTGTTTAAACGTTGATTCTGAAAGTTTTTAATTGAAGCTATTTTAGATTTGCGATCGCAACTGCC
>JACYLN010000073.1 GCA_015272515.1 Leptolyngbyaceae cyanobacterium C42_A2020_001 | reverse complement strand
AATAAGGGGACTCATAAGCCCAAGGTCGCAGGTTCAAATCCCGCCTGAGCCATCGGAAAAATAACCCATTCAGCAAGGTTCCTAAGGATTCCTTGCTTTTTAGTTTGGGTGTTTTCAGGTTAGTGTGTAGAGCGTAAAACGCAAAAAAGAATGTTGTAGAGATCGAAATGGATTGACCTCTTAGACCATGTCAGCAATGATGCTTCTTAAGGCAGTGATCTCTGGACTATCCGTTATGACGCTACTGCGTTGATTAACCAGTAACGAGATTAATAGGTTAAGACGAAGTCTAACCAGTGACGGTAGGAAAAACATAATGATGAAGGCGATCGCGATCAAAAATGATGCCAATCCTAATTAAGTTGGAACTAGAAGAAAACCGTCGGATCATGGTTGATTCGTTGGAAAATGAGAACCTGCGAGAGTCATCCTTCACTTCTAAAACATTGGCATAGCCTGCATCGGGTGATGTTCATTAAACTCTACAATCTTGATGGAGCATTGAGTGCCATTGTGAATAAGGCTGCTGCGATAAATGCAGCGATCGCCCGCACATGATTCCAGAACGTCCAGTTTGTCAGGTATCTAGCCCAGAAATTTGCACCTTCTGGACTGTTGGGGTTGGCAGCAGCTAACCCATCATTCAGCGGAACGTTAAACACCATTGTCACTCCAAAACAACCGATCAGGTAGAACAAAGCACTGACCAGTAAATAAGCCGTGCCAGGTTGTTGCCATCGGAAGAGTAAAGAAATAATGAGAATCAAACAAACAAGACTTGTCCCCAGAAATGCAGTCATAAACCAGGGATTAATTACCGTAATGTTGATGGATTGCATCGCGGCGATTCCCTGCGCGGGTGGTTGTTGAGCCAGAGCGTTCATCACAAAGGTTGAGAAGGCGAAGAATACTCCAGCGATCAACCCACACCCAAGGGCTGCAAGTAGTTTCAGAAGATACAGATATGTAATCCCTGCCATAAGCCAATATTTACTCCTGTGCAGCAACTAGCTCAGTGATTTTGTGACGAGCATTGGCAACCCTTGCAACCAGAGAGACGCTGGCTCATCGTTTCAAGAAGTTAAGAAAAATCTTTGTGAATCCGAGTTTTCAAGCCTTGTTCGATAACGGAGAAAAACCACGCCACTGCCAAAGCGGCGTTCCTCCAAAAGATCGAGATCCAATCGAACGTTGTCTGGGAGGGAGGGTTTGCCGCCTCCTACAAGGATCGGCAGGAGGAACAGATGACACTCATCGATCAATCCAGATCGAAAGGCGTGGGCAGCAAGCTCAGCACCACCGATGAGGATATCCTGTTCAACCGCCTCTTTTAATTGTTGAATGGCTTCTGGAGCGAAGCTTCGCTCAAGCTGTGTTTTGCGAGTGGATACCCTCTCCAATGTCTTGGAGTACACGATTTTATTGGCTGCTTGCCAGATCTCTGCGAAGTCGCGCCTGAGTGGAGACTCAGCAGCTAAGTTGGGGTCAGTCTCCCAAACCATCATTGTCTCATACATTCGCCGTCCGTAGAGATAAGTGCCAGCTTCCCGTACAAGGTTGCTGATAAACCTGAAATATTCCTCGTCTGGCACTGTCCAGTCAAATTTGCCATCCCTATCCTCGATGTAGCCGTCGAGTGACGAGTTCGCCGTGTAGATCAAGTGAGCCATCCTGACCTCCACTTGTGAGGAGTACCTGTAATTCAAATCTCTTCAAGTTGAGCCAGGTCTGCGATAAGGGGTTCTTTGCTAAAGATCTTACTTGCCACAGAGAGAATCTAGTAACTAGAAAATCGTTTCTCTAACCATTGTCGTAACCTCCTGCTCTAAGGAAAATTGGATGGAACCAACGATCGCAGTGTTGAACGTCGTTTTTAACGCGCTTTCCATAGTTTCCAGTGTTACTCCTGGAATTAATGCTTGGAATAATTGTTTCATGTCTTCTGAACTACAAATTCATGCTTTTACGACTAGCCGTATAAGCAGTACAGCATTTGAATTAGCCATTCCCAATACTCTGTGGTTGGGTCAATGGTTCCACCAGCGATCGCACTCGCTCTACATCACCTGGGCTAACAAGGGGTGTCCCGTGGGCAGGCACGATGACTGGATTATCCACCAAAGCCCCCAGGATAGTTTGAGCCACTGCTTGGACATTTGAGCAAAGTACTTTCAGATACACCCGATTCACTTTAAGTCCGGGCGCACTACCCGTTGACCAAAACAAAAACTTTGCCAGCCAGTTGTCTGGTAAGGATGTCCAGTGACTCATGATTTCATCAAGATATACAACCGGACGTTCTCCCCGCTGCACGATCGCGATTGTGCCTCCTTTTTTCGTGCCAGGAACTTCTCGAAGTTTCACCTGGGAAGTCGCGAGTTTTGCCAGCGGCAGGAAGGGGCGGAGTCCATCCTGATTAATTTGCTTCAGCGCAACCTCTGGAGCATAAGAGACAGCAGTTGGATAGCGAGCCTGCCATGCTGCATGACCTAAATCATGACCCGAATGAGGCGCAATTAAGGCGACAACTTGTCCCTTTGCGTCGATCGCTGCAAAATCTGCTTCAGAGAGTCCAATCGGTGGGCTAATGACGGCTAGATGATTGCCATCCAGCACAAAGGCAAATGCATTGGCTTGATATCCATTAGCAACATACTCATAGACCCATACGTTGCTATTTTCAAGTACTTCTTGCCACATAATTCTTCCACTAGTTTGAGAGGTTTAGGGCTAATGCAGTCGATACGCTTTTGGCGTTATTTCCATCAACTGTCGAAGAAGAACCTAGTTCTATTTTTGCGCGTTCAATCAGTTTGATTTTAATTTCCTGCTCAACGGCATCAGGATGTAGATAAAGCTGATCAATTCATCTTCTTCGGTTGTTGATAATGCCATCATGCCTACAATCCTGTTGTCTCGCTCTACTACTGTTACCTGGCTTTCAGGAATCAAAATGTCACGAATCCATTGATGGACTGCTTCCTCAGAATGAGCGATCGCAGCAAATGAAACAAACGCTCTGCGCGAACTCAAATAAACTTGTGCTATCGCATCAGCATCAGATTGAGTTGCAGGATGAAAGCTTAATATATTCATGCTGCGCTCTCGCTATCAGATTGAGTGATCCACTGAACCAGTTGAAGCACTACTCCGTTGGGGTCTGTTACTTGAAAGAAACGTTCACCCCAGGGTTCAGTCTCAATTGGGGTCGTGATTGGTACGCCTTCAGATTGCAGTCGTTCGTATTCAGCGTCAATATCGTCTACGACAAATGCAATTAGCAATCCATCTGCCCGATGCTCTCGCATGTGAATCGGTTTGAAGCTTTTCAGTCCTGTTCTCAGAAAAACAAGATTAAAACCAGCATCTTCTCTAGCAAGAGATACAAAGCCATCGGCTGACATTTGCTCACTGAAACCAAAATGTTTTTTAACGAAAGCAGCAGATGCCGCAACATCATCAACGTTCAATGAAATGGCAGAAGCTGTAATTTTCATTGTTCTTCCTCAATAGAGTGACGGAAAGCGATCGCAATTACTCATTCACTTCATTAGTTTTGTGAGTTTCAAGGCGTTCTTCAAGTTGTCGCAAGACTGTAACAGCAGTCTCTAATGCTTCTAAAGCAAGTGTTTCACTGACTTGGTTTGTTCCATCAATATGACGTTGTTGTACGTAGTCCAGAGTTTTACGGCCTTTTAGTGTAATAGTTATGGCTCGGTGCGTGCCGTCCCTTCTCGATCGTGTTCATATCGCCGTGCGACGTTGAACGGGGGTAGCCAATCCTCCCGACGACAGATCCAGAGTTCATAGGTGGGTGTCACTTGATTTGGCATATCAAAGATGCCAGCAGGGATTTCGATTTCATCAGCAGAGCGACCGAAGACCGAGGAGCTGCAAACTGGGCAGAAATAGCGATCGCGATAGTTGGACACTGTGCCACTGATGCTGACTGCATCGGCAGGAAATATTGCAACCGTATTGAATACTGCCCCGTGGTGCTTGCGACAGTCCAGACAATGGCAAATGCCCACCCGAAAAGGTTCAGCAGCAATTTCCAGACGGACTGCTCCACAAAGGCATCCTCCGCGATACTTTGCTTCTCTCATCTGTCCTCCATCATGCGTTTCTATTCAGGTTAGTTGCTGATGCCGCCTCATACTTGGCGACCAAGAGAGACATACCAGGCTGACCGTCACTATTTGGGGATGCATCACTGGAGCGCGTGATTAGGCACCGAGGTCGGACGATGGCAGGGAACAAACTTCCATTGCTTGAATCAAACCATGCTCAATGGTGAAACGATGACCAACGTGTTCATCGGCAAGCACGGTTCCGGCTCGATCGCGCACAACTTGATGCACCTCGACCAAGATCTTCCCATCATCCTCTGGGTGAAAGGTAACTGGCTCGACGTGGGGATTGATCTCGCTCCACTGCTCAGTCCAGTAAGCGCGGACTTCTTCAGGACCACGGGCAAAACCACCTTTGAATGCTTTTGGCCAATGCACGTCAGGAGCCATGAGGGCAAGGGCGGCATCAATGTCACGCGCATTAAAGGCGGCGTAGGCTGCACGTAGCAGTTCGATTTCCAGTGCAGGTTGATCTGGCATAAGCTTAACCGCGCTGCGCCGATTCGATCGCAGCAATGTCGATTTTTCTCATCTGCATCATCGCCTCAAACGCACGTTTGGCAGCAGCAGGATCAGGATCGGTAATCGCTTTCGTCAGGGCGATCGGCGTAATCTGCCAGGACAATCCCCATTTGTCCTTACACCAGCCGCACGCACTCTCCTGTCCACCGTTGCTGACGATCGCATTCCAGTAGCGATCGGTTTCAGCCTGGTCAACGGTTGCAACCTGAAACGAGAACGCTTCATTGTGCTTAAACACAGGTCCGCCATTGAGTCCGAGGCAGGGAATTCCCATCACGGTAAACTCTACGGTCAATACGTCCCCTTGCTTCCCCGATGGAAAATCTCCTGGTGCACGGTGCACGGCATCAACGGACGAATCGGGAAAGGTTTCGGCGTAAAATCGTGCTGCGTCCTCGGCGGTACCATCGTACCAGAGGCAAATCGTGTTCTTGGCTGGCTTTTCCATGTCACTTCTCCATCAAGATGAGCCATCCGAAACCGGAGTCAACGATGTGCTGAGTCAAAAAGCATTGGCTCGGACGACATTTCCACCCATTCTAGCGCGGCTCCACTGTGCCTCACATAGGCGGGACAACGGCAAAACGCAGCGGTGGCAGATAACCTCGAACTCGGCACCAGTGGCTTTTGTCCGTCCATGGCCGTGACTTATGTAGCGGTTGCAATTGCACCTTGAAATTAAGAATTCACAGCAAGGCTATAATACCTTTGTACTTCAATTTGTAGCTTTGCTGTGAAACCAAAGAGGAAGAAAATATCTTTGCAGGCCAAAGAAACTTTGCTAGATATGAATGCAGGCGTATGCTGCGTTTGCAAAAGTAGGGGATTGGGGGTAAATTTCCACCACATAGATGAAAATCCTTCAAACAACACACTTGGGAATATTGCTGTCCTTTGTGTAAAAGATCACGATGCCCATCATAGACCTGAAGCGTATAGCGTCAATCACAGGGAAATTGGGGCAGAGAAGATCAAAGCCTACAAGGATGAATGGGAAGCTTTTGTATTAGAAACTCAGAAGGAAAACCCTAAAGTCTTAGCTGTAGTAAACACTTACGGCTCTGACGATAATGTTATTGGTATGAGGCTTCTATTTCAAACAGAAAACTCGAAAATAATCTTACAACGAATGTTTAACCCACTTGAATCATCGTGGGAAAAATGGGCTGACGCGACAATTGAAGATATACTTTGGCTTAATTCTAAAATCCCACTAGTCTATATAAACTCACCGCTTCAAATTGAATACTCTCAATGCGGTCACAGCTTAGCGAACGTACTAGACAGTAATCTAGCCAAGAAAATATTAGCTAAGGATTGGGATGAAAAATCATTATGCTCGATCTACATCAATCCATCTCAACCCTCATTGGCACTTCTAATACAGTACGAAAATGAAGTTATTTTAACTGCTACTTTACACAAGCACGGCTCTTCGCTCCATTTGTATTGCGATAATTTCGATGAAGAAATAACTCTCAAGAAAAGACCTTCCATTAGAAAACAGGTTACTCAAGTTATTAGTAAGCTGTTGAAGACTTGGCAACCTAGGTTAGTTTTTATAGGAACTGGCAATCAAGATGATCCAGATTTAATTGATGATTTATATCTTCCTAAAATTTGGGAAGAAAAGTAGATGAATGCCTAGAATGCTCAATAGAGAGGATGCATGTTGCTGTCATCACCGAGGACTTAAGCCACCTAACAATTACTAGACTAAATGTTTCTGCCTAAAATCCAATTTTAGGAGGAATAGGCAGAATTATTTGGTATAACTTTGACCTCAACATCAAACGGGTTATCCAGTCAGGCAAGATTGCGCTGATGTACGCTGAATGGCAGGTGTCTGCGCCACAGTAAATGGCGGTGTAGGCGATCGCTCCCACACATCCTAGAAAACAGGGGAAGCGATCGCTCAGTCATTCAATAAAAGAAAGGTATTTACCTAAGTATGAATTGGCGCTATAGTTAGGTATATGCCTAACCAATTCATCCAACTCGATCGCGTTTTTTATGCCCTGGCAGACCCAACCCGGCGTGCCGTCCTCGAACGGCTCAGTGTTGGTCCTGCTGCCGTGAGCGAACTTGCACAGCCCTTCGATATGGCATTGCCCTCGTTTACTCAGCACCTCAATGTTTTGAGTGACTGTGGATTGGTTCAGTCTCAAAAAACAGGTCGCATTCGCACCTACCAAATCTCGCCAGACGCTTTAATCGCTGCTGAACAGTGGATGGTAGAACAACGCCACCTCTGGGAAGCTCGCCTCAATCAATTAGATTCTTACCTCACCCAACTGAAGGATAAACCCGATGGCTCCACCAATTCATCAACCTGATCCTCAACTTGATCTGGTGTTTGAACGTATTGTTGATGTTTCACCAGAACTCGTTTGGGCAGCCTGGACAACGCCAGAACACCTGAAGCACTGGTTTACTCCCGCACCCTGGAAAACGATCGACTGTGAAATTGATCTTCGCCCTGGCGGTCTTTTCCGCACGGTCATGTGTTCTCCGGAGGGGCAAGAGTTTCCCAACGTCGGATGTTATCTGGAAGTTATCCCAAATGAAAAGCTGGTTTGGACAAATGCCCTTCGACCGGGGTATCGTCCCATCATCCAATCACCTGAGAAGAACAGTGGTGACTTTGTATTCACAGCCGTGATTGCTCTTGAGCCACACGAGCAGGGAACGAAATACACTGCACTGGTTATTCATGGAAATCAAGAGGACTGCAAGAAACATGAGGATATGGGTTTCTACGATGGATGGGGTAAAGCTCTCGACCAGCTTGTTGCCCATATGAAGCATCCTTGAGTTTTGCGTTCAAAGCGAGTAAGCAGAGAGGGGAAAACCTGCTGCCAGCAGCCAACCAAAGAATAAAGCAGAGCCAATTGCGTAGACCCAGGCTCGATTCAACAAACCCGCAACCAGAGACAAGATTCCCATCAGTGGCGGAAATAGCGGTAACAGCAAAAACATAAATCCCAATTGAGGTAGAAAATTGAGCGTCAACACGAAGCCGCCAATTAAAACGGCTCTCTGTCCCAGCCACCAAAGAAGGCGTTTGCCGACCCCAATATTCTCTTGCACAATTCCCGCTACCAGAAACCACAGGAAACAGGCGATCGCTCCACTAATGCGATCAAATCCGCTTCCCCTGGGCGATGAGGTGAACCGGAGCATTGAAACTCACTACTCCAGCTCACCCGCGACAGATTGCCAGTCTGGCACAATTTTAACGGCTTCAGGCAGGAATCAACGCCTTCTACTTCGTGTCTGGCTGGAATCTGCTCCTAATAAGGCTTTTAGCTAATTAGTTAACGGATGGATCGAAATGGATTGAGATCCGAAACCATTTCGATCTCTACAAATTCGCTTGAGCCAATACCCCTTCCGCATCTGGATTGTATTTCAACATTTCCGCTCATGTGGGTCTGGGCAACCCCCAGACCCACATGAGCGGAAATGTTGGCATCATCCAGCGTTATCGGCGGTTGCAATCTCGGTCTGCGGTGTAGACGATCGCTCCATACCGACCCTCAGTTGTCTGAATTGCGACACAGTTCCCGGTGCCCTTTTCCAGCCAATAGGTGACACTGCTGTCGGCAACCTGTCTGCTATTCCGCAATTCATAACCCCGTTGGATAACTGCCTGTTCAGCCTGTCCGGCTCTAGCACCTACCAAATCGTTCAAGCCAGGTGCGGGATCCCTGGTCGAGCAGTGGTGTCCCCTGGGGCAGGGTTAGATGGGGTTGTGGGTTGGGTTGCCGATTGATAGGCTTCGACATCGGAAGAAAATACCCAGCCTTTGAATTGTGGATTATCCCGATAGGTCACCTCACACCAGGTTGGTGTGCGCGTGGACTGACAACCCAGGTTCCGCAACACCGTCCCTTTAGGCACATTCCCCTTGACGACTTTAGAGAAAATTCCCGGCTTCTCTCTGAATCTGGTTTGAGTCGTTGCTATCCAAAACTCAGGATTTTGACCAGTCGTACTACCGCCCGTATTGCCACCTCCGAGGGTAACCGACAAAACAGTGTTATCAATCGTATTGATGCGACATTCAGCCGTTTGCCCAGTGCGACTGTTCCGCATGAACAGCGTTCTCGCACCACTTTCAGCGCTAACTGGTCCCGCACTCACCAACATTACATCGCGAGTCGCCACGGTCATCTCTTCCGCCGTTCTTTGAATACAGGCATTTCTGGTTGCAGAAGACACCGATTGAGCGATCGCAGGGTAGGTCGTTAGAAAGGAAATTGCCGCGATCGCGCCAGTTCCAACAACAGATTTTAAGTTCATCAAACTATCAAACTCCTCAAGAAAGTAATCGTAAATTAGGGAGCCGCAAGCATTTCACCCGCAGCGTTTAGTTGCCGCTATCAGCAAAAATAATGAAATCGCTGCGAATCCAGCGGATCGCTTTAGAATCGACAAATTGCACTTTGTACCAGTTCAAACCACTACCACAGCGGTTTTGATCTTTGACCCATTGAATGACTTTTACCTTGCCTCTAGTAAACCATCGCTGGGCGTACTGGAGTTAACTGTGGGCTGCGATCGCACATTAATCTGGGCATTCGGGTTGCTGGCTCTCAGCGTGGAAATACCTCGTGCCAGAACAGGAGATACTGCGGATAAAAGAGCGATCGTGGCAAGCACAACGGAAAAACTCCGTTTTAACATGGTGATGACTCCTGCACAAGATTGACGAGCAAAGTGAACAGAATTGAGACCGCCAAATTTTTGGAAAAAGATCGAAGGTCTGAGCCATGGGAGTATGTCAGTTTTGCAAGTCTTTGCATTCGCCCTCATCCCCCAACCCAAACTTGAGAGAAGGGGAGTTAAAGCTCAAAGTCCCTCTCCCAAGCTTAGGAGAGAGATTTAGGGTGAGGGCACATCTGAGTAGGCGTTCTGACTCGCCTCTGCCACGTTACACCTGGCGACGGCTATAACTTCCCTTCATTCGCGGTGGAAAAGAAGTAATTGTAAAATTCTGTGCCCGTGACCTTGTTAATCACGACCACGCGGCTGGTGTCTTTGTCATACATTACCCGCACTTGACCATCTTCACCCGTAAACTTGTTGCCAGAGGTTCTGCGTAAGGGTCCCCGAAATTTAAATTCACCCTCGGTGATTTGGGTCATGAGCACATTGGAACCTTGCGGTGTCATATAAGTGAGCGGGGTGGGAGATGTCGCCGTTGTGCTGGGCGCAGGTGGGGCACTCCGCTGATTATAGGGAGCCGCATCCCAATAGACATAAATGGATTCCGTTGCGAGGCGATAAATTTGTCCCTTGTCACCCAATCCTGTCTGCCGATAAGCCGCTTTGCCATTTTGATCGCGATAGTTCCCAGGATTATTCCCTACGGGTACCAGGTCATAGCGCTTACCATTTTGTAACTGAATCCCCACCACACCCTGACGTTGAGAAAACGTGCAGAGACCGGAGGACTGGGCGCGATCGCTGCCTTTGGGATAAACATCGCAGCGAGCCTGTACGGTGTCGGCTTTGACACTGACGGCAAGACCCAGAGAAGCGATCGCCGTCAACGCGATCGCGAAAGAAGATTTTGTCAGATTTAACATTTCCGTATCTTTTCTCATGAACCCCAATTCAATGCAAAAAAAGGCGATAAATCTTGAACTAAGCATTTAAGCGATCCTCAAATTTTCTATCTTTTTGCTTCAGTTGTGCTGATTTACACAAGGTTGTTTAAGAAAACGAGGGAAGACAGTTTTCGGCAGAGGAACTGAGTGATCGCACCAAAATTTCATTACTTCTTGGGACTACTTACAGGATGGAAGTTTCTTTCTCCTTCTACCTGACATCTGGGTTTTTAAGACATCCTCCGAAGCGTTTTTCGAGCCAACTGATGCCGTAGTCGGCAACTAGAGCGATCGCTGCCGCCGGAACCGCACCCGCCAAAATCAGATCGTTGTTGACCACGGCAATGCCGCGAAAGATGAAGACCCCTAACCCTCCGGCTCCAATTGCGGCAGCGATCGTGGCGATGCCTACCGCAATCACGGTTGCTACTCGCACCCCTGCCAAAATTACCCCCGCTGCCAGTGGTAACTCCACTTGCGACAGTAGTTGCCAATCGGTCATGCCCATGCCGCGTCCAGCTTCTCGCACCGCAGGATCGACGCTCATAATGCCCGTGTAGGTGTTGCGAATGATGGGCAAAAACGAATAGAGCGTCAGCGCAATCACCGCTGGCAGAGAGCCAATGCCAACCAGGGGAATTAGCAAGCCAAACATCGCCAAACTGGGAATTGTTTGCAGCACGTTGGCAAGGGCAAGAATCGGTTGACGTAGGGCTTTTTGGCGGGTAATCAAAATTCCCAGCGGCAGGCTGATCAGAATGGCAGTGGCGATCGCAATACCCACCAACAGCAAATGCTCACCCATCCGCTGCAAAATTTCAGAACCGTATTTAATCAGAAAAAAGTTATTCATTCTCGCTCTGTCCAGCGTTCCATTGTGCGGAGCGGTTTCAGAAAGGTTTGTGCTTCTGCATTCTCAGAGTGCAAAAACTCCTCCGCCGTTCCCAAAAACACCAGTCGCCCATCGTGCATCAACCCAATCCGTGATGCCAAAATTAACGCTTCTTGAATATCGTGAGTGACAAACACCACCGTTTTGCCCAACTCTTGCTGCAAACGGCGAAATTCTTGCTGCAACTCTAACCGCGTGATTGGATCAAGTGCCCCAAACGGCTCATCCATCAACAGCATGGGTGGATCGGCTGCCAGCGCTCGCGCCACTCCCACCCGTTGCCGTTGCCCGCCCGAAAGTTGGTGAGGATAACGAGTGGCAAACTGTCCAGGTTCCAACCCAATCAGATGCAATAGTTCATGCACGCGCGATTTAATTTGCTTAGAGTTCCAACCTTGTAGGGTAGGCACCAATCCTACATTTTGTTCAATCGTGAAGTGGGGAAACAGTCCAATCTCTTGAATTACGTAACCAATGTTGCGCCGCAGCGCGATCACATCCCAATCAGTGGTTGCCCATTCTTGTACTCTCACAGTTCCTAACGTAGGCGCTAATAAGCGATTAATCAGTTTCATGGTGGTGGTTTTGCCCGACCCACTGCGACCCAAGAGTACCAAAAACTCGCCTGTGTAAATGGAAAAATTCAAATTTGAGAGCAGAGTTCTCCCACCAACGGTCAATCCTACGTCTTGAAACGAAACGGTAATCCCTTGTGGCTCCATGAACGATTCCCAAAACCGTATTCCTACCGTATCATCCCATCAAAATCTTGCGCTTCCCTTGCGCCGTCCTGTATTTATAGTACAATTGTACGCATCTTGCTGGAGAGTGATCTTGTAGGTAGTTTCAGCTCTACCTCCTAACTTACTAGCTCATCTCAAGTCCTATGGTCTCGTCAGTCAATTACGGAGAAGGAACAATGGAACGCCCAAAAAAACGGGGAGCGGGCATTAAGTATATGTTAGCGGGAGGAACGGTGGTGGCAGCACTGGGGCTATTAATGGAGCCTCAAAGCTTGTTCGCTAAAATGACGACTGCCAAAACCATTTGTCAGGAGGTGATTCAGCCGAAAGCCGTGTTGTCGCGTGAGCAGTTATCGCAGTTGCTGACTGTGCCCGATCGCGCTCCCAAAGAACAACTGCGCCAGGTAACAAAGTCTCCCTATTGTCGGCTTGCGGCAGTCGCTGCTCAGTCGGGAACCACTCCTGAACAAGAAGTTTATCCCCTCGCTTTTGATCCACAAACCTGGCTCATTGTCTCCTATGAGGGTGGGGAGTACACCGGGTACACCTTTCGCTTCAAGCATTAGTCTTGAGATTTTTGGAATCGAACTTTTTCTTACTCGGTCATGAAACAGGTATTTCCCTTTGCGCTTGGTTTGGTCGCCCTATCTGGCATCAGCGATTCAATTTACAGGTCTGCCGCTGCACAAGCAGCAGACTCCCCATCCAGTTCTGCGGAAATTGCCCAGGCAGAGGTTCCAGTGGCAACGGAAGTTGAGTCGTCCTCTCAGGCTCAAGATGCGATCGCCCTGAACTTTGAGCCACCTGCCGCTGGTCAACCCCAGCCTGCCTCTACCACTCCTGCTCCTGAGCCAGCCCCATCCAACTCAGCCAGTTCTGGTGAGTCTGAGCGCCCTAGTCGAGAAGACTTATTTGCAGGCGGTTCTGAATCAATCGTGGCGCGAACCGTTGGCGCAGCAGAAGGTACTCGTAGCCCAGACGGTGGCAAAACCGACATTTACGACGGGCACGTTGATCCGGGCAATGGCGTATGGAATCGGGGAACTTTCTCATACCAATTTGGCAATGAGGAGAATTTATCTGCTGAGGAAGCCGATCGCCGCCAAGTTGCAAAGATAAAACGTATCCATGAATCGGTGATGCTGCCCAAAGCTAAACAGCATGGAATTGATCCCCTCACTCTGGCAGAAGAAATCAACGGCATTGATTTAATTAATCAAGCACCTTTAGCTGTTACTGAGGAGGGCGGCTACATTGAGCGTTTAGCCCAGGCGAAGCAAGAAAAAGGGTTGACCGGGCACGAAGCAATTTTGGATGCACGAGTTTGGGCATTTTGGGACTCGGCCAAGGGTGGCTGGGATGCACCAGGATTGCGGGCTTACGATGATATGGGCAAGGAGGCGAGTATTCGCCACGACCAAAAGCGGCGCATGGGCATGATTGATCAAGCATTGGCATCGCTGGAACAGCAGGGACAGGTGGCAAGCAAGCCAACCCAACAGCCCCCTCAGTCTGTCGCAGTCCAACCATCAGATCACCCATCGGGCACTCCGGTTGCGGTTGCCTCTTCTGAACCTGCTAAACCGCAAGCTGAGACAACGGCTGACCTGATCATTTTCGGTAATCCGGTTCAACCTGATACTCAACTCGCGATCGCGCGATCGTAGGATTAGCCTCTGCTGATCTCAACACGCTAACAGCTTTGACTTAACGATCCGTGCCATATAAACAGCGATACATTATGGTTTGGTACTCAAACAGACTCACCCAGTCGCGCCGATGAAAATAGAGACGGCAATATTCTGGGTAAACGTCGCTAATGTAGACGCGATCGCTATCCTTCCTATGTGCCGATTGTTGAGAAGGTTGGGCTTGCGGGGGAACTTTAGGCGTTGAGGAATCTGGTTGATTCGGCATTGCAGCAGGTTGTTTCGGGGTATCTTCCTGGTTCGTTGCCCCTGCAAGGTCTATTCCAGGTGTTGCTGCTTCCGCAGGTGCTGTTAGTAAAACCAACCCCAGTAGAACTGCAACAATCTGAGGTGCTGGAGATTTATGGTGTAAAACACTGTTCATTTCATGCTGCCGAAAACTGAATGATCGGATCTCTTTGGATCTCTATTGTCTAAACTTAGCCAACTAAGCGAATCCAACGATTGGAGGATGCTAGAGTAACGCAGTTTGGCGTTGAGGATATTCCTGCTATGTCGATCGCATCCACCCAAGTAACCCTGCGTTCTGTGACTCCCGCTGATGTAGAGGCGGTATTTGCTCTGATTCTGGCGCTGGCAGACTACGAAAAACTCAGCCATCAAGTGACAGGCACTGCTGATGCATTGCGATCGCACCTGTTTGGCGAACGCCGCTATGCTGACGCGATCGTTGCAGAGGTAGACGGAACAGTAGTCGGATTTGCCTTATTTTTCTACAACTATTCCACCTTCTTAACTAAACCTGGAATTTACCTGGAAGATCTGTTTGTGCTACCCGACTATCGCCGCTACGGCATTGGCACCGCGCTGCTGACGCATTTAGCCAAAACCGCGATCGCGCAAGGCTGTGGTCGCCTGGAATGGAGCGTGCTGGACTGGAACGCACCCGCCATCTCCTTCTACAAACGCATGGGAGCCGATGTATTACCTGATTGGCGTATTTGTCGGGTTACAGGAGACGCATTGGCGACATTGGCAGGGGAATAGGGGATTGAGGATTGGAGGTGGGTGATGGGGAAGGTGAAGTAGAAGAGGGTATGGGTAAATGGGTAGATGGAATTTCACTCACTTATCCACGGATCCACTCTCTATCTCCCTCACCTTCTGACTCCTACCTTTGCACAACTTGATAATTGGGGCAAAAAATCAATCTTCCAGTTCAGATTTTTGTGTCACGATCAATAAGTGAAGCGTGTTTGGAGGCAGACGCAATGCCAATTTGGGTGAATGAGCAATTTGACCAGTGTGGAATTTTGCGGGCGTGTATTGCCTGTTGCGATGAACAGCAAGCGCAAGATTGCCACGAATCCTTTCGCGATAATTTGACGGATGACCAGATTGCGGAAGGGTGGACGGCTCAGATGCGTAAAGTTGAAACCTGGGATGATGTTCCCGTCAATGCATTGAAGCTTGACTAGAAGTAAGAGATGGCACCGCTAGGATTGCTTGGGTGGACGGGGAATTTCCGATCGCATGGGGAATAGAATCTGGTTGAGCCGTCGAATTTGATCTGCGGTTCCCATGCAAAGTAAGTGATCCCCCAGCATCAAAATTGTCTCGGCATTTGGTCCCACGATCGCAGCACCATCTTTCCGCCGAATTGCCAGAACTAACGCGCCTGATTGCGATCGCAACCTCGCCTCGCGTAGCGTTTTGCCGACATAAGGGCTGGTTTCAAACGCCAACTCAAACTCTTCAATGTAAAAAGTGCGATCGCCCCCGGATAAAATCCCATCCACAAAATCCATCACTTGAGGACGTAGGGCTGCGGCTGCCATTCGCTTGCCACCTGTAATGTAGGGTGAAATCACAGCATCGGCTCCGGCTCGTTGCAGTTTTACCAATGCTTCCTCGGTGCTGGCACGGGCGATCGCCCGAATTTTAGGGTTCAGTGTCTTTGCTGACAACACTGTATACAAATTCTCCGCATCTGATGGTAGGGCAGCAATCAAGCAGGTAGCATGCTGAATCCGCACTTGTTGGAGGGTCTCATCCAGTGTGGCATCGCCTTGAAACGCTGTATACCCTAACTCTTCTGCCTGGTGAATTGGGTCCATGTTAGAGTCTGCGACGACGAAATTTACGCCCTCTGCCTGAAACTCCGTCGCAATTTGCTGCCCCATGCGACCAAACCCACAAATGATGTAATGTCCAGACAGTGCTTCCATAACTCGTCGCAGCCGTTGTCGTCGCAATCCTTCTTGAAAGTAACCTTGAATGATTGCATCTGTAAATCGGTTGACGATGTAACCGATGCTGATCACTCCCAGCAAAATCAGCACAATGGTAAATAGCCGTCCGCGATCGCCCAAGGGTTGCACTTCCATAAAGCCCACGGTTGCCAGCGTGATCACTGACATATACGCCGCATCTGCCCAGCGCCACCCCTCAACCAGGTGATACCAGCTTGTACCCAGCAAAAACACGCCAAACAGGAGAAAAATCCCTGAAAGAAGCTGCTGTTGCAGACGGCGATATTGCTGGTCGATACTAAGTTGCGATCGAGTCAATCGAAGTGTGTTCACGCGCTCAGTCCAGACAATTTCCTTTGATTATTGCCTAGCCCCAGCCCAAACGGTCGTACTTACAAAACACCACACTGCCCTTGTTGCCGCAGCAAGTGATCACACAGCACCAGCGCCACCATCGCTTCCACCATTGGTACGGCTCTCGGTAACACGCAGGGATCGTGCCGTCCTTTTGCCGCCAGGGTAACTGCTTCACCGTCTTTGGTCACGGTTTTTTGCTCTTTACGAATCGTGGCTGTGGGTTTGAAGGCAATCCGA
This sequence comes from Leptolyngbyaceae cyanobacterium C42_A2020_001, assembly GCA_015272515.1. Taxonomy (GTDB): domain Bacteria; phylum Cyanobacteriota; class Cyanobacteriia; order Leptolyngbyales; family Leptolyngbyaceae; genus JSC-12. The sequence continues at coordinate 4,414 of JACYLN010000073.1, read as the reverse complement.
ATAATAATTGGTTCGCCGTTAGAGATGCCACCCTGCACTCCCCCAGAACGGTTGGTTGCGGTGCGAATGTTGCCCACATCATCGATATAAAACTCGTCGTTATGTTCGCTACCGGGCAACAGAGTTCCGGCAAACCCAGAGCCAATTTCAAAGCCTTTAGTGGCAGGTAAGGACATCACCGCTTTTGCCAGGTCGGCTTCGAGTTTGTCGAAAACGGGCATTCCCAGCCCTTTTGGCACTTTCCGCGCCACACATTCTACTACGCCTCCCAGAGAATCGCCCTGATCTCGATACCGTTCAACTAAATCCACCATGCGCTCGGCGGCTTCCCCATCGGGACAGCGCACAATATTACTTTCTACTTGGTCTAAGGTCACGGTTTCAGGATCAATGGTGCCTTCCAGGTCTTTGATGCGCTTGACGTAGCCGATAATTTCCACTCCCGCAACTTGACGCAAGATTTTTTTGGCGATCGCCCCTGCTGCTACGCGCCCAATCGTTTCCCGTGCGGAAGACCGTCCACCCCCCTGATAATTGCGAATGCCGTACTTGGCATCGTAGGTGGCATCCGCATGGGAAGGGCGATATTTCACTGCCATTTCGTCGTAGTCCTGCGATCGCTGGTCTTGATTGCGAACCAGAATCGAGATCGGCGTTCCCAAAGTCTTCCCTTCAAACACTCCCGACAAAATTTCGCACTGATCCGCCTCTTTGCGGGGGGTGGTGATTTTGCTTTGTCCAGGACGACGACGATCCAGCTCAAACTGAATCTCCTCTGGGGAAATTTCCAACCGGGGAGGGCACCCATCAATCACAACTCCCACGCCGCCGCCATGCGACTCGCCAAAGGTGGTAATGCGAAACAAATGTCCAAATGTGTTGCCCATAGTGCCCGGTAATGAATAATCTCAAGCCTCGATCCTAACTGAAATCAGAAACCGTAGGGCGATCGCGCCTTCCCCCTCACCAAATCTTTCCCAAGTGTCATGTCATAACGCCAAAACATTGCGACCTTAACCATTAGTAACCTTCTATTCCCGATTACCCATTACCCATCTTCTATTGCACTAGGCAGGCACAAGGCACTGCCCCTACGATTCCCGATTACCCATCATCCCCTGTACCTATGACGACTCAAACTTGGCTCTGGCTTGGCGTATTTGGCATGGCGCTTGGCGCTGTTGTGTTTGGCTTTGGCGCGCATAATGCCCGTAGCGATCGCTGGAAAATGCTTTACACTCTCAACTTTTTTATCTGCCTGATTGCCAGCGTGTTGTATTTGGCAATGGCGCTGGGCCAGGGCTTTAGCATCATTGATGGTCGCCCTACCTATTGGGTGCGCTACATCACCTGGTTCCTCTCTACGCCGTTACTGATTCTAGATTTGGTGTTTTTGGGAAGCAGCAGCCTGCCCCTAATTGCTAGTTTATTGGGCGCAAACCAAATCATGATCGCCACTGGAGGGGTTGCTACTATTTCACCCAAACCGATCAACTACATCTGGTATTTGGTGAGTTGTGGCGCATTTCTGGCAACACTTTATATGTTGATTCGCCCGTACCGCGCCCAAGCAGAGCAACGCCATCCCCGCGCCAAAAAGGCATTCCGCAAGCTGATCAGCGCTCATGTGGTTTTGTGGACGCTGTATCCGGTTGTCTGGATTCTTGCCAGCACTGGGTTCAATGTTTTAAATTCCACAGGCGAAGCTGCCGGATACACCTTGCTGGATCTAGCCTCTAAAGTGGGGTTTGGCTTCCTATCGTTGAACACGTTGAGCCAGTTAGAGCAGGCAGGCGAAGCACCGCTCACCCGCGAATATGAATCAACCGCTGTTAAGGTTGCTTAATAGCTCGATCGCAGCAGGGTATTGAACAGGTTGAAGTTGGCATCTAGCCAGCGAATGCGTTCTAACACGCTCTCAATGACACGAGGTGGTTTGGAAATTAATGTGTCTTCGGTAGTCAATCGTCCAAAGTCAATCTTGACGGCTCCAGTTCGAGGTGTACCATCGGGCTGAGCAAACGAGACACCCGCCAGTTGCATAACGTTGATCAACTCCTGCGCCAGAATGCCGTAGCCAATGGTCGTGGGATGGATACCATCAAGCGAAAACAATCCGCCCTGGGTTCGTCCGCGCTCGTTGGCGATGAAGAAGCGAGCATCGGGAACGGGGTTGAGGGCTTGTACTTCTGGAGGTAAGGGATACTGTCCCCCCACTTCATCCCACCAGCTAGGGCGGGCAGCCGGATCGGTAATATATCGGCGGGCTGCGAGGCGATCGAGTAAGCCTGCGGTGTCAAACAAATACCAGTCGTGCCCTTCCTGCCGTGCCTGCCGAACAGCTTCCGTAATCGAGTCGTTGTATTGGTCGATCGCGCTATCGATGGCGCGGGCTTCTTGCTCAGTCAAATGGGGATGCTTACTGGGTTTGAAGCTTTTATCATCAATCCAAAATACCGTGTAGTAAGGGAAGTAGCGAGATCCGGGTGCTACTTTGGTGCCCACGCCCCGCGCAAACGGCGCGATCGTCACATGGGGAACGGTGCCAAAAATAACGTGCCGTGCCCGCACCTGCTTCACCTGTGCCACCAGTTGATCCAGTTCTGCCTGAAAATGAATCGGTCGCCAAACGGTGTACTGGTCATTCACATCCATGTCGTCATAGCCAGGTCCCGACCAGTTGACCCGAAACGTCAAAATACTGCCCAGAGCGTTATTGGCACCAATCAACACGAGCAACGTTTCAATTCCATCCTCATTATCGAATGTGTCTTCTGTACTCAGGGCGATCGCCGCCTCTACCGGAGACAGCGACCTTCCAGCGGCATCACGGGCTGTATCCAAAACTCGAATCGCCGCCCGCTCGTTGTGATTTTCTACTACCTGACGCAAAAAATTATCCCGTGGCCCTTTTCTCTGCACCACTTCCCGGCAAATATCTGCCGTTCGGGAAATGGTGTTGCGTAAATCCCAGCCGTAGACAGCCAGGTTGTGGTTAATCAGCCCTGGTTGAGAGGAACTGCTTCCTGCTCCCCGTTCCCAATAGTCCTCAACGTCGTCTAAAAAATCTCGTAAAAACAGCAGCAGTGGTAGAAATTCCCAAATATCAAGGTTGTTGCCAAAGCGCTTTTCAAGCTGTCGTCCAATGGCTTCAAAGTTGAGGGGTAGCCCATCCCCAGGTCCATCATAGGTAGGGTAGCGTAGCCCTTGCCAGCCCAGTTCTCTGGCGATCATCGCCGGGTAAGATAGGTTGGTTTTGAAGATGGCTCCGCTTTGAAACCCATGTGAGAGGGAATCTCCTAAAACCACAAGCCGATTTCGTGGCGTTCCACTTCGGTTGGGTGTAACCGCAATTCCCAAAGTTGGATCGGTGATGGGTTTACGGGCTTCTGCTCGAATCTCTACATCATTGGGTGTTTTGGAATCGAGCATATTCGAGGTTACGGTTCTCACCATTCTGCCTCCCGCCAAGTTAGCAGCTACTACTGAAACACAGTAATGGCAGATAGGAGAGAATCTCGAAATTGTATAAAAACTCAAAAGCGATTTAAGTGGGCGATCGCACAGAACCACCCCTACCGATTGGTTTGATTTACATAGACCTGCCACAACTGTGCCAGTTCTTCTGCCTGAGTTCTCACATCAGGATTTAGATGCAACATTCGTCGAGGTCGCCCTCGCCCTTCTAGTTTTTTCCAATAGCCGCTAATGAACTGCTCATTTTCCAAAAAGTTCAACGCCGCGTAAAGTACCGTATCAGAAAGGCGAAATGTTGGATAATCTAGCTGCAATTTCTGAATTAACTCAGTCCCATAAGAATCCTCTTGAAGCAGAACCGAGAGGACATAACACACCGCTTGCTCAACATTGAGGTGGGTTGGAGGTAGATTTTGAAAGAAACCATAAATGTCCTCGAAACGCATAATCCGGCAAAATGGGGTCAATAATCCCTGCCATTGTATGAAGTTTTGAGAAACTGAATCTACTTTTTACTATGAAATCCATAGTAAGAACCTTAACGATTTTGTGAAGAAAGACTAATCTTCTGGTAAATCCACTGTCAGAGCAACTAGCTCTCGAATGCGGTTGAGCGAGTCTACCCATTTCAATGTGTAGTGAACGTGCTCAGGGCAGTTTTCAAACAAAGCGCCCCAAGTATTGATGGTGTTTTTTGAAATGCCAGTGACACGATGAATTTCATCGATACAAGCTTTACGATAACCACGGGCATCAGGTTGAATGCCATAGAGCTTAGGCACCCAACTGTTGAGATAGTCTTCGGGCTTCAAAGTGAACGTTCAGAAAACATCGATACCATGATGAAGCAATTATTCATTTTGTGCTACAAAATAAGACGTTTTTAATCTCTGGGGGTCAATTCCCCGCCGCTCTGCGGCGTAAAATGCAGAGATGA
>JACYLN010000136.1 GCA_015272515.1 Leptolyngbyaceae cyanobacterium C42_A2020_001 | reverse complement strand
ATGAGCAGAGCACCCTGCAACTACCGACTATTATCTCTTATTTCCCAACAGGTCTTATGAGATCATCAGGTCTGGCGATCGCGCACAGCAGCTAATCCAAGACTTACTCAGCTATGCTCAGGTAGAGCACCAAAATCAAAATTTTGAGGCTGTAGACTGTAATCTTGTATTGGCAAAAGTACTGGACAATCTGCGGACAGCCATCTCTGCGAAGAACGCCGATATAAATTATGACCCAATGCCGACTGTTACTGGGAATGAGGCACAGTTAACTCAGCTCTTTCAAAACCTAATCGATAACGCCATCAAATTTAGTCATCCTGAGAATGCCCCACAAGTCAGAATTGCCGCGACCAGACAGACAAGTGAATGGCTGTTTGCAATGCATGACAACGGTATTGGTATAGACTCTCAAAATCTTGAGAGTATCTTTGAAATTTTTCAACGGCTTCATACAGTTGAGCAATATCCTGGAAGCGGTATTGGCTTAGCAATTTGTCGAAAAATCGTTGAACTGCATAGAGGTCGCATTTGGGTAGAGTCACAACTTAATGTTGGAACAACATTCTACTTTACCTTGCCCGGATAGCAATCAACACTTATGTCAATGCTTATGTCGATATTGGTCATCAGGTATTCACAGCTCCCAATGACCAATGCCTGCATGACTCATTACGACTTGGCAATTTGAGAAGGTCGAAACCCAACTTTCGCAAATTCTCGTTGCGCTTCTGGCGTAAACAAATACTCAACAAAAGCTTGCGCCACTTCACGCGTACCGTGTTTGTCTACATTCTTATCGATAATGGTAGTCGGCGTATCAATCGAAATATTGACTTCAGGAATCGTGTAGTCCAGCTTTTCTCCTTTTTGCTTCGCCAGAATCACTTCATTCTCGTAGTTCACCAGAGCATCACCCTGCCCCTGTTTCGCAAATGCATCCGTCGATTCTCGCGCATCTTTGGTCAGCACGACGACATTCTTATACGCGTTCGTAACAAACTCTAACGCTTTGCCATCATCTGCCCCTTGCTTCTTGGCGTAGTTCCACAAAGCAAAATAATTCCAGCGCGCACCACCAGAGGTTTTGGGGTCTGCTGTCACCCACTTCACACCCGGTTTGGTCAAGTCTTCAAAGGTTTTGATGTTCTTAGGATTCCCTTCTCGCGTAATAATAGCAGCGACTGTTTCACCTACGATGCCATTATTGGGAACCCGTTTCGTCCAGTTGTCTTTCACAAATCCCGCTTTTACCAATTTGTTGACATCTGCCCCGATCGCTAGATGCACCACATCTGCCTCTAACCCGTCAATAATGGCACGAGTTTGGGAACCGGAACCACCATAACTCTGCTTAAAGGTGACATTTTGCCCTTTCTCGGCTTTCCACTTCTCTTGAAACTTAGGGATGATTGCATCATGGGCTGCTTTGGGCACCGCGTAGGCAACCAAAGTGAGTTCCACATCTTGCTTGGCAGAGGCAGGACTGGCACCTGGGGAACTGGCATTGGTTGAACTGGTGTTCCCTCCTGAGCAGGCAGCTACACTGATGCTGAGCACGGCTCCAACTAGAAACAGTGAAACAAAACGGTTGAGTGCACTTAACCCTACTCGGTACCTCAAGGATGCAACGGGGTGCCCCCATCGCCCTAGAAGGTTATGCCATCGACTCATATCTTGCTCTCCTTGTTACTAAATCTACGGCAAACCAGTAGAGTTACCGTTCATAAAGCTGATACAGCTGATGGTACAGCCTTGCACACCAGATGGCAAGAATAATTTTCTTATTCTTGAGCGGCTAGCAGTAGTTAAGGTGCGAACTAGATACTTGCAGTAGAGGGCATCAAATTTGGTGTAACTGCATTGAAGTACATCACATCTAATGTATTGCAGAATACCAAGATCGTGTAGTGGCTTAACTTGTTAAACCTAAGCTTCTTTCCTTAGACTCGATGGTGTGAAGAATTAGAACCAGGCAAAATATGACGATCGCACTTCAAGTCCAACCTGCTAAACCAAGAAGCTTCTTGAGTGTAAACAAGATTTTCTATCTTTTGGTATCACCGTTGTATCGTCTATGGTGGCATTTCCATGCTTACGCAACTGTTATTGGAGTGATGCTTTTATCATTGCTAAGTTTGATGATTTTGTACATTCATGATCAATTAAGACGAGGGTTTCTTGAACTCCATCAACGAGTAAATTTGCAGGCAAAGTAAGTAGTCATCTTGATTCAATGTTATTTTCTATCCGTTAAATAAGAATCTCAACTCTTTTCATCCCTATCCCTTTTTGATTTAATTATCATGCTCCAAGACGCTTATGGGCTTGCAGTGACAACGGATTCACCAATCGCGATTGATTCAATTAATCACTTTACCCAACAGGCTCTTAGTTACGGCAACCAGGCTCAATTCCACCTATTTCGAGGTCAAGCAGCGGATCGAGACTGTGCCTTGCTCCATGCGTATACAACCGTTTATTACCTGACTCAAGAAGAGGCATACTTTCGCAAGCAGGCGATCGCTCATTTAAATGCGGCTCAACGGCAATCTAATAACATAACTGAGCGTGAACGTTGGACGATCCAAGCGATCGCAGCATGGGCAAAAGGTGATATTAACCGGGCGATCGCTCTACACAAGCAAATTGTTGAGCAGTATCCCCAAGATTTACTGGCGATTCAGCAAGCCCAGTACCATTACTTTTATCAAGGGGATAGCTATCAACTCCTACAAATTGCCGAGCAAGCACTTCCGGCAAATCCTGATAACCATTATTTGTATGGCATGGTGGCATTTGGATTGGAACAATGCCATTGCCTATCGGAAGCAGAAACAATGGCACACCGAGCGCTCACCCTCAACCGCAACGATCCCTGGGCACATCACGCGCTCTCCCATGTGTTGGAAGCGCAGGGACGCATTGACGAGGGGATTGCCTGGATGGAATGCCATGCAGACACTTGGGAACAGTGCAACTCCATGCTGTATACGCACAATTGGTGGCACCTGGCATTGTTTTACTTAGCGAAAAGAGCCTTCCAGACTGTACTTCAGCTTTACGATCAGCATGTGTGGGGGCGAGCAAGAAAAGGTTCGCCTAAAGATCAAGTCGGCGCGATCGCCACGTTAATCCGGTTGGAGTTGCAGGGTGTTGATGTTGGTTCTCGTTGGCAAGCGTTGAATGGCTATCTCACTGCTCGCCTGCGTGAACACCTTCTTCCCTTCCAGGATCTGCATTATGTATATGCTTTTGCGCGATCAGGACACATGGAGCAAGTGACCGAAATGCTACGCAGTATGCAGTTTCATGCTCAACGGGTTAATCCTGCCTGGCATAAAACCTGGACTGAGGTAGCGATTCCCATTGCCAAAGGGCTAACTGCTTACGCAAGTGGGCATTGGACTGAGGCAATCGCGCAATTACAACCTGTACTGCCCCGGCTTCATGAGGTGGGCGGTAGTCATACCCAACGCAATCTATTCCACCAGCTTTACCAGGATGCATTGTGCAAAGAGCAAGGTCAGTCCATTGTTGTCCTGTTCTCACCGCGATCGCCAACCCTCGTGCAAACGCCTCACCAACATCCAATCTCCTCAGTTCTAGGTTCTCATACGGTTACGCCACAATCTCAACGTATAACAAAGCTAGCAGCCTATCAAAAGATTTTGCACAATGGCGGGCAACTCGGATGTTAAACTTATATCTCAAAACAAGTCGAAAGTGAGTCTACAACAACCATCTGCTGCTGTAAAATTTGCTCAAATACCATCATTGTTTGGGTTTGGAATCGTTGTGCGTGTTTCAGTTGCAGAATCGGTTGAACAATTTCCAATCGAGTTTTGGCATCCGCCCCAGCAAATACCTGCACCGCTCTCAATGTTCTGAGTTGGAGTTCCTTATGCACCATTAATTCAGGAATGGCTGCCGCTCCACTTCCCCGCTCCACCACCGCTTTTACCATCTCACTGCTACTCAACACCAGCATGACATTTAACTGGGATCGTTCTACACCCCAACTCTGGAGCGCCTGCTCAAATACCTGTTGAGCACCTGATCCCGCTTCTCGCAGTACCCAGGGAGTGGTTAGCAAATCTTTAACTTGAATCACCGGGCGATGAAACCAGGGATGGGATTGCCCCACCACAATTTGTAAGCGATCGCGCCCCACTACCGTTTGCAGCAACACTTCTCGTAAGGTCGATTTCACCTCTCCTGACACCAGACCCAGGTCAAACCGGCCGGATGCCGTTCCTTCCGCAATTTCTTCAGCATTTGCCAATGTGCAATTGACTCGAATCCCAGAATACTCCTGCTGAAACTGGCTAATTTTGTCGGGCAACCAATAGTTCCCAATCGTGAGACTGGCACCCAACCGCAACTCCCCCTGTTGCAAATTATTCAACTCCCGTAAATTGCGTTCTGCGATCGCTACCTGTTCCAGAATCTTTTGCGCCTCCAGATACAGCAGTTTTCCCGCTTCCGTAATCTCAACTTTGCGTCCAACTCGGTGAAATAGTTTGACGCTATATTCCGTCTCCAAACTCTGAATCGCAGCACTGACCGCAGGCTGAGTAATATATAGTGTTTCCGCCGCCCGGGTAAAATGCAAATGTTCTGCAACAGCTAAAAAAATGCGTAACTGCTCTAAGGTCATACCCATCTCTCATAAAACGCATACATCGGCAAGTTGATATACTTACAGGGGTATAACTTTAAAAATATACGGTAAATTGGTAGAGTTACAGTATATTTTGAGTAAAAGTACTAAAATTCAGTAACTTCCTTTGTTGCTTTCCTCCCTAGTGCATTTAAGGCAAATCTACTGAGACTGAATCCATGCCTGTAAACGATGGTTGCAAGTACACACTCCTGGAACTCTCTGCCAAAGTGGAATACGCACTCCTGGCATTAATCGAATTAGCTAGCCAATCTGAAGTCAACCATCCCCTAACGATTAATGAAATCACCGCTCGCCATCCCATCCCAGAGCGCTATTTAGAGCAGATCTTTACATTGCTGCGTCGAGGTGGATTAATTCAAAGTCAGCGTGGTGCAAAAGGCGGTTACATGTTAGTCAAAGAACCGTGGCAGGTGTCAGTACTGGACGTGATTACACTGATCGAAGGCAATCGTAAAGAACGAGGATTAGCGACGAACCAGGCTTCTGTTGAACAAGAATTAGTCCATGAAATTTGGCAGCAGGCAAATACAACGGTTAAAGCCGCTTTGAGCGAGTATTCACTCCACGATTTATGCCAACATCGAGATTCTCGTAAACAAATTAGCCATATGTATTACATCTAGTGGACTATAGCGGAATTAGTTCTATGGAGAACCGATTAGCCACTAGACTGCGACCGAACTGGCGGATGAGATAAGCAAACAAAGTATCGTTCCAAACATATCCCCGCGCCCCATCGGGAGACTATTGGTAAAAGCCGATTTGCAACCGCAAATGACATACCTGCCTAGCTTGGCTCCCCTGCAAGTTATTGTTGAGTGGCGTAATCATCGCCCCCGCTGCCATTCTCTGAATTAGCCATTCTGAGCGCGGTGCAGTTCGGCATTGCCGATCCAACCACTCCGTCCTTAGCTCGTCAACAAACCTGACATGAAATACTCATCTCAAACTGAATAAGCGAGTTTCCAACTTACGATAACAAGTAAAATGTAGACAGTAAATTTGAGCAAGCGTTGAGGTGCAATTTGACATAGTTTTGCACCAACTAAAACACCTGGTACTGACCCTAACCAAATCGGCAGTACCAGCGACCAATTGACCGTGCCTAACCCTAAGTGACCTAAGGAAGTGAATCCCAGCAAAACCGCCGCTTGAGCCAGATCAGTTCCCACCAACCGTTGGGCATCTAACCGGAAAAAGGTAATTAGCACGATCGCAAAGAGAGAACCAGACGACACACTGGTCATGCCAACAATACAACCCAGCACTGCTCCGATCATGATCGCTCCTGCCCGTCCTGCTGTGGTTGTGAGATCCAATAGCGGTAGCGGCGGCAACTGAAAATTGGGTACAACGGTGAGTACAATCAATTGTATTAACGAGAACAGTGTCACTAGCAAGATTGCTACTCCAATGCAGCGGATTAGCAGCGCATCTAAATCAAGATTTGTCGTATGTTTGATTTGATGCAATATGCCCACACCCAGCAAAGCACCAGGAACGCTTCCGGTTGCCAACCACTGCACGATCTGACGATCAACGGTTTGTTGTCGCCAATGCTTAATGCCGCCCACCACTTTCATCAGCGTTGCTGCGACGACATCTGAGCTAACTGCGATCGCAGGTGGCACTTGAAAGACTACGATCAACATCGGGGTGATCAGGGATGCACCCCCAATTCCGGTCAAGCCAACGATGATGCCCACGCCAAAGCTGAGCAACGGCAAAAACATTTCATTCATTGCAGTTTAGAAAAATAGGATTGTGCGGCGATAAGCCAAATCACGCAGAAGCATTTTGCACTCAGCAACCGTAGGGGCGTTTTGCAAAGCGTCTTTTACAAAAAGTGAAATGCCATTAAGGATTGAAAGAAAACAGCGGTGTTTCTAAAACCTTGAAATGCAACAGCAACACAATGCCTACCGTGTACAGTGTTGAAGTCACAACCCCTGTGAACAGTTCTTTTTTAAGATTGCGATCGCCGCTTTGCCCCTGCACCACATCCAAAAATCCAGCTTGCATCAGGAGAATCCCCACCACGTTTGAGAGCCAATAGCCCGCGATCGCTCCTGGTATCAAAAAATTGGGTGAGATCCGGCTACAGAGATAGCCAAAGCCATAGGCGATCGGCAGATTAAACACCAGATCATTCCACCAGCAAAGGGGTGAGAGAGCATAGCCTAGCAGCATTAAAAAACCGCCTCTAATTTTCTTGAAGGGCGGCTTCACAATGCTGGTCTCAGGAGCATCAGGCGCGATCGCTTCAGCCTGATTGGGCTGCAAAAACTTGGGGTTGAGCGCTTTCAAGGGGTTCATATACTACGGTTCATCTGTGTGCTTACCGTATTTTAACAGGTGTGGGATCGTAATAATGAGACTTTCAACATAAAAATATGAAAGCTTTAGATCTAGCCCTAGGAAATCGGATTAGGACACTGTATTGCCTCAAAGCAACGAAGGGCTTAAACCCCTTGTTTTCCCGTGCTTGTGTAGAGCTACAAGCTTCGCAATTAAAAAGGATCAACTTAACAAAAGCTGATCCTTACATTAACTAATAATTGTTGATTCCACATCAAGCTTGAGACAGAAAATAAATTGCTCAAAATCTTTGCCAGCAACGACTCAAGCCAGACTCAATGCTGGATCGGCAAATACCTTCACTTGCTTGGGGGTAACATATACGGTTTGGTGGCGTTGAAGTTGTAGGCGGTCGTACTCATCACGACTTAAATGCGCCGTTACAAGTTGTCCAGTTTCTAGCCCTAATTCCGCCTGAATTTCCCAACCCAAATGAATGATGCGCTCGACTCTTACCGTCACGCTGTTATCGGTTGGTTGAAGCTGAATCAAAACATCCTGCGGTCGCCAAAATACCCGAACAGAAGGGTCTATTGGGCGATCGCCCGATCCATAATGATCCCAGGAGGCATCACTACCCAGGATCTTGCCATTGCGGGGGAGCAATCCCGACACTGGTGGCAGCACATTCACTGGCCCAATAAAACTCATTACAAACGACGAAGCAGGATTATCATAAATCTCGGCAGCAGACCCCACTTGCTCAACTCGTCCATGATTCATAATCACAATTTCATCCGCTACTTCCATCGCCTCTTCCTGGTCATGGGTCACAAATACGGTAGTGACATTCACCTCTTGATGCAGATTTCGTAACCAGGTTCGCAACTCTTTTCTCACCTTTGCATCCAGTGCCCCAAACGGTTCATCGAGTAACAACACTCTGGGCTGGACCGCCAACGCCCGTGCCAGTGCTACGCGTTGCCGTTGCCCACCCGACAGTTGAGATGGATAGCGATCGCCCATCCCCGTCAGTTGCACGAGATCAATCAATTCTTCAACTCGATGGCGAATCCGATTTTTAGGAGTTTTACGGATTTCGAGAGCAAAGGCAACGTTCTGACGCACTGTCAGATGCTTGAACAAGGCATAGTGCTGAAACACAAAACCGATATGTCGTTCCTGCACCTTGCGATAGGTGGCATCTTCCCCAACCAAATAAATTTGTCCAGTGTCCGGTTGCTCCAGTCCGGCAATCATCCGCAGCAGCGTTGACTTGCCAGAACCGGATGGACCTAAGAGAGCCACCAGGGAACCCGTCTTAATCTCCAAATTGACGTTATCAATGGCACGGAAGGAGCCAAATTGCTTGGAAACGTCTTGAACCGCTATGCCCATAATCAACCTTTTGCTTTCAAATAATACCGTAGTATACTACGGTTACTCTATCGACAAATAGTTCCTTATAAACATGTCTCTTGCTTTACCCTCACACTTCCGCGGAGCACTGCCGCCGCCACAGAAGTTTTCGTTGCGATCGCCCCTGCCCATCAAGCAAAACTCTCTTTGGCGGATTGATGCTGGAGCCGTTCGCACTCTTACCTGGCTAGAAGATGGCACCAATATCACGACTGGGATTTGGGGACCAGGGGATATGGTTGGAAAAGCCCTATCTACGGTTGATCCATACCAGATTGAGTGCCTAACAACAGTTGATGCTACGCTGTTACCGATTGAGTTCAATCAGATTCCGACAGAATGGCTGCTGACGCATTTACAACATGCAGAAGCCTTGATTGTGATTCGTAGCTATCGTCGCGTCGATACGATGTTGGTGAAACTATTGGGCTGGTTGGCAAAACGATTTGGGCGATCAGTCAATAGTGGGAATTTAATTGATCTCCGTTTAACTCATCAGGATTTAGCAGAATTAGTGGGTACGACTCGCGTGACGATTACTCGTACTTTAGGACAATTTGAAGAACAGGGATTGATTGAACGGTTGTCACTCCATCGGATTCTGCTTAAGGAGTATGACACCTGGCATTATGAGATTTAAATTGTTGGTTATTAAAGTCAATCCAACCGAAACAAGGGACGGAATCGCAAGCCAATTAAGGTTCCAAGTAAGGCAAAGGTAATCCAGACCCAGCCATGTACGCTGGTAGATGCAATGCCGCCAAAAAAAGCACTGACATTACAGCCATAAGCCAGAAATGCGCCGTAGCCCATAATTAAGCCGCCTAATAAGGTACTCAAGACGAGGCGGGTTGTGGGCTGTCCTTTAGGGACAAACCGACCTGCTAACGCGGCTGCTAACACGGCACCTAAAATGATGCCAATATTCATGACCGAACTGACATCGGCAAAGATACCCTGACTTAATACCGCTTGAGAAGCTTTACTACTCCAAAATGGGCTAGAGGTGGAATCCCATCCTAGCCAGGTTGCCACTTGCGCTGCCCACAAAGCAAATCCCCAGGTAATGCGCCAGGGTTGCCCAGATAAAATTAAGGTGAACCAGTTGAGGACTGCTAAGGCGATCGCGCCAGCGAGTAAAGACCAGGGTCCGTGAAAAAGGGAAACGGGAGATGGGGAGATAGGGGGATGGGGAGATGGGGATCTCTGACTCCACCATCGCAGCACAAGTCCTAATAAGCCAAACCCCATTAATTGCACAATGACAGCACCCACCCAGCCGATCGCGGTTCCCAACACAATTGGTGGATGGGCGGGGAGATCTGCCCAAAGTTGGCGGGTGAGGCTGGCTCCAAAGGCTCCCATACAAAAGGTGAGAAGGGTGAGTAGCATAGTGTAGCTGCCACCCCCGATCGTGTAAAGCGTGCCACAGCCGCAGGCCCCACCCAGTTGCATTCCAATCCCAAATAGCAATGCCCCAATCGCCCCTTGTACGCCGATGGGTGACACGGCACCTCGAACAGGTTGTCCCCAGGCAGAACCACTGGCGAGAACGGTTGCAAACAAAATCGTGGCAACCGCTAACATCACCAGTTGCGCGTACATTCCCCTGACTTCCCGTTGGACAAACAATTTTCGATAGGCAGAAGCAAAACCAAAACTGGAATGATATAGGGTCACACCTAACAGTCCACCCACGAGAAACAATACGCTGTGTTTCCAACCGTATTGACTCAGAGCGATCGCGCCAACGGTGAGCAGAAACAGGGTGATTGCAATAATCAATCGCTGAGGTCGCAATCGCTGAGTGAACGCTTGAGTTGTGGATAATGATTCTGAAATGCTATCCATTGTTTCATTGAGGAATTAGAACAGAAAAGAGACGAGTCTTTGACAACTCATCTCACGATTTACTAAGCAAAACGCTTTGCGTCACTTGAAGATCTACTTCTTGGTTTTTTTAGGAGTCTCAGGGGGTGGATCACAACTAGCAAAAGCGCTGCGATCAAAATCGATAAAACCTGGGAGAGATACTGCTAATAAACTGAGGAGTAAGGAAAAAGACAGCGATCGCGCAATTTTCATAAATCCTCCTAACGGGCATCAGAAGTGACGGTCTTTTCAGGTCCAGTTGCAACTGGTAAGTTCGTTGTGCTGTACTCTGTCCAGGACCCCTCGTAGACTCGCACTTTGGGATAACCGAGCAAATGCTTTAGCACCACATATTGTAATGTGGCTTCTCGCCCGGTGCTACACGTTACAATAATGTCATCGGTTGGTTTAATGCCCCGTTCTGCCAGGAGTTTGCGAATCTCATCCAAAGACTTAAGTTTGTGGGGGTTTTTCAAATTCTCCTGAGCATTGTTGGCTTCAGTGAACGTAGGCCAGGGAATGTTTTTTGCTCCAGGGATGTGACCATTTCGTACCCAGATATCTTTCTCGCCTCGGAATAGTTCAGGTGGGCGGGGATCAATAAAAACAACTCCTGGCTTGCTAATCAGTTTTTCTACTTGATCCACTGAAACTCGAATTGCAGGATTATCTTTCACAGTAAATTTGCCAGCCGTATAACGCGGAAAGGCTTTCGTGGTTGTTTGTCCTGCCGCTTTGTAACCCGCAAAACCACCATCCAGGACATAAACATCCTTCACGCCCGATCGCTCTAGCAAATAAGCAACCATCGTTGCCCCTAACACATCGTTGCCAGCGGAATAAACCAGCACTTTGCTGCTGTTCGACACGCCAGACTTAGAGAACAGACTGCCTAGCTTATCGGTATCCCAATATTGCACGGGTAATACCCCATTCGGTCCGCGAAATGCCGAGTCCGCAATATTGACTGCACCAGGAACATGCCCTGCAATGTACTCCAAAGGCGCGGTGCGAACGTCGAGCACTCGTAAACTGGGATCTTTCGCGTTTGCTGCGACCCACTCTGGGGAAACAAACTGGATACTGGCTTTACCTGTAGCCCCGAAGGATGGCTGTATCCACCCTGGAATCAAAATTAAACTGGCAACCAGAGAAACAAGCAAAACGAAAATGTGGGGCTTCTTCCCACTGAGTAGCGATCGCGTATGCATAAAAGACTCCTTTCAGATAATACGATTTATTGAGCAGCAAACCGTAGATTTAAAGCACAGAATTTAGACTGCCATGAGCGATTCTCAAAAATCAAGCGAAATGTGTGGTTCAGGTACAGGCTAAGAGATTTGCATGAGCCAGGTTACAGCCCCATAAAGCATTGAATGATGCGGTTACCAACCATCTTGATCGGACTCTCGCCAAATCTCTAAACCCAAGTCATTAATATAGCCCAGTGCATGTTCCACCTGTTCATCGGTACCGCGGAGTTCCAGGTCAAACCACCCATCTCCATTCGCATTCGCTCCCAGCACTGCCGCCATAATGTTGACCGTGACGTGATACTCTGATACCAGTTGGGAAATCACCGGTTCTTGATGAAAATGCTTGGGAATTCTCAACCGCACTCGTCGTTGAGTAAATCGGGTATTGTCAGCCATAAAGGTTCTCATCGCTAATGGGTTTTTTTCAAATGTCCACCCGTCCTGCGCTCCAAAATCTCCTTCAACACCAGAGTGACAACTGCTAACAATGCCAGCAAAACGGCGGCTGAATAAGCGGCTTCCGTGTCATAACTTTTGTAGGCTTCTTCCACAAACAAAGGTAAGCTTTGAGTTTTGCCTGCGATATTTCCTGATACCACCGATACAGCGCCAAACTCACCCATTGCTCGCGCATTCGTTAACAAAATGCCGTAAAGCAGCCCCCAGCGGATATTGGGCACGGTGACTCGCCAGAAAGTTTGCCACGGATTAGCCCCCAAGGTATAGGCGGCTTCCTCCTGATCAGTTCCTTCTTCCTCCAACACGGGAATCACTTCCCGCGCCACAAATGGCATACTGACGAACGCCGTTGCTAGCATCATTGCCGGAAACGCAAACACAATTTGAATCCCACGCTCTTGCAGGAACGGACCAAACCAGCCGTTGCGTCCATACAGCAGGACAATCATCAAACCTGCTACCACTGGAGAGATGGCAAAGGGTAAATCAATAATGCTGAGTAGTAGCGTGCGTCCACGAAAGCGTTTGCGCGCCAGTGCCCAGGCGGTGCATAAGCCAAAAATGGTGTTCAGGGGAACTGCGATCGCCGCCAGTCCCAGGGTCATTCTGGCAGCATGTTGGAAATTCGGCTCACCCAGGTTATGCAAGAATGGACCAAATCCCTTATGGAATGCTTGATAAAAGACATTGATCGCTGGGATATAGAGAATTAAAGCCAAAAAAGCAAGGGCAATCCCAATCAGAACGATCGGCACCCATTTTTGCTCTTGACCAGTAGCAGACTTGGGTGGAGTATTTGAGGCTGGTAAAAATGAGCTAGAAACATCAGTCATAGCGCTTCCCCCAAACCTGAATAAAGTTAATCACCAGCAACATGAGCAGCGAAATAATCAACAGCACCATGCCAATCACCGTAGCGCCTGCATAGTCGTACTGTTCCAGCCGCTGAAAAATCAAAATCGGTGCAATCAAATCCTTAAAGGGCGTGTTGGATGAAATGATCACAGTTGAACCGAACTCACCCACTGCACGGGAGAAACCCAGCGCTACCCCAGTCAAAATCGCTGGAAATAGCGGGGGGAGCAACACTCGCCAAAACGTCTGCCAGGAGGAAGCCCCCAACGACCAAGCCGCTTCTTCCGTTTCCTTTTCAATTTGCATTAAAACAGGTTGAACAGTTCGCACCACAAACGGCAACGAAATAAACATCATCGCAATCCCCACCCCTAACCGAGTAAAGGCAATTTTGATGCCGAAGGGAGCCAGTAACGAACCAATCCACCCATTTTCGCTATAGACCGTCGCCAGCGTCAGACCAGCAACGGCAGTTGGGAGCGCAAAGGGCAGGTCGATCGAGGCATCAACTAACTTTTTGAGGGGAAAGGTATATCGAACTAAGATCCAGGCGATCAATACCCCAAACACCCCATCAATCAAGGCTGCAACCAATGAAGTAGTAAAGGTGACGTCATAGGTTGAGAGGGCAAGAGGACTGGTGGCTATCCGCCAAAACTCCGCAGGTCCAATCGTGAGGGACTTGGTTAACATCGCGGCAACGGGCAAAAATAGCATGAATGCCAGATAGGCAAACATGATGCGCCAGGTCCAGGGCATATGAAGGATAGAATTCCAGAAGGATTTCCAGGGCGAATTGCTTGTAGAGCGAGAAAGAGCTTCAGTCGTAGGCATAGCTTTATGAATGGAAAATGATGCGTCAGTTGCCATTAGTCATTGCAATCAGAAATTTGATTGTTTCAATGACTAATGACCTAATGACTGACTATTTACGATTTCGCAATTTGAGCGCGGATTTCATCAAACTTGCCACCATCATCAAACACTTTCTGAGCCTCTGTCCAACCACCAAACTCATCAATCCTGCCGAGTGTTTTTACTGGAGGGAACTTTTCAATGAACTCTTTCTCCTTACCCAACTCCCCTAAAGGTCGAAACCCAACTTTCGCAAATTCTCGTTGCGCTTCTGGCGTAAACAAATACTCAACAAAAGCTTGCGCCACTTCACGCGTACCGTGTTTGTCTACATTCTTATCGATAATGGTAGTCGGCGTATCAATCGAAATATTGACTTCAGGAATCGTGTAGTCCAGCTTTTCTCCTTTTTGCTTCGCCAGAATCACTTCATTCTCGTAGTTCACCAGAGCATCACCCTGCCCCTGTTTCGCAAATGCATCCGTCGATTCTCGCGCATCTTTGGTCAGCACGACGACATTCTTATACGCGTTCGTAACAAACTCTAACGCTTTGCCATCATCTGCCCCTTGCTTCTTGGCGTAGTTCCACAAAGCAAAATAATTCCAGCGCGCACCACCAGAGGTTTTGGGGTCTGCTGTCACCCACTTCACACCCGGTTTGGTCAAGTCTTCAAAGGTTTTGATGTTCTTAGGATTCCCTTCTCGCGTAATAATAGCAGCGACTGTTTCACCTACGATGCCATTATTGGGAACCCGTTTCGTCCAGTTGTCTTTCACAAATCCCGCTTTTACCAATTTGTTGACATCTGCCCCGATCGCTAGATGCACCACATCTGCCTCTAACCCGTCAATAATGGCACGAGTTTGGGAACCGGAACCACCATAACTCTGCTTAAAGGTGACATTTTGCCCTTTCTCGGCTTTCCACTTCTCTTGAAACTTAGGGATGATTGCATCATGGGCTGCTTTGGGCACCGCGTAGGCAACCAAAGTGAGTTCCACATCTTGCTTGGCAGAGGCAGGACTGGCACCTGGGGAACTGGCATTGGTTGAACTGGTGTTCCCTCCTGAGCAGGCAGCTACACTGATGCTGAGCACGGCTCCAACTAGAAACAGTGAAACAAAACGGTTGAGTGCACTTAACCCTACTCGGTACCTCAAGGATGCAACGGGGTGCCCCCATCGCCCTAGAAGGTTATGCCATCGACTCATATCTTGCTCTCCTTGTTACTAAATCTACGGCAAACCAGTAGAGTTACCGTTCATAAAGCTGATACAGCTGATGGTACAGCCTTGCACACCAGATGGCAAGAATAATTTTCTTATTCTTGAGCGGCTAGCAGTAGTTTAAGCAGTCAGGGGGATATCATCAAAACCCACGATCGCCCCATCATGAGGTACACTTAGGCTCGAAGCTTTAGACGCTCGAATGGTACCGATGGCAAGCCTATCGCCCATGACTAAAATTACCGTGGGACGGCGGGTATGCTGCAAAAGTGCCTGTGCCCACTGAAACCATCCTCCTATAGCCCCGCAATCGGGCGAGGGCATGGGAAAAGTGACAATGGTTTCAGTGGGCACAGAAGCCTCGTTAGCAATTGGGCATCCTGATGAATCGGTTGAGTGCTGTTCGCCTGGTCAACGAGTTCTCGCAATGGTTGTCCCGACGGCGATCGACTTGGTCACCAGTGTTACCAGACTTAGAGCTGCCATCATTCCGACAACCATTGGTGGGATCGCCAATCGTGCTGGGAAGGATTTAATTGACCATTGCAATCGGCTTGCAACCGATATGGGATTTAGCAACAGACTTGGCTAAGGTTCGCAAAAGTGTCGTGGTGGTGGCAAAATCTACACAGCCATCCGTAATGCTTTGACCATAGGTGAGTTGGGTCAGATCTTTGGGAATACGCTGATTCCCAGCGACTAAATGACTTTCAAGCATGATACCCATGAGATGGGATGACCCTGCCAACACTTGATCTGCCACGCTTTGAAGCGCGATCGGTTGACGAGTAAAATCCTTGCCTGCATTGTCATGGCTGCAATCAACCATGACGCGTGAATTGAGTCCCTTCTGAATAGTTTCGGCAACAGCTTTTTCAACATGCATCGCATCATAGTTAGGACCATCCTTGCCGCCCCGCAACACCAAATGGGTGTCAGGATTTCCGGTCGTGGTAACGATACTAGCCAGCCCATGCGAATTGATTCCCAAGAAGCGGTGAGGGTGACTGGCAGACAACATTCCGTTAATGGCGATATGGCAACCGCCATCGGTGCCGTTCTTGAAACCAACTGGCATAGAGAGACCCGATGCCATTTCTCGATGCGTTTGACTTTCCGTCGTGCGAGCACCGATCGCTGTCCAGGAAATGACATCTGCGATGTACTGAGGAATAATTGGGTCTAACAATTCGGTAGCTGCGGGCAACCCCAAATGAGCCAGGTCAAGCAATAGTTTACGCGCCAATCGCAGCCCCGTGTTAATGTCGTAACTGCCATCAAGATGGGGATCATTAATTAATCCTTTCCAACCCGTGGTAGTGCGAGGTTTTTCAAAATACACCCGCATTACAATCTCCAGGTGATCTTCCAGCTCAGTTCGTAGAACCGCCAACTTTTCCCCATACTCATGAGCCGCATTGACATCATGAATTGAGCAAGGACCAACGATAACGAGCAGGCGATTATCATTACCGCGGAGAATATTGCGAATGCGATCGCGAGTCGTGGCGACCAAATTGGCTGCGGTTTCTGTGATAGGTAATTCTCCATGAATAAACGCCGGACTCAGCAATGGGCGAGTTTCTATAACATGAAGATCGGCAGTCTTGTGCATGAGTTCTTCAAACTTTTAATAAAAAACACAGGTTAGAAGATTGCATTAAAAATACTGTCTCTTAACCAGGGTATGAGTTTCGACTCACACCTTGTCAATCATAATTCAAATGAATAAGGAAACGGTAGATAGGCTGGCAAGGCATACCAAAACATCATCTAGAGTTTATTTCAGTTTGGAATTTGGAAACTTGGAAGCGGGTAAAATTCAATCTCAACCCGTCCAAATTTTACCGGGCTGCGTGGAACAGATTAAAGCAACAGGCTTAGGACTGGCAGTGGTAAAACGATGGGTAGAAACTCATCGAGGATGTATCCAGTTAGCAAGCGAAGTGGGAAAAGGCACAACCGCCACCGTTACTTTAGGGATATCTGGAGCAAAGCAATGACTCCACAAGAATTTCCGAACTGGGGAGCGCCACCCCTGCCGCAATGGCAGCAAACTCTTGAAGCCTTCCAGGCTTTTCTGACTACGCCGCTGGCAACTCAATTGCAAGCACGCAGTCAAGCAGACTGGGAAAAATCAGTTCTGGAATTGTTTCACCAAACCGCTGCAACGGTTCCTGCCTATGGCTCATTTCTGCACAGTCACGGCATCGATCCGGCGACGGTTCAAACGATCGCAGAGTTTCAACAACTCCCCCTCACAACCAAAGACAATTACCTGCGCCAATATCCATTGGCGCAGTTGTGTCGGCAGGGACAACTAGAGCAGTGCGACATGATTGCCGTTTCCTCCGGCTCCACCGGACAACCCAGCTTTTGGGTACGATCGCTAGTAGATGAATTTCAAATCGCTACCCGCTTTGAGCAAATTTTTCACGATAGCTTTCAGGCAAATCAGCGCCGCACCCTGGCAGTCGTATGTTTTGCTTTGGGAACCTGGGTTGGTGGGATGTATACCGCAAATTGTTGTCGTCATCTGGCAAGCAAAGGCTATCCCCTCACCCTCATTACCCCTGGAAACAATAAATCTGAAATCCTACGAGTTATTCAAGCCCTCGCTCCTCAGTTTGAGCAGGTGGTACTGCTAGGCTATCCTCCCTTCCTGAAAGATGTAATTGATAGTGGCATGGCTCAAGGCATTGACTGGCAAGCTTATCAGGTCAAGCTGGTGATGGCAGGGGAAGTGTTTAGTGAAGCATGGCGATCGCTGGTGGGCAGTCGGCTCGGTTCTACAAACTTCTGCTACGACTCGGCTTCCCTCTACGGTACAGCGGATGCGGGAGTGCTGGGAAATGAAACACCCTTGAGCATTTGTATTCGGCGTTGGCTAGCGGATCATCCCGATGCCGCGCGATCGCTCTTTGGCGAATCCCGATTACCAACTCTGGTGCAATACGACCCGATGAGCCGTTTCTTTGAAGTTCAAGACGGCACTCTGTTATTTTCCGGTGATAATGGTATTCCCTTAATCCGCTATCACATCTCTGACAATGGCGGCTTGATTGGCTATTCGCAACTATTACAATATCTGCAAGCGTGGGGATTTGACCCCATCCAAGCATTGCAAGGCGAGCGGGGAGTGTCTCCCTTACCATTTGTTTATGTATTTGGACGATCGCATTTCACCGTGTCTTACTTTGGTGCCAACGTTTATCCTGAAAATGTCACAGTTGGGTTAGAGCAAGCGCCGATTTGTGAGTGGGTAACTGGAAAATTTGTGATGCAGGTGATGGAGGATGCAGATCAAAACAAGCAACTTACCATTGCGGTTGAGTTGGCACCTGGTGTGATAGGGAGTGAAGAGAAGCAGGATGCGATCGCGACTGCTATTCATCAACACCTGCGCCGCCTCAATAGTGAATTTGCCAACTATGTACCAGAAGCGTACCAAACTCCTCGCATCAGTCTGCATCCAACGGGTGATCCGAGTTACTTTCCCGTTGGGGTCAAACATCGTTACACGCGCGCATAAGGTATACGCCACCGCTATTATTAACGTGATCCAGCGCAATAAACGGAACGGTAATGACTCAACAGCCCTATTCAATTCGATTAATGCATCGTGAAGAGCTGCAAATTGCGATCGCGTGGGCAACCGCAGAGGGGTGGAATCCAGGATTGCACGATGCGGAGTGTTTTTATGCGGCTGATTCAACGGGCTTTTGGATGGGTTTACGGGGGAATGAACCGATCGCCACTATTTCAGCCGTTAAATATGGTGACTCCTTTGGATTTATCGGATTCTATATCGTCAAACCAGAGCATCGCGGACAAGGTTATGGGATGCAACTTTGGAATGCCGCATTGAATACTTTATCTAGTCGAAATATAGGTCTAGATGGTGTGCTGGCTCAACAGCAAAACTATCAAAAATCCGGGTTTCATTTTGCTTACCGAAATATTCGCTACGAGGGTGTGAGCAATAGTGAGGCAACAAATCATCCAGGAGTCGTTGAGCTATCCACCATTCCATTGGAAATAATTGCAGCTTACGATCGATTATTTTTTCCGAGCGATCGCGTTCAGTTTCTCAAAAGTTGGATCAATCAACCCGATAGTGTTGCTTTAGGCATTTTGCAGAACGACATACTGGCAGGATATGGAGTGCTCAGGCTTTGCCACAGGGGCTACAAAATTGGTCCCTTGTTTGCGGATCAGCCAACTTTGGCAGAAGCATTGTTTGTTGCCCTGCAATCTAGGGTAGGGGCAGGCACTCCCATTTACCTGGATGTTCCTGAAATTAATAGGGCAGCGGTCAATCTGGCTGAGAAATACCAGATGAAACGCGTGTTTGAAACGGCTCGTATGTATACTCAAGCGTGTCCTGAGTTACCCTACGATCGCCTATTTGGCGTAACAACTTTTGAACTTGGATAAAGAGACTCAGCGGATCTCCAGTTAAAGTATTTGTATTATTCTTGCGAGTTTTACATCGGTTGTTCTGCTTTATGCTGTAGTTCCTCCGGTAATGGAATAAATTCTGTTTCTTCGGGAACTTGTCCAAATCGTCCCTCGCGCCAGTCTTGCTTCGCCTGCTCGATGCGATCGCGCCGACTGGACACAAAGTTCCACCACTTGTGCCGTTCCCCCACAGGTTCACCCCCAACCACAATACAACGAGCCGAATCAGTAGCAGTGATGGTCACAGATGCGCCAGTGGTCAACACTGCCAATCGATGTTGCTCTAATGGAACACCATCTACTTGCAGCCCTTGAGTAACGCTATAAACAGCTTGCTCACTGTAGTCGTCAGGTAGAATAAACTGCGCTCCCGGAACCAGTTGAATGTCCAGGTAAATCATTGGCGAAAATGTTTGCACTGGTGATTGCCGACCATACGCCGCGCCAGCAATCAAGGTAAACGAGGCCCCTGCATCTACCCAGGCGGGCAAATCTGATGCTGGATGGTGCCGAAACCAGGGGTCGGTCTCTTCGTGTTCATCGGGTAACGCCACCCAGGTTTGAATACCGTGTAAAGTGGCTTCCTTGCTTCGTTCGTGATCGGGAGTGCGCTCTGAGTGAACAATGCCTCGCCCTGCCGTCATCCAATTTACTGCACCTGGGTAAATTTCTTGAATGCTGCCCACACTATCGCGATGGAGCAACACACCCTCAAACAAATAGGTCACAGTTGCCAGATTAATGTGGGGATGCGGTCGAACATCAACCCCACAACCAGGTGCAAACACCGCAGGACCAAGATGATCAAAAAAGATGAACGGACCAACCAGGGTTAACACATCCGAGGGTAGGAGACGACGGGCTTGAAACCCACCCAGGTCTTGAATGTGCGGCTCAATTAGATGTTGAATACTATTTGTCATAGGAAGATGGGGTGGTGTTGCATGAAGAAGTTGCGAATTGGTGATGGGATGAGGTTAAAGTAAAGGTTCAATTAAGTGAAGATTTACGAATGGCGATCGCGCAGCAACCAAGCATCAATGTTGAAAGTTTGGCTTAGAGGGACATGATCTGACTGACATGACCAGCAGCAATTTGCCAGCGGTTCTGTCGCTGTAACCAGACCCGAGTAAACCGATAGGTTTCTGAAAAAGCTTGATTGTTGAGAATTCCAGCTATTTCTGCCTTCAAAGTAACAACAGCACAATCACGACTGTAGGAATGAATTTGGCGATCGCTGATCTCAATTTTTGTAAATTTGAAGATGCCCGTGCGGTGTGCGTGTAAGTCATCTTGTTTGTTGGCAATTTGCCCGGTATGCATCGTCCAAACGAGGTCATCGGCAATGAGTTCATCTAATACAGGAACATCACTGGTGAGCATGGCGTGATACAGTTTCTCTTCCAGATCTGCGATCGTTTGATTATCCATACTTTTTATCAATTAACAACGCTAAAGTAACTTAAACCAAATGACAAGATTAATGAACTACCCCGCCGCAAGCGGACGGGGTATCAGAATCAAAAAAGAGCAA
>JACYLN010000005.1 GCA_015272515.1 Leptolyngbyaceae cyanobacterium C42_A2020_001 | reverse complement strand
AGCCTCACGGGTATAAACTTGTAATGCCAAATGATAAGCATCTATTGCCTGTTCAAGATTCTCGGACTTTTTCCCTTGAATGCGATTAGAGTAAGCAATTGCTAAGCAACTTTGTGTTAACGCCCACTCTTCTGGAAAAGTGTCACGATCATAAACTTGTAATGCCTTTTCATGTGAAGCGATCGAGATTTCAAGATTATCAGCTTCTTCTCCTCGAATGCGCTGTCCATAGGCTAAACCTAAGGAATTATTCGTCACTGCCCATAGTGCTGGGAAAGTATCACGGGTATGAACTTGCAGCACACACTGATCGGCGGCAATAATAGCTTCAAGATTATCAGCTTTATCTCCTAAAAGGCGAGTCCTGAACAAGCTGGATAAAAGACATTGCATTCCTGCCCATTTTTCTGGGAATGCATCGAGGGTATAAACTTGCAAAGATTTTTCACAAGCAGCAATAGCGTATTCAATATTTTCAGCTTTTTCACCGCATATACGATTAGAGTAGGCACGAGCTAAGTTGGATTGAATTTTTGCCCAATCTTCTAACGAAATCTCACAAGTGTAAGTCTGTAATGCCTGCTCATACGCAGTAATTGCAATCTCTAGATTTAGCCGACGAATTCCCCCAGAAAATTCTCGAATTAAATTTCCAAGTACAAATAAATTATGCGCTAGAGCATTGGGATTTTCTGCTTCATTTTCATGTAACTGCGATACCACTTGAGGGAGAACCTCTAACAAGTCTGAATTAAAGTGTGTTAGCTGCTTCTCCCACACTGAATAGACCTGTTGCGGATCTTCATTGTTCTTGTCCACCAACTGCAACGTTTCCAACAAAAACTCACGAGCAGCTTCTAAAACTGGTGGTACAGGTAACTTTAAGTCCATTGTCTCTGCCAACTGTATGGCAAATCCTCGCAACCACTGGGCATTCCCATTTTTCTGAGCATCCAAATACACAGCCACCTGCTCCATCGCCGTCAACAGTCCAGCATCCACCAAGTCTGAGTGACTTTGCAGGATGTTTGCTTCCTCCCCCTGAGGACAACTCAGCAGTTGTTCAATCAACGCCCCATAAGCCTGCATTCGTTGCTCATCTGCCATGCCCTACCCCTCTCAGCAACCTAGCACTGTTGTAGAACCTTTTCCGATCAATAAAACCACCCTCCAAAACACAAGGCTTCACTTCGTGTCCTTGAAGGATGCTTAACTTAGCAGTGTAAAAATTTGATAGTGGCAAGCCTTGAAAAAAGTTCCTTCTCAAGAAGAACTTAACTGTGCCGGTTTATTCTTCAGGGCAATAAAAGTAGCAGTTGGAACAAAACCATCTATTTGCTCAGTCGGATCAATCGCTTCCAATCCATACAAAAAACCGTCTGCCCCGAACAAAAAATGAGAAAAGACACAGCCTACAATTTCACCAGAAAAAGGCAAAACAAATAATGCACGCCCAAACGTGAAATCAAAAATGTCGTATAAGATACAAATGAGCAGTTTATAATGCCAAGCCAGCGATCGCATCGTTGATTGTTCCTAGAGTGAATAAAAATACAGGTTGCCTGCTGTAAAGCAAGTTCTGCCGCTTTACATTGTAGAGAGTAAAACGACATCAGGCTACTGTAAGTGTTATCGCTGTGAGCTAGATCGAAGAATTTCATCTAAAATTTACAGACATCTCATCTAAAGTCATCAGTACCTTATTTTGTTGCCTGCAAGCATTGCTGTCTCAGCCGTGTGGGAATGGCAAATCTGATCTGTGTCATCAGTACCACTGGTTAACCCGTTTCTCAATACCCGTTCGTGTAGGAACTCTTTCCTAAATGTCCAAACGTGTTGCTTCCGTTGAGGAGCGTAACTGATGTCAATAGAGCGTTAGCTTTGCAATCGACTAAGTAATGATCCCGTAGAAACTTAGCAGTGTCTTGCGCCAACTTCCGGCATTGGATAGGTGGTCAGTGACGCTGTAAACCTCTGTTCATAGTAGAAATGAAGAGTTGACTATCGGCAAGCTGGTAGCGATCGCCATTAAAGCAATAATTCAACTGTCGTAAGCGATCGCCTTCCATCTGTAACACCTCCAGACAGGGCAGAGCCTGACCCCGGTTTTCTCCTACTTGAAATAGAGATTTGTTGGCTGGAAGGTTTGGGTTTAGATAATTCTGAAACACTTCTACTGCGGGTTGATTCTCTCTTAACCAGTAGCCAGCGTAAAGACAGCCCAAAACTCCACATAGATTAGGAGTATTGAAATTGAACAGGGTTAGTTTGCCTGCTTTTCCGTCTACTGTCCAGGCAAGCAAGGTTTCTTTTGCCTGTGCCATATCCATATCAGTGTTTGCTTGAATCACCTGTTCTAAAACAGGTTCAGGGACTACTGCTGTCGCTTTTTGCCAGGGAACCGTTGCTGCACTGGAGCTGCAACCTGCCACGCCAATAAGTACCGATAACAGCAGAAAAAGGCTAAAACCGACGCGAAACCAGTATCCCACCTGCCATAACCAGTGAGGTGGTGCAGGAATGGTGGATGTGATCATTTCCTGCTGCTGAGTTGAAGCCAGTTCTGAAGCTGAATCTGTCATAGCGGATTTCCTTTTCAACTTGTACTCACTGCTGAACCTGAACATTCGCGGGAACCGCAATACCCAACTGCCGCAGCGCCCAGACTTCCTCAGCAAACCAGGTAGGATTTCGAGTTGAGGCTGCGCCCTGGTTGAACTGTTGCTGGAAGCGATCTTTACCAAGGCGCTGAATCTCGCGCCGGAATCGTGCCAACGTTAATTGTTGAGCGACGGACTGGGGTACAACACTAGCAAAGGGAAGGCGATCGCCCATCGGATTAAAAAATACTTCCTCGCAGTTTCCATTCGTAACCGCGATGATCAGGTTAGTTGGCACTTGGCTGTTTTCGGTGTGAGTTGCCAGCAGGTAATAGTCCTTGCCCTGTAAGCGACTAGAGCCAATCAGTTCGCTCCGCACAACGGGCTGTCGAGTTTGTTGAGGAATACAACGACTGACAGTTTCTGGGATTCCAGTAGTTTGAGCATCAAGCGGAAGATACCC
Organism: Leptolyngbyaceae cyanobacterium C42_A2020_001; assembly: GCA_015272515.1. GTDB lineage: Bacteria > Cyanobacteriota > Cyanobacteriia > Leptolyngbyales > Leptolyngbyaceae > JSC-12. Next base: position 18,519 of record JACYLN010000005.1, on the reverse strand, counting down.
TAACCCGATAGTGAGCAACATTCCTACCGCTAAGGGTAGCCAGAAGGTTGCAGTCAAACGTCTGCCAATGGATCGCAGTGAAAATCGCTGCTGGGATTGCATGGTTGATTCCTCCTTAGAATTGAACCCGCTGTCTGGGATTGATGGAAGAGCCGCTGCGCCAGTTACCAGGGATAGCACCTTCAATTACTTCAAAATGGAGGTGGGGTCCGGTGCCCAAGCCGCTTTGTCCACTACGGGCGATCGCCTGCCCCTGCCGAACAGCCGTGCCAGTGCTCACGTCCATTGCATCCAGGTGAGCATAGAGCGTCATCCTGCCATTGGCATGTTCCACAATCATGGTTTTGCCATAGCCCGAAAGCCAACCTGCGTAGAGAACCTTGCCGCCATCAGCCGCTCGAACCGATGTCCCGATTGGTGCGCCAATATCAATACCAGCGTGATTGGAGCTACAACTGGCACAGGGACTGGAGCGAGAACCAAAATCACTGGTCACTGGAAAGCCTGGAGCAGGGTTAGTTAGCTTTCCGGTGACTTGTCCGGGTGTCCCACTGTTCGAGGTCGTATCATTGCTTTTTGTTCCAGAGGCATTAGCGGTTGTCTGGGTGGCGCTGGGAGCACAGGTGAGTGTGCCATTGCCACCGTTGCGATAGCGAGTCACAGCAGCGCGACCGTAATCTCGTAGACTCAGCCGACCCAACGCATCGGAGCTTCCCCCATCCACACGGCTGTAGTCACCACCGAAGTGTTTTTGGGCAACTCGTTCTAGGAGCCGATCGCCCGTAAAGGGTTGTCCTGTCGTTGGATCAATCTGTCCTCGCGTCACCTGAATTTTATTGGCAAGGTCTGCCATAAAGGCACGATCCTGATCAGCAGGTGGAAAGAATTGAAACAGTTCTGCTTCAGTAGGTTGGTAGCCCTGTCCAATGCGATTTAAGAATCCCTGCCCGCCTGGCTTTGCAGCAATTAACTGGACTGCATAGGGGTTGTAACTCATGAACTGGTAGCGACCTAACCCCCGTCCACAATTGCTTCCGCCATCCGCACATGTATGAACTCCGACTGCCTGGTAACCGCCACTTCCAGCACTTTCGATGCTGGCGATCGATTCTGCCAGTGCGTTTAGATCAATGCCTTGCATGGACTGTGCTGATACAGGCTGACTACTGCCGTCTAAAGAACAGGGGTTGCCCTCATTTTGATTCCCAGCCCCAGTTCGGCTACTTCCGGACTCTTGGCTAGCCCCAGTGGGTTGAGAGGCAGCGGCAGCTCGTTGATCGCTCAAATCGCCGACAAACATCAAAGCATTAACTTTGTAGGTAAAGAACGGCACCGGACCAATGAAATAGGGTGTACAGCCCAGCGCGTTAGCACAGAAACGGAAGAATAGGGCAGTGTCTACGGTATCCGTGGGTTCATCCGGCTCCATCACCACGACTTTGAAAGCAGAACCGAAGGGCAAGCGTCCTGTAGGTTCTCGACCACCATTCACCGATCGCAAAACGCCCCAACCACCCTGGACTTCCTGATATTTTCCTGAGATCCATTGCTTTCCTTCCAGCCTGCCACGCGCACTACGTCCAGCGTTCTCCAGATCATCCAGTTCAACATAGGCGCAATCGGTTTCAGCACAGGGCACAGAAAAGCCCTGAACATCAGAGCCAGAAATGGTGTTATTTCGTTGTGCCTCTGCTGGACCATATACCTGATCGATCCGCATGACTAGACTACCCAGTTCAGCAATTGGGTTGGGCATTGACCCTAATGGCACCTGACCCAACCCTGGAATACCTTTCACAAAGCTGTTCATCCAGCCCTCAAATTGTTGGAGCTGAACGGCTTCCAGGTTGGGAATGGAGCTGACAGGAAAGCGAGAAAGATCAATCTCCTTTAAGCGTAGCTGTCCAATCTGGGGATTCTGTGCCAGCACTTCAGCCAGGGTTTGATCAGAGACATTAATGCCGACGGCTTTGGCAGCGAGAAGAGCCGCGACAGGGGCGATCGCCCGGACATTGGTTTGTGCTAACCCCGGCACCACTTTTGCTAAATGGCTCAGGGTTTGATCGGCTGCCAGCGTAAACGCACTCAAGGCAACTTGGTTGAGATCGAGATTGGTGAGTTGAGCGATCGCCCCTGGTGAAAAGACCTCTGCTTGCAATGCTTGTGAAATGTCCCCTAGCTTCAAATACTGATCGGGAGTCATGCTAGCGCTCCAATTGCGGCTCAGACCGTACCCTAAAGTTTGGCTGTAGGGCTTGCCATCTATGGAGCCAGAGCGACTAATACCCGGCATCTGTGACAAAGAGATTCGGTTCCAGTCGGGCAACAAAACTTGCGTTGCAGGCAATCCAGATTGACTCCCTGCAATTTCTAGAATTCGCGTGGGTAGGCTGCCGTCGTCGATCGTTCGAGCAGACGCAGGTGCAACCAGCCCGCAAAGGTCAATGACAATCAAGCACAGCGAAATGATCCATGCCAGAACACGCTGCCTTTTGAAGCCGTCTGGCATTCTCAGTGGGGTATTCATGACAGTAGAAAGGGTTGAGGGAATTAAAGCTCCAGTTCGGGGGCAGAAAAGGTACGCTCTGTTTTCGACTGGTAAGCAGAACCCTTGCCATAGCCTTTTAAGTGAGGGTTGGGGTTGGCGGCTGATTCTGAGTAAGGCGTATCGCCAAAATTTTGTTCAAAGATGTTTTCCTGATAGCCATCACTGAAGTGATCGGTTTGCCAGGGATTGGTGCCTGCCCCAGTGATCGATTGTTCGCCACTAGCGACAGAGGTTTGATAACCACCCGTTTGGTAACCGCTACTACTGTCAGGATTGGCATTGAAATCGGGGGTTGATTCAGTGTTCATCGCGCAAGCATCCATACGAAACGATATGCTTGCCAGCCTATAAAGCCAGACCTGGGAGTGACCTCAACCAGGTGGATAACAACGCTCCAGCCAATTGGCTGTTTGTAGGGACATTCCTACAGGAGGCTTGCGCTGTGGATCAACTGAGTTTTATTCCCGAAGAGTTGGTGCGAACCCTTCAACAAGGGAAAGATGCTGCCAACCCAGACACCCGTTGCTCATCCAGCACTCTGGAAATGTTGCGCCTTTTAGCATCCCTTGATGTTCCTAGAGAACTGTTAGCGTGCATGTTGGAAATGGCAGAGTTTTCCATGCATCACGTCCGTTACTTAGCAGGACCGCTGGTGCTGCATCGCAGTTTATGGAGTGATGCAACTCCAGGTTGGTTAAAGGTTGCCTGTGTGCAAGATCGGTTTGAACTCATCCTTTCCGAGTATGAACAGGAGCAAGTTGGAGACTATGCTACACCTACGGAAGTATTAGCTTATATGATGCCTGCAACGATGGAAGCACCGATGCATCGAAATTATGTTGATCTCTATCTTTGGTCGGGAAATGAGGTCATGAAAAAACACAAGCGGTTGCCTGAAAACGCAACCAGTTTTTATGAGTTGATTGGTGGGCATCCGATTAAATTCAGCACAGTCAAAAATGATTTTCAAGATCTGAGTCGATCGATTCGTCAAAGTGTGGTGAAGCACGCGGCTCAACAGGGATGGGGAAAGCGGCGCAATCAAGCAAAGGTAGAAGCAATCTCGGTTGACCCAGCTCAAGTATCTGATCAGCCAGAACAGGTCAGTTTGTTCTGAGTCATGAGCGATACCGGAGATGGTTGACGCTACCGCCCCTGCAAGCTAATCCTCCAGCCATTTTCGATTATGCCTGCCTCCCAAACTCACCCTCATTTGAAAGATGGAACCTATCAACTGATTACGTCGGGGAAGGAACTTGAATCGGCACTGCGCTGGCGTAGCCTCTCCGGAGGAGAATCGCTAGAACAGCCTCCCATGTTTGGATTGGACTGCGAGACAACAGGGTTAGATCCTCACGTTCATACGATTCGGCTGATTCAGCTTGCAGTCCCCAATCAACCAGTGATGCTCATTGATTTACCCCAGATTGCTCACTGCGATCGCCACCCGCTGCAACAACTCCTTTCCAGTCCTGTGCTTAAGATTACTCACAATGGTAAATTTGACTGGAAGTTCCTTGCCCAAGCAGGACTCCAACCCGCTCCTCCCTTCTTCGATCCCCAACTTGCCTATCGTGTGTTGACAGCAGGACTGAAAACCAGTCTCTCGTTGCAGACGCTTGCTCAAAATCTATTGAATATAGAGCTGGATAAAACCCAACAGGTCAGTGATTGGAGACAGCCCCTGACTTCAAAGCAGCTCCAGTATGCGGCGTTGGATGCCGCAATTTTATTGGAGCTGTATCCGATCCTGGTCAAAAAGCTGGAGCGATCGCACCTCCTCAAAATTGCCCAACTGGAATTTCACTGTATGCCTGCGGTAGCTCAGATGGAGCTAAATGGCATGTTATTGGATCTCTCTCTCTGGAAAAGATTGGGGGCCAAACTGGAGAGCGATCGGGATGCTGCCCTCCAGCAGCTCAGCCAACTCCGGATCGCTGGCAAGGCTCAAATCTCCTTGCTGCCGGAAATGACGGATACGATTAACCCAAACTCTCCCCAACAGGTGCTTGCAGCACTTCAGGCATTTGGAATTCCAGTAAACTCGACCAATCAAAAGGAGCTGGTTCCCCTGGCGAAACAATATCCTGTGATCCGAGCGTTGTTGGACTACCGCCACCTCTCCAAAATTACTGCTACTTTTGCCGATAGTTTGCCCAAGCACATCCATCCCGTAACAGCCAGGATTCACCCGACCTACTATCAGCTTGGAGCCAGATCTGGTCGGTTCTCTTGCCGTAATCCGCCCCTGCAAACCATTCCTCGCGATGCCGCAGCCCGAACCTGTTTTGTAGCTGCACCGGGTTATCAGATAGTGCAAGCGGACTATTCTCAGATTGAACTGAGAATTGTTGCCCGTTTGAGTGGCGATGCCCAAATGCAACGAGCCTATCGCAGGGGTGAGGATCTGCATCGGCTAACAGCAGCCCTCGTCACTGGCAAAGCGATCGACGCGGTAAGTGAGGAAGATCGTCGGCTTGCCAAAGCCATCAACTTTGGGCTGATCTATGGTATGGGTGCTGCCAAACTTCAGAGCTATGCTGAGACGAAGTATGAGGTCACTCTATCGTTGGAGGAGGCAAAGGCATTCCGGAAACGGTTCTTTGAAGCCTACACCGGAGTAGCAGAGTGGCATGAGACGATTAAGCGCAGTTACATTCGGGGCATAAAGGAGAGCCGTACACTGGCAGGACGGCAGCGCAGGTGGGCAGATAAACCCAGGCTGGCGGAATTGCTGAATCATCCAGTCCAGGGATTGAATGCTGACATCACGAAATTGGCGTTAGTGAAGCTCAACAAAGTACTGGCAGAAACAGGAGCAAAGCTGATTTGTACAATTCATGACGAAATCCTGCTGGAGTGCCCCGTTGCCGAAGCGAAGCACATTAGTTATCTCTTGCGTCGCTGCATGGTTGCAGCAGCTCGGAAGTTTCTGCATCCGATCTCAGTGGGCGTGGATGTCAAGATTTCTGCTAGTTGGGGTGGCGACGAGGCTTAGAGAATAGTTTTGCCTTTATGACAAGCCAAGTTTTCCCTAAACAAAAGCAGTACGGGTGAATCTGGACTTAGGGAATGAAAACAAGCTAAAGATCTCTAAATATTCCCTAAGCAGATTTTGCGAGATCAGGGGTGGGAGATGCCAAAGCGGAGCAAAGCAGCACGATTGATTCAGGAACTCCAGGATTGGAGCGATGAAGAATTAGGGGATCTGGCTGAAATGATTCAGGGGCTATTGGAGTCACGCCGGGAGGAGGCAGAGGAGAAAACCCAGGAGACTCGTGAGGATGGTACACCGCTGGGGAAGCACGGGGGGCGAGGGCATATTGAGCTGAAGATGATTCCAGATGCTAAGACGGGAAAGACGTATGGACCTTACCGCTACCTGCGCTACTGGGGGCTAACGAAGAAGGGGACAATGGGGTTGAAAAGTGTGTATTTGGGAAAAGGAGATAAATGAAGGTGTGATCGCTTCTATCTTCAATGTGGTGAAAGCGATCGCCTTTGTTTTGGGGATGGTGAGAGCGATCGCCCACCCGTTGAAATGCACCCCAGCTATCCGAGTAGAGACGATTGGTAAGATGACGCTGGCAGAAACATCGCAGTTGTGAGAATTAGCAAACGAAACGTTAGAATCAGCCACTTTTTTTCGTGAGTTCGGAGATCCCCTGACACGGTCCTTCTGCTGTCTTCAATCTCATTCTGCTATTGCTGAGTTCAAGAATTGTCACCTCACTGGATATCCCTTGAGGAATAAAATCTTTAGGCGAGGGAGTTCCCTGGCTCGACTCTGATCGAGTTGCTGTAAATCGTGTTTCTCCCCATTCAGTATAAGTAACTTAGGATGTGATTTCATATCAGTGATTCTCTCAACCAATTTGTTCCCATCAAGTTTCCACTCTCCAGAACTGATAACCCCAAAAGTGATTTCTGCATTACGCCCATCTAATTTTGGCGATAAGATAAACTCTCCACTAAAGTTAGAACTCCCATTTCTAAAATATTCTGTTGTGCCTTTATAGGCGATCGCTCCATCAGCCACAGAACAACGACCTGCTGAATCCCAGGCTCCCAGTAACTTTTCTTGATTCTCTTGAACAGTATTTTGATTAGGTGATGAAGACCTTCCATGTGTGGTTGGGGCAACAGATGGTTGAACGGTGGATGGCTTTGTCAGGGTTATTGTTAAAGCTTCAGATGCGTTGTCACCCACTGCTTTAATGCCGTAAAGCATCAGGAGAAACGGAATTAAAGCAATAATCGCTGCTACCCAATTACCCGATAGAACATTGACTTTGATGTATTGAATATAATCACGACCAATTTGCATCAGGTCTCTACCTGCACGACCCTTTTGAGACATACGGAAGCCTGCCTTTCAATTCAAAAATTTAGCAGTCATTTGAAATGCTCTCACAGCACCTTTGAGATCAAGAACCTGTAGTTTTTTCTGTCGAAGTGGGGGTCGGTTGTGGTGCCCCTTGCTGGGGATTGCCTGAGCGTGTCAGCCACCCAGCATTGACTGCCCATAAGCCTCCCAGAGCTAGAATACCGATGAGGAAAAACGGAATCCAAAGACTAATATTTGTGGAGGTGATTTGATCTCTTCCCCACATCTTTACATCCCTTCCGGCTTTAGCTTTCTGCGATCGCTTGTTACCAGGTGGATAGTCTTTCATATTGTTCTCCTTAACACAAATTGGTATTTGATTCGGAGCGAATTAGAGCGATCGCATCTTTCTTGAATTTGGTGAGAGCGATCGCGCAGGGTGATGAAGGGGAGGAGCGATCACTTCTTTACTTGGAAATGGTGAATGAGAATGGCTAGATGTTGCTCCACGAATAATCCAGCGCGAACCAAATACTGACCCTATCATCTTTGTTGTCGCCAACAAACTCGAAACGACCATCGCTTCCGGGTCTAGACCGAGTTCCTGTTACGAGGTTGATAACTTCTCCTGTGAGCATGTCATAGCTGAGGTTAAGATCATACGCTTCCGAGGATGGATTAATGTCGGCACGATCATCACCGCCTCTGCCAACCTCGTGATCATCCTCATCCAAAATTTCGATCGTGAAATCAACTGTAGAGCTGGTTACGTCATCAAAGAAAAGCCAGTTCGGTTTCGGATTAGATTTGCCATCTATAAACGAGGTGGTTTGGGGATCTTTTCCAGCAAAAGTAACCCTTGCATAGAAATCTGTAGGATCTCCAACTCCCTTATCTAGATTACCGATGTCTTTCAGCTCATTGATAGTTAGAGATACGCGCCGTGATGGGTTAAGAGCTAAAAGTGCATTGTAAACATTTAACCGCCCTCCACTGACTGTTTTCCCTGCAAGGTCAGGCACTGGATCAGCCGTTGTCATCAAGATGTTTCTCAGTTCCGCAGCCGTCAGGAAAGGATTTTGAGCCAAGAGTAGGGCAGCAGCACCTGCCACATGAGGAGCAGCCATTGAGGTGCCGCTATAAAAAGCGTAGCTATTACCTGGAACGGTACTGTAGATCTGTGCTCCTGGTGCACCTATATCTACTGTAGTTAACCCATAATTTGAGTTTGAAAATTCTGAATCTAGTTGATCACTGGGATTTGTCGCAGCAACTGTAATTACATTTGGCAAATCTAACGTTGCTTTCCACTCTCCACTATTATCAAGATTGTGACCTTCATTGCCTGCTGATGTTACAAACAGAACCTGTGCATCATTAGCACGTCGGATAGCGTCAGTAGCCGCAGCAAACGAAGTACCGAAGCCAAAGACATCTTTAACATTTGTCCAGAAATTACGAGTGAACTTCCAACTTAAGTTCATTATTCGTGCATTTTCAGCGATCGCATAATCAATGGCACGTACCAGATACCTCAACCTACCTCCTCGAATTAAACCCTCGTTGTCTTCAATCTTAAGAGCCATAATGCTAACCTTAGGACTCACTCCCAAAGCATTGCCATTATCGGCTGTAGCACCTATAGTGCCTGCTACATGTGTTCCATGACCATTGGTATCTAATGGTTCGCTGTCCTTATTTCCAAAATCGTAACCATATACATCATCGACATAGCCATTGCGATCGTTATCTATTTTGTCATTAGGAATTTCTTTTGGATTCACCCAGATATTGCTAATCAGATCTAGGTGAGTATAATCTACGCCTGAATCAATTACAGCTACAACAACGTTTCTACTGCCTTGTTGAATATCCCAGGCTTCAGGTGCATCAATATCTGCATCAGAAATACCAGCTATGCTACTTATCCACTGACCGTTGTTGTCTAAACCCCACAATTGATGATCACTGAAGTAAAGCTCAGTTGGTTTTGCATCTGCCTCTAGAATGTAATCGAACCCGATCGCTTCTATTCCTACATTTTTCCTGGCAGCATTACGAATTTCGAGCAAGTTAGCTTCTGGTGCAAAGCTCAATACTCGCCATTGATCTAGCGAAGACGGTGATTCAGGACGGAACGGCACAAATCTTTCGATGCCTGTTGTGCCGTATGTTTGAGCAATACTTTGAATTTGTTCGTCAGTTGTACCAACTCCAAATTTAACGAGGATTGCACCCGGAGCATACTCAAGCCCATTTTCAGGGTCGAGGGGCAGGGCGTTTGGATCGACGTACAATAGATTCTGCGGGATAACTTCCTTGAGTTGGCTAGTGCTAGACCAGAGAAGCTGAATTGCAGCGTCTCCTGTATTTTCAGCGTATTCCAGTCTAATGTCATACTTCTGTCCGGCAGTAAGTGTGATTGTGCCCTGATTCTCTGCGAGTGTGTGATCTGTCCAATTATCAATGAGTAACTGCCCATTTACCCACAACCGGACTCGTTCATCAGACTTCGTATAGAACGTGTAAGTTTCAGAAAAAAGCGGTTCAATTTGACCCGTCCAGCTAATTGAGAAAGTCTCTGGCTCAGTCATTACCGCAGGAGCAGCGCCACCCCAGCTAAAATTGACGGAAGCGTCTGTTCGTCTGCCTCGATAGCCAGTGAAGTCGATGTTGTTGTAGTATCGCCCTGTTAAACCTTTACCATCCAAGTTGGCGTAGTCTGTTACTTTCTTTCCGACTCCTGAGTTTCTCCACTCTTTTGCAGGGTCGATCGCGGTATCTAGAAGAGGTGCCTCTCCTGTAGCACTCCGCACCTGGAAAATTAGGTCATTGTAGTCACGATCGCTCCTGGGAATTAGCAAGTCTTCAAAGCTAAAGATGTTGCCATCGACTTGATTCAAAGCATCTTGATTCACCTCAACAAGTTGAACAAATTGAGAGGTACTAATAGCGCTAGCAGAACTCATGGAGAATATTGGGCGTTTAGATCCACCAATGTTAGGATTCTCAAACACCTCTGAAGTCCAGCCATCGGGAATCAGCATGAAGCCGAACTGGTCGCCCGGACGTAGGCCAAATGCTTTCACGCCTGAATATTTTCCAGCGTTAAAGTCTCCTTCATAAGGAAGTGCCCCGCTGAATCTGGCTCCTTCTGCACGATCGGAGATTACAACGTGTCCGAGTTCAGAGTTGGTTAGTGCGCGTCGTGTCGCTTCTTCAATGAACGCCTCCGAACCTGGTTTATACTGCCCCATCCCCTCCAGACTGAAGAGTGCGAGTTCACCTCGATAGGCACCTCCATCAAATAGAAAATCAATCGCAATTTCGCCCGTTTCCCCGACGGTGAAGATACCAGAGTCAAAGGTAGACAGTTCCAGTTGGGCAAAGGAGACGATCGCATCGTCCTGATACGTTGCCGAAAGCCTGCCTCCGTTTGTTTGGATGGCTTGTACAACCGTATCGGGACTGAAGTAATCCAGCAAATCGATCGTAATGGTGTCAGTCTTACCCGCTTCTAGTTCTCGGATAGGTTTGACAATGGAACCGAGACCCTGAATCGTGATACCGTCCGTGTCTATCCCAAAGGTGGTTTTTAGCGTCAGCGTTAACTCAGCAGAGGCGAGAAGTGTTGTATCGGTGAGATCGGTGAAGTCTGGATCGTGAGTGAGGTCGAAAGTCCAAGTGGTGAACTCGTCCAGTCCATCTCCAACTAAGGTGGCGATCGCGTTGCCGCCCAGCAAGAAATCACCATTTGTCACCGTATTGGGATATCGGGCTGTGGGAGGAGTGGAGTTGCCTTGGGCGATCGCCACAATAGTCGGTTCAGCAAGCAGATTTTGAATCTCAAGATTTGTCAGATTGGTGGCACGAGAGCGGCTGAGGGGAGTAGCCAAAAGTTGACGATTCTCCAAAGCTCCAGACAATCCATAGCCATCGGTTCCAGTCAATCCTGCTCCGACATTGCGATCGAAGGGAGAGGATGTGCTTGCCAGAATGTCGTCCATAGTGAGTTTCCGGTGGATGTTCTTATAAAGACAGATATTTGAGCAGCCAAATGAGTGAGCTTCCAAGCCCTTGCTCCTGGTTGATGAGGTACTAGGGTGTCATGGTTTCTATTCGTTACTGCGTGTCTCAACCCCATTTTTTACGCCTGCAATGGTAAAGAAAGATGAAGCGCTGCTCTGCAAAAAGCCTCTTTGTCATACGTGTAACTAAATAGGGGTATGAGCAACTGGCTGAATGGCAATAGACTCACCCACCTAATCTAAATAGCCCCCGTCTCCAGTGCATCTGTATGGACGAACTTGATGAACACCTGCGTCAACTGGTCGCTCAAGCCTGTGCTGCCCCGCCGGAAAGTGTGGAGCGGAAACAAATGCTGCAATCGATCCATCAGCAAGTGATGCACTCTGGCAGGCTTTGGCAGAAGGAGAAGTCTAAACCCTACTATGCCGATGCCTTGCAGGATATGTGGGTGTACTGCTTCCAGCATCTAGAGGAGTACGATCCTCAGGTTAATCAGGTCATTACCTGGCTCAACGATCGCTTTGGCAGAAATCTCAGAAACTATGGCGATCGCAACTATCGGCAGCGCATTCGTCAGGTTGCTTCAGTTGAGACTGAAGACGGACAGATCCGTGATCCCGTCGATGGCTTAGTTGCTCCTCCTGATGTAGAACCAGTTCTGGATATGTGGAATGTGATCTTGGACTGGGTGCGTGCTGATTCAGACGGCACATTGCGGCAAACCTGTTTCAAAAATCGACCTGAAATCAATGCTCAAGTTTTGCTCTTGCAGCAACTTCCACCTCATACGGTTGCGTGGGATACCATCGCTGCCAGATTCAACCTTTCAGCCGCAGATGCCAGATACCTGCCCCAGTGGTATAGCCGTCACTGCAACCGACTATTGAGGCAGTTTGGCAAACGTCGGGGATATATCGAATGAAATTTCTTAGAGATGAATAGTGTCATGACTCACGAAACCCGATCGCCCAACTCATTTTCAGTGCCAATGCCAATTACGGAGGCGGCTCATCAAATGGCACAAACATTTGCCAGCCAGCAGCCAACGCCCGGAAAACGGGAGCAAATTTATCGCAACACACTGGCAGTCTATGCGGTACATCACTACCTGCAACTTTTGGGCATCCCGACGGACTTGAGCGCAGGCGATTGCTGGAATCCAATGGTGCGATTGGCGTTGGATGTGGCTGATCTGGAAGTTACAGGGCGGGGACGATTGGAATGCCGTCCTGTGGAGCCAGATCAGGCAGTCTGTATGATTCCGACCGAAGCTCAAGTGGATCGAATTGGCTACATTGTGGTGGAAATTGACGCTGCACAGCAGGAGGCAACCTTGCTGGGATTTGTGGATCAGGTTTCAGGAACAGCGTTAGGGCTAAGGGAACTGCGATCGCTGACGCAATTCCCAGCTTACCTGCAACAGGTTCAGCCTAAAATCGTCCTCAGTCAATGGTTTGAAGGGATTTTTTACGGGGCATGGCAAATCTTAGAGGCAGTGTTTACTCGCCAGCCACAGGATATCGCCTGGGCAGGGTTAGGTAACTTGCGAAGCGCCCAGATTAGACGGGCAAAAACTCTGGATCTGGGGCTGCTGCTTAACCAGAAAACCGTAGCATTGGTCATTGCCCTCCAGTCAGAAGTTAGCGAAACACCAGCAGTGGGAAATATTACTGTTTTGATTCAGGTGTTGCCAATGGGCAAGGAAGAGCATTTACCACCTGGTCTGAAGTTGAAAGTAAACCTGGAATCAGAACAGGCTGAGGTCGAAGCGAGAGCCGCAGACAATCTGATTCAGTTAGAATTCAGCGAACCCCCCGGCACTCCAGTGACGGTTCAGGTTCAATTGGCAGATACTCTTGTCACAGAAGAATTCATTGTCTAGGGTAAGATTGCGGCAACAGGTATCTACCCGATAAAAATCATGGAGACACGGGTGATTTTCAGATTGGACGATGGTGACTTTTGCCAAGGCTTCGATCACGTTACCCTTGAAATTGATCAGGGGCAGACCGATCACCCCTCAAAGAAGGCTCAATTCCAGGGTAGATTAGCTTCAGCCCCCGACTTACCCATCCTGTATCAGAAGTGGCAAAATCACTTCCAAACCTGGCTAAATTCTCCGCTCTGGTCTGCTTCTAGAGGGTTCAAGCAAGGTCAAGTGACAAACGTTTCTGTGCAAGAATTCGATCGCTGCACCCATCACCTGCGCCAGCGGTTTAATCAATGGCTACACCTGGAAAATTTTCACGGCACTGCGGTAGAACTGGTGCAGCAAATTCGGGGTGAGCCTAATACTGAAATTCATCTGGTGATCCAAACTGGACAAATTCGATCGCCCGAAATCCGCAACATTATCCATCGACTGCCCTGGCACTGGTGGGAGATCTTTGGCGATCGCCACCCGCTTGAATTTACCTTCAGCTTGACGAACATCCCCGCGAGTCATGTCCAACCGGAGCCGTTGCCCACATCCGGCAGGCTTCGTCGAGTCAAGATCCTCAGCATTTTGGGAGAGAGTCAGGATATCAATGTCAAAGCCGATCAAAAGCTGATTGAAGAATTGCGAGCGAAGGGAGCCTCCCCAGTTTTTTGATGCAACCCAGTCGGGATGAGTTTATGCAACTTTGGGATGAATCCTGGGACATCCTCTGTTTTTCAGGACATAGTGAGAGTGATCGAGATGGGCAAACCGGTTGGCTATCCATTAACGCTCAGGAGCAACTTTCAATTGAGGAACTGAAGTATGCCCTCAGGACGGCTCGAAATCAGGGGCTACAACTGGTGATCTTTAACTCCTGTGATGGTTTGGGGTTGGCGCAGGCATTGTCTAACATGGGTTTGCCTTACCTGGTGATTTGGCGAGAACCTGTTCCCGATCTGATTGCCCAACAATTTCTGCACTATTTTCTCCAATCCTTTGCAAGGGATAAATCCCTCTATACTGCCATGCGCGAAGCAAGGGAGAAATTGCAACTGACTGTAGAATGCTATTTGCCGAAAGTGACAGGACTACCGGTGATCGTTCAAAATTCTCCTGAAGCACCCCTCACCTGGACACAAATCCGACGGACAGGGGGGAGAATTGGTGGTGCAACTTGGTCGGCGGCAATCCCTGAGTCTCGGCAAGAGGCTGAAAATCGCCAGATTTTGCTCAACAAAGTCAGTAACTTTTGGATTAAGAAAGTTCTGGAAAGCTCATTCCAGAATCAATTCAGAATGGAATTGGGTTTAGAGGAACAATTTGATGCGATCGCCCTGCCCTGTCAAATGGTATGGGAAACTGCTGAGCAGCACAGGCGCATTCTCCCTCGTGGTACGCGAGTGATTGATAAGTTCGATGAGCTTGGTACAGGGAGAACCCTACTGATTTTAGGAGAACCCGGATCGGGAAAAACGACTGCACTTCTGGAACTGGCGCGTGATTTACTCAAGGATGCTCAGTCAGAAGTAACACTTCTTCCTGGGGAATGAACCCTCGCACTAAAACGTTTGTCCAGTGGCTGGTAGAAGAGATTGACAAACAATATCAGGTGCCTCAGATCCAGGGCAAAACCTGGGTTGAGCAGCAGAAACTTCTCCTCTTGCTGGATGGTTTAGATGAAGTAAAGGTGACGCAACGAGAGCGATGCCTGAAAGCCATCAACGACTTCATTCAGGCACATGGATGTACTGAAATGGTCATTTGCAGCCGCTTTCGCGATTATCACGACCTCGCAGAAAAACTCCGTTGTCAGGCTGCCATCTATCTCCAGCCCTTGACCCCAGAACACATTCATTCCTATTTTGAGCAAGCAGGAAGCGAACTGGCTAACCTCAAAACCCTATGGCAGGACGATGACACATTACAAGAATTAGCAACTAATCCCCTGATGCTCAACATCATGATGATTGCTTACCAGGGGCTGTCAGTCACCGATTTGCCCCAAATGAATTCGTTAGTCAAGCGGCGGCGGCACTTGTTTGATGCCTACATCACCAGGATGTTTAATCGACGAGGGGTTAGTCAAATTTACTCGAAGGAGCGATCGCTTCATTGGCTAACTGTCCTAGCTCAACAAATGATGCGAGAGTCTCAAACTGTATTTTTGATTGAACACATGCAGCCAGTTTGGTTCCATACAAATGTTGAACGTTTCATCAATCGGATTGGAGTCAGAGTTCTGGTCGGACTGATCTGTGGATTAATCGCAGTATTACATTTTGGTACTCAAGTAACCAATGACTTTCAATCCCTAATATCACTAGTCATACCCACTGTAATGGCTGGAGTCTTATCTGGAATATTCTCTACGATCATACCTGGATTTTTGTCTGGATTATTATTTGTGCTAATTGTAACTCTCATGATAAGTGATTCTGTCTTGCACGGAAGAGTTACGCTCATTACTTTATTATCTCCATTATTGATTAATGGAGTTGTTTTTGGTATATTTTTAACTTTAATCCGTTCAGATATTCGGATTGTGGATCAGCTCAAATGGTCTTGGATAAGAGCCAGAACCTATTCATCTGTAGCTTCGATATTTGGATTAGCTTATGTAGTAGTGCGGCTTCTCTTAAACAAAGAATACTATGTTAAGCATGGTTTTCATTTAATTGGAGTTGAATTGTTGATCTTTTTTCTACTTGCCGGTCTGGTCGGTGGATTGAATAAAGGAGACAAAATCGACAAGGGAAGCCTTCCTAATCAGGGCATTTGGAGATCAGCAACCAACACGACAATTCTATTTACAGTCTTTGTTCCATTAGGAATGATTTTTGGATGGGTTTATGCGGAGAATCAAATTTATGAGGCAATCAGCATCAGTTTAGCGGTCGGATTAATTACGGCTTTATCAGGAGGACAATTTTCAGGGCTAGTCCTTATCCAGCACCTGACGCTGCGTGTCATTCTCTGGTGGAAGCAATACATTCCCTGGAATTATGCTCGGTTTCTTGACTATGCTACAGAGCGAATTTTACTGAAAAAGGTTGGTGGTGGCTATATCTTTATCCATCGTCTGCTTCTAGAGCATCTTGCTTCTACTCCCAATCATGGTTTAGGAATGGAAGCAAAGAATGGCAGCGATGATTAGCAACTACTCAAATAATTCTCGATGAACATAAGCAAATCTTGACCGATCGCCCCCACTGGCAGGTCTCGCATAGGTCGCCTGATTCCGAATCGCCTGCATCTGTTCTGACTCCCGCTCCATCGCTGGGGTAAACTGCTGCCGCTGCTCCAACAAATCTTCCAGTTCAATTTGCCCTGGTTTGCCCTTGTAAAACGCTTCCTCTGCACAACGCCTCACCGCATTCCCAATCTCAGCAGGAGTGCAAATGCGGTACTCCGTCAAAAGCCTACGCCACTGGTCATCTGTCCAGGGTGATTGACTATTCCCTCGAAATGCTGGGAAGTACTTTGCCAGATGTAGATTGAACACCTCATACCTGGCTCCCTCATGGGGCAGATCGATAAAGAAAATGTCATCAAACCGACGTACCAGTTCAGTTGGTAGCATTCCGAGACGATTGACGGTCGCGATCGTGTAGATCGGTTCCTGGTGTTCCTGCATCCAGGTCAGTAAAGCCGCCGAGAGACGACGGGCGATCCCACCATCGGCATTCGAGTCCCAGCCAGCAAAACCCTGTCAAAGTCATCCCAATAGAGGACACAGGGAGCCAGAGACGTGACCACAGCAATAAACTCCTTCAAAGCGCGATCGGGGTTTGGGCTACTCAAGAGAATGCCCCAATTTGCCGCCAGCAAAGGCAACCCCATCTTCTTAGCCGCCAGTTTGGCAGAGAGACTTTTGCCTGTGCCGGGTGGTCCCCACAGCACCATACCTGTCGGTAAGCGCAGCCCATATTTTTGAGCTTCGGGTCGAAGGAGAGACGCGATCGCCTCCAACCGTCGCTCTAACAAATCTAATCCAGCAGCAGTGGGTACATCTGGTTCTGCAATGTACTCCAATCCCCGCCCCCGCAGTTTGTTAGTTTTGTGTTCTAGAATCAGTTGCACTAACTGCTCAGGGGTATCTACAAATGCCAATAGTCTGTTCAGCACCATTGCAATCTCACCGACTGGCAATCCCTGACAAGCCGTGATCAGTTTTTGTTTAGCTTCTGGGTCATCCTTGCCAATCCAGGGATGCTGGCTACAGAACTGAGTCACGATCGCTTCTACCTGATGGCGATCGGGCATTGCATGAGACAGCACTGGAATAAAGGGTTGCAGTTCCCAAGGCAGTTGAACGTAGGTTTCCAGCAAGACCCAATAATGGGGCAACGGGTTCCACAGCGCTTGGTGGTAAGCATTTAAGAGTTGGTAGCAACGTTGCTGGCTGATCTTGCTATTCAAAACCCCTTCCAGAAGATAAATGCCTGATTCCGGGTGATCTAGCAAGGATTGGAAGATATCTTGCTCTATCATTTGCGTTGTGGGTTGCAGAATGATGCTCCCGTGCTGTGCTACCAACTGCTGAAGCGTTGAGTAACCAGGATTCCAGACATAAACCGGGAGCGGATGCTTCGCAGTTCCCCGAAGGGGTAATCGCGCCTTACCCCATTGATAAAACTGGCTCAACACCGCCATTCGATCCGGAGTCTGATATTCCAGCGCCACGATCGGAGCGTTCTGCTCGATCAGTTTTATCCAATCCTGCAACGGTTGCATGAGCCAAAGCTGTCAGGGTTCTCACCGTTTCTAGCGAACTGGCTTCATTCAGTCCTCAACCAAGTGGACACTTCTGAAATGACTGATCATACTTCCAAGGTCGGGAAATGCCGCTAATGCGGCGAGGGAGGGAAATCCTTGAATTTGGGAGTTTATGAAATGACGACGCCTACAAAACCTCGCACCCCCAATGGCACTCGCAACGGTGCCACCTCCAAAACGGCTAAACCTAACGGTACAGTCTCAGCCACCAAAGCCAAAGCACCAACGGTTGATGGACCGCCGGAAACTAACGCATCAGCACTGCTCAAAGAATTGCGGAACTTGGTATTCAAGGAGTACGGCGTGAAGCTGCAACTCCGGGATGCTCGTGTCTCTACCAAAATTGGGCATGCGACTCGCGAAAAGCTTGGGCTTGACATTGCCGCTCAGGTGAAGAAGAAGGGTGGTAACAAAAAGTTCGACTGGCAGCGATGGAATACGAAGGTGTTCCCGCGACTGTTCGGACAACCCGATGCTTTGAAGTATCCGCCAGAAGTGGTGGCGATCCTGATGAGCCTGCTGTATGACACCATTCGTACTGATCCAGAGCAAGCTGTTGCAGACCTGGTGGAATTCAACCGGGCATCGCTGGAGCGCCGCAACTCTTTCCAAGCGGAGCAGGATGATGACTTGGATGATGAACTGGATGACGATCTCGATGATGACTTGAGTGATGAACTGGACGATGAAGCCAGTGATGAACTGGACGATGACTTGGATGACGAGTTAGATGAGGATCTAGACGAAGAAGAGGACGAATAACACGCTCAGCTTCGTTCACTGCCCGATTGCTTGCCCTGCATTAGTTCGGCTGATGCAGGGTTCTTTTTTCCCCCTCGCATGCTGAAGCTAAAGGGCAGTAACAACTGCGGAAGGAATGAAAGCTCGGACTGCACGAAGCAGGCATCTGTCGATGCG
>JACYLN010000060.1 GCA_015272515.1 Leptolyngbyaceae cyanobacterium C42_A2020_001 | reverse complement strand
CTATCTTAATGGACAATTCTCAAAGTGAGTCTTGCAAAACTGGGATGCACTCCTCCGTTAGAGTGGGCTGTGCGGTATCAGCCTGTAGATTACCGCGTAATTACGGGACGAGGAAATGAACAAAATCTCAGAGATTTAATCACCAGAGCAACAAGCTGTAATGTGAAAATAATTGCCGATGTGGTCTTTAATCACATGGCAAATATGGAACAATACCAAGACTTGAATTTCCCCACTTTTAGCCCACCCGATTTCCATAGTCGCTGCTCAATTGATTATAGCGATGGTAATACGATTACAGAACGAGTGTGCTGGCTCAATGGTGATTTGCCAGATTTAAATCAAAGCCGTCAAAATGTGCGAGATATTCACACAGCGCATCTGCAAAAATTGATTGATTTGGGTGTGCGTGGATTCCGTTTTGATGCGGCAAAACACATCCAGCCTCAGTATGTTCAGGAATACATTAATTACATTAATAATGCGACTCAGGGGCAATCCTGGAATTATTTAGAGGTAATTGAAGACGCAGATACTCGCGCAGAAGAGTACACTCCCATTTCGGCAATTACCGATTTTCGTTTATGTAATACATTGCTACAAGCCTTCAGCTTCGGGGGAGATTTACGCAGTTTACGAGTACCAAATGCCGTTGATGATCGCCGCAGCGTTACATTTGGAATCAACCACGATACTGACCCTGAAATTAATCCTGGTTTTCCCGCTTGTCGCTATCGCGATCGCTCGGATGGCGTATTAGCAACATCTTACATTTTAGCCAGAGAAAGCGGAACTCCGCTAATTCTTGGTAAAGATAATTTGAATACTCCTTATATCAAGCATGGAGTAGAATTTCGCCGGATCCTATATCAACGAGGAAATGAAGGACGAAACGTGAAAGAAACCGTTTTAGGAGTAGTTGATAGTGCAACGTTATTATTTCTAGAGCGGGGCAGTGAAGGCTTTTTTGTGGTGAACAAAAGCGCTACTGAATTTGATATTCCAGTACTTGATTTAACCCTGACAAATTTGGAGGGTTGCTATCGAGAATTGCGAAATAATTTTACAGTTGCGATCGAGCGGCGAAATGATGGCAAAAAGTATGTAACGCGTTGGGGCAGCAGCAGTCGCGGCGGCATGGAAGTACAGGCACGAGATGCCCTCTACTTCATCCGGGAACCGTTCTCGCAATGCTCTATGAATTAAGAGGTTTATTAACCCAATCGTGACTCAAAAGTACAGCGCTTTTCTCAATCACCGATTGCCAATCTTGCACAAGCGAGGTTTTCCTTTTACGGAGGTACCCGATTTTCTATGCTTGGGGCGATAATCTAGCAAAAGCCGCCCTTTGTTGGGCCGAGTCACAGTGTTTGAGCGAACCAATTACCAATCTTCAATCTCCCTCCCTATCTCCTCCTCCCGCTCTCCCTTACCTGCTCCAACAACTGCTCCATGCTGCGGGCGGGTTCTTTGCAGCTCAACCCCTGGCAGACTAAGCCGATGGCTCCTTCTGGCAAGTCTGTTTCTTGCTTGTAAACCACGGTGGGCTGGTATTGGGTGGCGAGGGGAGCGATCGCGACGGAACTAGTGCGAACCAGGGTTTGATGTAGAAACCAATCCATGCCTGCAAACAGGCTAGGGCACGCTTGAGGGGATTGTTCCATGACGGAGCCAAAAGCTTTCAGGGTTTGCTCTGCCTTATCCAGATAGCTTAGATCTTCGGTGAGCAACGCTAGTCGCACCAAGTTGACAACGGCAATACCATTGGCGGCAGGCGTGGCGTTATCCATATAGCTGCGTTCCCGCACCAGTAAATCGGGGCTGCGATCGGTGTTGAAGTAGCCGCCCGATTCTATACTCCATAAAAACTCATCGAATTCAGCCTGCACTTGTACCGCTGCGTCCAGAAATTCTAATGGCACGATAGTCACGACGAGGTCATCCAACTCGGCTGGCGGCTTCATGCTCTGATCAGCCTGATGCAGATCGAGCAGGGCTTTGATGAACAGGGCGTAATCTTCAGACTGTGCCAGTACACTGGGCAAACCGTTGTAGTTGACGCGATGCAAGCGATTTTCCACCCACTGATGATCCAGGATGAACTGAGCTGCCTCCATGGCCGGTTCTAGGTAGGAACGGTTTTGCAACACGGTTGCGGCTCGGGCCAGACCGGAAATCATTAAACTATTCCAGGCAACGATCATTTTGGTATCAGTGACGGGGGGAATACGCCCTGCCCAGAGGGTTTCTTTGGCTTCCCGGTTGTCGCGGGCGGGGGGAAATGGCTCGGCGCGATCGCTGCCAACACCGTAGCGAATTTGAAACAGTTTGTTGAGGGCGGTTGCGATCGCCTCACTCAACGCCCCAGGATGCCGACGTTGCAGTACATTTACCCCTTCAAAGTTACCCTTTTCAGTTACGGTAAATTGAGCTTGAATCTCTCTCAGTTCCTCATCCGTAAGCAGGGTAGCGAGTTCGTCATAACTCCAAACGTAGAAGGCTCCCTCTTCTGGCTCAGGCGCATCAGGAGATGTGAAGCTATCGGCATCTTGAGCGGCGTAGAAGTAACCTTCGGGAGCAGTCATTTCTCGTTGCAGCCACTCCACCGTGAGCGCGATCGCTCGTTCAAAGGCAGGTTCCTGCACACCTGCACTCCACTGATTCGCCAGGTACTCCATGATTTGCCCATTGTCGTAGAGCATTTTCTCGAAGTGGGGCACCGTCCACGTAGGGTCAACCGTGTAGCGATGAAAGCCGCCGCCCACATGATCAAAAATGCCACCCAAGGCCAAATCTAAACCTCGTTGAGTGCTAATTTCTGAGGCATCATAGCGCGACTTCTCCAAAAATCGTACCGCTCGCTGGGCAATGTCGGCGTAGGGAATCATGGGAAAGCTAGGACCCATTGACTTTGACGACACCACACCTGTGTTGTATTCCACCCCGTTGAGAAACACTTCGCGGGGTAAGGCTTCGATCGCAGGCAAGAGAGTTGAACCTTGCAAATTGTTTAAAATCTCATCTTTCACCGATCGCAGCTTAGTCTTCTCCTGGTCGTAAAACCGCCGCACCCCTTCTAAGACCTGCAAAAAGCTGGGTCGCCCATAACGCGGTTCAACGGGGAAATAGGTACCACCGTAAAAGGGGACTAAATCATCCGGGGTGAGGAAAATGTTGAGGGGCCAGCCACCCTGCCCGGTCATCATCTGCAACGCCTGCATATAAATGCTGTCGAGGTCGGGGCGCTCTTCGCGATCCACCTTGATCGGCAAAAAGTTGGCATTCATAAACTCCGCGATCGCCTGGTCAGAAAAGGCTTCCCCCTCCATCACCGTGCACCAGTGGCAGCTCGAATACCCTACAGATAGAAAAATCGGTTTGTTCTGCTGTCGTGCGGTTTCCAGGGCTGCATCGCACCAATACCACCAATCAATCGGGTTGTCGGCGTGTTTTCGCAGGTAAAGGCTTTTTGCCTCGGCAAGATGGTTTGGCATAGTTTTAGAGAAAGCAATGACCCAGTCTTCATCCTAATCCTGGTTACCTATTTTTTCGTCTGTCTGCTACACGAGAACGATCGCCGAAACTTCGATAAAATGAATCACACACGATGGGGGGAGGGCAGAGACGATGCAAGTATACGTGTTGCTGTTTAATGTGGGAACGGACAATGAAGGCTTACACACCTTGCGGATTGGCGAACACAACGTGGTGTTGATGTTTGAAGAAGAAGACGATGCCACCCGCTATGCCTTGTTGCTGGA
Organism: Leptolyngbyaceae cyanobacterium C42_A2020_001; assembly: GCA_015272515.1. Lineage (GTDB taxonomy): Bacteria > Cyanobacteriota > Cyanobacteriia > Leptolyngbyales > Leptolyngbyaceae > JSC-12. The sequence continues at coordinate 17,910 of JACYLN010000060.1, read as the reverse complement.
GGCACAAGATTTTCCCTCGCCTTCTGTTGAATTGTTAGAGCAAGAAGAAATTGAAGAGTTTTGCGAAGGGTCTGGCTACGTTGCCCAACTTGTGCCAGCCGGATTTGTGCCGCAATCTGATGCAGAGCGGCTGTTGATGGCCCCCCCAGAGAACAATGTAGACGAGACAGATTGGCAGTTGGAGCGTAAGGAACCCGAACCCGCGATCGCCAACGACGAACTGGAAAGCATTCGGCGGCGGTTGGAGGGATTGCTCTAAATGCATATGGAAGAACGCGGACATCTACTTACGGAGCAGGCAAATCCGGAAAGCCAACATCTCGATCAACTGTCTCCTCTGAAACTGGTGGATTTGTTTAACCGTGAGGATGCGAACGTGATCCGTGCGATCGCAGACGCACGGGAAGCTCTGGCAGAAGCCATTAGTTGCACTGCCGATGCAATGCGTCAGGGGGGCAGGTTATTTTACATTGGAGCCGGAACCAGTGGGCGTTTAGGCGTGTTAGATGCAGCAGAGTGTCCGCCCACATTTTGTACCCAGCCAGAGCAGGTGCAGGGTATTATCGCAGGCGGAGCGGGCGCATTGGTTCGCAGTTCCGAAGATTTGGAAGACCGGGCAGACGATGGAGCCGCCGCGATCGCTCAACACCAGATCCGCGATCGCGACGTTGTTGTGGGGATTACGGCAGGTGGCACCACTCCCTACGTGCATGGAGCACTATTAGCCGCCCGGCAACGGGGCGCAACCACAATTTTTATCGCCTGTGTGCCACCCGACCAGGTAGAAATTGCCGTGGACGTGGACATTCGCCTGCTGGTAGGACCGGAAATCTTGGCCGGCTCCACCCGCCTCAAAGCCGGAACCGTTACCAAGCTGGCGCTGAACATCATTTCTACCGGAACGATGGTGCAGTTGGGCAAGGTCTATGGCAACCGCATGGTAGATGTGGCAGTCACCAACACCAAACTCCACGATCGCGCCCTCCGCATCCTCTCTGATCTCACCGACCTCTCCCGTGAAGACGCGGCCATTTTGCTGGAACGCAGCGATCGCAACGTTAAACGCGCCCTGCTGATGCACTGGACTGGACTGGGAAAAGACGAGAGCGATCGCCTGTTGGCAGAGCATCACGGACATTTGCGGAAAGCCATCAACGCCACGAGACTTTCCTAAAGGCAACCTTTAGGGCAATGAAAAATGAATTAGTCTGCTCGCCTCACTTGCCTCGTTTCAGGCGATCGATTTCTTGCTGGAGTTCGTCAATTTCCTGGCGCAACTTGTCCACTTCGGGGGGAGGGTTGGTAGCGGCGCGATCGCTGGGTTGGGAGGGCACTTCCACCGATCCTTCTGCCCCCGCCCGTACATAATCACCCTGGCGCACCTGGCGATAATCTGCCGACTCAAACCATTCCCGCAAAAAATGCACCCGCTCTACGGTAAACGGATGGGTCAGAAACAGCCCCGCAGAAATATTGTTGTAGAGAAAAAACTTGTAAACCTGATTCAACCCATCTGAATCCAAATTTTGATAGTGCTGCGACTGCCGTTCAAACTCGGTTAAATTTAACTCGTTAACATAGCGACTGCTGCCTCCCGCCACTTTCATCATGCCGTTCGTGATCGGTTGTAAATTATCCGTTACCAACAGCGCAGCGCGATCGGCAGACAGTTCCGCTTTCCGCAACCATTCATAAAACGCCATCACCAGCCCCGTACTCACCAGCGTACTTAAGCCAAAGGTGCGCTCTGCCAGTCCCGAAATTACCTGAGTCGTCCAAACTGCCATCTGGATCAGGGTTGTGTGCCCACACTTGAGATGTCCCAGTTCGTGGGCAATTACCGTGCGAAGTTCCTCTTCCGTCAACAGATCCAGCAAGCCCGAATTCAACGTGATAAAAGGAAAATCTTGCCCCAGCGCAAATGCATTCACCAAAGGATTTTGCGACACAAACAGATTCGGTTCTGGGTAAATATCCAGATCCCGCAGGCAGTCTCGAAACATCTGGTAGATCGAAGCGTATTGGCGAGGTCCCACCTGAATGCTATTGCCCATCTGGTAAACGTATTGGGGGCGCTCACTCAAAAACTCAATGAACTTGCGTGCCACTAAATCAAATCCAGGAACACTGCGGAGTGCCTGTTCTGCTTGGCGATCGAGGGGATGTCTGAACGCTTCGCTGGAGATTCCAGGGTAAGTTGGCATAGAAAACAGATGTTGAGATTTTGTTCTTTTGTAGCCTATGAACCTGTTTGTTGACAGGAACTCGCCTAATAATTGCAGCAATCCTCCACAAAAATCAGCCTATGAATAGCTTGTGCAGGTTACTGAAAGCGGCTCCTTTAGTTCTGGCAACGGTGTTTGGCTCTGTGTATGGCCCCAGCTTTGCCCAGGGATGCCCCCGCAGTGAATATAAATCCCCAGAGGCAACAACGCTCCAAAACCCATCCGGTAGTAGTCAAGCCAACACAGTTCGCCCCAACGCCGACCAAAAAACCTCCGACTCCACGATCGCCGCTGGTGTCGATCAGCTCCGAACGATCGCCGCGATCGCCGTGACACTACTGGCAGGTGGGTCTCTTGCCGCATTAGCGTACAAGTTGCGCCTTGCTAATCACAAATTCAATCGTGAATTTTCCGGTTTGCATCCAGAACTGGAACACCCAGAACTACTGCTGACAGATCTGCCCAAAGAAGCCTTACCAGAGCACATTTATCTAGTTGATGATTCAGTCATTGGGAAGCGAGAAGCCATTTTAACTCGCTGACTGTTGCAAATTTTCCTCCTTCTCCCACCCCCTTGATGGGTGCATCGTTAGCTAAAGTCTCCTTGGTTGTGTGCGGAACGAGTCCCTCTAGCGCTTGGCTGGAGGGATTTTTATTGCAACTGTTCTTAGGGGGGAAGGGGATAGAGAGGTGAGTAGGTGGGGTAGGTGGGTAGGTGGAATTTTACCCACTCACCCACTCACTTACTCATCCACTCACTTACTCACCGCCCTTACCTTCTGACTCCTGACTTCTAACTTCTCCAATCTAAAATCTCCAATCGGCAATCTCAAATCCTTCCCTTCTGCCCCTTGCCTCCACGTTCCTCGTCCAAGGGTGTAGGGTTGAAGAATATCGGATATTGGAGTTCCTGTGGTTCGGTGTTTTTGGATTACGATAGTTTGCGCGATCGCGCTATTCACTCCTGGTAAATCTGCCACGGCTGCCCAAGACTGGGGCAAGCGAGGTATGGTCGTTTCAGCCGATGCGCTGGCAAGTGATGCAGGCTTAACGTTATTGAAAAAGGGCGGCAATGCGGTCGATGCTGCAGTTGCGACCACCTTTGCCATTTCAGTCACAGAACCGCAATCGGCAGGGCTTGGCGGCGGTGGGTTTCTGCTGCTGCGATTAGGGCAGACGGGCGAGATGAAAGCGCTGGATTTTCGGGAACGGGCACCACTGGCAGCAACTCGCATGATGTATCTCGATGCTCAGGGCAAGGTGCGTCCCAAAGCCAGCACGGATGGTTACCTAGCGGTTGCTACACCGGGAACGGTTGCCGGATTGCAGGAGGTGCATCGCCGCTATGGGAAACTTCCCTGGAAGGCAGTAGTCGCTCCGTCTATTCAGTTAGCAGAAGAGGGATTTTTGGTCAATCCGGGGTTGGTGAACGCGATCGCTCGGCAGCAAACCTTACAGAACAACCCCGCTGCCCGCCAAATTTTCACCCGTAACGGCAAACCGCTTAGCATCGGCGATCGCCTAGTTCAGCGAGACTTAGCCCAAACACTTCGAGCGATCGCGCAAGACTCTCAAAGTTTCTACACGGGCAAAGTGGGGCAGGCGATCTCGCAAGATCTGCAGGCAAATGGTGGATTGATCACCTTGCAAGACCTGAAGCAATATCGTCCCATCTGGCGAGAACCCGTATGTGGGCTGTTTCGCGTGTTTCGGGTCTGTTCCATGCCACCGCCTTCCTCCGGTGGGGTGCATCTCTTGCAAATGCTGAATATGGTGGGCAATGCGGATTTGAAAGTGCAGGGCTGGCACCATCCCGATACGTTGCATTTGCTGGTGGAAATCATGCGGATTGCCTACCGCGATCGCGCCGAGTATCTGGGTGATCCCGATTTTGTTAAAATCCCTGTGGCTGCCTTAATTAGCCCTGCCTATGCTCAGCAGCGGCGGCAAGAAATTGATTTGCAAAAAGCACGTCCCTCTAACCAGGTGAGGCTACTCGACCCTCGTGCACTGGAACAAATCAACCGGATCAAAGAATCCAACGATACCAGCCATCTCAGCGTAGTAGATGCTGCCGGAAATGCCGTCAGCCTCACGTTTACAGTGAATCTAGGTTTTGGTGCGGGGGTGGTTGCCAGCGGCACCGGAATTGTGTTGAACAACGAGATGGATGATTTTGCCACCGCGCCTGGAGTACCCAATGCATTTGGCTTGGTGGGGCAGGATGCCAACGCGATCGCCCCTGGCAAAACCCCCCTTTCCAGCATGACCCCCACCATCGTCACAGAAAAAGACCAACTCCGCCTTGTGGTTGGCGCACCGGGCGGCAGTACCATCATCACCACCGTTCTGCAAATTGTGTTGAATGTGTTGGTGTATGAAATGGATGTGGAAAAAGCCGTCGCCGCACCTCGGCTACACCATCAGTGGCTACCAGATGCGGTGATTGTGGAAACAATCGGCTTCGATACGCTCACTCTGGCAGAATTGCGTCGTCGCGGGCACACCCTGCAAGAACGGGCAGGGTGGGGGAACGCAATGGCAATTTTTAGAGCCAATGATGGGATGCTAAAAGGAGCCGCCGATCCTCGTGGTGAAGGAGCCGCCTCCGGCTTTTAACCACCATTCACACCCTACACCCCACCTATACCCCATCCTCCATTCCCCATGCCCCCCATCAAGTTTTATCCACCCACCCTCAACCCGGTATTTACGCGGATTTGCCAAAGTTTTTCTAGCCTTGCTGCCCGCTGGTTTTACCGCTTCAAGCTGGATGTGGATGAGACAGACATAGACAAGCTCAGGTCTTTGGCCGGAGAGCGGGTGGTTTATCTGGTGAACCATCCCACTCATGCGGATGGTGTGGTGATGTTTGTGTTTTCTGCTCGGTTGGGGCAACTGTTTCACTACATTGCCGCTTACGAGTCATTTAAAGGGTGGCGGGGCAAATTTTTTCAGCAGGTAGGTGCTTATTCCATTCGGCGAGGAGTGGGCGATCGCGCTAGCCTAGCCCAAACCCTGAAGGTATTGCAGGAACCTGCTGCCCAGTTGGTGATTTTCCCGGAGGGTGGGTGCTCTTACAAAAATGATACGGTGATGCCTTTTCGTACAGGTGCGGTGGATCTGTCACTGCGGGCAATGAGCCGGATTGTGCAACAAGCAGATACAATTCCCAATTTCTACCTGGTACCTGTGAGCCTCAAGTATCGCTATGTGCGTCCGATGGATCGAGCCATTGAGCGATCGCTGAGGCAGTTGGAGCAGGCTTTAAATCTTCCTGCCACCCATGCTGATTCTTATACTCGACTGCGGGCGATCGGCAAAGCGATTTTACAGCACATGGAACGCGAATTTGGTTTAGACGAAACCCTTGATCATCCAGACTGGAACCAGCGAATTGCTCAAGTAAAACATCAAATGGTGCGAACTTGCGAACAAGCATTAGACATTCCACCTGCACCTCAATTACCGATGCGCGAACGAGTTTATAGAATTCAATCCACACTTGAAAATAAATGTGATCAGAGCAACAAAAATCAGAGTTTAGATAATCCATCAGAATCTGTAGATGAACTGATTGATGATTCATTCAAGGAATCATACATGCAGTTATATGGCATCACTGCCCGTGTGCTAAACCTGGATGCGATTTATGATGGATACGTGCAAGCCCACCCGACTCCAGAACGGTTTCTCGATACATTGATTACCGCGGAACGAGAGGTATTTCGGATCGATCAACCTCAGCCGAAAGGATTCCGAATTGCTGGGTTGCGAGTTGGCACCATGATCAACTTACGAGACTATTTTGATGATTATCAGCAGCATCGCGAGGAGACTGTCAATGACTTGAATCAACAATTGCAGGAAACAGTGCAGGCAAACTTATCCAAATTTGAATCATGAATGCTAGCTCTGATCTAAAACCAACATCGAGGTTAGACAGAACCGGTGCCGCTGTTGGAGAGAAACTGGCACTCCGTGTCTGTGATGGTGATTTGATTTAGCAGCGATCGCTGAAAGCTTTACGAAAGGATGTTGAAACATTGCGACTTTCTGCAAGCAAGTGTTGTTGAACTTAGCGCTCAGTTTTCAGCTCTCAACACTTTGCTGTAAACGTTGTGAGAGGCTTAAATTTACACGCTTCAATGAGGGGATGGACGTATTATCTTGAAAGCCAATGCGTCCATCCATCTGCAAAGCCTCATGCGTATTTTGTTTCTCCACTCCAACTTTCCGGCACAGTTTCGCCACCTGGCAACGGTGTTAGCCAAAGACTCCAACAATCAGGTTGTGTTTGGTACCATGCGGCAGGAAGGTGCGATTCCAGGCGTAATGAAAGCGCTTTACAAGCCTGCCCGCGACGTTTCACCGCAGACGCATCATTACACGCGATCGCTAGAGAGTGCGGTTTTGCAGGGGCAGGCGGCGTGCCGGATGGCGCAGTCCCTTAAAACGAACGGGTTTGAACCGGATGTTGTGTATGGGCATTCCGGTTGGGGTCCACCGCTATTCATGAAAGATGTGTTCCCAAAAGCTCAATTGCTGTGCTATTTCGAGTGGTTTTACCATGCTCACGGGTCGGATTCGGATTTTGACCCCAGCGACCCGCTGCAACTGGATGATGAGTTACGAATTCGCGTCAAAAATGCCCCCATTTTGCTGGATATTGCCAGTTGCGATCGCGGTTTGTCACCTACAAACTGGCAGCGTCAGCAGTTTCCCCTGGAATTGCAGCAAAAAATTACGGTGATGCACGATGGAGTCGATACTAGTTTCTTTCAACCCAATCCTGGAGCCAGGTTAGTATTACCGACTGCCAATCTGGATTTGTCGCATGTAAACGAATTAATCACCTACGTTGCCAGAGGCATGGAGCCTTACCGGGGCTTCCCGCAATTTATGGAAGCGGTTTCCATCATTCAAAAACGTCGCCCCAACTGTCATGTGGTGGTGGTGGGAGAAGACCGGGTGGCTTACGGCAAGCAACTTCCCGACGGCAAAACCTACAAGCAGCAAATGTTGGAAACCCTGCCGTTGGATCTCTCGCGGCTGCATTTTACCGGACCCCTCCCCTACAGTCAGTACCTCCAGGTTTTGCAAGCGTCTTCGGTGCACATTTACCTGACACGTCCCTTTGTGTTGTCCTGGTCAATGCTAGAGGCAATGTCAGCCGGATGCTTAGTGCTGGGGTCGAGCACGGCACCTGTGATGGAAGTGATTGAGGATGGAGTGAACGGATTGCTGGTGGATTTCTTCTCTCCGCCTGCGATCGCTGACCGGGTCGATGAAATTTTTGCCCATCCTAACCGCATGGCAGATCTCCGAGCTAATGCACGAGAAACAATCCAAACCCGCTATGACCTGGCAAAACTGTTGCCGCAACATTTGCAGTGGATTCAGGAGGGGATTTGAGATTGCTGATTTTAGATTGGAGATTTCAGATTGAAGGAGTCAGAAGGTAAGGGAGGTGAGTAAGTAAGTGAGTGAGTGGGTGAGTGAGTGAAATTCCACCGACCTCACCTACCCACCTACCCATCTACCTCTCTATCCCCTTATCCCCCATTCATCGGTAGAATAGTCGCGCAGACCTCTTCACTCTCCTATCCGCATGGACGTAGCCACCAAACCGCGATCGCTGAATCTTTCAACGCTCATTCTGGTCTTTCTGGGAGTTGGTATTCTATTTGGGGTTGGGTTGAACGTTTATTTTCCTGGTGTTGTTCAGCCTCTGGATCAGTATTTTTTAGCACCCATTGGTAAAGCCTTTCTGCGGCTGATTCAGTTTGTGGTGGTGCCCATTGTCTTTTCCTCTCTGATTCTGGGATTGACGAGAATTCGCGATGCTAATCAGGTGCGCCGCTTTGTTGCCAAACTTCTGACGTGCTACGTACTGACAAGCGCTGTTGGTGTGGCACTAGGGATGGCGATGGCGCTTCTGCTAAAACCTGGAAGTGGCTTTAGTGTGCCGTTAACAGCCACGACGCAAACTCATCAAACGCAATCGATCCTGAGTTGGTTAGTTAGCCTGATTCCGACCAACCCGCTGGAAGCATTGAGCACTGGCAATTTACTGCAAATTATTTTCTCGGCAGCTCTGATTGTGGTTGGCATTCAAATGGCAGGTGAGAAAGCGAATCCTTTCATTGAGTTGATTGAAAGTATTTATGTAATTAGTGAAAAAATCTTGTCGGTGATATTATTTGCTGCGCCTTTAGGTGTATTTGCTCTAATCAGTTCAGTGATTGCAACGCAAGGATTCAAACTGGTTTCAAACTTGTTCTTCTACGTGATTGGATTATGGTTAGCCACAATTATCATGATTGGGTTTTATGTGCTGGTGTTGTCAGTGCTGGAAAAGAAACCTTTTCGATTTTTCCAATGTTTTGCACCATCGCTTTCATTGGGGTTTGGAACCGCTAGCTCTACAGCGACCTTGCCAATTGTGTTGCAGAATGCCGAAGAGTATGGGCTACGTGAGGATGTGATGGGTTTTGCAGTACCCATTGGTACCGCGATTAAACGGGATGGTTCGGCGATTCTGCAAGGGTTTAATGCCTTGTTTATTGCCCAAATTTACCATGTACCAATTACGCCAGAGTTATTGACCGCGATCGCGCTGAGTGCGTTGCTGGTATCATTTAGTACTCCTGGCGTTCCCGGTTCAGCGTTGATCACAATGGCAACGGTTCTCTCAGCCGCTGGGTTGCCCCTGGAAGGGATTGCGATCGTAGCAGGAGTAGATCGGTTAACCGATGGCATCAAAACCGTATTAAACATCACAGGTAATGTTTGCAATGCACTGCTGCTAAGCAAATGGGAACAGCCAGCAGTTGCCGATCCATCTACCGTTCAGCCCCTCCTGTCTGAACAAACCGAGTAATCATTATGGTCGGCATCTCAAGAATTAGGTTGGGCATCATTCCAGTCAGTACGCTTGTGTTTTCGCTAAAATAGTGGTATCGGGCACACTGTTGCTTCTTGCGTCTTAAGGTGTGGCTTGTAGAAACCCGGCTGTCAGCAATTCCCCAAACGTCTATCTGGATTACCGACCATGATGAAGTTGATTGATTATCCTGCCGCGATCGCGGAGAGAGAGCGGCTTCTCCTTCGCACCGACCAACACATTCGCCGCTTGCAAGACATCGTGAACCGGATCGTCGCCGAGATTGACACTGAGATTGCTTTCGATAGCGAACTCAAAAATGATGCTCAGCGTAAAGCGAAACGGTTGGAGTTAATGAGTTCTCCAGAGTACCGGAAAGCTGTTACAAATCTGCAAATGGCTCACGATGAACGCGCCGAAATTGAAATTGATCTCAGCTTGCTCCGCAATCAATTCTCGGTGATTAAACTACAAATGCGAGAAGCGATCGCCACCCGCGAACTGCAAGTGGTTGATGCTGCTTAACGCTCGCTTGCTTTCCCCGTCTCAGCCCTTTCCTCCCAAACTTGTTGAAGTTCTCCATACGGCAAAAGTCCCCCAAAATTTGAGGGACTTTGAATAGCATGATTCCCTCAAACGTTCCAAGCTAGAAAAGCCAGGAAAATTTGAGGTTTATGGGCACACCCCAACATTGCTTTGTCCACCGGTTCCATTAGAAACCCAGCCAGCCGTAGGGGCTTCAATTTGTACCCATGTCCGCCCTTCAGAATCTCGGCTAGTGGTAGCAGGGCTGGTTGTGATGGTAAACCGTTGATATTGCGCTAAACCACCTACCGTTGCAGACGTTCTAGAAGCCTCCCGCTTGATCGCCAAACCTTCCGGCGGATTAATCACTCTGCGGCAGCGGCTCGGTGGTGGTGGTGGTGGAGTTGGTCCACAATAAACCAGAAAGCCCGGACCGCCAATTCCATTGGAAATCCAGCCAGCATTGGGAGCAGAGATTTGTACCCAGGTACGACCCGCACCATCTCTGTTAGTGGTGGCTGGGCTGGTGGTTAAAGTGACCCGTTCTCCTCGTCCTACTCCACCTACTCGTTGAGCGCTGGTAGAAGGGTTTGCCCGAATGACCAATCCTTCTGGCGGATTGACAACTCGACGGCACAAATCAGCCGTGGCAGTTTGGGCAATGATGACGGCATCTGAGGTGCCAGGGTTGGCGTAAGCAGGCATGGATACTCCCCCAACTGCCGCGATCGCAGCGGTTGCACTGAGAAGTATATTTTTATATGACAGATTCTCTTTTTTCACTCGTGACGCTCCTCACAGGATGTATATCTGCATAAGCGAAAAACAATACAGCGTCATTAAAGCAGATGTATCCGTGAGTTAGGCGAATTTTCAACGCAGTTTAACGAGATTAATAGAGTTTAATGAAGGAATGTAGGATGTTAACGGGGTATGACTGAGCAATTACTCTCAGCGGTTGAGTTTGATGTGGTGATGGTAGATGAATTTGGCTACATCCAGGAGCGAGTTCGCCACTCAACGAAATGCTGGTTAGAAGCGCTGGGCAATGGCATTGAGCTAGAACTGGTTGCTATTCCGGGAGGAACCTATGTAAGAGGAGCACCTCAAACAGAAGAAGGCTGGCAGCCCAATCAAGCGCCGCAGCAAGAAGTGGCGATCGCGCCCTTCTGGTTTAGCCGCACCCCTATTACGCAAGTACAGTGGAGTATTGTTGCAGCACTACCATCGATTAACCGTAAGCTGTCGTCCAACCCATCTTGCTTTTCAGGCAACCAACGCCCCGTTGAGCAGGTGTCTTGGCATGATGCTTTAGAGTTTTGCGCCCGCTTGTCTATTTTGACAAATCGAACATACCGCCTTCCTAGCGAAGCAGAATGGGAGTATGCCTGTCGGGCGGGAACTCAGACCCCATTCCACTTTGGCGACACGATTACCACAGATCTGGCAAACTACTCTGGTGTGAACTGGGAATACGACGGCAAGTTATGTAGTAAAGGCTTTTACGGTAAAGGAACCACAGGCAGCGATCGCCGCGAAACTACGGATGTTGGCAGCTTCGGTGTTACCAATGCATTTGGCTTGTACGACATGCACGGCTTAGTGAGAGAATGGTGCGCCGACTGCTGGCACACCAGTTATGTAAATGCTCCCACCGATGGCAGTGCTTGGCTGGTTGATAGCCATGAAACTCAAAGAGTGCTAAGGGGCGGCTCCTGGAATGGTGGTCCCAGAACCTGCCGCTCCGCCTTTCGCAGTCGCTCGTCCGCAGAGAGCAACCTGTACGATATTGGGTTTCGAGTAGTTAGAGAGGAGGGGGTAGAAGTCAGGAGTTAGTAAGGGAGTTGAGGGAGATAAGGGAAACAGCCGTTCTCCACCTTCCCTACCTTCACCATCTTCCGTCTCCTGTCTTCTCCTCCTCCTTCCTACCTAACCGGACTTCGCATGGTGACAAACTCCTCCGCTGAGCTGGGATGAATTCCCACAGTGGCATCAAAATTCGCTTTAGTCGCTCCTGTCTTGAGTGCGATCGCGACTCCTTGCACAATCTCAGCAGCACTCGGTCCTACCATGTGAGCACCAATTACCTTGTCAGACGACGCGTGGACAATTAGCTTCATCATGGTTTTCTCATCTTTGCCTGCCAGCGTGTAATACATGGGGCGAAAGCGAGTGTAGAAAATCTTCAGATCATCCCCATATTTCTCTTTGGCTTCGGCTTCGGTGAGTCCTACGGTTGCGGCTTCTGGCGTGGTAAATACGGCAGTTGGAACATTCTCATAGCTCATTACCCGTGGAATGCCGCCAAACACGGTATCAGCAAAGGCGCGCCCTTCATTAATGGCGACGGGGGTGAGGTTGATTTTGTTAGTGCAATCGCCGACGGCGTAAATGTTCTCTTCGAAGGTGTGGCTATACTCATCTACTAAAACCGCACCATCCCGACATTTCACACCCGTGTTTTCTAAGCCCAGATTATGGGTGTTGGGTTTGCGTCCAACGGCTGCCAAACTCACAGCGTCCGCAATCACTGTGTCAGCCGTATCCCCTGCCCCCACTGACACCACAACACCATGCTCTGATTTTTCAATGGCAATCAACTGCACTCCTTTGATGATGTTGATGCCGTGATTAATCATCCCCTGCTGAATCTCGCTGCGAATATCTTCATCAAAGCCACGCAGAATGCGATCGCCGCGAATGATTTGGGTCACTTCTGTCCCCATGCCATTCAAGATGCAGGCAAACTCACAGCCGATGTAGCCCCCACCTAAAATCACCATGCGCTTGGGCTGCTCTTTAAGATGAAAAATGTCATCTGAAGTGATGGCATGTTCAATTCCTAAAATATTTGGCAAAAATGGCTTCCCGCCCACTGCAATCAATACCTTATCGGCAGTGACTTTTTGATCGCCTAGATCAATGGTATGTGGGTCAACAAACTTGGCATGGCTACGAAACAGCTCTACCTTCGAGCCATCTAGCATTTTTTGATAAATCCCGTTGAGGCGATCAACTTCGTTATTAACCGCCGTAATCATTGTTTCCCAATTGAGGGAACTTTGAACCGCACTCCAGCCATAACCCTGCGCTTCCTCAAACACATCGGGGAAGTGAGATGCATACACCATCAGCTTTTTGGGGACACAGCCACGATTGACACAGGTTCCACCCAGGCGATCGTATTCCGCAATGCCAACCCGTGCGCCATATTCCGCTGCCCGTCTGGCGGTTGCAATTCCCCCTGAGCCAGCGCCAATTACAAACAGATCAAAGTCGTAGCTCATAGTCCCCCCAAATGTGTCAATCCATCAGATGCAATGCTTGGAAAATTTTGGAAGTGGAGTTAGGGGATGGGAAAAGGGAAATTGAGGATAGGTGATTGAGGATTGGTGATTCAAGATTGGGAGTAGGTAAGTAGGTCGGTAGATGGATGTAAATGGGTGGGTCGGTAGAGTTTGGCTCACACGACTAATTATTTGCTTCCTGACTCACCCACTCACTTACTTATCCACCCCCTGACTCCCCCACTTTCTCTCTCTTCTCCTAACCCCCAACCTCTAACCGCTCCAATCAGCAATCTCAAATTTTCCTACCTCCTACTCCAACCCCTAATCCCTATTCTCTATGCTACCGCCGCAGGAACTTTGGCAGTTTTCAGGTATGCCAGCATCGTGTCTGCATCAGATACTTCAAATGGATCGGTGGGGCAGTTATCAGCATAATCTGGCTCGATGAAGATTTTTTCGATTTCACAATCGTTCACCACCATTGAATACCGCCAAGAGCGCATCCCAAAGCCAAGATTAGACTTGTCTACCAGCATCCCCATCTTGCGAGTAAATTCACCGTTACCATCGGGCAGCAGAAACACGTTTTTAGCCCCTTGCTGTTTACCCCACTGGAACATTACAAAGGCATCGTTAACAGAAACACAAATGACAGCATCAATTCCCAGGGCTTTAAATTCATCATAAAGTTCCTCATATCGGGGCAGGTGAGAGGTGGAGCAAGTGGGAGTAAAGGCACCAGGAAGAGAAAACACGACGACCCGCTTACCGCCAAAAATCTCTTGGGTGGTGCGGTCTTGCCAACGGAAGGGATTGGTCCCTCCGATAGATTCATCTCGTACACGGGTTTTGAACACAACGTTGGGAACTCGTGTCACTGCTACCATGTTGTCTCTCCTAAATTAAGTACACTGGGAAACTGAATTATTGAGACTTGTAAAGGTCTCATCTTAAGTCAGAGTAATTCTGATTTAAGAATAAGTAAATTGTAAGAATTACCTATTTCTCAGGAGGAGTTTGACTTCGGTTTTCTTTTGGAGAAGGAAGTTTTATAATTAAGCCAATGCATGAAGACTTAGCCGTGGACAGTCAGAAAGACATTATCGTGCAAGTTTTGAAGGAAAAAGGGTTGCGGGTAACACCGCAGCGGTTTGCTGTCTATGCCAATTTGCTTTCGCGTCAAGATCACCCTACGGTAGATCAGTTACTGCATGATTTGAATCAGGAATTTCCGGTGTCTTCCCAGGCGACAATTTACACCTCCTTGCAAGCACTTCAGACGGCTGGATTGGTGCGTGAGGTTCTGTTAGAGCCGGGAGTGACTCGCTATGATGCTAATGTCGATCGCCACCACCATTTTCGCTGCCGTTGTTGCGGCGAAATTGAGGATATTTCGTGGACAACCTTTGAACCCTTGAAAATCGACAATGTGCGGGAGGGGTTGCACGCAGAGGGGTATGAGGTGACGATCTATGGTGTGTGCGATCGCTGTCAACCTTCTGCCTAAAAATCTACGTTCGCAATTTTAGCTACCACAAATCATTAAAGTCCTTCAAAGTTGGATCGTTCCCCTTGTTACGCCCAACTGACTTTGTAGCTTCAACTCTTGCCACAATTTAGTACCGCTAATGGTACCTTGCAGTAGTTGTTGATAGCGCTGAATTGTTTGGCTGACCTCCTCTGGTGACTCATTGATGAACTCGATGCGGAACTGACGCTGACCAATTTCCAACAATCGCTTGATGAATTCTGCACCTGTTTGAGCCTTACCGTTAAACACAGTGTTGCGGCATCCAGCATCCGCTTTGAGAATGTGCTCTATCCCAACGCGATCGCGCAACTTCACCTCGTGCTGCTCACAGGGGCGACCGCAGTTGGTGTAATCCGTACCTTCCGACAGAAACGCGCAGAACACGCAATGCTCCATGTGAAACATCGGCATATGTTGGTGAATTGTCACTTCAAACCAGTTAGATGGGCAGTTTGTCAGTAAGCTTTCCAGTTGGTGAATATTCAAGTCGTAGGAAGCCGTGAGTCGTTCCAATCCATACTGCTGTTTGAAATAGCTAGCCGTAATGGGGTTGGCAATGTTCAAAGAAAAGTCACCAATGCAGCGATCGCCCTGGAAAAACTGCAACTGATCGTAATTCCGAATGAGATAACCATCCGCATTACAGTTCCGTACCTGCTCCAGAATCCAACTTTCGCCCGGTTTCGTGATCCGAGGAGGAGCGACGAAGAGATGGGGAATGAGAGATGGGGAGGCTGAGGAAGACTCAGAAGACATTGCTCTATCTCTATTCTCCCTATCTTCTCCTTCACCTTCGTCGCCTTCTTTATCTTTCTTCTGGCTTCTAACTTCTGACCCCTGAGCCTGAACTCCTGTCTTCATCTGCATCGCTTCTTTGTAAGCACGGGGATCTTCAAATTCGCAATACAGTGTGGTGATGCCAGTTTCCAGGGCGGCTTGCAATTGATCAAGATTTCGTACCAATACGATTAGTTCTGGTTCTTGCGGGGATACATTGTCCTCTGTTGTAGAAGTAGACGGTAGTAAATCGTTCCAGGAAACCGACGATCGCAATTCCCAGCGTTTGGGTTGCGATCGCTGTTTTTCTAATTGAGTCACTAGTCCCCGCCGCAATCGATTCAGTTCACTCACGGGCAACATCACCGATTCACAAATGTGATTGGTGAATGCGCCCAACTGAAACGGTGTGTTTCCTAAGCGGGCGAATTGTTCTTGTAAACGTTCCGAGGTGAGGGGTTGCTTTTCTGCTTCAACAAGCGGCATTTTCGATTCCACCTGCACTACATGGCCCAATTCATCCCGCGCGATCACGACGCACGTCTGCCCAACTGCTCCGTGCACTTCAATATGAATCGGGCGCTGAAATTTTGGTGTATCCCCGGCATAACTCTGGCGCAATTGTTTATCCAGTTCAGGATCGCTTGTTTTCCAAACGCGATCGCCCACCTTCACGTTGCGCCAGTTTACGTTTCCCCGCCCAAATGTCAAAATGGCATCCTGTCCTCGTTGTTCTACCGTATAAATGCGTCCGCCTTCTTCCCTTGCTTCAGGATGTCCACTGTCAAATACAACGCCATCTCCGGGTTTTAGCAGGGATGACTGAGTAGATGGGTGGCGGAGGGTGATTTTGTCGGTTTGGATATGGGTGACTTGGCCCAAGTAAAAGCCGCGTTTCTTGCCAAATCTCGCATGGACGAGAGCTTGATTATCAATCCCTTCAAACCATCCGGTATGCAGTCCCCGTGAGAACGCCATTTCTAACTGATAGCGATCGCCGCCTTTCCCATTCTCTATTTCCCATTCCCTATTCTCTGCTCTCTCCAGCGCTTGCCGATACACCCGCGTCACAGTTGCCACATATTCTGGACTTTTTAAGCGTCCTTCAATCTTGAGGCAGGTAACACCTGTCTGAATCAATTCCGGCAAAACCTCCAATCCAGCGAGGTCTTGAGGACTGAGGAGATATTTGCGATCGCCCAGATCCACAAGCTTTCCATCCGAAATCAGGTCGTAGGGCATTCGGCAGGCTTGGGCACATTCTCCTCGGTTGGCAGAGCGTCCGCCGAGGGCTTCACTAGTGAGGCATTGACCAGAATAGGCAACACACAATGCACCATGTACGAACACCTCCAACGGGAGGGTGAGGTTGCGATCGCTTAACTGTTGCTGAATTTTGTTTAATTCCTTGATCGAACCTTCCCGTGCTAATACCACTAATTGACAACCCAGATTTTTGGCAAACTCTACGCCTACTGCACTGGTAATGGTCATTTGAGTGGATGCATGAATCGGAAAATCAGGTGATAAATGCCGAATCAATCGACAAATACCCACATCTTGCACAATCACTGCATCAACGCCAGCGACAATGATGGAGCGAAGATATTGCTCAGCCTCAGTCAACTCTTGGGTAAACACCAGCGTATTCAGCGTGACGTAACCCTTCACTCCACGCCGATGCAAAAATGCCATCAGGTCTGGCAGATCTGCCTCAGTGAAATTTTCTGCCCGCATCCGTGCATTAAACCGTTCCAGCCCAAAATAAATGGCATCCGCGCCATTCTCCACGGCGGCTTTGGCACATTCCCAGTTACCTGCTGGTGCCAGCAGATCGGGACGGCGATCGCACAGTGGGTTTGGAGTTTGGGTGTTGAGTCTCATTGGCAAAAAATTCTCATGAGCATCCATCTGCCATGATAAGTCGCAGCGCTTCTTCTTCTAAAGTTGGTGACAAGACTCAAACGTGCGATTCGCTTACAAATCAGCTTCTTAAGTTGTTGAAACCCTTTTTCAGAAAGGTTTTTAGGATGCGCTACAGTTTTATTCCCTAATATTTCCCTATCAATTTGTTTGAATTCTGAGAAGATATAGCCGTTACTTCAACGGCGGGATCTTTGCGGAGGTTGACCCAATTCCATTAGAGCCAGATGAAATTAAACTGCTGCTTGAAGCGTCTGCTGAGAAAAAGATTTATTAGCACTGCGACAGGAATTAAATCAATTTAAGGTGCTTGATCCAGCGTGTGTTAGTGATAATTCCTGTAGGCGGGATATCGATAATTGAAACAACTGGAAGCATGACTGCTGGCAAAGATTCACGAAGACTTTAGCGATCGTACAACTGCCTAGATTGGAACCTTTTCACTCGTTAGCATCAAACAGTTTTACGGCATTGACACCAACTTGTTTGCGGTAGTGCACTGCCTCAACTACAAGGAATCCTTTCGAGACTCGATTTGCCTACATCTTAATCATCGGACTTTCCTTGTTCAGAAATTTATCCTTTTCTTCTAAACCTGAATAGTTACACTACACCATCGAATCCTACCAACGTTCACTGATAACATAAAAAACAGTAATACCCCTTCTACGACAATATCGTGAAAGGGGATAAAAATAATTAACCTGGCATCGAGCTATTTTTGCGGGACGCAACCGTCCAACTATCTTCGCC
>JACYLN010000061.1 GCA_015272515.1 Leptolyngbyaceae cyanobacterium C42_A2020_001 | reverse complement strand
CTCACCGGAAGCCAAAATTCCCTTCGGTTCGACTCAGGGAGAACAAAATTCTCCAGAGCCTCAATCACCCATTCACTCACCCACCCACCCCTCTCCCCATTCACCTACCCCATCTCCCCCACCCTCCTCATCTGCTCCACCCTCCCCTGCTTCCCCCAACCCTCTACCCCCCGTCCCCTACCTGGAACGGGCAGCCTGCCTTCTGTTTTACCTGGGGCTTTGGTGGCGGTCTTATGCAGTGTTGCAGCGGGTGGCATATCGTAGTGCGTGCCAACAGGCGCTTACTTACTTTCAACGCAGTCTTGATTTGTTTACGCAGGAAGATCGGCAGGATCTGGTTGCGCGTTTCATCATTGCCCAAGCTGAAACGTTGCAGAAGCTGGAGCAATGGGACGAATTGGACATTTTGGCAAAACAAGCGTTGGTGCTGCACAAGCTTTACAAAGATCCGGTACGCCAAGCCCGCGATCGCGGTTTTTTAGCAGAGGTAGCGATAGCCCGTGCCAACTGGCAAGACGCAAAGCAACAGGTAGAACTTGCCCTGCAAATTTTGGACGCAGCAGAAGCCGAGTTACACGCGGTTGGACATCCACCTGCCCCCCATTTGGAAACCAGCTTAGAACTGGCGCATCGCTATCACTCTGGTTGGTATCTGTTTCTGCTGGCAAAAGCGGAGAAAAAACTGGGCAACCTCAATCTCGCCATTCACTACCTGGAAACCGCCCGCGATCGCAGCCATCCCCAAAACGATCCCTCTCTCTACATTCAAATTCTGCGGAAACTGCGGACCTACTACTTTGAAAAAGGCGAATACCAACTTGCCTTTCGGACTCGTCAGGCACGGCGTTTAATTGAGCATCAGTATGGCTATCGCGCTTTTGTGGGAGCACTGCGTCTGCAACCGCAAGAACTTTCCACTGGCTCAGCTCTACCATTGCCTGCCCAAATTGATCAACAACGGCTACTGGCTCAAGAACTGCAAGCCTCTGGGCGGCAAAAAGACTTGAACGAACTAATTGCTCGTCTGAGCCAGGCACAATACAAGCTGATCGTGATTCACGGTCCCTCTGGGGTGGGCAAAAGCTCGATTCTCTACGCCGGATTGCTCCCGCTGCTGCAAGACCAAACCTTTGAAGGGCGACTCCCCTTGCCCCTGCTTCTAGATTTTTATAGCGATTGGGAAGCTGGATTGAGTCGGGGGTTGAAGCGGCAGGAGGCAGAGGGTAGTCAGGAGGCAGAAGGTGAGGAAGTTGGAGAAATTCCCTTCGGTTCGACTCAGGGAGAACAAAATTCAAAATTCGGTTCGGCTGACTCACCGGAAGCCAAAATTCAAAATTCTTCAACGCCTCAATCATCCATTCATCCACCCACCCATTCACCCACCCACCCATCTACCCATTCACCTATCCTCTCTCCCCCAATCTCCTCGTCTTCTTCCCCCTACCCCGCTTCCCCTACACCCCAGCCCCTATCCCCTTCCCCCTATCCCCTACCCCTATCTCCTCCGCTATTTCAGACGTTGCTGGATCAACTCAGGGCGGCGACCGATCGCAACTTGCTGCCCATTTTGTTGTTTGACCAGTTTGAGGAGTTTTTCTTCACGTACAACACGGTGCAGGAGCGACTCCCGTTCTATCGCTTTTTGGGGGAGTGCCTGAAGTTACCGTTTGTCAAAGTGGTGCTTTCTCTGCGGGAAGATTACCTTCATTATTTGCTGGAGTTTCAGCGCTACGCCAAACTCGACATTATTAATAACGATATTTTGGGCAAGCAAATTCGCTATCCTCTGGGAGATCTCACGCCAGAGGATGCGAAAGCGGTGATCAAAAGCCTGACGGAGAAGGCTCAGTTTTATTTGCCGGATGACTTGATTGAAGCGCTGGTTGAAGATTTGGCAGGTGAATTAGGTGAAGTGCGCCCGATTGAGCTGCAAGTGGTGGGTGCCCAACTCCAGGCAGAAGGCATTGATACCCTGGCGAAGTACCAGCAAAAGGGACCAAAGGAAAAACTGGTTCAGCGATCGCTGGAAGATGTGGTGCAAGATTGCGGCCCCCAGAATGAAGATTTGGCGCGTATCGTCCTTTTCTTGCTGACGAATGAAAACGGAACTCGCCCCCTGAAAACTCGCGAAGATTTGGAGGCGGATTTGGTGGATTTGGGGCTGACTCACGCGATCGCCAGCCTGGAACTGGTACTGGAAGTTCTGGTTGGTTCCGGTCTAATCTTCCTCATTCCCGATTCTCCTGCTGATCGCTACCAACTGGTTCACGACTATTTGGTGAGTTTCATTCGGCAAGATCAGGAATCAGAAGTGGCGCAGCTCGAAGCCGAACTCCAGCACGAACGGGAGCAACGCCGCGTGGCGGAAAAAGAATTGCAGCGAAGTGAGGAACGACTCAGCCAGGTGGAACAGACGACGCGACGCACCCTGCGTCAGGGCATTTTGGGGTTGGGGATTGTTGCCGTTCTATCTGGGGGAATTGTGACCTGGACGAGTGCAACTGCTCAACGGTCTAGAGAAGCTGCAAACCGGGCAGAATCGCAAGCAGCGATCGCCCACAGTTCTTTAGAAAGTGGCTTGTGCATCACCTCGCCCGCCCTACAAAGCATGGGACTCAGTTACCGCTGCACTTACGAGTACGCTGTGATTATCCCGCTGAATCAACCCACGCAGGCAGCAGGTGGGATGCTGAGAGATATTCAACAAATTGAGCCAGGTGCCACCCTGTCTCGTTCTGAGAAGGGAGAGGAATTTATTATCATGGGTCAATTTAGTAGTCTGGGTGCGGCCCTCCCCCTGGTTGAACAGTTAAGAAGAAGGGGATTTGAGGCGATCGCAATTCCTCGCGTGCGAGTCACAGAACCGAAAAATTCAGTCAACTCTCGGTAGCCTAGCCTCAGGAATGAGAATGAATTAAAAATGAAAAGTTAATAATTCAAAATGGTTTCCAGCCAGACTTTGCCATTTTTAATTCCACATTTTGAATATAGCCGTAGCCATCTGTAACGTGGCTATGGCGAGTCAGAACGCCTACCCAGCATTGGCTTTGCCACTTTTTCCTGTCCTAAGCGTTCTGACCAAAGCTATAATTCATTGTCTAAGTAAGACAAGCAATGCCCGTTCTACTTGGGATCCCTCAATCACGATTAGGGTTTTGAAGCAAATCTTAGTGTTCATTGGGTTTATGCTTGGCTTTTCCGGTCGAGCTAGGTGGTTGGGTTGCCAGAGGCAATACCAGGCGAGTCGTATTGCGTCCATCATCCAGGCGATAAAGGTTAAATTCGCCACCAATGGTTTTCATTAACGATTGGCAGACGAGGAGATGCAAACCAGGTGGATGATCCAGGATGGAGGGGGCAAGCCAGTCTTTGCGACCAGATTCGAGTTCTTCCAACAGGAGAGGTTCGAGGTGACCAGCGTCGGTAATCAACAATTCAAACCAGCGGCTATCAATTTGGCGACACCAGAGATCAATTCGCCCACCTTTGGGCGATCGCTCACAGGCGTTGAGCAGAATTTCGTAGAGCACCAGTTCAATTTTGGCAATGTCGCCGCCAATGGTGAGATTGGTTTCATCGTGAACTTGAGTCCAAAGTTGCTGTTGTTTGATGCGATCGTCCACTCGTTCCAGCGCTCGCTTTAGCAGGGAAATTAGGGAAATTGTAGAAGGATGCATCTGCAACTTCCATTCTTCTTCCTGAAGCATGAAATTGAGTGGCGCGATCGCATCCTTCAACTGTCGCAGAAGTTGCTGCTGGCGAGTTGCAAACAGCGGCTCTTTAGGATTGTTGAGTTCATCGAGCCGCCTTAGCCCAGCTACCACTGCTCGATGGGCTTCATCTACGCGACGATGCTTATACCACGACAAACGCTCCAAATTTAAGCGTTGAGACACAAACCGTTCCATCAGCATAATGTGGCGGCGTGACCATGCCAGTTGATTTACCAGCACTTTCATCGCTGCCAAATGCCGATCCGCCCAACGGCGTTCAGGCTGATCCACAACAATTACGATCCCACTGGGTTCAGCATCAGACGTGGTACGTAAAGCCATGAGTAGTAGTTGACCAATGCCTGCTCCATAAAGCCACTGACGGCTCGAAATGGGTACATCTTGCACCGTCAACGCTAGAATGTCTGGTTGTTCTAACACTCGCTGAATCAGAAAATCGGTATGAACGGGGACAATCGTATCCACATTTACCCCAAAGCGATCGCTTGGCGGCGGTGAACTGATGAGGCGAGCTGAACTGTGTCCCGGCATCCAACTAACAAGAACAGCCACAGGTGCCTGCATTACTTGAGTCAGATGATGAAGAGCAGCTTGCTTCAATCGTTCCAATTCTTGGGTTTGCTGCATCACTGACAATCCCTGTTGAATTGATTGGGTGACAGTTTGCTGCTGCTCCATTTCGCGCTGGAGCTGCCACTGATGCAGAATCAGTCCCAATTGTTGACTAACAACTCGCACTAACTCCCGTTCCACTCGATTCCAACTGCGCGGCGCTTCGTGGCAGATGACAACGATGCCTTCTGGATCTTGATCGATGGTGGTGTTGCAGAGGATGAGGGATTTGATGCCCAGTTCTAGCAGGCGATCGCGCCACCCAATCAACTTCAGATCACCATCTAAATTTTCAATCCCAATCGCTTCGGGGCTACGCTTTAAGAGCTTGCGATCCGCCTTAGTTAGATTCTCTAAAAGGGTGGTCAACGGGCGACGATTGCTGGGATGACTTTGGTAGCAGATTTCATATCCATCCAGATCTTTGTCATACATCAACACCAAAAAGCGCTCGGCTTTGAGCCGTTTACACAGTTGGTCTGCGGCGCGTTTGAGGGTGTTTTTCCAGTCGTCTTCGTCGTAAATGGAGCGGGCAATTTCAGACACCAGCTCCTGGTCGGTACGAATTTGCTCGATCGTCGTTTCCACACCATCCAGCGGAGCCGTCAGGGCAATAATTTGAGCGGCACCGCGAATAAAATTCTTCTCGTGTTCGGTCCAGATGCGAGGTTCGCTCCCTTCAACTGCGAGAAACCCCTGAAGTTCATCTTGAAACAGAATGGGCGCTGCCAGCAGTGATCGCGCTTTAATTTGCTGCATCAGCCGAGTCGTCGTATCGGCTTTAAGTGAACTAAGAGCTTCTCCAATCGACACAATTTGATCAGAAGCTAATGCTTGATAAAACCCGCTGACTTCTTGAGCAGTAATTCCAGAGGCGGGTTGATTCGCTTCTCCAAAGCCTGTGGTGCGCTGGCGATTACTGACTCTGCGCCAAAAATATCGCCGTTCTCGCTCAAACCAATACACACTCGTGCGGGTGGGCTGTATAAATTGATGCGTTTCTTCTACAGCAGCTTCCAGTCGTGGCCCCAGTCCGGTGAGCGATCGCATCTGGGAGAGCAAATTCAGCAAGGGTTCGTCGGGATGACGGATCTGTTGGCGCTGCCATTCACTTTCAATTTGAAATAGACTCGCTGCAAACTCGCCCAAAATCATAGACAGCCGCGCTTTTTCGTCAGGTTTGGGTGAAACACCCCAGGCAGACGATCCTAAGAGGGTGACTCCGTAGCAGCGATCGCGATAACGAATCGGGAAAATAACCGTGCCCTGAATATTATGCTTTTTCGCCGCCTTACGCCATTCGCCCGCCCGCAATTCCTCCCGCAAATCGGGAATGGCAACGGGACGCTGTTGAATCATCACTTGCTCCAGCACGTCCCCAGGGTTGAGCACAAACCGTTGCTTTAAAAAAGAAATTTCCCCTGTTGGTGTCACGCCACCTTTGCCAAACAGCCGATGCTCCAAGCGATCGTACAGCCCAATCCAAATCACACTGTACTCAAACTCAGTCTTAAGGTAATTGATCACAGTATCAATTAGAACATCTGAGTTTTCTTCTTCACGCAATATTTGTAGGACGCGCCCTAACGCAACCAGTTGTTTTTCATAGGTGTTTGGCTCTTTTTGTGGAACCATTTCAGTCGCAAATGATGGCTTAGATAAGGATTAATGATAGAAAATATTGACCAAATAGGGGTGTGGATGTTGAGCCAACCGCTAATAAACCATCGCACTAGCCGAATGGCTTTGACCAATGCAAAAACGAGCAAGGCGTTTTCTCTTTGAAGTGAAGATGCGGTGTAATCAACCTAGCACCCATGTACCTCAAAAACAGCAAAAGCTCTAACTGTCTCGGCACATTTGCCAGCATCCCGACTGGTTAGGAATAGAATCAATTTGCACAGGCGACATTGCGGATCAGGATTGGGTCCCAACTCTGCTCGCTAGGGGCATCGCGTGTCTTTCTGCCTTCAGGATACCCATATGGACCTCTATCAATCGCTACTTCGCCCAATTCTATTCTCTGCCCTCAAAACCGACCCAGAATGGCTCCATTCCCAAAGCTTGAGCATACTTAGCTGGCTAGACAGTCCCCAGCCGGATTGGGTGGCTCACTGGATGCGATCGCGCCTACACCACGCTTGCACCCTCACTGACTCACGCCTGCACCAAACCCTTTGGGGCATTCCCTTTGCCAACCCGATTGGACTGGCTGCCGGATTCGATAAAGACGGCGTTGCCTCCGGCATTTGGGCAACCTTTGGCTTTGGCTTCGCTGAATTGGGCACTATTACTTACCACGCTCAACCTGGAAATCCATCCCCCCGCCTGTTTCGCCTGCCATTAGATCACGCCGTTCTCAACCGTATGGGCTTCAACAACCGAGGAGCAGCGAGCATGGCAGAGACCTTAGAGAGGAGGTGGGGAAGCAGGAGGCAGGCTTCCCAGAGCGTCAGCGGCTCGACTGAGGCTTCGCCGAACGTCCGACGGGAGGCAGGAGAAGGTAAGGGAGGTCGGGAAGAAATTCCCTTCGGTTTGACTCAGGCTTCCCAGAGCGACATTCGGCGAGCGCTCAGTCGAGCTGTCAGCCGACGGGGAGAACAAAATTCTCCAACTCCCCAATCACCCATGTACTCATCTACCCACCCACCCACTTACCCATCCACCCACCCACTTATCCCCTATCCCCTCGGCATTAATCTCGGCAAATCCAAAGTCACACCATTGGAATCGGCGGAGGAGGATTACGTCAACAGCTTTCGTTTGCTGAAAGAGTGGGGCAATTACTTTGTGGTGAATGTGAGTTCGCCGAATACACCGGGCTTGCGATCGCTGCAAGATAAAGCCCAACTAGAACCCATTTTGCAGGCATTGCAGCAGGAAAATACAGACCGCAAACCGCTTCTGGTGAAAATTGCGCCGGATCTGGAGTGGGATGCGATCGCAGATGTGATTGCGCTGGCTCAAACCTATCAACTGGCGGGAATCATTGCGACGAACACCACAATTCGGCGAGATGGCTTAAAAACTTCAGTGATTGAGAGAACGGGCAAGTTGGCAATGGAGGAAGCGGGGGGAATTAGTGGCGCACCTGTACGGGCGCGATCAACGGAGGTGATTCGCTTCATCTATAAAGAAACCCAGGGACAACTACCCATTATCGGAGTGGGGGGCGTTTTCACCGCTGAGGATGCCTGGGAGAAAATTACAGCAGGAGCTAGCCTGGTACAAGCCTACACGGGTTGGATTTATCAGGGACCGATGATGGTACGCCAGGTACTTGAAGGCTTGCTGCAAAAGCTGGATCAAACCGGGTTGAAATCCATCCAGGATGCGATCGGTACAGAGGTTGCTAACCCTCAATCCTGTAGTGAAAACAATTGCTAAACAAGTGCAGCCATGAGTTAGCTACAAACTCAACTGCAATCTGATACCTAGCTTCCTGTTAATTGGGAAGAATTGTGTAGGGTCTAATTTGAAAACTGAATGGTCTGTGTAATAGGGCATCAACTTAAGTGGGCATTTGAGTGAAAAGTCAATTGCAATCTCAACCGCTTAAGCGCTCTGTATACTCCTCAGACAGAACAACAGAAATTATGCAAGGGTAAAAAGATCTCGCGATCGCGTGTGCGTAGAAGTCAGCCCTAATGGTGACAGATTCTTAGCCTGGTACATCAGGAATTTTAGTTTTCAAAGATGAAAGTACTGAAGACTGAGAACTGAGCACGTATGACTGTTTCGACCCTCGATTCATTAACTCGTAAAACCGCTTCTGGCTTGATCAACTTCTATCAAAGGCAAATTTTGCCTCACAAGGGATTTTCGTGTGCTTATCGGGTTTTGCATCAGCAAGAATCCTGTTCTCAATATACGAAGCGCACCATTGCAGAAATGGGGCTGATAGCAGCGCTACCTTTCATTCGGGAGCGGTTTCAAGCTTGTAAGATGGCAAATGAGGTGTTGAAGCATCGGCGGCAGCATTGGCGGAACCGTGATTTGCATTCGCTGCAGGCTGAAATTGCACTGAGTTCTGGTCAATCATCAAAGCTACAGAAACGAGTTGCTCCGGCAGAAGAAGAGCGATCTCGTTCGTCCTGTCGAGATTCGGTTTGTGACTCATTCGAGTGTTTAGACACCTTTTCTGACGGGTGTGATGCCATACAGGATTGTATTTCGTTTGATCCTAGTGATTTTGATTGCAGCGATATCAGTTGTGGTTTGTCAGACTGTAGCACTTTCGACTGTAGCGCCTTGGATTGTGGCTCGCTGGATTGCGGCAGCTGCGACTTTGGTGGTTGCAGCAGTTGAGCTACCCAAAGATGCCGAGGTTGAGCGATCGCGTCAATTGTTCCACCATGAACAACCCTGCAATGGAGTTGCCAACATTGTCTAAAGCAGGACTATAGCAGGCGATCGCGCCTCGACGCGGCACCACTGCCAGCAATGCACCACTCACCCCTGATTTGGCAGGTAACCCAACTTGAACCGCAAAGTGTCCAGAGGTTTCGTACAGTCCACAAGTCAGCATCAGGGCGTTGATAGTCCGTTGGTGAGTCGCCGCAATTTTTTCATGGGGACATGCCAGCAACATGCCCAGCCGTGCCAGGTCATCAACCGTGCCCGATAAGCAACAAATGTGATTGTAGGCATCCAGCGTAGTTTCAATGGCATCGAGATAACCCGCTTCTGCCAGCCGATGAGCAATCGCGCGGTTAGTTTCATTGCCCACCGAACGCACCGATGCCAACATGTCTAGATCCAACCAAAGCCGAGCACCAGAATGCAGATTTAGCCATTCACAAAGTACTCGACATCGGCTTTCGCCAGTATTTCCAGGCAAGCACCCTGCCAGCGCGATCGCGCCACTATTAATCATTGGGTTACGTGGAAAGCCTCCATCAACGGCAAGCTGTTCAATGGAGTGAAACGGTTGATCTGAAGGCAACATTCCCACTCTGGAGAAGACTGCTTCATGCCCAAACCGATCCAACAGAAACAGCCCCACAAACGGCTTAACCACACTCATCAATGCAAATGATTGATCCACATCCCCCAGTGTAATGGGTTGATGATCGACCAGATGTAACTGTACTGCAAGCCAACGACGGTCTGCGATCGCTAATCGAGGAATGTAGGTTGGAATCCGCCCCGCGATCGCCTTTGCTCTCGCCTCATTCATCCACGATTCCAACGTTGCCGGAGCCAAACCGCCAACTTGTGGAGGAGAACTTTGCAACGTCTACTCCATTTTCTAAATAACTAAGTTGTTTAATAATCGACTACTGACCCGGTGCCCCATTGGGAGCGCCAAGCAGCGGTCGCCCTTCCACCGCCGAGCGGAACCGTTCAACGTCATCATTAAAGCCAATTGGCAGCACCACTTCCACGTTTTCGTGAGGGTTAGGAATGATGACCCAGGTTTCCACTGTGCCGCCTTCAACTTTGCTAGCAGCATCCACACCTGCTTCCACTGCCCGCTTCACCTCCGAAACATCCCCCCGGATATTCACCGTAAACCGAGCACTTCCTGCTCGAATGTAGCCCACTAAAGTAATCCGTCCTGCTTTCACCATGGCATCAGCAGCAGCTAATACAGCAGGAAAACCTTTGGTTTCAATTGATCCAACCGCTTGCGGCATTACAAGTCTCCCAATCCAATGAACTTCGTGTAAATGTCAGAAACAACCCTTCATCAAGCAACTGTCGCAAACATGCAAATTAAGTTGCTCAATTTTCTACACCCGAAACCGCTCGACACGAGATGTAAAGTCAATTGACATAACGCTCTCCACATTCTCAGGCGGGTTTGGCACAATGTAATGCGAAACAAGCCTGCCAGTAGGTGGAGTTGCATTTGCGGCGGCTCTACCTGCTTCCACGGCGCGCCGAACTTCAGCGGTTCGTCCTCGAACTGCAACCAAAAACTCCGCCCGTTCTGCCAAGCCAAAATAGACCAACGTGACGTTGCCGCATTTGACCATTGCATCGGCGGCTGCCAAAACAGGAGGAAACCCATCTGTTTGAATCACTCCAACGGCAAGCGGCATCCAACTCTCCTAAAAACATTCAAATACACAGACTACATTCTACGTGGCTTCTTGACCGTTTGGAATGAATTTCCGTACTGCTTCAGTATTGAGAATGTTGCTTCATAGATTGATACGTATCGCAATGGGAACTGGGCAATCAAGCACTGCGTTTGACGGTTGCAACTTCGGATGCGTGGGTGGGTGGGCGATACAAAAGCTGCTCTGACGCGATCGCGTAACGCTCATCCAACCATACCAGAGAAGCCTGCTGGACCTGCCTTTGAGAAAACTGTACCAGCGAAAAGTTACGCTGACGGGCGGAAGTTTGAAGGATACGTGGGACGCTGGCAGCGTTTAGATACAGAGTGCCCGACTTAACGGCAATGGGCGTTCGCAGGTGTTGCTTGGTGTGGCGCAGGGTGTGGTGCATGTGCCCAAACGCTACAAAGGGAATAGTTTTACCGGATTGTTGAATCTGAGCGATCGCGGCAGTCATATCGGGGTCGCCGTGATCTCCACCCAGCGGTTGCCAATCTTTACCACAGGGATCTTCTGGGCGATCGCCCAAACCAAATGGTCCACAGTGTCCCAATAGAATCACCGTATTATGGGTCGCCTGTTTCGCCGCCTCTACAATACGTGACGTAGACTCCGCAAAACTTCTGACACCGTAGCGCTCCTGATAAAACTCTGTATATTTCCACTCAGAGCCACCCCAGCTAAACGGACGGGCACCCACGACGGAAAAACCGAAGTCCGAAAAATCCAGGTAGCGATAGCCGACGTGGGTATCGCCGAGAAGGTCTAACTGTTGCTGAAATCGATCTTCTTGAGTGCGATCATAGGGGCATTTCTTCCTTCCCCATTCGGTTGCCGTATACCAGGCATCGTGGTTGCCGAGGATAACGGCTTTGGGTAAGTCTAAGGCAGCGATCGCGCGCACCACCTCAACAGACTCGTTGCCTAAATCCCCCACAAACAGCACAAGATCCACCCCCAAATGATGCAGCGCCTCGCCGTCTTGGGCTTCCCACTGGTCGTGCACATCTCCCACGACTGCGATCTTAATAACCTGCTCTCCTGCTATTTGCGTCATCCTGATCTGCCTCCATACTCACTCCAGGATAGAGGCTGGCATCCCAAACTTGAACCGATAAAGGGACAGAATGCCTCTACATTGCTCCAACTTGCTGAAGCACGATTTCTCTTGCTCGGGTAGAAAGCTTGTCTAAAGAAACACACAGGGAAGCATCAATTAGCCCCTCTTTCTGCATAAGCTCAATCATGGTTTGAAACAAAATAGTTTCGACAACACTCGCCTGTGAGGAGAGCCATTGATGAGTCGCAGCATCCGCAGGGAACTGATCAGCACAAGTTGTTGTATATTCCTTAAAAACTCGTACCTGGCGCAGGAGACGCGCAATGTAGGCGGGGCATTCGCAAGCAATCACTTGAGCTGCTCTACAGATTTCAACTAGGGCTTCGTCAGTCAGTTCTGTAAGCTGAATAACGTTGTTCCCGTTCACCATTGCCTAACTCCAGAAGTGCATAGTTCGATAGAGGACATCAGTCGCACAATTAGAAGGATTAGAAATACGTTTTATCAGTATATCCTTATCACTCCTTTGTATCAGAAGTAACTCCCTCCTCTCATCATCCTTTTGATAGTTGCCATGCGATTTTGAAATTTGGTAATCCGCTATTCTGTAGATCAAAGAGCTACGAGAACTTGCAGCGTGAAAGCCATTTTAATGACCGTACCAGGGGCACCAGATGTCTTGCAACTGGCAGATGTGCCAACATTAACTTTGCAAACCGCAACAGAGGTGTTGATCCGGCTGAAAGCCGCAGGCGTTAACCCAATTGATACTAAATTGCGAAAGCGAGGAACGTTTTACCCCGATAAAATGCCTACCATTTTAGGTTGTGACGGAGCGGGAATTGTGGAAGCTGTAGGGAGTGCAGTGCGGCGGTTTCGCCCCGGAGACGAAGTTTATTTCTGCAACGGTGGGTTAGGCGATCGCCCCGGCAATTATGCAGAATACGCGATCGCAGATGAACGGTTTGTGGCTCGCAAACCCCAGACCCTGAGTTTTGCAGAGGCAGCCGCTGCCCCTCTGGTTTTAATTACGGCCTGGGAGTCCCTCTACGATCGCGCCCGCCTCCAAGCCGGACAACGAGTGCTGATTCATGCGGGGGCTGGAGGCGTGGGTCATGTGGCAGTGCAGTTGGCAAAACTACAAGGAGCCAGCGTTGCAACCACGATTAGCTCTTCAGACAAAGCCGAGTTTGCCCGGCAGTTGGGAGCCGAGCACATCATTAATTATCGGCAAACCGACTTTGTAGAAGCAACTCTAGACTGGACAGATGGACAAGGAGTTGATGTTGCCTTTGACACGGTTGGCGGATTTACACTTGGTAAAAGCTTTGAAGCAACGCAAATTTATGGGGATGTGGTCACCATTTTAGAACCAGATGCCTCAACCAATTGGAAAGTTGCCCGCACCCGTAACCAGCGGATTAGCTTTGAACTGATGCTAACCCCTATGCTCAAGGGGTTGGTGGATGACCAGATCGCCCAAACCAAGATTTTGGAGCAGTGTGCCCGACTGATTGACGAGGGCAAATTGAAGATTTACTGCGATCGCACCTTTCCCCTTGCTCAAGCGGCTGAAGCACACCGAATTTTAGAAGCAGGAGGAATGCTCGGCAAATTAGCGTTAGAAATTTAAGGAGCAACTAACGGCTGTTGGCCCAAACTGCGACCCGGTTGCACCATTTCCAGGTCACAATTCAATTGGTTGGAGAGGGTGCTGCGCGTCTCAACAGCGATCGCCGTTTCGGTGCGAGAAGCGGGTTGCCTCGGCGCTGCTTGCAACACATCCACAGTTCTGGGGCTGAAACTACAGGCATATAGAGCAATCGGTGCCCGGTCAGGATTGTCGTAAACCCGTGTGTCGTACCCAAAACTCCGGGCGATCGCGCCGAACTTATTCACAAATTCGTAGCGCTGAATGTAGTCCAACAGACTCCACTGTTGCCGATTCACCAGCAAATCCACCCGTCCCGGTTTGCCATCCTGACTGGGATAAGCAATCCATTCTTGAATAAACTTATTGCCAAACTGCTGAAGATTCGCCAACTCCTTCGTAATCCACCACAAACTTGGAATCGAAAGCCGAATTGGAGACGGCGTTCTAGAAGTTACCACCCCTGATATGTTTCTGCCCGTTATCATCAACCTTAAGCCAGGTGAGCTTCCTTCTGGCAGTGCTTGAGCCAAAAGGGTTGAAGGTGACGTGGGTGCAGAGGTAGATGGGGCAGACGGGTTTGCTAACGCGGAGGGCGTAATCCCAGCGCTAAGCAGCAGCACCCAGGCAAAAGAGTGCAGCCCTCGTGAAATTGACCATTTCCATGGGAATTCTTGATGCAAACCCATCCTCACAACGTATAACGATTATCTTGCCAGCCCTGGCTTTCTGTAACAGAACTACCCCGCTTACGCCAAGTGATTTCTCCTCGCGCTGTTTGAATCAACATTCGCTCTACCGTATCTACTAAATTGTGCCAGGAAAGATCGTCTGAGCGCAGCAACTCTTTAAGACCTTGTAAGGCTTCATTCGCGTCTCGATCTGCATCAATTCTCAGCGGCGAGGTTGATCGAATTGGGTCGCGCTGAATGGCAGCGATCGCTTGACGCGCGGCAGCCGTAATTTGCGATCGCATTTCTCGACTGGCTTTTGCCTGTTGTTGCTCCCAGCCTCGTTCGCTAGTGGCATACAGCGGCGGCAACCGATTCAATGCATAGGCGATCGCTTCAGCTTTGTTAATATACTGCGCGACTTTAGGCGGCAACGAGGCAATGTGCCGTTCAACCTCTTCAACGACGAGAGGCTCCATCACGTTGCGATAGGTTTGGGCAGATCTTGCAGGAGACATAACTCACCCTAGAGTGGGAACAAAACAGTCAACGCAGAGCCATCAAGCCTGGGCGAACACACGTTTGAACTATAGGTTTGATCTCTAGAGCACCCTGAGGAGTAAGCGACGTAGAGTTGATAGGAACTAGCCTTAACCTTTCAACCAGCGTTTACTCTGCACCTCTGTCTTCTTTCCAATTGTAAAGACTTAACCCTCAGTTAAAGCCTTTAACCAGAATTTCGTCAAGTTGCAGCGTCTGGAGCGATCGCTACTCCCATAACCGCCGCCGAGCTTGTCCGTTTAGCCGTTGATCAGCATCACGCAGCAGGCGCGGAATATCCAGCTTTTCAGGACAGCGGGGTAAACACTCTCCACAGTCGGTACAACGGCTGGCTTTGTTCCCCGGAAACCAGTGTCCAGCATTTTCAAACATTCGATAGCGATACTGACCATAGGCAGTCATATCATACGCCAGGCTCAAATTTCGCAGGCGCAGCACCTCCGGAATGTGAATCGCTTCAGGACACGGTAAACAGGCGTAACACTGACTGCACTGTTCTGTTGCCAGGGTTTGGGCCTGGTGCTGCTGTAACCGTTCAAATACTGCCTGCTCTGGGGCACTGAGCGGTTGATTCTGATCGGCGATCGCACCTAA
Organism: Leptolyngbyaceae cyanobacterium C42_A2020_001; assembly: GCA_015272515.1. Classification (GTDB taxonomy): domain Bacteria; phylum Cyanobacteriota; class Cyanobacteriia; order Leptolyngbyales; family Leptolyngbyaceae; genus JSC-12. The sequence goes on along the minus strand of JACYLN010000061.1, from coordinate 133,487 downwards.
ACAATCTAATTCCTCTGGATTCGCAGCTCCAATGCTGAGTGTTGTAATGTGCGGATTGCTTAACAAAAAGCGGTAGGTTAACTCCAACGGGGAAAAGGGATGGCATAACTCCTGTAGAAGCTCTGGCGGTGTGTAGAGTAAACCCCCTTTATCCGCAGGCGAGATGATAAACACGCCTAAGTCTTTTGCGTGGGCAAGGGCGACCGCCGGAGCATGACGCTGAAAGAAGTAGTAATAGTGCAAATTGACAAACTCAAACTGGTCAGTGGCGATCGCTCGTACAATCACGTCTAAAAACCCATGAGTTGAAAACCCTACGTGTCGCACTCGTCCATCCGCGATCGCCGCCTCCACAGCTTTCATACAACCATTTGGCGCTTCTACCCAGGCAAGATGTTCCCAGGTATTTAGTCCGTGAATTGCCAATGCATCCACATAATCCACGCCTAAACGTTGAAGAGACTCATCAATTTGCCGCTCCATGTCGTCTGGATTGGGCGTTGGGCAAATTTTAGTCGTGATGATTAGAGCCTCACGGGGCAATGCCAATCCAGATCGCAAGGCTGCTCCAAGATACTGCTCACTTTTGCCATACCCCCGTGCCGTTTCCAGGTGGTTTATCCCTAATGCGATCGCCCGCTGAACCGTCTGAAATGCAATCTCCTCCGCTACCAGACAGCGCATCGTGCCCAACGAGAACACCGAGAGGTTCAGGTTTGTTCTTCCAAAACGGCGAAATTTCATGGCTTCTCCAAAACATCAATTCAAGCCTTTCGACTTTGCCAAAACTTCAAGGTTGAAATACGGGTTTTGCAGCAATTTTCCTGAATCTTTGGATGTAGATTTATGGAAGTTGTCCTATGCCGCTAGCGCTTATCTATCAAGTTGCAGGGACATCAATCATTGTAGTGGGACTCCTCATTTCCTCCCTGCTCCCCGGTTCGTCAGGCCTCTGGATGTCGGTTCTGCTTGTGGGAATGGTAATCCTTGTACTCGGTCGCTGGATACTTCAAGAAAAGTAATCCTGGATACCTACCCCGATAGAGAAACCGCTCGTTAACCGTCCAACGGAAGGATGAAAAATAATTCGGTCGTAGGATAGGAGGGAATTATGAAAGAATTCTGCACAATAAGAACCATAGAAACTCAAACATATAGCAATCCCATCCAGCTTAATTAGGACGGGTGAATCATAAAACCGCCTCCCACAGACATAATAGGGAGGCATCTTTTTTGCAAAAAATAAAAACCCTGCTGCCACATTCATTGGCATCATTCCCAAAAATTCTGCCTAGACTTGAGAGATAAGCCGCTGAATACACTGTTCAAACGCAACAAGACTGCTACCACCTGCGTCAACTTGCCTGTGGTGTTTCGCGATCGCCCCCTCACAGCTACCTCACCTCAAAGGAGACTCAAACATGAGAGACAACAGAACAGCAGGCTGGATTGGTTCTCACCCAACTCCCTGCATTTGTTCCATTTGCTGCATCGTCCCACCCCACATCGCAGAGCAAATTGTTCGCAATGGCGACGAACAACAGCGTGAATGGGCGATGCAAACTTTGATTACGTCAGAGCAGTTTCGCGGACGGAGAGAAGCAATTGGCGGCATTGCAACCTTTACCACCCCGGCAGGTGAGAGGCGGCGCACCATTTTTGATGCAAAGAACGGCATGGAATTGCCGGGTACACCCGTTCGCCACGAAGGCGACCCACCCAGTGATGATGTTGCCGTCAATGAAGCCTACGATGGTGCAGGCGCAACCTACGATCTGTTTGAGCAAGTGTTTGAACGAAATTCAATTGATGACCGAGGTTTACGGCTTGACTCCACCGTTCACTACAGCCAAAAGTACGACAACGCCTTCTGGAACGGCAACCAGATGGTGTATGGCGATGGTGACGGCGAACTATTTAACCGTTTTACGATCGCCATTGATGTGATTGGGCACGAATTGACCCACGGAGTCACCCAATACGAAGCAGGACTGATTTACTACGGCGAATCCGGTGCACTCAACGAATCCATGTCGGATGTGTTCGGCATTATGGTGAAGCAGCGGGTAAAAAACCAAAAGGTGGATGCATCTGATTGGATCATTGGCGAGGGGCTACTAACTGAAAAAGTGAAAGGAGTTGGGATCCGTTCAATGAAGGCTCCAGGCACTGCCTATGATGATCCAGTGTTGGGCAAAGATCCGCAACCTGCTCACGTCAAAGATATGTATAAAGGTGCGGCTGATAATGGTGGGGTTCATATTAACTCTGGGGTACCCAATTATGCGTTCTACCTGGCAGCCATGGAAATTGGGGGTTATGCCTGGGAAAAAGCGGGCAAGATCTGGTACATTGCTCTGCGCGATCGCCTGCCTCAACGCTCCAACTTCAAACGAGCAGCTAGCTTACTGGTGACGATCGCGGGTGAACTATATGGAGTGGATGGCAAGGAACAAAAGGCAGTTCGCAATGCCTGGGAAAAAGTGGGCGTATTAGCTCCGACCAAGCCCCCCGCTGCTGCAAAAACCGCGGATTTAAACAAAGACACTCAAAAAGCCTCAACCAGCAGTGAGGATGAATCTACTAAGGCTCCCAAGTCTGACAAAAAGAAGAAGTAGGCTAACAAAAAATTAAACAGCGCTTCCGTTTAGGGCGTAGATGGGCTGTTCTACTGGAGCAGAGTGACGAATCGGAATCTCAATCATAAACTCTGCACCCAAACCCGGTTCGGAGTAGAACTTGAGGTTTCCTCGATGCTGATTCACGACGATTTGATAGCTCACGGTGAGTCCTAAACCTGCTCCCTGTCCCACTTCTTTCGTTGTAAAAAAGGGATCAAAAATCTTAGATTGAATTTCATGGGCAACTCCAGGACCGTTGTCCGTAATGACAATCCGAATCATCGGTTCTGGAATGTCTTCGTCGGCAATCAGGTCTGTACAAATGGCGATCGCTTTATCGATACGATTTGTACTGTTAAGCGCTTCCAGCGCATTCATGATGATATTCATGAACACTTGATTAAGTTGCCGGGGGTAGCACTCAACTGAAGGTAAATTTCCGTAGCTCCGAATAATTCGCACATCCTCGCGAACATTGCTTTGTAGCACCAAAAGGGTACTATCGATACCTTCATGAATGTCTACGATTTTGCATTGAGATTCATCCAAGCGGGCAAAATTGCGAAGGGACAGCACAATCTCTCGAATGCGATCGGCTCCTGCTCGCATGGAACTTAGAATACGCGGCAAGTCAGCGGTGAGAAAATCAAGCTCTATCTCATCCACCAGTTTCTGAAGCTCTGGGGGATTGACTGGATAGTGTGATTCATACGTCTTCAGCAACTTTAGCAGGTCATGAGCGTAATGCTCGATATAAGGAAGATTGCCAAAAATAAAATTGATCGGGTTGTTAATTTCGTGGGCGATCCCTGCCACAATTCGCCCCAAACTTGACATTTTCTCACTTTGGATGAGTTGGGCTTGCGTTAGGCGGAGTTCTTGTAAGGTTTCTGCCAGATGTTTAGCTTGGGCAGCACTCTCGGCTGCTTGCTGGTGCGTTTGGGCATAGAGGTGTGCCTGCTGAATCGCGATCGCTAGTTGGTCAGAAACAGCTTGTGCCAACTTCTGATCCTCCTTTGACCAGTAACGTGCGAAGGAGCACTGATTCAGGTACAAGATGGCATACAGGTTTTCTTTTGTCTGTACTGGAACCACCAACGATGATTTGATTTTCGCCTGTTGATATTCGGCATTGTTCGGACCAATTCGCTCGTCATGTGCCACATCTGAAATCACAACCCGACGACGAGTTTCCACCACCCAACGAGTGATGGGTCCCGTTGTGTCGAACGCGTCTACAGAAGGCTCAAAGGGAGGGCGACACACCTCATACAGGTGCTTTTCACGAGAGGTGGATTGTTGCGCTTGCAGTGGATGAGACAGCCAACCCAGTGCAGATGATGAGCCTCTATAGGTTGGATCTTCTACCAAATGCACTAGGCAGCGATCAATTTGCAGTGCTTCTAGCAGTTGTGCGATCGCCCCTCGCAAAATCGTCTCCAGTTCAAAACTTTGGCGTGTTTGGGCAATAATTTGATTGACCAACCGTTCGCGCTGTGCCTGCTTCTGAATTTTCTCGTACAGTTGCGCCTGCCCAATCGCAATTTCAATCTGTTGAGCAACTGCCCGCAGCAACTCCACCTCAGCGGCAGACCATCGCCGTGGACGATCAGACAAACACGCAATAAACCCAATTGAACCATTCTGGGTTTTCAGCGGCACCATCATGTTTGCCATTGCTCCCAACACTGACGGCTCCACACGAGGAGCCTGTGGAGACAGGAGAGCCCCCCATTTCCCTAGCCAACCACCGACCACCGGGTGCATTGTTCCACCAGGATGGACAACTAATTCACCTTGAGCGATCGCGGCTGAAAGCGCACCAAACGTCTCCATCGAGTAATACCCCAATCTGGAGATGCGTGAGCCGGATGATGGGCGATCGCGATCGTCTGCTACGGGCATTGATCGTACCTGACTTTCGCACACCACCTGAACCCGGTTGGTATCATGAAAATACCAAAAGAAGGCGCAGCGATCGAGCTTTAGGAGATCAGCAACTTCGTCTACGGCTGTTTGTAGCACAACCTTCAACTCCAACGAGTTGCGAACCCGATCCACAATGCGCCGTAGCAAAGCAGCCTGTTGGCGGTTAGACCAAAACCAGTTATTCAACTTAAATTCCTTCTGACTCACAGGGAAACACCGAGGTGACAGGGCAACCATCTATCTAGCAAACTCCCTGATCCAAAATGCAAATGAGAAGGTTTTAGCAAAGAAACTGTAAGAAAGTAGTAACACGCTTAACCTGGCTGTATTTATAGGGGAGACTAAGTGGGATATGTCTTTTTAAAAAAACTTAAGTAAAGACCGCTAGGGCTTCTGTATAAAAAAGCACAATATCATCAAGGTCCTTCTCCCAAAACTTAGGAATACAGATTAAATAACTCCGGAGACCTCACTCCACCTACGGCACGCCTCTCTGACTCGGAGAAAGGAAGGGGGAGAGGGCACTCAATTGAAAATTCGATGTTAGTTCGATGTTATTTAATCTTTCAAAAGCCAGGTAGCAATTTCATCGGGAGCAACAATCCACTGAACTGTCTCTGGGTCTTTCTGGTTAGCCTCCATTTTCAGCAAGTGTGAGTCATACCAGTACTTAAAAATTGGTGCAAATAATAGTTTTGCAAGTTTGACATCCAAATAACCTGCTCTGTAAAGCAACCCCAACTCGTTATAAAGACTTCGGGTTCTTGAAATATGCTGCCAGTTCTCAGGGGATAGAGCACGTTTAAGCTCGGTATAAGTCAACGGATGCGGGGAAGCCAAATTTTTTTCCAACAGTTGATCTGCAATCAGCCTGGAAGAAAGAATACTTTGAAAACGTTCGTACATTTTGAGGGTAGTGTTAATTCGGGTTTGTCTTTTGCTTTCTTGACGCGTAAAAAAAGCACTTAAAAATGCCCCAATGAGTACACCAACCAGACCTGTGACAAATTCCATGTCCGTAAGTTTACTGTCAAACTAAGGTTTTCAGGTTACAAACTCCGCCGAAACAAGTAAACACCGTCCTGCTGAAATTGCAGTATGAAGCGGGGATCTTGTTGCAGTCGGGTTATCAGTATCTGCTGAAGTGCAGGTGTGCTCATCCAGCCTGGATGCTGGGTGTTCAGTAACACATAGTCAAACTGGCTTATGTCTTGAGTTTCAGTCCCTTCAATTGTCACTTTCACCAGCGGGCGATGGGTGACATGGGGCACGATCCACGCGGTTGTGAGAACGCTACCTATTGGCTGAATTTGACTTAGAGCGGTGCGAGTTGCTTGCCAGGTGCTCAGCGCGCCCAGGTAGCGATCGCCGAAGTAACCCACTTTGGCTAAGGCAACAAAGCCAACCAGCGCAAACAGCACGATTCGTCGCGGTTTTTGCAGCAACCCTTTGCCATCCGCTAAAGCCGCGATAACCGCGATAAACAAAAACGGCAGGGCAGGAAGCGAGTACTGATGCAGCAAATCTTTTTGACTCTCTATCGTACTCAGCAGATTCATCGCCAGTGTTGGCGCGATCGCCACTAGCGGAGCCAGATGAAAAATAGAAAGCCCCCATACGAACGGGAGAAACAGCAACGCCAGGTATTCCAAGTTTTTCAGCGTGAACAGGGCAGATAACACCAGTTGTGGCTTTAGCACCAGATTCAGCGCGATCTCTGGCAACGAATTTCCCAGATAAGCAAACCGCCACACCGACTCCACCCCACCCGGACGAAATAGCGGAATGATGAGTTGAGTTGCAATCAGTAGCCATGCAATGCCCAGTAGCAGAGCGATCGCCCCATACAGTCGCCTTTTTTCAAACAACACCAGCCACACACCCATTGCTGCCACGGTAAGCGACAGCGCATCCCGACATCCCAAAATCGCTACCAGACATAGGATAAACCAGCCAATTCGGCGGCGGCGGGCTGCCAGCACACTCGCCAACAACAGCGGCAGGGCAATCACCTCTGGATGAAAATCAAACAAGTTGAGATTGAAAATTAACGGATGCAGCAGATAGGCGGCGGCGATTGCGGTTGCTTGCCCATCTTTCAACCCAGCGTCCCGCACCAAATAATAGAGGGGGAGTGCTCCCAATGCCAGCGCGATCGCTTGAACCGCCAGCAGCCAGTACACGCTGGGATGAAGTTTGTAGAGTAGGGCAAGAGGATAGATGATCCAATCAGCGTGCCCTCCCATGAAATGGAAACCCCAAAAAGAAACAATGGGGGGCATTCCCTGACTAATTAAATAGGTGGACTGGTCGAAATAGCCCAGATCAAACGCCGTGGACTGAAATAGTATGTGGCGCAGGGTGCTGCAAGCAAACAGGATGATTGCCGCTCCAACCATCATCCAGGTAAGGGGAGACGACTGCGATCGTCGCAACCACTTGGTGATCCTCTGTGGCACCCGAAACAGCTCTGCCATGAGATTTAGGAATTTGCTTCAGGCGTGGCGACCAACCCTAGATTCACCCGCTCTTCCTGAGGCTGATCAAGCGTCACTCGAATTCCAGGTCCAAAGAATGTCGCCAGTTTTTCTTGCTTCTTCTGCCAAACATCAAGTGACATCATGGGCGAGTCAAATTCCAACACCAGCGTGTAGGCTCCATCGGTTTCCCCTTCTCGAACCCCCGTAATCACTGGACGTTCTTCATCAGTAGGCGCTAATCCCAACGCTTCTAAAGAGCTATCCAGGTGGGCCCGTTGCCCGTAACGGTAGCGGGTGACATCATTCAAAATTTGCTTTTGGATGGCGGTTGCCTGGCGATCTCGCAAGGCAACAACTGATGGGGGCGTAGGTTGAACCAGAGGAACTGGCTCCAGTTCTGCGGCTTTCAGTGCTAATCCTCCTAAAAGCACAGGAATTCCATAAAAGAACCCAACTAAATTTAAGGTGGCATTATCCAAAAAATAAGCGATGAATCCAATGATTGTGAGGATGCCGCCAGCAACGAGTCCTAACTTTGCCAGAGAAATTTGACGTAACATAAGAGTAAAGGATTATACGCAGGATAAATTTTAGTCAGCTTCCATTATCCCTGACTCCTGACTCAGAAGCAGAGCAGTCCGTTTCTGAGAAATGGCGAGTACTCATTCACCGATTCCCTGTTGAGGCTTTTCCAATGATTCATGATGAACCCCATCACTCAGCCACAGAACGCGCATTGCTGAAGCAAATTGATTCGCTCAAGCGGGAAGATGAAATGCTGCACAATATCCTCGCAGTGGATATTTGGGCGATCGCGAAGACGATGGATGAGTTTCAACCAGGATTTTGGGCAGCCTTCATGAAAAACCGAGAACAGGCATTAAAGCGCTTTTTAGATGAAGTGGTCAAGAGCAAACCCATCAAATCGCAACGCCCCCCCTTCCTCCGCTAACTCTTCCCACCCCATCCCCGATACCCTATTCCCCATTCCCATCTCCCCCCTTCAATTCCCTCCCTTCGTTTTCCGATTCCGCTTTTCCTACCTGGTCTAAAATAGTTGCTGTTAAATGATTCAATCACAGCGAGGAGTAAACATGGTTGACCCACAGGTGATGAAAGAGCAGATTACCCAGATTGAAAGCAAGCGTGAGTTTTTGCTGAAACTGTTGGAACAACCCAATCTTGGTACGCTCCGCATTGATGTGAATCAAGCCATTGAGGAAATGGATGATTTGCTGGAAGAATTTAAAGCCACTTTTCCAGAAACCCCTGATGGTGTTTAGATTCTCCTCAACATTGTGTGATTTCCGATGAGGACAAAACTAATCGCGATCGGGCTGGTTGTTTGCATCGCTCTTTCTGCGGCTTGTACCAGTACATCTCAAGGAACGGCATCCTCCGCAAACAAGCAATCTGGAGCCGTTGAGCCGCTAGAGCGAATTCCTCAAAATTCAGAGGCGGTTTCGGTGAGTGCTGCCCCAATCACCATCAGTCAAGGGCAAATTGTCTACGTTCCGGTCTACTCCCACATCTATCACGGCAACGGACAAGAACAACTCCTCACGGTGACGTTGAGTATCCGCAATACCAGTTTAAAGTCGCCCCTGTTTATTCGCTCTGTGCGTTATTACAACTCTGCCGGAAAGCGAGTGAAAGAGTATACGAAGGGCAATCTACGGCTTGCACCTTTAGCCACTACAGAATTTTTGATTCCTCAGCAAGATGCCAGTGGCGGTTCCGGAGCAAATTTTATAGTGGAGTGGGTTGCCGAACAGCAATTATCAACCCCGATTATTGAGGCGGTGATGATCAGCACCAGTTCTCAGCAGGGCATCTCCTTTGTTACATCTGGTCGCGTGATTCAGGAAATTCTGCCTACTCCGTAAGACGTGCTTCATTCTAAGGAAAATGAGAACTCATTAAAAATAAAAAGTTAAAAGTTCAAAATGTTTCTTAGTAGGGGTTTTCCATTTTGAACTGTTTATTGTCCTAAGTGAGCTGATGCCTTTTTGCTAAAGAACTTCTAAACTCACACAATCTCATGCCGTCAGAACGCCTCTATTTTGGTGTAAGGCTTTACGGCTAGGCAAGGTTGCTCAAGGGCTGAATCGGGGCGAGAGTCCTCGATAAAACTGCGTTGGCTATTTCAACTCTTTTAGAAGCGAGTCGATTTCGGAGAGGCGATCGCTCTGGGCTGCTTGCTGTTGGAGGAGTTTTTTTGCCTGTTGCAAGGAGGACGTGGCTTCCTGTTTACGCCCCATTTGCTTCATGGCTTTGCCCAGCTTGTAATGAATATCGGGATCTTTGGGGGCGTAGGCGATCGCTTGTCGATACAGATTTACTGCTGATGAATAGTTACCTTGATCAAAGTAAATGTCCCCCACTCCCGCATGGGCATCTGCCATAGTTGGTTGTAGGGCGATCGCGCGCTGAAACGCTCTCATTGCTTCATCTAGATAGCCAGCAGCCTGGAGGGCTTTACCAATTTGCACCTGGATATTGGGATTCCGAGGTTCTAATTCTACGGCTTTAGAGAAAGCACTCATTGCTTTTGGATAATCTCGGAGTTGTAACCATCCCGTTCCAATATGAACTCGGACAATGCCCTGCTTGGGTGCAATCCGAGCCGCTTGCTGGAGGGGTGTAAACGCATCACGGGGACGCTTCATTTGCAGCAGTGCAGTGCCTTGCAGCTCTTGCGCTTTAAAGTTTTGCGGAGCGATCGCGGCAACCCGCCGATACATCTCCAGTGCTTCCTCGTATCTGCCCTGACGCGCTAGCAATACGCCTATCCCCAGGCTGGCATTAACATGGCGCGGGTTAAATTGGGTCGCTCGACGATAAGCCGCGATCGCGTCTGAGGTTTTGCCCAAATTCGCCAGACTGAATCCAATCGCATAGTGAAATTCGGCATTGGTCGGCTCCAGCGTCACTGCCTGCTGATAGGCGCGAATCGCATCTTCATAGCTACCCTGACTGGCGTACAAAAACCCGATGCCTGAGAAGATTTTGGGATTACTGCGATCGAGTTCTGCGGCTTGACGATACACCGAAATCGCACCGGAAATATTTCCAGCGTTGGTGAGTCTGCGCCCTTCCCGTAGTAGTTGGGTCAGGGGATCATTACGATTAGTAGCGTTGGCATTATTGAGGTCGTTGGCAGAGGGTGCACTGTTCCCAAATGTCTGTGCCTGGACAAGTGGAGCAACTCCAGCAACCGTGCCAACAGAAATCAGTACAGTCGCTAATAGAATTGACTTAGGCAGACATCGTTTTACCATCATTGTTGACCTCACGTTTAGAGCGACAGAGCTAACTTGCGGATGATGAACGACAAGCATCCGAATCTTGCGCCACAATCAACAAAAAACCAAGCACTAATTTCGCACATTGTGAGCGATCGCACAAATCCTAATCGGAAATTGGCAATAACAGCATGAAGTATCTTGGAGGAACGCCTCAAGTCCTGAATTATTCCTTGAATAATTAGTATTGCTATGTCGCCTAAAAAATCAAATGATGGCTGTGGATGTGCAAGTATTCCAATTTCATTGATTCTCGTTTTGTTGGGCGCTGGGTATTGGGGCTACACGCAGTTAGATAAGCTCAATCTCGGCAGGTTTTTACCCGGGCAACCACTACCCGCCACTTCGATTCCAGCGCCCAACCAGCCTGTGCCCATTGGTAGCTCACCCCTGCCGAAAACAACTGCCACCACACCTACTACCCCCCAACCGCCATCAAGTAAACTGCCGTCTTCACTGCCAACTCCTTCTCCAAACCCATCATCTCAAACGTCAATCGTTCAGCCTCGAACACAACGATCTCCTGTGGTTTCTCAAAAACCGAATCAAACGCTTTGGGAGCAGAAAAATATTCGAGGAATTTACTTGAGTCGCTATCAAGTCACCAATAATGCAACCGAGCAAACCATCCGCGATCGCGTTCGTTACTACCGTAAACAGGGTGTGAATACGATCATTCATGGGGTATGGGGGAATGGTTGCACGATGTATAACAGCGAAGTGATGCAACAAACTTTTGGTTATAAAAGTTGCCCCAACCAGTTTAAAGAGCAATGGTTAGATTGGCTAATTGATGAAGCTAATAAGCAGGGAATGCAGGTTCACGCCTATTTTGAGAAGGGAATTAAGATTGATAAAAATAGCCCCCTTTTTGACCTGGCGATCGAGAAACGTTGGATTGTACCTGGGGTCGATAAAACGTATGCAGGCATTGACCATTATGTTTTAGACGTGGAGATTCCAGAGGTTGCAAATTTATTCCGAAAAATCTCAGTTGAGTTTGTCAAAAAGTATCCAACCATTGATGCTGTTCAATGGGACGATTACTTAGGCTATCACGCTGATTTGCCAGGAAAAGTTGATCGCACCACACGCCTAACGAAATTTGTGCGGCAAATGAGAGCCGATATTAAAAAAGCCAATCCCACCGTTAAATTCGATCTTTGTCATCACAATCCTTACTGGGGTAAGCGATATTTTGCCGCCGATTGGCAGAATTGGACGGTCGATCGCATATTTATTCAAATCTATAACGATGCCAACTTCAAACAAGAGTTGGAATATGCTAAAAATTATGCCGGAGTGGCAATTTCAGATAAGCAAATGTATCGTTTAAAAGAGTTGATAAATAATCCTCGAATCAAGAGTGTTTTAGTATTTCCCTCCACTGGAAAACCAGAAGAAACAGCGGCTCTTGTCAAACAATCTACTCAAACAAATAACTAACCCCCGCAATGTTAGACAAAGCAGTTGCATTGGTTCAGCGATCGCTGGTTCAGGCGCTGAAGTATTTGGCAGCGGGATGATAAGCCACGATCGCGGTTGTAGATTGCTCTGGATAAAGCTGTTCGCTTTCGTCCATGAACATTCCAATTCGCTCCGTGCCTAATAACTCCAATTGTTTGTACTGGTACTGAATATCCGGGCAGGCAGGATAGCCAAAGCTATAACGCGACCCTTGATAGCGCTGCGCCAGCATATCGCGAATATTGTCGGGTTCTAAATCGCCGTAGCCCAGTTCCCGCCGAATTCGAGCATGGGTCCATTCCGCCAGGGCTTCCGCAATCTGCACCGATAGTCCGTGGAAGTAGAGGTAATCAGTATAGTTATCCGCCTGGAACAGAGTCTGAGCATATTCCGTGGCCTTCTGCCCGGCGGTAACTGCCTGCATCGGGAAGACATCTATCTGCCCTGAATCTTTAGAAGCAAAAAAGTCGGCAATGCAATAGCGCCGCAGGGATTTTTGTCGGGGAAATTTCCAGGTGACGAGAGGGGTGAGGGAGTGGGAGGGTGGGGGAGTGGGGGAGTGGGGGAGTGAAGCGGGATCGTAGATGTGAACCGAATTCCCCTCTGACTGGCAGGGGAAGTAGCCGTAAATCACCTGTGGATCGAGGAGATTGTCTTCCACAATTCGGGCTTTCCATTGCTCCAGAATGGGATACACTTTCTCGGCTAAAAACTGGTCATATTCTTCCCGCGATTGCTCCCGTGGTTTGCGGAACTGCCACTGCCCGGCAATCAATGCCTGCAAGTCCAGATGCCAAAATATCTCTTCCCAGGGAATCTCTTGAGTTGTGAGAATGCAGGTGCCCCAGAAGGGTGGCGTGGGACGAGGAATATCGGCTGAGATCGCCTCCGAGGGGATGGTGTCTTCTGGAATAGGGGATAGGGGTTCGGGTTTGGGGGTTGGGGAAGATGGAGATGATGGGGAAGGTAAGGAAGTGGCTTCCTCATCTGCCCTATCCTCCTTATCTTCTCCATCTTCCGTCTGAGCTTCTCCCAAAAATCCTTTCAAGTCATCCCACTGCCCTTCGGCTTTGGCGGGCATGAGCTTATCCATAAAGTGAAGATCGGCGAAGGCATCTTTGCCGTAGATGACGCGACCTTTGTAGGCATTCTGGCAATCTTCGTAGACGAATTTGGGGGTGAGGGCTGCGCCGCCGAGGATAACCGGAACTGTGATGCCGCGATCGTTGAAGACTTCCAGGTTTTCTTTCATGAAGGCAGTGGATTTTACCAGCAAGCCGCTCATGGCGATGCAGTCTGCTTTGTGTTCCTGATATGCCTCGATGATGTTTTCAACGGGTTGTTTGATGCCCAGATTAATCACCTTGTAGCCGTTGTTGGTGAGGATAATATCCACCAAATTTTTGCCAATGTCGTGCACATCACCCTTGACTGTCGCGATCAGGAACACACCTTTTGAGCTGTTGGTTTCGCTCTTTTCCATGAACGGTTCCAAGTGGGCAACAGCCGCTTTCATGGTTTCCGCCGATTGCAGCACGAAGGGCAGTTGCATTTGTCCAGACCCAAACAAATCACCGACAACCTTCATCCCATCCAGCAAAAAGGTGTTGATGATGTCGAGGGGTTTATAGGTTTTAAGCGCTTCGGTAAGCGCCTCCTCCAGCCCAATCCGTTCACCGTCGATAATGTGTCGCTTTAGCCGTTCTTCGATGGGCAAATCTACCAGCGAGTCTTTAGAACGGGCTTCTTTCGCAGAAACGCCTTCAAACAGGGTAGTGAGTTGGGTGAGCGGATCATAGACGCACACATCCCCCTCAAAGCGGCGTTGATCGTAAATCAACTGGCGACAAACTTCCTGGTGGAGGGGATCGATTTTTGCCAGGGGAAGGATTTTTGCGGCACTAACGATCGCCCCATCCATGCCAACCTGCACCGCTTCATGCAAGAACATGGAGTTCAACACAATTCGCGCCGCCGGACTCAGCCCAAAGGAAATATTGGACACGCCCAACAGAATGTGACACCCAGGCAAGTTTTCGCGAATCATCCGAATCGATTCAATCGTGGCTTTGCCGTTTTCCCGGTCTTCTTCAATCCCGGTGGAGATAGGCAGCGCTAGCGTATCAAAAAACAGCTCGTGTGCCGGAATGCCAAACTCCAATGCCTGACGATAAGCCCGTTGAGCAATTTGAAACTTCTTCTCCGCCGTCCGCGCCATGCCATCTTCGTCAATCGTACCAACCACGACTCCTGCACCGTAGCGTTTTGCCAGTTCGAGCACTTTCAAGAACCGGGGTTCGCCATCTTCGTAGTTGGTGGAGTTGAGGATGCACTTGCCGCCTGCCACCTTCAATCCCGCTTCCATCTTTTCCCATTCGGTGGAATCGAGCATCAGCGGCAGGTTGACATTCGTGACTAAGCGAGACACGAGTTCGCGCATATCTTTCTCGCCGTCCCGTCCCACATAATCCACGTTCACATCCAGAACATGGGCACCTTCTCGCACCTGCGATCGCGCCACCGACACCAGCCCATCCCAATCTTCGGCATTCAGCAGTTCCCGCACCTTTTTAGAACCACTAGCATTTAGCCGTTCACCCACAAGCAGGAAAGAATTGTCCTGGTCGTAAGGTTGCGTGGCGTAGATCGACGCAGCGGCAGGGATATAGCCAAGCGCGGGGCGGGGGTTGGGGAGAGGGGTGGGGGGTTGATAATTGGTGATGGGTGAACGGGGAGAGGGGTGGATGGGTGGATGGGTGGATGGAGTTTCGCTGACTCGTCCACTCATCCCCTCCCTAACTCCCTCACTCTCCGCATCCTGACTTCTGACTCGAACCGGTCTTTCTTTCGGTTTCAAGGTCGCGGCAATTTCTGCCAGTTGATGAATGTGATCGGGGCGTGTGCCGCAGCAGCCGCCAATCACTTGCACACCCAGATCTTCCACAAAGCGGGTGAGTGCCATGCGGAGTTCCATTGGGGTGAGTTTGTAGTGGGCATGACCTCCCACATTTTCGGGAATTCCGGCGTTGGGAATACAGGAAACGACAAAGGGTGAATGTTGGGACAGATATTTGATGTGTTCTGCCATGCGATCGGGTCCAGTGGCGCAGTTCAACCCCAGAATATCAATGGGGTACGGCTCCAGGATGGTGAGCATGGCAGCAACATCGGAACCCACCAGCATCGTGCCCTGGAGTTCCATCGTTACAGAGACCATCAACGGACGGCGCGATCCCTTTTTGGCAAAGACTTCTTCGATGCCATTGAGTGCTGCTTTAATCTGCAACACATCCTGACAGGTTTCCACGATGAACAAGTCCACACCGCCATCCCACAACCCTTCTGCTTGCTCGGCAAAGGAGGCTTTCATGGTGTCGTAGTCGATGTGCCCCAGTGTGGGTAGTTTGGTGGTGGGTCCAATGGAACCTGCGACGAAGCGGGGCTTTTCAGGGGTGGAAAATTCTGCTGTGACCTGTTTAGCCAGTTCTGCCGCGGCTTTGTTGAGTTCGTAGGCTTTATCTGTCAGGTCGTATTCTGCCAGAACGATGGAGGTTGCCCCAAAGGTATCGGTTTCAATCACATCCGCGCCTGCTGCCAAAAAATCGCGATGTACTTTGGCAACGGCTTCTGGCTTGGTAAAGATCAGATACTCGTTGCAGCCTTCATACTCCGCGCCACCAAAGTCTTCTGCGGTGAGATTCTGCACCTGGAGATTGGTACCCATTGCGCCATCGAAGACGATGACGGGGCGATCGGGGTGATGAAGACGCTCAAGAAATGGGCTACGCATTGATTGTTGTAGAAGGTGGTTTAGAAGATGGGAGGTGGAGGCAAACGCGATCGCCTCAAATTGGTGACTGTCGCTAACCTCTGTAGTTTTACACACACTCAAGTTAGTCTACAGAATCACGTTTGTTAGCATGCTGATTGCGATTGGCTCTCGCGGCTTCTAACTTTTGACGAATTGCAGCTTGAACTTTTTCATCAAAATCTGAATCATCAGGACTCGCGACGATTCTTTGGGGACGCTGATTAAGCCTGTCTAAGTAAGCTTGAAACGCAGCATGATCTTCACGATGGTTTAGAAAATACTGCTTCAGTTCAATATCAGACATCAAACTATAGTCAATCTGGCTCATCAGACAACTCTCCATTCGGTAAAAGTTGGAACTCCAACTCTTCGTTATGCCCGGCTAGGATGTATACGTTACGTGTTCGTTCATCAACGCATATGAGATGAATCGGCTGAAACATAAAGTAGGTTAGTTGGTATGAGACACGATACAGACTCTCTAATTGAGCATTAGTCGGCATTACAGCATCCACCCCTCCTGCCATTTAATTTTAGCAGCAAGGCTAAGCTCGCAGATTTGAAGCGAGTTTTGGAGATGTGGTAAGTTCTACCCCTGTGGAAATGAACCAATGCTAGAAGCCGATCGCGAATCTAGCGGGGAGGGTTCGCGTCAATGAAATCTATTAAGCCTTGATATTTGGGTGCTTGCTTAAGATCTTGATTCTGGTATTCCATCGCGCCCCAAAAGCCCCATTTGCTGGGTTTTGCCACGTCTACAAACTGGTTAAACAAGCCGCCACCGCTTTGTTTCCACTGGTTCAGGTATTGGCGATAGACTTCTCGCATCCGGGGATGGCGGTTGACCTCGGTAAATAGGGCGGTGATGCGTTCTACTTTGTCTTCTGGAAACTGGTAAGCGGTGAGGTGAGGACCGCCTTCGTAGGCGTAGAGGGGTAAGCCGAATTTTGTGGTTGCGATCGCGTAGTTTTTATCCAATGTCTGCTTAATCTCATTGGGAATTTCTTGCAGGATATTGTCGATCGCCTGATCGGGAGTCATGCTCAGAACCTTGTCTGCTGCTTTGGGATCGTTTAAATCACTGGTGCCGTTGCCATCCAGGTCTGCGCCATCAAAGTAAGGGGCGATCGCGTAGGCATCGGCTTGTTTGTAAGCATCCTTCCAACCCAGGATTTGTTCCCCTGTCCAGGGATTGCCTGCCTGACCTGCCAGCACTCGCACAATGCGGCGATCGGCGCTAGATCCAAACACCTCCTGCACAATCTTAAACACTTGCACAGAACGTTCTGAGTAGAACCGCAATGCGCCCAAGTAATCGTCTCCGGCTCCCAAATTGCGGGCTTTGCCTTGCTCCAGGGCATAGCCAAACTGCTCAAAGATCGTGTTCCAGATTTCGTTGGAATATTCAATGTGAATTGTTAAGGATGGGTCGAGGCGATCGCGCACCATTTTGGCAAACTGGCGCACATAGTCATCCGAGGCTTTCGCCGGAATCGTAAACCACGGGTCAATCTTCAGCGTGTTTGCCAGTTGAATCATGTGCTCCAGCGCTACCCCGTTATTCGATTGTCTGGCACTGGTCAACGTAGTGCGGTCTGCCCAGTTCACCACTTTAGAATTATTCGTTCCGCCCCAATCCATAAAGCGGAGAGCTTGGAATTTTGAGAGCCGCTCCAAGAAAAGCGGATGGAAGGGTTGAGTTTTGTAAGTTTGCTCAAATCCCGGCATGATGAAGCGAATGTTGCGAATGGGGTTGCTGGGATTGGTTTCGCGAATTTGCAAGAACACGCCCGCCCCATCTGCCTTCACATCCACCACCATCTTGCCTGGAGTCTCGCTGGCGATCGCGGCATTTCTCAGGGTAATCTTTCCCTCTCCCTCATACAGCAACGTGTATTTGCCAGAGGGGTAGTGGGGCGTGTCAATCATCATTACCGTTTCGGCATACTGTCCGGGTGCCAGCGAAGCCACCCAGCCTTCTGACGTAAGCTGCAACGGTTCACCCTTGCCCCAATCCGCGCCTTCCCGCTGGGGTATCCACTCTCGCGAAGTCTTAAACAGGTCTACAAAGGGCCATTGGGTTGCCCAATCAGCAATGCCACCAACATTCATGCCAATTTGGGCTTGGGTTGGTCGATTGGCAGCCGCCAACTGGTCTGCTGTGCCAGGAGCCGAGGTCGCAGCATCTCCTCTAACCCTGCCGATCGCTGTGTCCCAAAAGCCGCGCTTTGTAAAATACACTAGCCCCGCAAGCCCCGCGAGAACCACGCCTGTTTGCATGGCTTTTCTCAAAAAGGCAGGGGTGGATGAATGGTGTTTGAAATTGGACATAGCGCAGATAGTGGTGTGGATGCGATCGCGAAAGTTCTCGCACCCATCATAGCCAGGTAAATTCTCGACCTTCAAACGCACAGCTCAGAGTTCATGCATTGAACAAAGAAGACCCCTGTCAATGTCCAATCCTTCTTATAATGAGGGTTTGCAGCAGGCGAAAAATCGTACAGATCCTGCCATTGATCGCTCATTTAAATTCACCCAACCATCTCTATGTCTCGCGAAAAAAGCAACCAGCCTGAACCACAAAGCACCCTTGAAGAAATTCGCGCCACTCGATTAGAGAAGGTTGAGCAACTGAAACAAGCCGGGCAAAATCCTTACGCATACCGATGGGAAATCACTCACCACGCTGCCGATTTGCAGGCGAAGTACCAGGATTTGCCCAGCGGCGAGGAAGTGGCGATCGCGGTGTCGCTGGCAGGGCGGATTCTGGCAAAGCGCGTCTTTGGTAAGCTGGCATTTTTTACACTTCAGGACGAAACTGGGACCATTCAACTTTATCTAGAGAAAAAACGCATCCAAGACAACATGGCAGCGGACGACCCGGAGGCGTTTGACCATCTGAAACAACTCACTGATGTCGGCGACATTATTGGGGTCAACGGCACCATTAAGCGCACGGAAAAAGGGGAACTATCAGTCTACGTTAGCCGCTACGCCATGCTGACTAAATCTCTGTTGCCCCTGCCCGATAAATGGCACGGGTTAACCGATGTTGCCAAACGCTATCGCCAGCGCTATGTGGATCTGATCGTCAATCCTGACGTGCGGGAAACCTTTCGTCGCCGTGCTCTGATCACAGCGTCCATTCGTCGTTATCTGGATCAGCAGGGCTTTATTGAAATTGAAACCCCCGTGTTGCAATCGGAGGCTGGAGGAGCCGAAGCTCGTCCCTTCATCACCTACCACAACACGCTGGAGATGAATCTCTATTTGCGGATTGCCACTGAGCTGCACCTCAAGCGGTTAATTGTAGGCGGGTTTGAGAAGGTGTTTGAACTGGGGCGGATCTTCCGCAACGAGGGCATTTCCACACGCCATAATCCTGAGTTCACCACGATCGAGGTGTACCAGGCATACGCCGACTACAACGACATGATGACGCTGACGGAAACCATCATCACCACTGCCGCTCAAGAGGTGCTGGGCACGTTGCAGATTACTTACCAGGGACAAGCGATCGACCTCACCCCTCCCTGGCGCAGAATCACCATGCACGAAGCTGTGCAGGAGAAAACAGGAATTGATTTCAGCCAGTTTGAAACACTGGAAGCGGCGAAAGCTGCCGCCACAAAGGTAGGGTTACAAGAGGTTGAAAAATGTGACTCCATCGGCAAGTTGTTGAATGAAGCGTTTGAGCAAACGGTGGAAGAAACACTGATGCAGCCAACATTCATCCTCGATTATCCGGTCGAAATCTCTCCGCTGGCTAAGCCCCACCGGAGTAAACCTGGACTGGTAGAGCGGTTTGAACTATTTATTGTGGGACGCGAAACGGCAAACAGCTTTTCTGAGTTGACTGATCCCATTGATCAGCGACAACGGCTAGAAGAACAAGCTGCTCGCAAAGAAGCTGGGGATGTGGAGGCTCACAGCGTCGATGAGGACTTTTTAACCGCTCTGGAACAGGGAATGCCGCCTACGGGTGGGTTGGGCATTGGCATCGATCGCCTGGTGATGTTGCTCACCGATAGTCCCAGCATCCGCGATGTGATTGCGTTTCCTTTATTGAAGCCAGAGGCAAGTCAGGAGACAGAAGCCAGAAGTTAGAAGCCAAGGGGATTTTAGATTATTGATTCAGATTGCAGATTGGAGTGCAGGAGTCAGAAGATACTCACTGCTTTCCATTTCTATCTTTTCTTGACGAGTCACTAATTTGAGACTTCTGCCATTTCAATCACGTTACCGTCATAGTCCTTGATTAGAAAGTTCAGGGGCTTTTCGCGGCGAATTTTGTGCTTGAGGCGACGCATTTGTACACGTAGCAAAACTTGCTCTAAGCAATCGCGATCGAAGCAGACATGACGCTGGCGATTATTCTCACCCAGGCTCGCCCCCGAAATCACATGAAGCTGAGTATTTTTCTTTAGTTGATACCAAAGTCCATCGGGTGCGCCAGTACTTGCCAATGTGGTTCGCCCAACACCCGGCGAAATGTAGAGCGGATCAACCATCGTTGTACCGAGCGACTGCTCGTAGTTGTAGTAGTAATGTAACGGAACTTCAGCGGCAGGCAGTTCCAACATTCCTTCGTACAGTTGTCGTGCCAATTCCATGTCAGACACCATAATGGTGAACACTTTTGGCGCACTGGTGAGGAACATCCACATGGCACCTGCGTAAGCTGCCAGTAGAAGTACCATGATGCCCTGTGTGGAAAATAAGGTATCTAAACCAGGTAGCGCACCAACCAGCATTGAATGGAACATGGCAAAAACAATAGTTGTAGAAGGAATCATCAATAATATCGGCTTTTCTGAAATGAATGATAGCAACAGCCAGATGGCGTTATTTGCTACTTTCTCACGTCTGGTTGCCTAATTTTAGCAACCTGAAATTGAACTCTGCAAAAGGGAACACCCACTTCATACAAGAACTTGATGAAGGGCTTGCACTCACCTATGGAGTATGAGTACTCAAATATGGCAACCAGGGAAGGTCGGTGATGCCAGGATCAAAACCTGTTTGGCTAAGCAGCGTTGTCAATTGTCCCCGATGGTGGGTTTGGTGGTTGAAGAGATGGGTTACTAAAACCCACGTGGGCAGCACCCTACTTTGTTGATCCACATTGCTGGTGTACTCAAATGGTTGCTCAAGCCAACTTGCCTGAATCTCGATTGCCCACGAAAGTATTGCGTCGTCTGTGATTTCTCGTTCTTGGCGTAGTTCATCAAAATCGCTATAAAGCTCCTGCCCGATCGCAGTCACGACAAATGGTTGTTCAATGAAGCGTCCTAGCCAAACGCGATCGCCATAGAGTAAGTGATTTAAAGTTCCATGAATTGACTTGAAGAAGGCACCGCGATCGCGTTTTCGCTCCTCATCAGACAGTTTCGCGCAGACTGCATACAAGTTTTGATTCATCCACTGATTGTATTGAGCCATTGTCTGGCAATAGACGCGGTCAATCATAATAAAATCAGGTAGGCGAGGCGTTAGAAGCCTTCTTAACAGTTATTGTGCATTACCCTTGTTAATCATTGTCTCCTCCAACAAGCAACCAAACATCGTTTGGTAGAGCTAGCTGCACTGTGCCAACAGTGACTCAAACATCGCTGCGAGGAGGTATCTTTGCAATTCTCAATCGTTTCGCTACCGTCTGGGGAGGGATAACCCACTATTGGAATACTCGGGTTTGCGTCACAACTATTATTGTTGTTTAGGCAGTTTTGATGACAATGACTTGATCGAGTGAACTGAATCCAGGGATTAGATGGCTTGCCTGAATCGGGTTGCATAAGCATGATTGGGCGAAGTTCAGGGTTCAAAAGAGAGTAAATCGGAACGGGTTTGACCTTGAACTGAGCATACAAAAAACCCTGATTGATTGATTCCGCCGCTTGTGCCCCACAGATCGGTGAATTAAGTTTCATCCGTTGCTCTTTTCTAATCATCGACTCAGATGATTCTGGTAAATTTGCGCCCGTTTAGGATGACAGTGGGGCGATCGCAAGAAAAAACAAAAGCCCCACAACTGTGGGGCTTTTCAGTTAAATAACTGGAGAACTAGAACGTAAAGGTTGTTCTCACAGTACCGATGAGTGTGTCCTTATCATCGTTCTGGTCAGAGTTGACGACCCAGATTACACCTGGAGTAATCGAGATGTTGTCATTCAACCGAATACGATAGAACCCTTCAACGTGGATGGGTACATCTCCTCTGCCACCTTCGTAAGGCTCGGTACCCGCGATCAGACCCAGAAGGTTACCCTTCTTGCCAAAGTCTGCAAAAGACAGACCTAGTGCATAGGTCCAAACATCAATGGAACCTCTACCATCTCGCAGACCGTCTATGTCAAAGACAGATCCCCAAGCATTGATT
Organism: Leptolyngbyaceae cyanobacterium C42_A2020_001; assembly: GCA_015272515.1. Taxonomy (GTDB): domain Bacteria; phylum Cyanobacteriota; class Cyanobacteriia; order Leptolyngbyales; family Leptolyngbyaceae; genus JSC-12. Next base: position 111,495 of record JACYLN010000061.1, on the reverse strand, counting down.
GCGAAGGTATCGGACAACTTGAAGACAGCGGAAACACCACCACCGTTGACTACTGAACCTTCAGGTCCAGTCAAGGTGCGGCCAATAAAGTTGGCAAACCGAGAACCAACCAGAGTGGAAGAAGCATCACCACCAAAGTTAAAGATTCCATTTCCTTGCTTCTTGAAGGCGTTGACATAGGTCAAGCCAATCGAGAACTTCTCATTGGGAGTGAAGTTAATCTGACCCATTGCAGTGTAGCTGCCATCAAACAAGCCATTGCCACGAGCAGGGTTGTTTGCAGTGTCAGCCATGTAACCAACGCTGAGGGAAAGGGGCTTGCCAACTCCGAAAGTTGCAGCAGCACCCGCGCCACCACCAATGTTATAGATGGGGTTGCGTTGAGCAAACAGAGACAGAGCACCGTTACCACCATCAAAGTCTTCTAGATAGCCAGCGTGAGTGGGGAACAAGTCATAGAACAGACCAGCAAATGCAGGGATATAGACTTGAATGTTTTCGCCAACGGGGAAGTAGTAAGCAACCCAATCTGCTAGCACACGGTTACCACCCGTGTTACCCAGGTTAAAGGTCTGACTACCTTCAAAAACGTCTCCAATCTGGTTACCAGCAAGGTCAAACGCTCTGAATCGGTTAGCATTACCAGCAGCAAGACGAACAATCAACTTGTCTTGACCGCTAAAGCTGCTCGACAGAGTTAAACGAACCCGATTTTGGAATACGGTTTCGTTGTCACCAGGTTGAGCGAACTCATCTGTAACTGCAAAAATAACTTCTCCAGACAACTTGGTGGTAGTAGAAAATTGCTGCTTCTCAAGCGTTGCAGTGCGGACTTCTAGTGCTTCTACACGACCACGCAACGCGGACAATTCAGCTGCAAACTCTTCCTGCAAGCGCTTAACAACTTCCAAGTCTTCCTTGCGAACAAAATCAGCGGTTGCAGCCGCAATCAATTCTTGAATTTTGTCCAAACATGCGTTCAAACCAGCGGCAAACTCGTAGCGAGTCATAGCGCGGTTGCCGCGATAAGTCTTGTCAGGATAACCAACGATACAACCGTAGCGCTCAACCAGGGACTGTAATGCTTGGTATGCCCAGTCGGTTGGTCTTACATCCGAGAATTGAGAAACGGAGGTAACTTGACCTGCACGATTAGAACGACCTTCGCGAACGTATTGGTTGATCTGGTTCAACGTACCGGAGGTGTTCTCCAGCGAATCTACACTGTTCTGACTGGGAAGTGCTTGAGCCAACTTTTGCTCAAAGCTTCCACTCAAGGAAGCGGCAGGCAGTTCTGGCGTAACCGCAGTTAAATTTTGAGAATCAGAAACTATCTGAGTTTGACTAGCAGCTTCTGCTACTTGAGACTCAGCGACTTTGGTTTCAGCTGAAACCGCAGGTCCAGCGATCGCTAAAACAGCCCCCAAAACTGCGGGGCTAACTAGCAATGACTTGAAGAAAGCATTTGACATTATGTTTAGTCCTCCTCACACCAAAGTAGGGTGACTGGTTTCGTATCTGTCTAGACTAAGACTGATCCTAATTCAGTTTTCCACTACAACCTTACTCAGCTTAAGCGTAGTCTAGATTAATGGCTGGATCAAGCGCGAAATGTAATTTGAACTACAAAACCCCAGACTAAAATGGCTGAAAGTCAGATTTTTAGGGGAATTAACTGATTGTTTAATTTGGATCAACCAAATTATGCCCAATGACAGAAAAAACTTGCCGCTGCTCAAATAACTGTACAAGGTTGGGGTTAAGTTTGTTGTGAGCCGATTCTTGTTTCAAAATTGTTAACGCGGCGATTGGATGTAATCCCCGTTTATAGGGACGGTCGCCCGCCGTTAACGCGTCGTAAATGTCTGCGATCGCCATAATTTGCGACTGAATTGGGATTTCTGAAGCTTGTAGTCCACGAGGGTAGCCGCTGCCATCTAGCTTTTCGTGATGTCCATAGGCAATCGCAGGCACATCCTGTAGCTCTTTTGTCCAGGGAATGCGTCTTAAGAATTGATAGGTGTGGGTGACGTGGGATTGAATAGACAACCGCTCTGCCTCTGTGAGATTGCCGCGCCGAACAATGAGTTGTTCCATTTCCTCCATGCTAATGAGCGGCTTATGCTTCCCATCCGCATCGCGGTAGGTATACTGACAAATCTCTTTTAGCTGCATCAAGGGTTCTTCCGCCAAAATTCTGGGTTCATTAGCTTCCAACAAAACCTGCCAGTAATGATCCAGTTCAGCTAATTTTTCTGCCAGTTCGGTATCCAATTGTTCTAATCGCTGGCAGTGAGGGCAGTCAACCGTTGATAGGTCAGGATGCTTTAGCAGATGGTTAGGGTGTTCAACCAGATGGCGATACTTTGCTTGAGCGCAGTCCATCTCCAACGTGCGGCGCACCAACCCAAATCGATTCTTCACAACCTCTAGCTGCAAGGGGTAAAGCTTTTTGGCTTTTACCAAAATTGCCTCTGGCACTCCTACTTTGCCGAAGTCGTGTAATAGTGCGGCATAGCGGATTTCCTGAATCTGGCGATCGCTAAACCGCACCCCTGCGAAGGAACCACTGCAAATATCACTTACTTCCTGACTGAGGCGAACCGTTAAATCAGCCACTCGTTCTGAATGTCCTGATGTACAAGGGTCGCGAGTTTCAATAATTTGAACAGCGGCTTTGACAAATCCCTCAAATAGTTGCTCAATACTTTCTTGCAGATGAGTCCGTTCAATCGAAATCGCTGCCTGACTCGCCAGCGATCGCACAATTCGCTCCTCCCATTCCGAAAACGGTTGCGCCACTTCCAGAACATTTTCAGGGGTGATCACGCTCTCCGGTGAAATTTTGCGGTTGATGAGTTGCAAAACCCCAATTGTTTCACCTTTCTGGTTTTGCATGGGCAGAACCAAAACCGACCGGGTGCGATAGCCGATGCTTCGGTCAAAACTGCGATCGAGTTGATAGGGCACATCGGTTGAGAGTTCATACGCATCCGGCAAGTTCAAGGTTTCTCCGGTTAATGCCACATAACCTGCCAAGCTCTTATGGGTCAATGGCATTCCAAACTCTCGAAAGGACATCGCCGGTTTTGAAAAGTTTTGAGCAACTTTAAACAAAAGACTGGGGACATCACCATCGTGTTTGATCAGATAAACACTTCCAGCATCACTAAACGTAATTTCCCGACTTTTAGACAGGATCAAACTCAGTAATTCTTCTAGATCGTGAGTGCTAGAGAGGGCTGTGCCGATCGCAAGCAGCTTTTCAATCAGCTCGGCTCTTTCAGTAGCAGCCTGCAAAAAATCTTGGCTGTCTGGCGTACTCAGCATTGAAACTTGCCCATAAACGGAGACTAAACCCAGTGCCTTTGAAATCGCCTCTGCGCGATCTCACTCCCTATACCTCCAGGATAGCTAGCGGTATACAAATGTCATACTGCCTTATTGGGTGAGCGAGCATGAGTGGCGAGGAATGTTTATGATCCCTTATCAACATCTCAGTCGATGGGTTTTGCTGCTGGGAGTATTGATCTTTCTGATTTCCCCTGTCCAAGCTGAACCGATTAGTTCAACAAAGGAATCCCAAATCTATAGCCTGCAACAGCAACAGCAACAGAGCAGGGATGAGGTGATGGCTCAGTTAATTCGGGCTGATGTTGTGTACCTCGCCGAAACCCACGATCGCCCGGAGGACCATGAATTACAGTTAGAAATTCTGCAATCGCTGCACCAACAACGCCCGTTTCTAGCGATCGGGATGGAGATGTTTCAGCGCCCGTATCAAGCAGCATTAGACCGCTACCTGGCTGGTGAGATTACGGAAAGTGCCCTAATTCAGCAAACAGACTACAAGCGTCGTTGGGGCTACCCCTGGGAACTGTATGCTCCAATTGTGAGGTTTGCCAAAGAGCAGCAACTGCCTATTGTGGCGCTTAACACCCCCAGCGAGGTGACCCGTAAAGTGGCGCGGTTTGGATTAGATAATTTGACATTGGCAGAGCAACAGTGGATTCCACCCAAATCGGCAATTTTGGCTAAACCAGAAGCCTATCGGCAACGCATTCGTCAAATTTATGATGAGATTCATCAAGATAAAGGCACCAGCAGCGACTTTGAACGGTTTTTTCTGGCACAGGTGTTGTGGGATGAAACAATGGCAGACCGAATTGCAACCATGCTGCAAAAACAGCCCAACGCCCTTGTAGTTGTCCTGGTTGGGCAGGGGCACGTTATTTTTCGAGATGGCATTCCAAACCGGGTGGCTCGTCGCATTGCTCCCCTGCGCCCCACCAGACCGTTGAAACAAGTCACGGTTTTGCTTAACCCACCCGATGATGTGAAAGCGGAACGGGCGATCGCAGATTATTTCTGGTACTCTCCTTGAACTGGTGACGTTTGAGGCGCACTGGGAATGAGATAAATTGCACCAGAAATCAGCGTTAACGCCACACTCAGCCAAAACACAACCAACGTAGGGGTTTGCCATTGTTGAGGTAGGGGCGCAATCAGCAGCGCGATCGCCACAATCTGGCTCACCGTTTTCAGCTTGCCCCAGCGATTGGCTCCTTTAATTTCTGAACTCCCCTGCAAATTGGGGCTAACTCGCCAACCTGCGATCGTTAACTCCCGCGCCAGGATCAAAAATACTCCCCACCCTGGAATTTGCCCCAGTTCAACCAGCGACAGCAACGGAGCCAACACCAGTAATTTATCGACCAGTGGATCGAGAAATTTTCCCAAGTCAGTTACTTGATTCAGTTTTCGTGCCAAATAGCCATCCACCCAATCGGTACCTGCGCCAACCAAAAAAATTCCACAAACAATCCATCGCATCTCTGCCGTTGGATGACTTAAGCCCAGTAGGATGGGTGGCACAGCCAATAGACGAGTAACAGTCACCCAGGTTGGAATATTCATGGCAATCTCGTTCTCCACGATGCATCTGTGAGTACCATATCTGCCAATACAAAACAGGGACAAGTCCTAATAGACTCGTCCCTGTATACCTCGCAGGAAGTAACCAGCGTTTCAACACTGGCTCAGGAGGAACCACACAGCTCAAACATTGAATTAAACATTGAATTAAAAAGCGCCCTTCTTCATCAAAACGACCAGAATCGTCTTCAGAATAAGCTTCAAGTCGTATGCAACAGACCACTTCTTCTGATAAGCCACATCCATTGCAACAATTTCTTCAAAATTTAAGACTGTCGAACGTCCGTTTGCTTGCCACTCTCCCGTAATTCCAGGCTTCACGTTCAGACGTTCCCAATGATGACGCTTGTAGCCCAACACTTCGTCTACTGTGGGAGGTCGTGTTCCTACCAGGCTCATATCACCTTTCAAAACGTTCCAAAACTGAGGCAATTCATCCAGACTAGTTTTGCGAAGAAACCGTCCAACCCGTGTCACTCTGGGATCATTACGGTTCTTAAAAATTCCGCCTTTCGCTTCGTTGTAGACCAAATGCTTCAAATTGTCCGCATTTGTGACCATCGAGCGGAATTTCCAGATGCGAAACGTTTTCCCACCATAACCACAACGGATTTGGCTATAAAAAATAGGACCAGGATTGTCTAGTTGAGTCGCGATCGCAACAGGAATTGCCACCAGCGCAGTAATGGTGAGACCAATTAGAGCACCAGTAATATCAATCAATCGTTTGAGCCTGGAATTAACTGAAGGATGCACCTGAGCAGGACGAACATACTTAGGGGTTAGGGTCGAGAAAACCTTTTGCTTCGCTTGCTCAAGCGATAATGGTTCGATTGGTGAAGAATTGGAAGTAGCCACCACAGCGTTAACCCCGTTAGATGAATGACTCGGATGTGCCTCCCCCTCACCATAGGTAAATTCCCTGAAATTGAATAGCAAAAGTTAAAGCATTTGCTCAATCTTTGAATTGCGATCTGAATTTATAAAGATCCAATATGGTTGCTTTACGTTGACGAGCAAAAACTAAAACCAGTAAATGTCTCAGTGCCCTTACTGAAAAGAATCATCAAAATATCATGAAGCAACGCTGACTGGTGGTACTACCCCTACCCGGAGAACATGCGAGGGAGATACAAACAGGCACTGTTACAACGCCAGTTCTCTGTTGAGAATTGTTGTATGGACGGAATTAGCGCCTTGCGGGGCAACGCAGTAGATAGCGTACCAGCTAGCTCTTTGCTGAGTTGAAGCGAAACAGCAGTTGCTCCATATCGGTTAAGATGGCTGGGATCTGCGAAATACTGGTTCTGGCTCAAATGCTGATGAATCGCCAAATCAGCGAAAATAAACCGCTTGGAACGTGAAGCATTTTGCATCCGCCTGCGAAACCGCTCTTCGTGAAATGTTCTTGTGGAATCCAAATAGGTAGAGGTGAGGGGCAGGTTCACCAAAACCAGCGACACCCGACGAGCGTTCACAAAGCGGACAACCTTTTCAAAAGCTTCTGCCTGATTGCCCACTAGCCCAAAGTCACGATAGTCAGCATCGAATGCCCCTGACACACGAGGATACCGTTGAAAATAACGATCTGGGATGAAGCGAGTGTTAACGGTCTGAAAACCCAACGATTCTGGAGAGTTAGTTGAACCAGGGGAGAATGGGGCTGAGGGTTGGCTGTGACGAACAACGAGTTTGAGCGGCTGTTTGCAATCCGGGTTTAGCGATCGCGCTTTTGCGTCTGCTTCCACTGTGGCGTTGCGGGCATACAGCTCAGTTTGGGCAGACTGCGGCATCGGCAACTGTACAGGCAGCAAATCCATACATACCCGACCCACATTTAACCCAGCAGAAACAGCAGGGGTTGGGCGGATTCCAGAAGTCAATAACCGATGCCCCCGCGAAGTCACAATTTTGTTAAATGTTTGGTCAATTCGACCACTGTTAAAGGCGCGTGAACCGTCTGCCCAGATAATCAGTTTTGGCAGGTGTTCTGGTGGGAGCAAGTTGTGCAGCAGCCAATCAACAACTTGGGCAGTCGCGCCGTTAATGCCAAAATTATAGATTTTCAGCCCTGAATAACCTTGCTGCGCGAGTCCTTGTTGCAATGCAAGTGGATCAACCCCTTGCAAAGCACGAGAGCTGCCTACAATCAAGATATCGGGGGTTCCAACACGCTCTAGATAGGCCATGTACTGTTGAAGCTGGCGATCAAGTTGCTGGCTATTAAAGCTGGGAAACGCAGTTTGAGGAGAAGCAGGGGTTGGGCGATCGCGAGGAGGGTTGAGAGGTACAACACCTGACGACTCAAGCTTGATCTCAACGACAACATCGCCCGGAGCAGGGGTTGCAGCCAAACTAACGTTAGCAAGCGCAGCAGCGAATGAAGCGCTCAATAGCGGAACCGCGATCGCCTGGAATGCAACCCATTTCATGCAGAAATTTGTAACTCATTTGAGATCCAGTCAACCACATTGCTTTTTGTAGAAGCAACTGGGATCGGCACATTCTCAAGCATCACCACGGCTGAATGTTAATCAATGCTTTCAAAGCGTCTGATGGGTTTTGTTGAACTTGGCTTTCTTTCGGTATCAGCAGGTTGCTGGGTAGCAGCGGAACTGGGTTGTTTTGGTTGGGGGGGTTGAATTGATTTGCTTGGGGTTGCTTGCCTGCCAGTAGACGAGGGAGCCGTGGTTGATTGAACTGAACGCCTTGACTGCAACGCCTCTGGCGGAACCGTACATCGAATCGCAATTTCATCCGTTTTGTTATAAGTTTGCAAAAGCCGGAAGAATTTAGAGAAGCTGAAACTTCTAGGATCCATCCGTGAGCCTGAGCGATCAACTGCCTTGTGAGTGGTGATGCGATCGTCCGCGACGGCTGTTTTTGCAACTAGCCAGGCTAAGGATTGGTATTGAGCCTCGGTGTAGCCGCTGTGTCGGTCAGCGTTATTAATGCCATCGGCTGGAGTTTCTAGAGAAATGTGATAAGCAAAATTGTTAACTGACGGGGGAAATTTAGGATGGGTCTTAACTGATTCTTGCCCTCTTGGGCCAAAAAAGACGGAGTTTCCAGCCCCATAAGCACGTTTGTCCGGTGGAACAAGATAAACAATGGTTCCATTTCGCTCGATCAACGTATGATAACTGGCTTGGTCGGCATCACGCGGATGGGGAGTCCGAAAGAAGTTGATAGTGTTATCTGCCGACCCCACCGTTTCGTGCAACACCACAATTGGTTCGAGATTTGCAGGATTGCCGTTGATATCTTGCAGGAAGCGATCGCCGTAGTTTGTCGGGTGAATCAGAACAATTTCTTCACGTGGAGTATATGCTGGCGCAGGTCGTGTTCCTTTGGGGGCGATAGACCGATCTGCTAAATCCGTAAACTGCAATTGGCGAAACCGCATCAGGGTCATTGGAGCAGTTGAACTATTGCTTCTAGCAGACTGAACGGCAGGCGCTGTAGATGATTTCCCCGGCTTGATCGCGCAATCAGTTGGCATAGGATTTGGAACTGGGACAGGAGCCGTCACATCAGGATTTGCTCGTCGGGGAGATTCAAATTCAGCTCGTTGTGCTCGGCTAGAATTCACAGTAATGATCAGCGTCATTATGCACAAGGCAACGAGGGAAATAGTCGTCAACAGGTTTCGCTTCATGCCAAATAACAACAGACCTAAATTTGTCTTTGAGAAAACCAGAATGTGACCGAACAACAGACGCACTTGACTATAAATGCCTTGACTCAGAATAAAGCATATCGTTAAGGAATATTAAGAGAATACGCCATTAAACGTTTGCTTTATAACGTTTCAAAAACCTGCATAATTTTTTTATTCAAACGCGATCGCCATTTGTTCCAAAAATTTGAGCACTGAGAGATCATTAAATTTTGCTTACGATGCGAATGTTCTTTTGAATACATTTCAACAATTATTTTTCCCATAGTCTTTCAGTCATTCTTCGCTTCCATTGGCTATTAAATAAATGTCTATTGGTGGGTTAGGAATCAGTCCGCCATTACAGCGCTAGTTTCCCTTTTACGAGGAGAATTCAGAGAGTGAGCACGCATCGAAACATTATTTATGTCCCCAGACGGCAAGTTATTCGTGGACTTTTAGCAACAGCGGCGTTTGCAGCAACAACAAAACTCGCGGGTTGCTCATCCGGCAGTGAAACAGGGACAACTGATACAGCGGGGGATGCCTCAGGCAAGCCTTTAACCATTGGGTTTGTCTATGTAGGCGCAAAGGATGATTACGGTTGGAACCAGGCGCACGCTCTGGGTGCTCAAGAAATCGCAAAGCTTCCGGGGGTCAAACTGGTAGAGCAAGCCAGCGTACCAGAAACTAAAGAAGTGCAAGAAGTCATGCGTAGCATGATTGAGCAAGATGGAGCAACGGTCATCTTCCCAACCTCCTTTGGGTATTTCAACCCTCACGTCGTTGAGATGGCGAAGCAATACCCCGACGTACAGTTTTTCCACTGCTCAACGCTTTGGCAAGATGGAATGCCAACCAACATCGGCAACTATTACGCAGACACCGATGAAGGGCAGTTCATTGCAGGTCGAGTTGCGGCACAGTCAACCAAGAGTGGAAAGCTAGGGTTTGTTGCAGCAAAACCCGTCAATCCAGTTATTCGGAATATTAACGGCTTTATCATGGGTGCCCGCAGTGTGAAGCCAGACATCAAAATGCAGGTCATTTTCACAGGAGATTGGAATGTGCCGGTAAAAGAAGCCGAAGCAACCAACTCATTAGCAGACCAGGGTATTGATGTGATTGGCGTTCACGTTGACAGCCCCAAAGTCGTCATCGAAACCGCTGAGAAGCGTGGCATTCTCTCGTCGGGTTACCACGCTGATCAATCTGCTTTAGCACCCAAAGGGTATCTCACTGGCACAACCTACCATTGGGGGCAGATTTACAAAGAGTATGTGGAGCAAATTAAAGCCGGGAAGAAGGTGGCAGATGGGGGTATTGTCCGAATCGCTCAGGGAAGTTTGAAGGAAGGTTATATTCAGATGGCTCCCTTTGGTCCTGCCGTCTCAGATGCGACGAAGAAAGATGCAGAGGCGACCACCGGTAAGTTTGTGGACGGTTCTTTAGTGGTTTATACGGGTGAAATTAAGGACAACACAGGTAAAGTGCGGGTTCCTAAGGGAACTACGTACAAAGTTTCTGATCCTGAATTAGATAAGGTTGATTGGCTAGCGAATGGCGTTATCGGAAGTGTGAGCTAAATGTTCAGTTCTACGAATTGGCGAAAAACAGCAGAGGCGATCGCAATTCCAGTAGGTGCTCTGCTGTTTTCCTTAGTTTTGTTTGGTTTGTTCTGCGCGCTGTGTGGCAAAAATCCCCTCGCCGTATACGGACTGATCTATAAGTCAGCGTTTGGCAATTGGCGGGCGTTTCAGGGAACATTACTGCGATCTGCCCCACTCATGTTAACGGCGCTGTGTACTGCCCTCCCAGCCCGATTGGGGTTAATGATTATTGGGAATGAAGGCGCATTGGTGATGGGAGGATTGGCCTCCATCATCGTGGGTCTCACACTTTCTTTTGGCAGCGTTACACCCAATGCAGCCCAACTTCAACAAGTTTCTGGCATTCCTTCATTTGTTGTTCTGGCAGGAATGGCGATCGCAGGGATTATTGCAGGTGGGGTTTGGATTGCGATTGTCGGTGCTCTAAGACATTACCGGGCAGTAAATGAAACGATCAGTAGTTTGCTGATGAACTACATTGCGATCGCCATCATGAACCAACTCGTTGGCGGTCCCATCAAAGATCCTGGCGAGACGATTAAAGCCTCTAGCTTTGCGTTACCAGAAGTCAATCGTTTAGCCAATCTGCCAGCCACTCGAATTCACTTCGGTTTGCTTTACGGAATTATTGTTTGCATCCTTGCCTACATCCTAATTCAGCACACCACGTTTGGCTTCGCTGCCCGCACCGCAGGCGGCAACGTAAAGGCTGCCCGGATTGCAGGACTCCCGGTCGGCAAGTTGACTATCATCATCTGCTTCCTGGCAGGATCCTGTGCTGGCTTGGCAGGCATGGCAGAAGTAGCGGCTGTGCACGGACGAGTGAACGAATCGCTGGTGGCAGGTTATGGCTACACCGGCATTCTGGTAGCTTTTGTAGCTCGCTACAACCCGATCGCCTGCACCCTGGTTGCCATTCTACTAGGAGGCATCATTTCCAGTGGTGGAGCCTTGCAACGCAACCTGGAAATGCCAGATGCAACCGTGCTCGTGTTTCAAGGACTTGTCTTTTTAGTAATTTTGTACAGCGATTCTCTATATGGTCGCTTCAAAATTTTCAAAGAGCCAGTCATCACAGCTCCCCCTCCTCCTTCCACTTCAACAACAGTTCCCGTTTAGGAACATAGCTAAGCAACACACATTTTTTCAAACCACAAACCGAAGCAGCGCATATAGGACGATAATTTCATGGCAGCAGAAACACTGGGTTGGTGGGGAGTTCCCCTCGGTATCTTGGCAGGAACCCTGCGGGGCAGTGCTCCATTCCTATTTGTCAGCTTGGGAGAATGCCTCACCGAAAAAAGCGGCAAAATCAATCTTGGACTAGAAGGGACTTTGCTGATGGGGGCAATGAGCGCCTACGCCATCTCCTATCTAGGATCTGAAAAGTGGGGAATGACCCCAGCCGCCTCTCCCTGGTTGGGTGTTTTAGTTGCAGGTATTGCTGGAATGGCAATGGGGTTTATTCATGCCTGGTTGTCTCAGCAGCCAAAGGTCAACGATATTGCAGTCGGCATCGCCATGATTATCTTTGGCAGCGGGGTTGCGTTTTTTCTAGGAAAACCGTTTATCCAGCCGCAGGCTCCCCAGTTGCCCTCGATTGAGCTAGGACAATTGTTTTCAGGCTTACCAGCGCTACAATCAGCCCTCAAAATTAGCCCCTTATTTTTGATTGGGTTGGCACTCGCCCCTTTAATGAATTGGTTCTTTAACTCCACTCGTCCTGGTTTGTTTGTGCGGGCGGTGGGAGATAGTCCAGATGCTGCGTTGGCGATGGGAGTGTCGATCAAAAAGGTGAGGATGCTGTGCATTATTGCAGGTAGCTTTCTCGCAGGAATTGGGGGAGCTTACCTGTCGCTGGTATACCCTGGTAGTTGGACGGAGCGAATTTCGAGTGGTCAGGGCTTAATGGCAGTGGCACTGGTTATTTTTGCTCGTTGGAACCCAATTCAGTGTTTATGGGCTTCTTTGTTCTTCGGAGGTGCCCAATCGATCGGTCCTGCTCTACAAGCTGTGGGGATTGATCAAGGATATTACCTGTTTAATGCAGCACCTTATTTCCTAACGCTGCTGATTATGATCCTTACGTGCTCACCTAAGAAAACCTTGTCTGGAGCGCCTGGTGCGTTGGGTACGATTAGTGGGTAACGCTTTCCAGAACCGCGATCGCTCTCATTTCCCAAGTTACACCCAAGACCGCCCCTTGTCTTTGCTAATCACCATTTCACTTGATTCAACTGCTCTATCTCCCTCCCTGGAGGCACTATGACCGACGTTGCTAGCCAAACCGAACCGAACACTCTACCCGATCTACACACTATTACCGCACCGCCAGAGCTTGAAGTGGTGAACATGACCAAGCGGTTTGGTAGCCTTGTGGCGCTCGATAATGTCTCTTTGCATCTCAAACCTGCGACGTTTCATGCGCTTTTGGGGGAAAACGGAGCTGGGAAAAGTACCCTGGTGAAATGCATCATGGGCTTTTACAAACCAGATCATGGAGACGTGTTGATTAACAAGCACGCTCAAGCGATCGCCAGCCCTCGCGATGCTCACAAATACGGCATTGGCATGGTTTATCAGCATTTCACTTCCGTTCCAGCCATGACCGTTGCCGAAAATCTAGTTCTGTCGCGCTTTGACAGCCAAACAGTGATCAACTGGAAGCAAGAACTGGACCATCTCAATGCATTTATGGCGAACGCTCCGTTTAAGGTGCCCGTCGAAACGCCAGTGGGGCAGCTCGCCGCAGGCGAAAAGCAAAAGCTGGAGATTCTGAAACAGCTCTATTTGAAGAGTAAAATCTTGATTCTCGATGAACCCACGTCAGTGCTGACTCCCGCAGAAGCGGATGAGGTTCTGGGGCTAATTCGAGAACAAGTCACCGATGGCAAGTTAAGCGTTTTGATCATCAGCCATAAATTCCGCGAAGTCACCTCTTTCTGCGACGAAATCACGGTTCTGCGGAAAGGGAAGTATGCCGGAACGGGAGTTGTGAAAGACCTCAGCGTGGCACAGATGGCAGAAATGATGATGGGCGAAAAGCGCGAACCCCAGAAGGTGGAGAAGACTCCCCATCCTGAAGTGGTGCCCGTGTTGGAGTTGAAAGATCTCCATGCCAACAAAGATAACGGTGTAGAAGCGGTGCATGGCGTGAATTTGACAGTTCACAGCGGCGAGATTGTTGGAATTGCAGGAATTTCGGGTAACGGACAGCGAGAACTGGTCGAGGTGCTGGCAGGGCAGCGATCGCTCACAGGCGGGCAAGTCGTCGTCAATGGCAAGCCCTACTTTGCTACTCGCAAAGAAATTGACAACAACCACGTGTTTGTTTTGCCGGAAGAGCCGCTGAAAAATGCCTGTGTTGCCCATATGAGTGTCGCCGAAAACTTGGCGCTTCGCACGTTTGACAAACCCCCCCAGGCAAAGGGGGCGATGCTTATCTTTAAAGCGATTCGAGACATGGCAACAAACCTGATCAACACCTTTAAGATCAAAACGCCTTCTCCCGAAACACCCGTGGGTAACTTGTCGGGTGGAAATGTGCAGCGCACTGTCCTGGCACGAGAACTTTCATCTGAAAAGATTAATTTATTGATTGCGGCGAACCCTTGCTTTGGATTGGACTTTGCGATGGTGGATTACATCCATAGCCAAATTTTGAATGCTCGAAACCGAGGGGTAGCAGTTCTGCTGGTCAGTGAAGATCTGGACGAACTGTTGAAGTTGTCCGATCGCATCCTGGTAATCAGCGGTGGCACCTTTGCCTATGAAAGCCCCATTGAGACGGCAGACTTTGCCGCGATCGGTCACGCGATGGCGGGGCATTGAAGTTGGGAATGGAAATAGGGAATGGGGAATGAGCAAACCGTAGGGGCAATGCCTTAAGCTTGCTCAGTTAAGGAAATGGGTATCGGGTTTGGGGGATAGGGAGGACAAATGGTTTACATTGCTGCGCTGCCGTATGAATATGAACTGCCGGAATCGAGCCAGGTTGCTCTAGTAGTGATTGATATGCAGCGAGATTTTATGGAGCCGGGAGGCTTTGGTGATGCGCTGGGTAATGATGTAGCGCGCCTGCAAGCGATCGTTCCCACCCTCCAGCAACTCATTGCCGGCTTCCGTGAGCTTGGGCTACCAATTATTCACACCCTGGAGTGTCATCTACCCGATCTGTCTGATTGTCCTCCGTCTAAAGTTCGTCGTGGTAAAGGAGAACTGACAATCGGTTCTGAAGGACCAATGGGACGCATCCTGGTGAAAGGAGAACCCGGCAATGGGATTATTCCAGAATTAGCACCGGTACCGGGCGAGTTTGTGATCCATAAGCCTGGTAAAGGCGCGTTCTACGCTACCAATATGGAGTCGATTCTGCAAGAGCAAGGAATTACACACCTGTTTATCACGGGTGTAACGACCGAGGTGTGTGTGCAAACAACAATGCGGGAAGCAAACGATCGCGGCTACGAGTGCCTCATGGTGGAAGACTGCACTGAAAGCTATTTTCCCGAATTCAAGCAAGCGACCCTGGAAATGGTGCGTGCTCAGGGAGGGATTGTTGGTTGGACAGCAACGGCTGCCCAGGTTCTAGAAGGTTTGCAGCAGTGGCAACCGTCGAAGGCATTGGTATGACCCTGAGATGCTAGGCGCTCAGTAAACCTTTGGCACAAAGCGGCTACCTTCATAAACCCAGGCAATGCCATCTGGGTCTAAATCTTGACTCCATGCACTAAAATTTGCTCGCTGTTTGTAGCGGCTTAATGTAGTGGTACTGATGCCGAGGCGACGGGCAAGTTTTGCGCCAGACAGTGGTTCGTTGGGGTTAATCTCCCCTAGCCATTCGGCATAAGTGTCCCAGAGTACCAGAATCAGCGCAAATGCCACTAAAGCAAGCATTTCGGGACGAAGCAGTAAGGTCTTGAGGGTCGCATTCCAGTCGGCATCCTCAGCATTCGCGATCGCGGTGGGTGGTGACTCCGATGAAATGGTTGCATTAGAAGGCGTTGTTGGGTGAGGTTGAGCTGTTGTTGTAGCGATCGCGCTAGTCGGCGAAGCCGTCAGGTCAGAAGTATCAAGATTAATCGATTCGGAATTCATTGCCAAATCAAGGGGGTGAGAGTCTGTAAGTTCTATTGTCTGACTCCAAAGCAATTCTTGATCACCAATTCGTCTAGCGCTAACCTCCAGCGTCGTAATTCCATCAATTCCCAGGTTCTTCAAAATCTCCAAAACCAGCTTCACTAGCATGGTTTGTTCTGCCGCAAACGCTGCATCAATCAGAACAGATAAATAGTCACCAAGTCGAATCACGCTTGCGGTAGTGTTGAAACGCTGCGAAAGATGGTAAGTCAAAATTATGGCGATCGCGGCTGGATCACCTCGTTTTGCCAACTCCAGGGTGTTCTGGGAGGTCATGGAAATGGTCAAATGTTAAGAGTGAGTATTTGTGTTATCGGGAATTATAGGAGGCTTATTCGAGCGTGGACAGCCAATTAAACAACGAGAATTTAGCTCGTTATATTGAAGAAACTGATGGTATCTCCAAACCCTGGTTGTTAGCGCAACTACGGCTCAAGAAATTACAGGAAAATCGGGAGCAATTCACGCCTGAAGAATACGCAGATGCGATCGCTAGTTTGCATCAGGAACTCATGGACCTGGGCGAGTGGTGGAAGGGAATTGAAGATGAGGTATTTGGCTAATTATGCCTAGACGTAAAACCCCGCCCGCAGAAATCAATCTGAGTGATCCCCAATATTACTTCAACCGAGAAACAAGTTGGCTGGAATTTAACAATCGCGTCTTGCACGAAGCCTTTGACCCTCGCACACCCCTGCTAGAACGCCTCAAATTCTTAGCCATCTTCAGCTCCAACCTGGATGAATATTTCATGGTACGCGTTGCTGCACTCAAACAACAGGTCGAAGCCAACGTTACAAAACTTTCCGCTGATGGGCGCACCGCTCAAAATCAGCTTTCCTTAATCAGCCAACGGCTGCGCCCAATGGTAGCAAAGCAACATCAGCACTTTGAGGCGGCGCTGCGTCCCCAGCTATCTGCCCACGGGGTTCATCTGCTGGACTATATTGATCTTGACCAGGAGCAACGCACCTATCTACAACACTACTTTCAAGAGCAAATTTTTCCGGTTCTCACTCCGCTTGCGATCGACCCCAGTCACCCATTCCCCTATATCTCAAACCTCAGCTTAAATCTGGCAGTCGTCATCCAAGACCCAGAGCAACACAAAGAACTGTTTGCCAGAGTAAAAGTTCCCAATAGCCTACCCCGCTTTATCCCTCTACCAGAAGAACTGCGACGGCAAAAGAAAGGAGTTCAAGCCATCTGGACGGGGGTGCCGCTGGAGCAAGCCATCGCGCACAACCTGACAACCCTCTTTCCAGGAATGGACATTCAGGAATATCACCCATTTCGGGTGACGCGAGACAACGACCTGACATTGGAAGAAGATGAGGCAGAAGATTTACTGCTGGCGATCGAACAAGAACTCCGTAAGCGACGCATGGGAGGCTCGATTGTGCGGTTGGAGGTTCATGCATCTATGCCAGAAAACATTCGCGCCACGTTGCTAGAAGAAATGGATTTAACCCCAGAAGACATCTACGAGGTTCCTGGGCTGCTGTGCCTGCGAGATGTGATGTCTTTCATGGAACTGCCCTTACCAGACCTTAAAGACCCACCCTGCGTTTCCTCTGTGCCACCTGTACTGCGCCGCGATCGCGACTCCGCAACCAATAAAGTTGATGTCGCAGGAGACTTATTCGCAATTCTGAGGAAACAGGATGTAATGGTGCATCACCCTTATCATTCGTTCTCCCGCACGGTTCAACGTTTCATCATGGAGTCAGCGAATGATCCCGATGTGTTAGCGATCAAAATGACCATGTATCGTACATCCGGAGATTCGCCCATCTTAAATGCATTAATTGAAGCGGCTGAAAACGGTAAGCAGGTTGCTGTGCTAATGGAGATTAAAGCCCGGTTTGATGAGGAGAACAACATCATTTGGGCACGCAGGTTAGAGAATAGCGGCGTGCACGTGGTTTATGGACTCGTGGGTTTGAAGACACATACGAAGGTTGTGTTGGTGGTTCGGCGAGAGGAGGGGCGAATTCGTCGGTATGTGCATATTGGCACTGGTAACTACAACTCTAAAACGGCTCGGCTCTATACCGACATCGGGCTATTAAGCAGTCGAGAAGATCTGGGGGCAGATCTCACAGACTTGTTTAACTACCTAACCGGGTACTCTCGCCAGAAAGGCTACCGCAAACTGTTGGTAGCTCCCGTAAGTCTACGCGATCGCATGACGACGTTGATCAAACGAGAGGCTGAGCACGCCCGCCAGGGGCAACACGCCCGCATTGTCGCCAAAATGAATGCGCTCATCGATCCACTTATCATCATTGAGTTGTATCGCGCGTCTCAAGCAGGTGTGCAGGTCGATCTGATTGTACGGGGAATGTGCTGCTTACGTCCGGGTGTGCCAGGCGTGAGTGACAAGATTCGCGTCATTAGCATCGTAGGGCGCTTTCTGGAACATTCCCGCATCTTTTACTTTCACAACGCGGGTCATGAAGAAATTTTCATTGGCAGTGCCGATTGGATGCAACGGAATTTAGACCGGCGAGTGGAAGCGGTTGTACCGATTGAAGACCCAGCGATCGCCCTTGATTTGCAAGAAATTTTAGGCATCATGCTGGCGGACAATCGCCAAGCCTGGGATTTACAGTCCGATGGGCGATACGTGCAGCGGCACCCCACCAACGACAGCCCAGAACAAAGCTCACAAAAAATCTTGATGGAAATGGTTTAGTTGCCGCAAATTCTGATTGTTAACCACCCTCAATTTAACTACATCAGCAACCCCCTTCTTGACAACAACCTTCCTCAATTCCAAATAAATTCTTGCCACACAAGATTGCAACTCACAATTTTGATTGATCAGAATTTGAAGCAATGTGAAATAGCTCTACAAAAACTGTGGAATAACTGTGGAAAACGCATACAAAACTGTGGAAAACCAGCCTTTGCAATAAAAATTTAAACTTTTTTAGGAAGAAGGAGTTTCACTTTCCAACTTTTTTGCTAGAGTTGGAGGCAATTTTAATGCAACTTCTCGCTGGTCAATTATGTGAGTGTGTATGAGTGCCGAACTGCCTTCCAATCCTGGACAAATTAATTCGATAGAAGCTGACTTGATCGAGCAAGATTTTGATGTCGATCTCGACATTGATCAAGAAATGCTTGATCAGTTAGACGGCGATCTTGAGGCGACCGATTTTGAGCCCAGGAAGCCTCCAATTAAATTTACGAAAGCTGAGCGTTTAGGTTTAACGGATGATTCTGTTGGGTTATTTCTGCGTGAAATGGCACGCTATCCGCTATTAACTCAAGCCCAAGAAGTTGAACTAGCGAGAGAGATTGCGAAAGGCGGACCTCAAGCCGAATTAGCCAAGCGAAAGTTAGTTCGATCAAATCTGCGTTTAGTTGTCTCGATCGCGAAAAAATATCTCAATCGTGGAGTACCTTTCCTGGATTTAATCCAAGAAGGGGCAATGGGTTTAATGCGAGCCGCAGAAAAGTTTGATTATGAGCGTGGGTATAAGTTTTCAACCTATGCTTACTGGTGGATTCGTCAGGGAATTACACGGGCAATCGCCTCTCAATCTCGCACGGTTCGCTTACCCGTTCACATGGTCGAAAAACTCAACCAAGTGCGTAAAGCGCGGCAAATGTTATCTCAGAAATTAGGACGTAAACCCACTAAGCAAGAGATTGCCGCTGAACTCGATCTCGATGAGGACAAACTAGAACATGTATTGGATGTAAGCCAAGGCACTTTGTCGCTTCATGCCTGGGTGGGGCGAGAAGAAGACACTGAATTAATGCAATTAATCGAAGATGCTGACACGGTTGCGCCTAATGAATGTTTAGATCACAAATTGTTGTGTGATCGCTTGAATTCTGTTTTGGAACACTTGAGCGATCGCGAACGAGACATTATCAAACTACGGTTTGGTTTAACCGATGGGCAACATTACACCCTGTCTGAAATCGGCGAGTTGTATCATCTATCGCGGGAGCGAGTGCGGCAAATTCAAGCCAAAGCCATGCGAAAATTACGCCATCCTCGTCGGCAAGCCTTGCTCAAAGACTGGATGCGTTAAATCAAACATCGACCGCAATCAATGAAACCAAAACGTGCTGAAGTTTAAACCTTTTCGAGCCAATTCCACCGTTTCAAGGCAGACCCCGTATGATTTGGGGCTGAGGTGAGCGATCGCCTCAGAATTCCTCAACACAGGCTGACATTATGCAAAAAACGGTTGAAATTCTGCCCGATAAAGCTGCCTTAACGATGCGCGCACTGGAATTGATCCTGGCACAAGCCCAAAATGCAATCGCCGAGCGAGGGCGCTTCACAATTGCACTGTCGGGTGGCAGTACACCCAAGCCGATTTATGAGAAATTGGCTGAACAAGATCTGCCCTGGGACAACATTCATGTTTTTTGGGGTGACGAACGGTATGTTCCCGTCGAACACCCCGATAGCAACGAAGGAATGACCCGCAAAGCCTGGCTAAATCACGTCCCCATTCCGGCAGGCAATGTTCACCCCATGCCCACTGGTTCTGGTGATCCGGCGATCGATAGCGCCAAGTACGATGCGGAATTGCACGCTTTTTTTCAAACCCCGCCCAGCGAGTTCCCCGTCTTTGACCTGATGCTGCAAGGGATGGGCGACGATGGGCATACAGCTTCCTTGTTTCCGCACACTGAAGCGCTCAATGTTCGCGATCGCCTGATTACTGTTGGGAGCAAAGACGGACAACCCCGAATCACAGTTACAGTGCCGTTGATTAACCACGCTCGTGTGGTGATTTTTCTGGTTTCTGGAGCCAACAAGCAAAACGCCCTGCGCCACGTGTTTGCCACCGAAGGAGATGATGCCCAGTATCCTTCTCGCCTCATCCAACCTCAAGGAGCATTCTTATGGCTGCTAGACCAAGCTGCGGCTGAGGGGTTATAGCAGGCGATCGCGGATGGCTGGCAACGAATCTTTCGTCTCCAATCGTCAATCCTTCATCTATGATGATCCTCAGAGTGGAAAACGTTCATGATTGTTTGTCCAAATTGCAACCATCAAAACCCTGATGGCGCGGTTCAGTGTGAGGCGTGTTACACACCCTTACCAGCGACAACCTCCTGTCCCAACTGTGGTGCAACTGTTCAAACCGATGCCAGCTTTTGTGGGCAGTGTGGCTTCAACCTGAAAGCGGCTTCTATTCCCGCAGTATCCATCGGTTCTCCTCCCCCACCTGTACGTGAAGCATCCGCATTAGGTCAGATGGATTCGCTCGTTATCCCTGAGCCAAATCCTGAAATCCCCGCTCCGATGCCAGTTCCCCATCCCTCTGAGCCAATCCCAAACTTAGTCGTTGATGAGGTTGTTGACGAGTTAGATTCCTTGCCAGATGCGCCTGTCCAGCCAGCAGCAATCGTTGAAGAGTTAGACTCCTTCCCTGATGCACCGCTGGAATCGGCAGTTCCTGCTCAAACAGCTCATCCAACCCCAAGCTCAACAGAGGGACGAACCCAGCTACAACAGCAAAATGCTCGCCTGCTGCATGTGCAGACGAATACCTCGGTTGAGCTACCACCAGGGTTAGCCATCATTCACATTGGCAAGCCAAACGATCGCATCCCACCCGATATTGATGTATCTGGGTTTCCCAACTCTGAGATTGTGTCACGAATCCATGCCGATATTCGCTTAGAAGGTGATGCATACTACATTGAAGACGTGGGCAGTTCCAATGGAACCTATATAAATAACCTTCCGCTCGCAATGGGAAATCGGCATCGGCTGCGACCTGGCGATCGCGTTGCCCTCGGCAAAGGCGATAAGGTGACGTTTCTATTTCAACTTTCGTAGATTTTTGCAGATTTGAGTTAGGTTATAGAGCAAAGGCTTCCCTTGCCGTTTAACTTCAGCGTTCCGAAAATCGTTATTTGCCCCTTTAGGATTGTAATCTTGTAGGTTGATAGTTTATAGGTACCTAATCGCGGTATATTGGCTTTTCGATTAATCTTCAAATCTGCGTTTACCAAAGCGGCGTAGGATATAGGCAAGCTTTCTGCAATAGAACACTGGTTTTGTTTACGATTCAGGCTCTCTACTGCCAGCGTGATTACTCTCACCTTGTTGCATCCAATGCAGTCCATTCCTGTTCAAAGCTGGACCTTTGAGCAGGAGTCTACTATTCGGATTGGGCGATCGACAGATAACCATGTCATCCTCTACAGTGCAGTTGTCTCTCGGCACCACGTTGAAATCCGTAAAGTAGAGTCTGGCTGGGAAATTGTCAATCTGGGCGCGAACGGAACTTATCTGGATGGGCGGCGAATTACTCAGGTTCCTGTAGACGATGGGGTGATCATTCGGCTGGCTCGTTCTGGTCCTAACGTGCAAATTCATCTCACGCCCCAGAGTGCCGAAACCTCTCACTCTGCTATGGGCGAGAAAACGGTTGGGCAAAATGCCAAACATCCTGTGAGCGTTGCCTCCGTGGGACCAACGGAAATTCCAGAAATGGATGTGGATGTGGTGTCGCCACCAGCTGAAGTGGAAGCTTACGTCACAACGGAATCGCAAGAAGAGGGAACTCAACCAGCAAAATCATCCACTGCTTCGTTTTTAGGAACAACGGTGCAAGCAGATGATGCGGTAAACCCAGCACACGTTAGTCATCGTTTCACACTCTCCGCCTGTTGTCATCAATTCGTTGATTCTGGTCATCTTTTCTGCCTGGAATGTGGCAAGCCGTTGAAGCCGCTGGGTGTTGTGGGTGATTATCAGCTTGTCAAAGTTTTGGAGGAGGATGAACTGAGCACGGTTCAACTTGCCTGGAAAGATGGAAAAGCGGTTGTGCTGACAACTCTTTTGCCAAATTGGGCACAGCTTTCAGAAGCAGTAGAACTCTTTGAACAGGAGGCAAGGCTGTTTCTAGCGATCAATCATCCAGCGTTACCCAGATTTCTAGATGTATTTTCAGTTGCTGGGCAGCCTTATTTGGTGATGGAACCAGTTTATGGGCGATCGCTGCGCCAAGTTGTTACCACAGAAAGTCCGTTAACTCAGAAAGTTGCGATCGCCCGAATTCTCGAAGTATGTGCTGCGCTTGACTATCTTCATGCCCAAACGCCACCCATCCTGCACCAGCGCATCAAGCCAGAATATTTGATTCAGCGCAGTGCCACGACCCCATTGATGGTGACAGGGTTAACACCGGGTAGGTTGATTGCACCGCTGCAAGCATCAGCAGAGTACGCCGCACCCGAACAACAGCAGGGACAAGCATCGTTTGCCTCTGATCTATACGCGATTGGTCCCACTTTAGTATTTCTCCTTACAGGCAAATCGCCCGCCGCCTTCTACGCTCAGCGCGAGCAAGGATTTCGCTTTTATGCGGAGTATGTTCCAGGGCTGACTCCTGATCTGGCAGCAGTGATTCGCAAACTCACAAACCTGCAACCCACTGAACGATTCGCTTCCGGTCAGGAGTTAGCAGAAGCACTACAACAAATTCAGAACAGTTCGATTGAAATCTAGCAATTTGCTAATTTGCTATTTAAGAAATAGCGCTTGTCTGGTTTATCTACCTGGAGAAAAACGTTAGCGATCGCGTTCGTTTGGGCAGTCTGAATGAAAGTGTTACGGGTTGCGCTCGCTGCTCAGCCAACGAGACGTGTTTCCGATCACGGCATCTTTTTCTTAACTGAGATAGCGTTCAGGGAAATTTGGTTAGGCAATCATGGGGAATCGTTCTGCGTCTACCTCACCTCGTAAATCGTCTATGGTTCCAACCGTATCTGGAGGAAGCTGCCAGGCGTTGCATCTTGAGTCGGTTCTTCAAGATCTGCCGCTGCATCGGTTTGAAATCTCCATCCACTGTTTAGGAACAGAACTGGCTCAAGTGTTTGAGCGACATACCCTGTTGCCGGGCGCGGTGCTGGTTGACCAAAGTCGAGTCGTTGGCATGATTTCTCGTCAGCGCCTGCTAGAGTTCCTGATTCGCCCTCATGGCATGGAGATGTTCTTGCAGGAATCCCTCTGGGTTTTGCATAGTTACGCCCGGTGTGAATGGCTCCTATTGTCAGGAGAAACCTCGATTTTGACGGCAGCTCAACAAGCCCTACGGCGATCGCCCGAACTACTCGGCGAACCGATTGTCGTGCAGATAGACCAGTCTTACTACCTGCTAGATGTTCACGAACTTAATATTGCCCATTGGCAAATTCGCGGAATTGAGACGCAAGTACGCTACGAGCGAACTCAGGCACAAATGATTCAGAGCGACAAAATGGCAAATCTGGGGCGCTTAGTAGATGGAGTTGCCCACGAGATTTTAGATCCTGTCAGTTTTATTTGGGGCAACCTGAGCCACATCGCTTCGTATAGTCAGGAAGTGCTGGAGTTGCTGATTGCCTATGAACGGGCACTGCCCAACCCATCGCCTGAGTTGGTACAACTGCGAGAAGCGATCGAACTAGATTATTTACGCCAAGATTTACCACGAGCGATCGAAAGCGTTAAAACTGGGGCAGAGCGTTTGTCTAAGCTGGCAACCAGCCTGCAAAACTTCTGCCACATTGATGAGGTGTATCCCAAACCAACCGACCTCCACGAATCGATTGACAGCATTTTGTTGCTGCTTAAGAGCCGCTTAAGTAGTGATATTGAGGTAACTAAACAGTATGGAAATTTGCCGCCAGTCATGTGCTATCCGGGGCAACTCAACCAAGTGTTCATGAATATTTTGAGCAATTGCCTGGATAGTTTGCTGATTCAAGCCGTGAGTCAACAGCTTGATTTGGATTTTCAGACACGCCGCAATCAAGGTGAGCCAATGGCAGCATCACCTGTTAAACCTGCGATCGCAATTACCACACAGGTTTGCTCAATACCCGAACCCACTGGAGCCACGACTCGCTGGGTTGTAATTCAAATCGCAGATAATGGACCTGGTTTGTCGAGAGAAGCCCAACGGCAACTGTTGGAATCTTTTTCGGTACAACGCCGCACCGAGAAAGAAACCAGCCTGGCAGTTAGCTATCAAATTGTCACAGCAAAGCATGGCGGGCGATTTAAGGTGCGTTCTCGCAGTGCCGCTAATAACGAGTTACGCCGAGCTGCCTGGGGAGATACCTCAGAAGGATTCATTTCCCCACAATCTGACACCGATATCACCGGAACAGAATTTGAAATCCTCCTGCCCTTAACCTGATTCAACCTTTTCCCTCTAACCATCCCCTACACTCCATCCCCGATCCCCCATTCGCGATTTAGAATACCAGGGTTGTTGATTAACGGTATCGAGTTATGGCAGGTCCCATTCCAGTATTAGTGAACGGCGCAGCAGGCAAGATGGGGCGTGAAGTGGTGAAAGCGGTGGCTGGAGCGCAGGATATGGTACTGATGGGAGCCGTTGATCGCAGCCCACAGCATCAAGGCGAGGATGCGGGAGAACTGGCAGGTTGCGGAACGTTGGAAGTTCCTATCACGAATGATTTTCAGCCAATGCTAGCCTTCGTGTCGCAGGAGAAGGAACCTGCGGTGATGGTAGATTTTACCCATCCCGATTCAGTGTATGACAATATTCGTTCAGCGATCGCCTATGGGGTGCGTCCTGTTGTAGGCACTACCGGGCTGAACGCTGAACAAATTCAAGATTTAGCAGAGTTTTGCGACAAAGCCAGCACGGGCTGTTTGCTAATACCCAACTTCTCGATTGGCATGGTGTTGCTTCAGCAAGCAGCCGTTCAAGCATCCCAATATTTTGATCATGTAGAGATTATCGAGCTGCACCACAACCAGAAAGCCGATGCTCCCAGTGGCACAGCAATTCAAACAGCACAACTACTGGCAGAAATGGGAAAAACATTCAATCCCAAATCGGTAGACGAAACTGAAAAGTTACCAGGTGCACGGGGTAGTGTGGCAGAAGAAGGCATTCGGATTCACAGCATTCGACTTCCAGGGTTAATTGCTCATCAAGAAGTGATTTTTGGAGCAGCAGGTCAAGTCTACACTTTGCGCCACGATACGAGCGATCGCGCCTGTTATATGCCTGGTGTATTACTGGCTATTCGCAAAGTGCTTCAGCTTAAAACACTGGTATATGGATTAGAAAAAATTTTGTAACCAGATTAGAGGCGATCGCTCTGCAACGGAGGGTGTGCAGCAGCGATCGCAGATCATTATCACTAAAACTGCCTCATTCCAGTGAATCGAGTCGAACTATTCTGAACATTCGTATTACACGAGGTGGAGACAATTCGGGCATCAAATATTTCAATCCGGCAATTGCCAGCCGTATTAATCACACGCAACCCATTGGCAGAGGAAGCAAAACTTTGCACCCGACCTTCAATCACCAAACTGTTGGGGTTATTGGGTTTGTGCCACGCAGTCGATTAATTGTGCCCTGATACCGCACCTGCGCTCCCGTTCCTGGAGGCACAAACAGCCCCAGACTAAAGCCATTCTGATTGAAGCTCAAAGAGGCATCGGCTTGTCGCCCTCCCCCAAAGACGGCACCGCTTGCCTGCCCACGACCAGAGAAATTCCCCGATGTAGGAGTTGAACCACTGGGGGGAGGCGTGGAACCTCTACCCGTTATGGTGACTGACAAAACCGTGCCATCAATCGTACTGACACGACATTCGGCTATTTGTCCAGTTGCGCGATTACGCATGGTGAGTGTTCTTGCTCCACTTTCAGCACTCACTGGTCCTGCGCTGACAAATTCAATATCACGAGTTGCCACAACCATCTCTTCAGCCGTGCGTTGAATGCAAGCATTAATCAGGGCATTCATCGGCGGCGTTTGTTGAGGCGGTCTGGTTTGAGATGTCAGAGTGACGGATAAAACGGTACCATCAATCGTGTTAACTCGACAGTTGGCTGTTTGTCCAGTAACACGGTTACGCATCGTTAAGGTTCTCACCCCATTTTCGGCATTTACGGGACCTGCACCCGTAACCGTTATATCTCGTGTATATCTCGTGTTGCCACAACCATCTCTTCAGCCGTGCGTTGAATACAGGCATTTGAAGCTTTAGGGGGAACTGGTTGAGCGGTAGCAGGATAGGTAAGCGCCAGTGTAGAGAATGTCATCAGACTGCCGCTCAAAACAGTTTTAAGTTGCTTAGTTAATTGTATTGTTAAACTACGCTTTGTTCCAAGAGAATAATCCGAACGGATTATACATCCAACCGAACAAAGAAATCCGCTTTGGAGTTGAGACAGCTAAAGATGCAATCTCCCATCTTCAGGAGCAATGGGTGTTGCTAAATACCAAAAATGGCAACTTGTAGCGGTAAGCCCGTTCAGTTCAACTTGCAGTTAAGCCTTGTGATTACGCGAAAGAGTGCCTGAATGACGTTTAAAAAAAGCGCCTGACCCTTAAAAGCCCCCAGGGTCAGGCAAGTCTACCTGTAAGGACGCTTTCCTAGCCGAAAAAACTAAACCAACATAGTTGCCCCCTAGTTGTTTAGCTCTTCCGAGTGCGTTCCTCAGATGTAATCTAATTCTGCTTCATTTATTCAAGAATATCCATCCGCAATAATTTCTAATTCTTATCTAAATCTGTCTTAAAGTTCAGAAAGCTATCTGCGTAAATTCACTTTTGTGAGAAATACAAATTTCTAATAATGTTTTAGATTGCACAGATCTATTTATGAATTTTCTATCGACGACTGGAAATAACCTGGAGCCTCACTGAATTGTTGAGGGTCTCTGTACAAGTGTTAGGCTCGTAGCAGTGACCGAAAAACTTCTCGAACAAGGGAACTCGTTAAAACCGCAAAACCGCGATCGCGCTGCTGAGATTTTCAGTTCTATGCTAATTCCTTTAACTCGTAAAACCTTTGAAGAACTTGTTCCTGCCGTTGCTACAGGCGCACAGTACGCCCATTGCTGGGGCAAACTCAGTGAGTTACTGAGACGAGTCCTCATCTCAGTTGTTGGAATGTTTGTTGTTATTCTTCTGAAAGCACTTTTTTTTAGAGAGGGATTTGACGAATTTTTGTTGGTGGGGGGGATTGTTGTTGGGCTTTATTGGCTTTGGGGTCCAGTTCTGACAGCAAGTCTGCAAAATATTGAATGTCGTCGCTACGGATATTGCGGTTTTTGGCAGGGAAAGGTGCTCGATGTTTACATTTCTGAGGAATTGATTGGGACTGAAGAAACGGTTAATAATCGAGGCGATCTGGTGATTGTTGAGAACCGAGAACGATGCTTGAACCTGGAAGTTGGGGATGAACTAGGTTTTTTAACGTGTCTGCGGGTACCACTCAAACGTAGCCACCGGGCGATCGATATTGGTGACACGGCTGAACTGTTAGTGTTCTCGAACCGAGCAGATCTGGGACGAATTAGCAAAACCTCTGACATTTACCTGTCGGATCACAACCTTTGGGTGAGCGATTATCCCTTTGTGCGGCGAGATGCATTTGTTGAGGTGAGCCGCCGCATCAATCGACAACTGGAAGTGGAACCAGCGGCTGAACCAGAACGCCCCAAACGTAAACGAACCCCTAAGTCACAACGTCGGGGGGAATTAGTTCAACCAGAGCGTTCTAGTTCCCGCGATCGCTATGAGGAAGATGGGCAGGACTCCTATCGTGGAGCAGACTTGCCACGGCGGCGATCGTCTCGGCGGCGTTCTGCCAACAATTGGTAGCCTACGCCATTCCAGTTTGCTCTTGACCGTAAGCCTGCCATGCCAAATCCACTAGCCCGTTAATAATCGCAGCCGCAACCACTGCACTCCCCTTGCGCCCCTCAACCCGGATATGAGGCACTAACGACTCTCCAAGCTGTTCCTTTGCCGTGTCTACGCCTACAAAGCCAGCCGGAGTTCCAATCACCAACGCTGGACGAATATCTTCCGATTTAATCAGCTCCGCCAGTGTTGTGAGCGCAGTTTGGGCTTGCCCAACCACAAAAATCCCTTCTGGATAGCGGCGTGCCAGCGTTTCAATCCCCCAGGCTGCTCGTGTTTTCTCTTTTTGCGGGCGAGTCAGAGCATCGATGCTGCAATAGACAGGGTTTGCAAAAGTGTTTTGAATGGTTTGAGCAATCCCAACTTGCACCATTGGTACGTCTACCACAATCGTAGTGCGGGCAGCCAGTGCCGCCGCTCCTGATTGCAACGCCAAATCCGAGAAGCGAATCAGCGACTTATACTCAAAGTCTGCCGTTGCATAAATAACTCGACGAACAATTTCGTACTCGGCTGGTGAAAATGTATGCTCTCCAACTTCGCGGTCAATGATTGCTAAGCTCTGGGCATCGCTAACGTGCCATTCCATTACGGCTCCCATAAAGACGATTGGCAATCTAGCAAAAAGTGCTACAGGGTTATTAGGAACAGAATAGGTGATTCTGCTCCATCTGCTGCGAGAATTTGCCGAAACTCTATGTTTCTGAGGGCGTAGAACGGGTGAATGTAGGAGATAAAAAGGCAACTAATGCGCCGATCAAGAAGCCTGCAACGTTGCGAAACAAAGGTAGCCAGTCGGTTGTGCGAGAAACAACTGGACCAATTCCAAAGGCGATGAACAAAATTCCCCATAATGGTGAGAAAATTAGCGCCCATTGCCAGGAGATGATTTGCCCTTCTTTGCGAGGATGGGCTGCAAACCCACAGACAATCCCACCAACAATTGATGTAATCAATGTCAGAATCCACTGCTCTTGGGGTAGACCGGGCACAACCTGACATCCACCCTGGCGAATACAAGTTTTGACAGATTGCAATGCCCCAATGATTGCCTGGTCTTCGCCATTTTCGCGAACGTAAAATTGGTTGCCGTAGCGAGTTTGCAACTCGATCCAAAATACTCGCGGCATCAGTGGGTAAAGATCATCACCAACACTGAAGTTCAAGATATTACCCCCTCTAGGGTCTGCGACCAGCAGTAGGCTATGGTCATCCAGTCCCCAATAATCTTTCACTGCGGTTCCAGGGGTGCGATCAAATTGAGTAAGCACCCGTAACTTCCAACCTGTTTCCTGCTCAAACGCTGCTAAATCGCTTGCCAGCGTTGCTTCCTGCTCACTTGTTAAAAACTTTGCCAAGTCAATTACGTTGGTCTGCTCTAGGGGAAGCAGATCTGGATTGTTGAAGGCATAAGCTGAGGAACTAAAGCCTGAAGCGGGGTTAAGCCAAGTGAGGAGGGAGAGTAAGAAAGCTGCACTGAAGATGAACCATTTCTTAGAAAAGCTGAGCAGCGATCGCGGGTTTTCAATAAGTTCAGTTCTGGACATAAGTAGACTGAATAAGCGATGAAGAAAGGATACAGGACGGGTACAGACGACAGGTTTTCTTAACACTTTTTAAACATACTCTAATACTACGAACCTAAGCGAAAAACCGTCAATCAGTCTTCTGCCATCTGGGTTGCCTGTTCGTTGGCACTACAGACAACGGCTCTTATCTTGCCGCTGCTCTGTTACTAGAACTGTAACGACTTCTCTATTCCCCGCTGAAGCAAGGCATACTGGCTGGCAACCTGCTTCACCACCAACATCTATGCTGCGAGACGCAAGGATTTACCAAATTTTATTCCTAGCTTTGTTTTTAACTCTGGGAATTGGAACGCGAGACTGGACTCTACATCCAAGAATGATCTTGACTGCGATCGCCACCTGTTTAACGACTCAAGCGATCGCAACCTGGGTTGTTGGTAGGGTCAGAAGTCAGGAGTCAGAAAGTGAGGGAAACATTCAAAATTCAAAATTCACTTGGGCTGACTCACCGGAAACCAAAATTCAAAACTCTCCAGAACCCCAACCACCAATCACCAATTCCCAATCATTAATTCCCAATTTCCCCTCCCCCGGTTCCCCATCTCCTACCCCCTGTCCCCTATCCCCTACAGGTCTCCTCAGTCCCCTCATTACCTCTCTTGGTTTAAGCCTGCTCCTGCGGACAGAGCACTACAGCACAATGGTTTTGGCAGGTAGCGTGGCGATTTTGAGCAAGTTTGTGCTGAGAGTACAGGACAAACACCTATTCAACCCCGGCAACATCGGCATTGTGGCGGCGGTTCTGCTCACCCAGGATGCCTGGATCTCACCTGGACAATGGGGGGAGGAAAGCTGGTATGCACTGGTGTTTCTGGGAGCAGGTGGGATTGTGCTTCAGCGAGTTGGGCGTTGGGATACCACCGTTGCCTTCCTGGGTGCTTACGGCTTTTTAGAAGCCCTACGGAATGTTTGGCTGGGCTGGACATGGGATGTTTGGGCGCATCGTCTGATGAGTGGCTCTTTGCTACTGTTTGCCCTGTTCATGGTGACTGACCCTCGTACCATTCCCAACGATCGCACCGCAAGACTGCTTTGGGCAGGGGCGATCGCCCTCCTGACATTTGTCCTGCGAAATGTCTTCTTCATCCCCACAGCCGTCTTTTGGGCGCTGTTTGTGCTCTCCCCCCTAACGTTGTTGCTAGATGCAGTTTGGCAAGCGCCTCGATTTGAGTGGAGGAGAGCAGTCAAAAGTTAAAAGCAGAAGCCAATAAAAGAGGGTATGGAATATCACGTATGGAATTCTGCCCTTTTCCCTCTCGCCCTTCACTTGCGCTCCTTCTTTCTCCTTACTACTTTGCATAGCTCCCTTACCTTCTCCATTTCCTATCCCCGCTTATGAAACTCTTCCAAACTCTCACAATTTCCCTACTCGTTCTAATTAGCAGTTTGTTTGTCGCAACGAAAGCCTGGGCGTTTTGTGGTTTTTATGTGGCAAAGGCAGATGCCAATCTCTATAACCAGGCTTCCCAGGTGGCGATCGCCCGTAGCGGCAACAGAACAGTCTTGACGATGGCAAACGATTATCAGGGTGAGGTGAAAGATTTTGCGATTGTAGTGCCAGTGCCTGTGGTTTTGAAGAAAGAGCAGGTAGAGGTGGGTAGCCCGAAAGCGATCGCTCGATTAGATGCCTTCAGCGCCCCTCGCCTGGTGGAATACTTTGATCCCGATCCCTGTGCGCCCCAAGTTTCGTTTGAAAGAATGCCCCTACCTGCGGCAGCTCCCCAGTCAAGACGAGATGGTGCTGCCCAGCGCGATCGCAATTCCTTAGGGGTGACGATTGAGGAAAAGTTCACAGTTGGAGAATATGACATTCTGATTTTGAGCGCGAAGGAATCGGGAGGATTGGAAACCTGGCTGATTGAGAATGGCTACAAAATTCCACAAGGGGCTAGAGATTTGCTACGTCCTTACATTCGCCAAAAAATGAAGTTCTTTGTCGCCAAGGTGAATTTGAAGGAGTTTAAGCAAGCGGGATATCAGAATCTGCGCCCCATTAGAATGACCTACGACTCGCCCCGGTTTATGTTGCCGCTGCGTCTGGGAATGGTTAACGCTAAAAGTGCTCAGGATTTGTTGGTTTATGTATTGACCCCAACCGGACAGGCAGAAG
Organism: Leptolyngbyaceae cyanobacterium C42_A2020_001; assembly: GCA_015272515.1. Taxonomy (GTDB): domain Bacteria; phylum Cyanobacteriota; class Cyanobacteriia; order Leptolyngbyales; family Leptolyngbyaceae; genus JSC-12. Next base: position 79,780 of record JACYLN010000061.1, on the reverse strand, counting down.
TAACCAACTACCGGACGGTTAAGGTTCCATCTGGCAACGAAGTACCAACATTTGTGAAAAATGAGTTCAATGCGTTTTACAAGTCGATGTTCCAGACTTCCTACGAGCGCGAAGGTCGAAACATTGCCTTCCTGGAATATGCCTGGGATATGGCAAACTGTGACCCATGCTCGGCAGAGCCTTTGAGCCGAGAGGAGTTGAAGGATGCAGGCGTGTTTTGGCTGGATCAACCAGAGGTTCCTTCGCCTTTAAGCTCTCCCTTTCGTCGCCGCCCCATGCCAACCTCAGGTGTATTCATCACTCGGCTCCATGTTCGTTATACGCGCGACAAGTTTCCTGAAGATTTAATGTTTCACGCAACAAACAATCGGGAATTGTTCCAGGGACGCTATGTGTTACGCTATCCATTTATGGGAGAGGCAACCTGTTCTCAAGGGAAACAATATGTGCGGTCGCTGCCACGCCGTTTTGAACAGGAAGCACAAACTCTTGCCAAGCTCACTGGCTGGAATATTCAAGATATCCGTAATAAGTTACCAAACGCTCAAGTTCAGTCCTTGTCTTGGTGGGAGCAGCTTTGGCTGGCGTTGAGCGGCAGTTAGAAACCTCTTCAGATGGAGAGATGACCGCCTGCTTACTCTGTCGCTGCTCCTTCTCATCCCTTATCCTAGAAGCATAGGAATGAAGGAGTCATTATGCAGGGAGGTTGGCGGGTTGGATCGCTATTCGGAATTCCTCTGTTCATCGATCCATCCTGGTTTCTAATTCTGGCGTTCCTTATTTATCAGATCGGCGGGAATTGGCAGGAAAAGTACCCAGCTTGGGGACTTGGAACGATTTATGGAGCCGCTGTTGCGACAGCGCTCTTGCTGTTGGGGTCGGTTTTAATGCACGAACTGGGTCACAGTTTGGTTGCGCGATCGCAGGGGATCAAGGTCAACTCCATCACTTTATTCTTGTTTGGGGGCGTTGCCTCTATTGATCAGGAATCGAAAACACCAGGACAGGCGCTTCAAGTGGCGATCGCAGGTCCGGTCGTTAGCATATTGCTGTTTGTTCTACTGGGCACCGTACTGCTTGTAATCCCTGGCGATTCCTCACCGCTAAAAGTCATGGCTGGAAACCTAGCCTCAATTAATCTGATCCTGGCGTTGTTTAACCTCTTGCCAGGACTGCCATTAGACGGAGGACAAATCCTGAAAGCTGCTGTTTGGAAAGTAACCGGAAGCCGCTTCAAAGGTGCTCATTGGGCAGCCAGCACTGGCAAAGCTTTGGGATGGTTGTTGATTGGCAGCATTTTGTTTTTGGGCTTTAGTGGGCTGTGGTTTGCGCTGATCGGCTGGTTCATGCTGCAAAATGCCAGCACCTCTGATCGGGTCACAGAATTGCAAGAGACGCTGCTGGCTCTGAAAGCCTCGGAAGCAATGACGCGTGAATTTCGAGTGGTAGACGCAGAAATGACACTGCGGCGGTTTGCCGATGATTATTTATTGGGTAACGCTCGTTCGGAGGTATATTACGCTTCTTCGGATGGACGCTATCGTGGCATGGTGATTACCGATGATTTGCACTACATCGAGCGCAGCGAGTGGGAAACGAATAACCTGTTCCGTATCATTCAGCCGCTTGTAGACATTCCTTCCGTTGAGGAATCGACCCCACTGGTTGAGGTGATTCAACAGATGGAGTCGCGACAGTTGCGACGAATGACGGTGCTTTCTCCAGCGGGTGCGGTGTCTGGTGTGATTGATCGGGGCGATATTGTACGGGCACTGGCACAAAAACTGCGGATGACTGTTTCTGAAACCTTAATTAAACAAATTAAGGATGAGGGAGCTTATCCGGTTGGCTTTCCGTTGGGCACGATCGCCCAATCCGCGATCGAGGCTTCTGAGAGTCGGACTTAAGAGTGTGTATACGTCTCGCACACCATTTGCCATTCTTGGTGGGAGAGTGGCTTCACCTCAAACGCAGCACCAAAGCAATCCATCGCGGCTGCAACTAACGCAGAGATAAGTGTTTCGTACATCGTTTCATTTTGAAAACTGAGGGGCAACTGGGGCATTTGCGTGTCTCGTTCGCCAAACACTGTTTGAAACAAGTCTGCGCTCTGGTGTAATCGCATCGAGCCATGTTGAAGAACTGTGTTCCCTCGTCGATATTGGGCACTGCCAATTAGTTTGGAGCCATCTGCCAGAACCAGGTCAGCAGAGGTGGCGCTGCCAAAACAGTTTGGATTCCCAATGTAGCCTCGCCCAGCGTGCCCATAGAGTAATTCAACTCCCAGCGATCGCCACCCGTGAATTAAGAACTCGCAAATTTGTTGGTAGGCTTCCATCCGATTCCCAGAGAGTTCAGATGTAACCACGGCGTAGGTTAAGTCTCCTTGATGTAGCACTGCCCGCCCACCGGTAGGGCGACGAACCAGATCAACAGGTTGCCCATTCCAGGTGAGATGATTCCACGAATCTGGATATTGGCGCTGATGATAGCCCAGCGAGATGGCAATAGGTTGCCAGGTGTAAAACCTTAGTGTTGGTGGGTGTAGCCCTTGCAAATGTTGCTTAAATAACCAGCAATCTAACGCCATCTGTACCTGCCCGGAAGCACAAATAGGAGGTACAAAACGCCAGTTAGGTTTAGGCTCCAAATTCTTCCTGGAGGGGTTCGTCGCTTTCATCGGCGATCGTGGCAACAATCGTAATAGCGCGAGAGATTTCGCCGGGGGATAAATCCGCCAGCGATCGATTGGTCACCACCACTATTTCATCATTGACAATGCCAAACCGAGCTTCTAACGTGCTAGACCAATTCCGTTCTAGAAGCTGCCGCATCAGTTTGGGTTCATTCTTTACGGGAAGTTTCAACACTGCCGACCACACCGTGAGCGTATCTTCGTCTCCCAATCCCGTAAGTTGGACAAACACCTCAATCGTTCCGTACTTAAATTTCCAAACATGCCCAGCCTCGCTCCGGTTAACCATTGCCGTATTCTCACTATCGAGGCTGGCAATCACCGTTTCGATGACTCCTACCAGATTGTTCGCAGTCTCATCGTCAACAATCTGGTCTGCGATCGCATCGCTAGGGGTTTCAAGCGCCATAACGAGTTCCATTAAGTGAAAGGGTTAGCTCCGGCGTAGAAACGCAAGAAGAGCCATGCCAATTCTAATGGCTGATAGGCTGATCCGTTAATTGTTGGAAAGGGTTTATCAAAAAAGTTCCTCCCGTACACAATGGCTGAGAGGAAGGAACGAAAAAGGCAGCGATCGCTGCCTTTCACCAACTAGACTCTTAACACACCCATCAGGAGGTTGGGTTAGCAGTCGTAGTAAAGCGCAAACTCATAGGGGTGAGGACGAATACTGACCGGAATCACTTCGCGATCGAGCTTGTAGCTAATCCAGTTCTCGATGAAGTCTTCGGTGAACACGCCACCCGCCGTCAAGAATTCGTGATCTTTCTCCAGGTTCTTCAGAGCATCCATCAGCGATGCCGGGGTAGAAGGAACTTTCGCCAGTTCTTCAGGGCTGAGTTCGTAAATATCTACATCCAGTGAAGAACCGGGATCGATCTCATTCTTAATGCCGTCAATACCCGCACACAGCATCGCTGCAAACGCCAGATAAGGGTTACAGGAAGGATCGGGACACCGGAACTCCAGGCGCTTCGCTTTAGGATTGTCGCCAGTGAGTGGAATCCGAATGGAGGCAGAGCGGTTCCCTTGAGAGTATGCCAGGTTAACTGGAGCCTCAAAACCAGGCACCAGGCGCTTGTAGGAGTTGGTGGAAGGATTGGTAAATGCCAGAAGAGCTGGAGCGTGTTTCAGCAAGCCACCAATGTAGTTCAGGGCAGTTTTGCTGAGTTGAGCATAACCATCACCAAAAAATGTGGGTTGTCCACCTTTCCATATGGATTGGTGACAGTGCATCCCCGTCCCGTTATCACAAAACAAAGGCTTGGGCATGAAAGTTACAGTCTTGCCATATTTCTTCGCCACATTCTTGATGCAGTACTTATAGGTCATCAAGTAGTCAGCAGCTTTCACCAATTCGGCAAAGCGGAAACCCAACTCACACTGTCCACCCGTTGCCACTTCGTGGTGATGCTTCTCAATTGGCACCCCGCACTTCAGCATAGTCAGTAGCATCTCAGTCCGGATGTCTTGCAGAGTATCGGTTGGGGCGACAGGGAAATACCCCTCTTTGTTACGAGGCTTATAAGCCAGGTTACCACCCGCCTCTTCACGCCCAGAGTTCCAAACGCCCTCTACGCTATCTACTGAGTAGTAGCCGGAGTTTTGAGTTTGGTCAAAGCGAACATCGTCGAAGATAAAAAATTCTGCTTCCGGACCGAAGTAACAAGTGTCGCCAAGACCAGTTGAGTTCAGGTAATCGATCGCTTTTTGAGCAATTGAGCGGGGATCGCGGCTGTAAGGCTGTCCTGTCCGAGGCTCTATGATGCTACAGATCATACTGAGGGTCGGCTCTTCCATAAAAGGATCGATCCACGCAGTATCCGGATCGGGAACCATTGCCATATCTGAATCGTTAATGGCTTTCCAACCCCGAATACTGGAACCGTCAAAGGCAACGCCTTCCGTAAAGCTACTTTCATCGATCATGTTGTGGTACAGCGTTAGATGCTGCCACGTACCAGGCGTGTCGATGAACTTAAGATCAATCATCTGAATGTTGTCACGCTTAATCCATTCCAGGATTTCCTGCGGGGTCGCCATGAATTACTCCTTACTTCGGGCTGTCTTAAAAGCTAAAAAAGTTGAGGACAAGTCAGTACAAAAGAGAAGCTAGGGAAAACGAGTTTGGAAGCGCTTAAGAGTTTAGGAAAACTGAAGCCACGTCAGTGGTAAAGCCGCTGAGTCACCCAGAAACCACTTTCCACATCTGAATCATCCTAGAGACAGGCTTGCACCCGTTTTGTATACGAAATTACAAATTACAGGGGATGCATCAAATTCGACTTCGACAAATTAGGGATTATTCTTATACACAAACAGGCGAGGAGGGAGGGTTTTCTCAACATCTCTTTACACGCCAAAACGGGCGTGATAGGCGGGTTGCGAGTGCCTCGTCGTGATACACTGACCATAAATCCTGAGGCGAGAATCTCTTAGGAGAGGGGTCGCGTCTTGAGGGGATTGACCTGGCAGGCAGTTAATTCATTTAACAATGGCAGTTAGCTGGGTTTTTTAATGGCTTGCTCTACTTGTGTAAGCAGAGTTTTTCTGGTGAAGCAGGGCAAAGATTAACTAAATTTGATTGTTTGCTAGTTTGTTTGTTTGCTAGAAGGATGATCGGGAGATAAATTCAATGCGGGATGCAGTAACAAGCCTGATTAAGAACTACGACAATACGGGTCGGTATTTAGACCGTAACGCGATTGATCGCTTAAAAAGTTATTTTGATTCAGGAATTGTGCGGGTGCAGGCAGCAGCAGTGATTACATCAAATGCGGCTGCTATCGTGAAACAAGCTGGGTTGCAGTTGTTTGAAGAACAACCTGAACTGATTCGTCCGGGTGGTAATGCTTACACCACTCGTCGGTATGCAGCCTGTTTGAGAGATATGGATTATTACCTACGCTATGCAAGCTACGCTCTGGTGGCGGGGGATACAGATGTTTTGGATGAGCGTGTTTTGGAAGGGTTACGGGAAACGTACAACTCGTTGGGGGTTCCGATTGGTCCAACGGTGCGGGGCATCCAGATTATGAAAGAAATTGTGAAAGCGCAGCTTGAGGAGTCTGGCGTGGCTTCTGGTTCTGTGGTTGATCAACCGTTTGATTACATGACTCGTGAGTTAAGCGAAAAGAACATTTAATATTCTGATTGGTTTGAGACGGTGGGGTGTGAGCGATCGCACCCCATCTTTTTTAGGAAGCGTTCTTTTCGGAACTGAGATTTAACGCTTAAATATAGGCGATAGTTGGTGTCATGTGTCCTTAGCTAGCGTGAAGTCATCATTTGTCTATGCCACATCCATACCACTTAATTGTGGAGGGGAACCCCGCTCTGGTTTATGCCACCCGTGGCGGCAGCCCTGAAAAGATTTTGCCAATCCTGACTCCATTTCTAGAGAAGTTTTGGCGTGAACGAGAAACATTTGGTGAATATGCTGATACTCCTGAATGTTTAGTCGCCCAGTTGACGGTTCGATTTGGGTTTGAGACGGCTGAAGATGATTTTTCAAACATCCGGGTGGGGGTTCGTTACAACCCGGGTGCCCAGTATTTATACTGGATTGGGCTGAATAAGGATGTGCAGGTTTGGGTTGCAGAGGAAGCTTATCGCCAAGACCCAGAACTAGGACTCGGTGGGTGTCGGCAATGGGTAAGTGGTTGAAACAACTCGGTCAATGTTCACCTGTGAGAGTTAGCTGCTAAAATCATTTGCAGACTCCTTACTAATTCACTTGTACTATACCCATTTTCCTTTGAGGGAGGTAGCCCTGAATGAATACCTGTGTGTTGATGGCAGAAATTGTTCAAGAGCCAGAACTTCGTTACACGCCTGATAACCAAACTCCGATCGCCGAAATGCTGGTGCAATTTGCGGGGCTGCGTCCTGAAGATCCTCCCTCGACCTTAAAAGTGATTGGATGGGGTAATTTGGCGCAGGAAATTCAGGCGAATTATCACGAAGGCGATCGCGTTGTGATTGAAGGACGACTGAATATGAACACGATTGATCGTCCAGAGGGATTCAAGGAGAAGCGAGCAGAACTCACCGCTCAACGGCTTCATCGCATTGGTGCAGGGCTATCTTTAGAATCAACCGTCACAGTTCCTACCCCTGCCACTCCAAAAGACACTCCACCCGCTTCTCGCAGCAACGGAACTTTTGCACCTCGTTCAGGCAGTTCACCGAAAGCAAAAGCGTCAACCGCTAAGTTTTCTGCTCCAGAAGTAACCCCTGAACCAAACCTGGACGATATCCCGTTTTAAAGTGGAGCTTCAAGTTATAAAAATTCTTTGAGAAACTCAAACCCATCCTCTTCCCAACAGGGTTCCGGTAGCAGGCGCAGCAACATCTGGGTAAGATCAGCCTCAATCATAGCGATATCATCCCGCTGAAAGAGCACTGCTAACGCTTGAATGTCTCGTTCTCGAAGGGGAGAAATGGGATCTGCGTAACTTCTTATTCTTTCTGGTGTATGTAAAACCGTGGCTTTCGCAATTGAGTGACCACGAACTTTTTGTTGTTCCCCTAAGTTAGCCGCCTGTTGAAGTTGCTGGAGTTCAGTAAGAGGTTGGGAGGGTTGGCAAGGGTGTGTTGATGAACGTTCTTTGTTTGGAATAGGTGGCTCTAATAAATCGATTGCCCAATAACTGACTGAGTCTGCCAACACTTTCGGTGAGTTCTGGGTAGGAGTTGGCGATGCTTGAGCGGCAGCATTCGGGTACTTTAACTGAGATGCAATCCACTTGGAGCGTTTAGTTTCTAACTGGATTGCATCCACAGAACAACGATTATCATCGGGTAGATTGATCACCATAGCTTTAACATCAACCAACGATTTTCTTAATCCTTGTGTCAGTTCGACAAAGAAACGTGTGCTGAACTGACGGTTAAGCCTGAATCCACGTCGATGAAACGGATAACTTTCACGACTAGATTCATAGCGATCGCACTGACGCAATCGCAGTTCAAGTAGATGCTTAAACGTTGGCGAAGAACCTAAAAGGTCAAACTAGTGGTTGCCGCTGTGGTAATTACCCTGATGTGAGAAACCCGCATTTCCTCGGAAGAAAAAGCGTTTACAACAAATGCAGTACCATTTGCTATCTAATTTGAGGCAGCAAACGCCCTTACTCTCCAATTGTAGAAAGCTGTTTGGGCACTGTGTGTAGAATTACAATACTCAATACTTTTTTCCTAGTTACCAAAAGTATCTAAAAAACTTAATTTTCACGTAATTCTAACGAGCGTTCGCTTGACGAGAGCCTTAATACACCTTAGTAACCCGTAATCATGCGGTTATCTATCTCAAGATTGAGTTATACCTTGTAGTTATCGCTTGTAAAATTTTGTTTAAGCGATTTAATCTCATTCATGGAATCCACTGTTTCCTAGTCAAACCTCTGGAATCACCCGGCAAGTCGGTTTAGTGAACGAACCATCCAATTGAGGTTTCGTAGTAACAATAATTAGTATGTTCCGTGATCTCAGTCAGCATCCGTACGCTCATTCCAGATAACGGTTATACGGCTAACTGACTAAGACTCCTGCACATGGTACATTTCGGAATGATGGAGCACGGAATGTAGGAGCCTTCTTCTTAAATATCGACCCCTCCAAATGTATGTTTGACTCAAATCCGCTAGCCGATCTACCGCTTAATTCAACCGCAAACTCATCTGATTTAGATCAGCGTTTGGGACTGTACCGCGTTTTTCTAAAGCTTTATGAGCATCATCGGGAACTGCTAGATGAAATTCTGGATTTAGAGAATACTGACAGCCGTCATCGTGTACGTGGGGTTTGGCAATACGTGCAGGGTGGTATTCGAGATGGGCAAGCATACCTTGTTACTAACTTGCTGAAGAATCAAACCCAGTTGTTAATTCAGCCTCAGCAAGCCTGGATTATTGGACGAGATCGCCAAGCAGGAGTTTGTGTACAGGACAAACGGCTTTCCCGAAGACACGCCATGATCCGATATGTACACAATCAAGGGTTTTACCTGGTAGATCTCAACAGTACAAACGGCACCTACCTGAATGGAGAAGCAGTGCGCCGCCCAGTCTTGCTCAAAGATGGCGATCGCATCCGGCTTGGCAGCCTCTCCTTCATCTTTTTCGTCTGCTCAACCGCTCTCACATTAGAAGCCGTATCAACAGAACTACTGAATCAAACAAACTTCAGCCAGGCAGAACCTATTACCTCCCAAGCTTCTCTTGAAGAAGGAAACTTATCATTAACCGACATCCCTGGTTGGGACGATCCCCTAGCCGAAAACGATAAAGAAACCTCTCTATTCCTAAAACCTCCAGTATCTACAGAACCGCCTTCCCACCCAGCCCCTCCCGAATTAAGCCCTGGGCAGAAAGACGAAATCTTAGATCGATTCTTGAACCGTTAAGCGCAGCGGGCGTTACTCTTCCTCTTCCAGATATTCATCATCTTCATCAGCATCCGGGTGACCCACTGAGTTTGCAGACACAACAGCACCCATCTCCAGCTTCTGTCGAACTTCTTGATCAACCTTCTGACCCAACTCTGGACGCTCCTCCAGATACTTAATCGCGTTGTCTCGCCCCTGCGCGATGTTATCACCGTTGTAGCTATACCAGGCTCCTTTACGAACAATCACGCCAGTTTCTTCCGCCAAATCAACCAGGCAACCCAGGCTAGAGATCCCCTTGCCAAAAATAATGTCAAACTCGGCAATACGGAACGGCGGCGCAACTTTATTTTTTGCCACCTTCACCTTTGCCCGGTTACCATATTCGTCCGTGCCTTTCTTCAATGTTTGAATCCGACGAATATCCAAGCGCACCGAAGCGTAAAATTTGAGCGCCTGTCCTCCTGTAGTAGTCTCCGGGTTGCCGTAAGTGACCCCGATTTTTTGGCGAAGCTGGTTCAGGAAAATCACCGTACAGCCAGATTTGCCCATGTTTCCGGCAATTTTTCGCAGAGCCTGGCTCATTAACCGAGCTTGCAGCCCTACGTGGGCATCTCCCATTTCACCTTCAATTTCAGCACGGGGCACCAGCGCCGCGACTGAATCTATAACGATAATATCGACTGCGGTCGATCGCACCAGTTGATCCACAATCTCCAACGCTGCTTCACCCGTATCAGGTTGAGACACTAATAAGTTATCAATATCCACTCCCAGCGCCGAGGCATAGGATGGATCGAGGGCATGTTCAGCATCAACAAACGCAGCGATTCCGCCAGTTTTTTGCACCTCTGCCACAGCGTGCAGTGCCAGCGTCGTTTTACCCGAACTTTCAGGTCCATAAATTTCAATCACCCGACCTTTGGGCAAACCACCACCCAATGCCAGATCAAGGGTTAACGCACCTGTTGGGATCGTCTCAACCTTCATGCGAGTAGCATCACCCAGGCGCATAATGCTGCCTTTCCCGAAGTTTCGCTCAATTTGAGTGACTACGAGATTCAAAGCTTTTTTCTTTTCGGAGGAGTTATCGGTTGTGGAAGAGTTGGAAGAAGATTTAGCCATCAGCGCCTCAACGCAAGTATTGGATATGGAAATGAGCGGAGAAAGGATTTTGCAATCAGCAGCATTTAGACGAATTCTAGATCATGCCTGCTGAAGCGAAACCCGAACCTGGTAGAAAAGTTGTTGCCGCCACCGCGAAATGCAACATGAGGTGGGCAAATGCTGAGTTCAGGAAGATTGCATTGCGGCTTACAGTCGAAACTGAGCCAGTCTAGTTACCCTATAAAAAAGTCGTTGGTGTTCTCCCCAAGATGAGTATGGATCGGATAACCTCCTATCTTCCAGATATGCTAGCTCCAGAAGTGGCGCTGTCGGTTGCGGGGCTAACCGCTTATATTCAGGCGCTTTTGGAACAAGACGACCAGCTTCGGCAAGTGTGGGTGACGGGAGAAGTCTCCAGCGCCACTCGGTATCGCAGTGGGTTGTTTTTTACGTTGCAAGATCCCGACGAGAAAGCTGCAATCAATTGTGTGGTATGGAATAGCCAGATTGATCGATTGGCAACCTTGCCGACTCAAGGGGAACAACTGATTATTCTGGGTCGAGTTCATGTTCATCCTCAACGGGGGCAGTATCAACTAATTGTCTGGCAGGTTTTGCCAGGTGGAGAGGGACTACGGGCTTTGCGCTATCGGCAATTGCGAAATCGCCTGGAAGCTGAGGGACTGTTTGATCCCCTGCGGAAGCGCCCCCTTCCCTCCCATCCTAGAACGGTTGCAGTGGTAACTTCTCCTCAAGCGGCAGCCTGGGGTGATATCCAACGCACTCTGCGACGGCGCTATCCAGGATTGCATGTCCTGTTTTCGTCGGCGCTGGTTCAAGGAGATCAGGCACCGGACACGATCGTTCGAGCCATTCAACGAGTGATGCAAGATGGTAGATCAGACGTACTAATTCTATCACGAGGTGGAGGGGCGATCGAGGATATGGCGTGCTTTAATGATGAGCGCGTGGTGCGAGCGATCGCAGAATGTCCCATCCCCGTGATTGCAGGCATTGGGCACCAGCGAGATGAGTCACTAGCAGATCTGGTGGCAGATGTGTGTGCTCACACGCCAACAGCCGCCGCGGAACAAGCGGTTCCCAGTCTCTCCGATCTTTACACAGAACATCGAGAGCGGATGCTGGCACTGAATGATGCCATGCAATATCGGTTGGAAATTACCCGCGATCGCTTGCAACGGTTGGAAGGACAATTACACCAGTTAAAGCTGGATCGCCGCTTACAGCACGAAACCCAACGTCTCAATTGGCTGCGACATCAACTCATCCAAAGCAGCCTGCGCCAACACCAACAGGCAAAGCAACATTGCCAACTGCTGAAGCAAAAGCTAGGAACCCTCGATCCGCAAGCAGTATTGAAACGCGGCTATGCGGTGGTGCGTCAGGAGAATGGCGCGATCGCCCGAAGCACGACTGAGCTTGTACCCGGACAAAATCTATTGGTACAGCTTGGTCACGGGCAGCTTAAGGTCTCCGTTACTGAGGTGCTGAATTCGTAGAGCAACTATGTACTGCCTAGTTGAGTTTGAATCGGCGTAGGGTGGGAATAGGGTGTAGGGGATGGGTTAATGTGACAAATTGATGTGGAGGAAACACCCAACCAGCTTGGGACGAAAATATACTGTCGGTATGGATTGTATTAAATCCAACATTTAAATTAAACCTGTGATAAATAAACCTGTGAGTGATCTAACAGACTCTATGCGAGTCCATTCCCCATCTCATCCATTGGACAATCAAGGTTCTGTCCCCGCATCAGAACCAGTTAAATCTACATGGAGCTACGAAGCAACCGTTGAAGAAATTGAAGCCGCGATCGCTCAGATTGAGGCAGGCGATTTAGATTTGGCAGAAGTCTTTGATCGATTCTCCACCGCCGTCGAAAATCTACGTCAGTGCGAAATCTTTTTGGCACAGCGTCAACGGCAGATGGATCTGTTGATTGAAACCTTGAGCGATGAACCGGAGTTTTAGGAGGGAAATGGGGGTAGGTGAGTGGGTAGGTGGGTGGAGGAGTAGGAGGGTAGGAGGGTAGATAGGTAAAATCTCACTCACCCACTACACCCCACACCCTTCTTCCTACCTTCCCAGGCTCCACCAGGGCTGAGCGGTACCCAGCAATTGCTGCACTCTGACTTTCATCTGAGCGTGGCGATCGCTGCCCATACTGATGTTTAACAAACTGCCTGAACCGTACCCCGCCGCATCCAGCAGTTTCGTACCCGTTTTGGTTGCATCGTTCACCATTTGGGAAGTGTAGTTTTGCTTCAACAATCCATTGCCAAGGCTACCAATCAAGCCAGAAACTAATGTTCCTGTGGTGCTGTTGTTGAAGTCTCTAATTTTGGGACTGACCAAACCGCCCACCGTTGGCAGCAGCCTGGCAATCGTGCTGGTGATGTTTCCGCGTCTGGCTATTTTGCTGGGGTGAGAAAGCACAGAATGCCCCATTTGTCGGGCAATGAGGGCAGCTAATTCAGCTTCGGAGTTGGTGTTGGCAATGGAACCAGCGCTGACGAAAATCTGGTTATTGGGAAGGGCGATCGCACCAGAACCTGCATCTTTCACAACATAGAATTGAAAGTCGCTGCGTCCAGAAGCTTGCGCTAACTTACGCCCAATGTCGTTAATGTAGTTTGTCACGTCTGGATCGTTCAGCAATTGCACCTGGCTAAGCAATTCTTGCGCCATCTGGCTACCTGCGGCAGCATCGCCTGGCACAATGGATGACCAGGGAGTTTGCCCACTCGTCACAGAAGGCGACACTTTACCAGTCAACAAATACCCTAATCCAGTGGTCAACAGGTTACTCAACACTCCGCCTCTCACAGGAGTGCCAGAACTGCTAGGAGTTTGCGCCAGTTTAATGCTTTCATCTGCCAATTTGGTAAATTCGCTGACCAGAGGGCTGTTGGGATTGCGAATTGCAAACTGGCGAGCTGACATGGCGGCTTCATTCCAGCGCTGGGAGTTACCCAACGCAATGATCAGCGATCGCGCCAGTTCTGGCTGATTTGGGTACAGCGTCGTGCCCCGCTCCAGGGTGGCGATCGCTTCCTGAGGGCGGTTGTTTGCAATCAGTGCCTGTGCCAACTGCGTATAGGCTGGAATGAAATTAGGGTACTCCCGCAGCATTTGTTGCAGGGTCGCTATCGTTTGTGAATTCGCCTGGGTTGGATTGGAAACGATTTGCTGCCACAGGGTTTGAGCTGACCAGGGTAACAGCGCAGGGTTGGAGATCGCCTCTACAAAGCCCCCTGTGTTTGCAGGCAGCACTGGCGCAATAGGTGTCGGACTGGGTGTATAAACTCCACTGGAATAAGCGGGAAGATAGCCAGCCTGGGTAGGCATCCCAGCGGGATATAAACCCTGGACACCCGGATAAACAATTCCAGTTCCAGGCGTAATCTGTGTTGGCATTCCCCCAAGCGGGTAGCCGCCCTGATTAGGAATGCTTTGATTAGGAATACCAATTTGCGTGGTGACCTGCACTGTAAAGCCACCTGGATTGCTAGCTTGGATCGGCACTGTTGAGTAGACTGGTGCTGCAACCGGGTATGGTACTTGAGACGCGACTGGGTAGACATATGGGATGGGTGCAGCAGTGGGTGTGCTCGTTGGCGCGATCGCGGTGGCAGCAAGAGTTGGGCTAGCAACAGGTGTGCCAGCAGTTATGGCTGGCGTTATTGGGTTAGCAGCCTCAGCTTGGGTTGGATTTCCCGTTTCAGCAGAGGTTGCAGCAGGAGGAGTCACCACCGTTTGAGCCGAGGCGACGGTTGGCGCAAAAAACAGCAGAACCGCACTCATGGGCAGGGTTCCAGCCTGAGAAAACAGAGAACGTTGATTGGATTTCATAGAGAGTGAGAGTGGTTATGTCAAAGAAAGTTCACAAGCGGGATGCACCCCTTAGCGCGGTACCGTTCTTTGGCAGTCGATTTCCCTATGTTGCAAAGGTAGAACCATTGCAACAACCTAGCTACAGCCTGATGACAGTCAACCTTATGACAGCCAAAATCCAGTTGCAGTTGCGATTGGAGTGGAAACGCCTTGATCTAGGCAACCCTTATGCAGTATGAGATATGCAGTATGAGAAATCTTGAATAGGTGCGATCGCAGGCAAAAAGAGAACGCGTCTCCAATCGTTGTCCTGCGGGCTACACCAGTGAAACTACCGTTCCATTAACTTCATCCATTCTTCAAACATCGGCTATCTACTGAGATGGCAGAGGCGAAGGAGAAGTTCCTGGAGAGGGGAGAAGTTTTGAAGATGTAGGGGGATAGGGAGTCGGGGATAGGGCATAAGGGAATTGGGAATTGGAGATTAGGAATTGAGGAGTTGGAAAATCTGGAATTTTGATTGTCCCCCTTCCTTACCTTCTGCCTTCTGGCTCCTAACTTCTAGCTCCTGCGTTTCGACAAAATTGCAGCGCGATCGCCAACTCACTGGTTTGTTGCGGATAGATAATTTTTGGACGAGCGATCGCCACTAATTTCACGCCTAACTCATCGGCAACCTGCCGCTTCACATCCTCGCCGCCTGCGGCTCCAGATGCCTTTGTAACAACCATTGAAATTTGCCACTGTTGCCAGAGCGCTCGCTCTATTGCAGCTGAAATGGGGGGACGCAAAGCAATGATGCGATCTGGGGTGAAACCTGCGGTGATCGCCGTCTCCAAAGCAGTGAGGGATGGCAAAATCCGAGTAAACAAGGTGGCAACTTCCTGCCACGGTTTAAACAACGGCAATGGACGGTAACCAACCGTAAGCAGCACGCGCTGGCTGTCCAACAAATTGCTGGACAGAAGGGACTGAAAGCTGGAAGCAAGGACAGACGACTGAGAATTGGGCATGTCTAAAGCTGGACGTTCGTAGCGCAGGTAAGGAATGCCTTGTTGAGCAGCGATCGCGATCGCCAGACGAGACACTTCCACAGCAAAAGGATGGGACGCGTCCAAAATGGCAGTAATCTGCTGCTGCTGAAGAAACGCTGGTAGTCGTTGCTGATCCAACCGCCCCACCCAAATTTTGCACTGCGGACTCGCTGGATATAAGCGCCGAGCGGCTTCTGTTGTAACGGTGATCAGGCAGGGAATTCCCTCAGTAGCGATCGCCAATGCCAACTCAGCACTTTCTTGAGTGCCCCCAATCAACCAAAGACGTTGAGTCGTCACACTACCTTTTCAAATAATTCTTTAGAGAATTTATAAAAATTTTTGTTCTTAAACATTTTGAAAAAATCTACTCCTTAACTTAATGATTTTATTTCGGGATCATAAATCTTCTATAAACTGCAACAGCGAAATAACCGTAGTTTCCGTTTAACATCTAACTTCATTAAAAGATCTTCCCCAAATGTTCTACGTGATCCATAGATTTTTACTCAAACTAAACAGTAACTTTATTGAGTAGGCTCATCAACTAAGATCCGTTGCTTACCTCTAAGTCTGTGTAGGTCTGATTGGAAGTTTGTCTCATTCATCAGCCCATGAGGGTGCTACCCATGCAGCTTCAGAAATCAGTTGAAAGCAATTGAAAATTCCGAAGCTTGAACACTACCGTTTACTGCCAGTGACTAGAGATGCCTGATTTCGATTTAATTGATCAATCGTCGCCCTTACATCAATCCGCCAATTTTCTAGATGAACAATCCCTGCATTCTGTTCATTTGTGTCGCGTGTCTCTGGCTCCAGTGACCGAGGTTGAGTGTGTACAACTTATTGCTGATGCGATCGATACAGGGTGTGGTGGCTGGTGCGTCACTGTGAATCTTGAAAATCTGCGTAAAACGGCTGCCAATCCAGAACTACAGCGGCTTGTTGAGAGTAGTACGCTGCGGGTTGCAGATGGCATTACCCTGGTTTGGGCAAGTTGGCTCAGAGGAGTTCCGTTACCAGAACGGGTCTGTGGTTCCAATTTGATTTATAGCCTTACAGATGAAGCGGCAAAGCGGGGGCTTTCCGTGTTTCTTTTAGGCGGCAATGAAGGCACAGCAGATAGAGCTGCAGAAATTTTGAGGCAGCGCAATCGGGGGCTAAAAATTGCAGGAACACTATGCCCTCCAGTAGGGTTTGAGCGAGATCTAGAACAAGTGGAAAAGATTCTAGAAATCCTGCGTCGCGCGCAGCCCGATATTATTTATGTCGCGGTTGGTTTTCCCAAATCTGAACGGTTGATTGCACGCATTCGCCACGTTTGTCCAAATGCTTGGTGGCTAGGAGTGGGCATCAGTTTTAGTTATGTTACTCAGGATATTAAACGGCCTCCACGCTGGGCACAAAATTTAGGATTTGAAACGTTGTATCGCCTACTTCAAGAACCTCAGCGGTTAGCACGACGCTATTTGCTCGATGGACCTCCGTTTGCGGCAAAGTTACTGCTGCTGTCGTTGGTTCAACGCTTTACCGACCAAATCGCTGCATCTAATCGGCGCTAGGGAGAATGAATAATTAAAGATGAAAAGTTAAAAGTGACAAAGCCTTACTGAAAGCCATTTTTGAACTTTCAACCTTTCATTTTTAATTAGTTCTCATTACCTAAATGATGTTTCTGCTGAGGCTGCGATCGCGGTTATTAATTCAATCTCGTTTGAGACAAGATCCGTCAGTCCACGTTCCTGGTCTGATCGGTGGGTTGATGAATCCTGTCTCAAGCTAGCTGACCATCGCTATAACTTAGGAAGCAATGTTCCTGATAGAGAGCAATCATGGTGAGCAATCTTCCGACCGTGCTAGCGCTGGATTTTGACGGGGTACTGTGTGACGGGCTAAAAGAGTACTTTATTACAGCGTGGAAAGCTTACTGCAACATCTGGCAACCGGAGAATTCAACACCCCCACCGTGGTTAGCCGAGTCGTTTTACCGATTGCGTCCTGTGGTGGAAACAGGGTGGGAGATGCCAGTTGTGCTACGGGCAGTGCTGCAAGGCGTTTCGGAAGAGGCAATTTTGCGAGATTGGAGCACGATCGCCCAACAAATTGTAAACCAGGAAAATCTGGCTCCGGCTGAATTAGTGGCGCAGGTAGACGGCACTCGTGACAAATGGATCGCGGCCAATGTGAACAGTTGGCTGGCGGAACATCGATTTTATCCAGGAGTCTGCGATCGCCTTAGAACAATCCTGCAAACCGAAATTCACGTTGCTATCATCAGCACCAAAGAGGGACGCTTCATCCAACAACTTCTAGAGCAGCAGGGGATAGATCTGACCGATCTGCAACTGTTTGGTAAGGAAGTTCAGCGTCCGAAAGGGGATATTTTGCTAGAACTGAAACAAGTGTTTGGGCAAGATGCCGTGTTCTGGTTTGTGGAAGATCGGTTGAAAACCTTGCAAGGAATTCAAAAGCGGCTAGAACTCTCAGATGTGGAACTGTTTCTTGCCGATTGGGGCTACAACACTCAGCGCGATCGCGAGCAAGCAGCTCAAGATCCCTTCATTCACCTGATCTCTCTGGAAAACTTTGCTCAAGATTTTTCCACCTGGCTGACATGAGCAGCCAAGCATCGGTTCGGGAATGTTGAAAATAGCGAGTTAAACCATACCCCTATTGGGTGGATGCAATGGCAGCAAATAGTAAACGTCTGCTCAACCCCTGGCTAAAATTTCTGTTAGTCCTGGTAGGCACTGCCCTACTAATGATTCTGGTTAAGCAATTGAACTTAATTGAACTGGTGCAAACCACCCTACAGAGTGCGTTGCTGTGGATCAAAGATCTGGGAGCAATAGGTGTGCTGGCATATATCGCCATTTACAACCTGGCAACGGTGTTATTCATTCCTGGTTCTCTACTCACGCTGGGAGGTGGCGCAATTTATGGAGTGTTTTGGGGTTCGGTTTATGTATTCACGGCTGCGACGCTCGGCGCGATCTGTGCCTTTTTGATTGGTCGCTATGTGGCGCAAACCTGGGTGGAAAAGCGAATTGAAGGCAACACCACGTTTACCGCGATCGAAGAAGCTGTTGCTAAAGATGGGTTAAAAATCGTGCTGTTGACCCGTCTATCGCCCATCTTTCCCTTTAACTTGCTTAACTATGCCTTTGGCGTAACGCGAGTTTCCCTCAAAGATTATGTGCTGGGTTCAGTGGGCATGATTCCAGGAACAGTCATGTATGTCTACATTGGTTCCTTAGCGGGTGACCTGGCTGCGATCGCCACGCGTCCAACCCTCAACCCCCAAGCGCAAACGGTGCAATGGGTGCTCCGCATTGTTGGCTTTCTGGCAACAGTTGGCGTAACCTTATACATCACTCGCATTGCTCGCAATGCCCTCGCCCAGAGCGTTGCCTCAGGAGATGTCCCCAATGATTCAACTCAACAAGAATGAATCGCTGATTTCGCCACTCGATGAATACAATCAGACGCTCATTTCTCAGGTTCATCCCCTGGATTGGGTCAATCCTACACCAGCCGATCGCTACGATTTAGTCGTGATTGGAGCCGGAACCGCTGGATTAGTTGTGGCGGCAGGCGCAGCAGGTTTGGGATTGGGATTAAAAGTTGCCCTGATTGAAAAACACTTGATGGGCGGCGATTGCTTAAATGTGGGCTGTGTGCCCTCCAAGTGTGTGATTCGTTCGTCGCGGGTAGCAGCACAAATGCGAGACAGCGATCGCTTTGGAGTGAAGCCTCCCTCAGCAGTTGAAGTAGATTTTGCCGCTGTGATGGCACGAATGCGGCAACTGAGAGCCGGAATTAGCCATCATGACTCTGTTCAGCGCTTTCAGAATCTGGGGATTGATGTGTTTTTGGGGCAGGGGCAATTTACTGCCAATGACGCGATCGCCGTTGAGGGAGCAACGTTGCGCTTCAAAAAAGCTGTCATTGCCACCGGAGCACGGGCAACTCGTCCTGATGTTCCTGGATTGGTTGAAGCAGGATTTCTCACCAACGAAACAGTGTTCAACCTGACCGAGCGTCCAGCCCACTTGGCAGTGATTGGCGGCGGACCCATTGGCTGTGAACTGGCGCAGGCATTCCAGCGGCTCGGCTCCCAGGTCACGCTTCTACACAAAAACAGCCACATCTTGGATCGAGAAGATGCAGATGCCGCCGAAATCGTGCAGCAAACCTTTGTGCGAGAAGGAATTCAGCTTCTTTTGAACAGCAAACTAGAGCGGGTGGAGCAAACCCCCGCTGGTAAAGTGCTATATGTAACCAGCAATGGTCAAACGCACAGCGTCACGGTAGACGAAATTTTGATCGGGGCAGGGCGCACCCCCAATCTTGAAACGCTGAACCTGGAACAGGTTGGGGTTGCCTATGATGCTCGTAAAGGGGTAAAGGTTAACGATTTCCTTCAAACGACCCATCCTAAAATTTTTGCCGCAGGCGATATTTGCATGGACTGGAAATTTACTCATGCTGCCGATGCCGCTGCCCGAATTGTGATCAAAAATGCGCTGTTTGCACCCTTCGGTTTGGGACGCTCAAAGCTCAGCAGTTTGGTGATGCCCTGGAGCACTTACACCGATCCTGAAATTGCCCATGTGGGGTTGTACGAGTCGGAAGCAGAGGCAGGCGGCATTGACTTTGAGGTGCTCAAGATTCCCTTTAGCACGGTTGATCGCGCGATCGCAGATGGAGAAGAGGCAGGGTTCGTCAAACTTCTCTATGCCAAAGGCTCCGGCAAGATTCTGGGTGGAACCGTGGTTGCTGCCCACGCAGGCGACTTGATCAGCGAAATTACATTAGCGATCGTTGGCAACATTGGCTTAAGCAAGCTCTCCAGCGTCATCCATCCCTACCCCACGCAGGCAGAAGCCATCAAAAAAGCAGCCGATGCCTATCGCCGTACCCTTCTAACTCCCCGCACCAAAACGCTACTGGGATGGCTGACAAAATTTTCGTAAACCAAACTTCTCGAACCATCGTTTGTACGGCAATCTCTCCAGCAACTGTCTGGAATCTGCCCTGAGATCCATCAAAGCTATCCTTTACAGTGGGAATATAGCTTCATAGGCAAACAACTCGTTTGTCTAGATACTGGGGAGAATATAAAAATGGGTTCTTTGGGCGATCGCTTCAACCGTTTGAGTGGCAAAACGCGATTCGTTGTAGCTCGATTGTTCATTCATCTGGCAGGCAAAGAAGTTGCGCCGCTGTTAGGAGTGTTGAACCAGGCGGCTAGAGATGCCGTTGGCAGCGATGGCAACCTTCAAACCCTGGGCGAAGGGTTGGTTGAAATTTGCCAGACCCTATTGCAATACGACATCTACTGGCAATCCGCCGCCAATGAAGGTGACATATTTTGGGATGAAGGCGAAGCAGGGGATTTTGTTGAGGAACTCTTTACCGACTCCGCCCAGCGCTACCGCAGTGGCACTGCCCTATCTGGCACCAATGAAGCCGACGAGTTCGACACCATCCCCATCACACAAAACCTGATCGTGATGATCACCGTCGCCTATGAAGGGGAAGTGCCCCAACTCGAAACCGACCTCGCTAGCCTGACCTCACTCAAAGCCGGACTTAAAGCCCTGATCAACTTGCACTACCAGGAAAAGCTACGCGCGATTCAAGTGCATTTCTCTCCAGCACAATTGGGTGAAGAACTCACCTCTGATCAGCTCATGCTCAACTTCCCAGAACTGGTTCCGCTGTAATACCCTATACCCTATCCTCATACGATACCAACGATGAATATGCTTCGCCGACTTTTGATCTCCCTCATGATCCTCACTGTGGCAGTGACAAGTGTTTCCTGCGGGGGGGCACCTGCTGGTGGGGATTCAACTCGAATTCCCGATGCCCAAAAAACCAGCGTTCAAACACCTCAGAACAAGCTATCGAATGGTCAGTATCCAATTCAGCAAGCGACCTACGATGATTCGACGGGTGAATACACAGTCATGTTGTTGAACACCAAGCCGGGTGACTCGTCTGTGTATCGCAGCACCAACTTACCAATGGCGCGCTTAACTGATGAGGAAATATCTAGCGGTCAAAAGAGCTACTTAAAAGTGGAGAACGGGCAACCCTCCCTGCATTTGACCGAAGATTACAAAATTGAATACGTGCATAACGTGACAGAAAATGTCAGCAATCCACAAACTGGACAGACTGAAACAGTAGTGGTGCGGCAAGAATCCAGCTTTTGGACTCCATTTGCGGGTGCATTGGCAGGGCAAGCACTGGGCAGTCTCCTGTTTAGACCGCAATACTACTTCCCGCCTGTATACCAACCGGGTGGAGTATTGACGGGCTATGGTGGCTACGGCAGAACTTACAATGATGCGGTCAGTAACTATCGCACGCGCTACAACTCTGCACCTGCTGAGGTTCGCAATCGCCAAAACTTCCGCACAACTGGTCGCTTAAGAACTCCAACAGGACAAACTAGAGTGGGCAGTAATCGCAGTGGCGATCGCTCCACTGGTACTGGTTATGGCACCAATACCCTGCGCCGTTCCAACTCCAACCGTTCCTACAACACCAATCGTTCCCGTGGATTTGGCAGTAATCGCAGCTTCAGTGGCGGTAGAAGACGGCGCTAATTGTGCTCTATCACCCTCTGCAACTGAAAATCATCCTGTGATGCAAGGGCTTGGTCAGTTCCAAGTCCTTTTTTTGATGCTTGAACGGCTATGGTAGCCTCAAAAAGAACAAAAATTGAGGGAGAGTGCGGTGCAGCAGCAGGTGAAGCGGATGATTCCATCGCGATCGCTAATCTGGATGGTGATTTGCAGCACATTGATTTTGCTGATTACCAGCACGCTGCGGCATGGGTTGTTCCAATCTCACGCGTGGGACTTGGGCATTTTCGACCAACCACTTTACCTGTTAAGCCAGGGGTTGCCTCCCATTTCGACAATTGTGAATATTCACATTTTGGGCGATCATGCTGCCTGGATTTTTTATCCCCTGTCGCTGCTCTACCGCATCCATGCCGATGTGCACTGGTTGTTTTTGGTGCAGGCGATCGCACTTGCCAGTGGGGCAATCCCTACCTGGCATTTAGCCCATCAGGCTGGACTCAAAGACTCTCAAGCAGCAGCGATCTCGCTGGCGTATCTGCTCTATCCTCTGATTTTCAACCTCAATCTGTTCGACTTTCACCCCGAAGTGATTGCTCTACCGTTGTTTTTGGCGGCAGTTTTGGCAGCAAGATCGCAGCGACTTATGGGGTTTGTGGTTTGCGTCGTGGCTATTTTGGGTTGTCGAGATGCACTGTCGCTAACAGTTGCAGCAATGGGGGTGTGGCTCTGGCTGTTTGAGCAACGGCGGCTCTATGGTGCGATCGCGTTCATCACTGGGATTCTCTGGTTTATTTTGGCAACCCAGGTGATTCTGCCCCATTTTCAGCCTGCGGGCGTGTTGGGAGCCTCCCACTTTGCCGAGTTTGGCAAAACCATTCCCGAAATTTTGCTGAACCTGGTGTTGCGTCCCGATTTGCTACTGCGAAAGTTGTTGACTCTACAAAACCTGGGCTACCTGCTGCTGTTGCTGTTGCCGCTGGGATGGGGTCTATCCCTGCGACATCTCACGCCTCTCGTGGCAGCCATTCCCCAACTGGCAATCAATCTGCTGTCTACCTCTCCCGCTCTAAAAGATTTGGTGCATCAGTATTCTCTGCCAATTTTGCCCTTTCTCATCCTGGCGGTTATTGCGGCCCTTGCAGCCGAGGCAACCTGGATGCAACGCCCCCGGCAGATTGCCCTGTGGTCACTGGTTGCCTTTTTCGCTCTGGCACAATGGACGCTGTTTGGCACTCGCTTTCTCAGCACCCTGGATACCTGGCAGGCCAGCCGAACTGCGATCGCCCACATCACCACCAAAGGAGCCGTGTTAGCACCCGCCGCTCTGGCTCCTCATCTCACCCACCGTGAAGTAATCAAAATTGTTGCTGGGCAAGACATCCGGCTGAATGACTACGACTATCTTCTATTCAACCGTCGGCACCCTGGACGCATGAGTACCCCCGAAGCCATCACCCAATTGATCGCCAACGCCCACCAAAACCCCAATTTTCGTCTACGCTTCGAGCAAGACGACGTTTATCTCTTCAGCCGCACTAATTTAGTCGTTGCAGCCGATACAGATGATAGTTTTCAACCCTAACAATGGCGCGGGGTAGCGGCGGCAGAGGTTGAATTCCCCAATTTGGGAAGGTGGGTAAGGGGGTTTCTAGAGGTCGAGTCAGAACCAGCAGCGCACTATCTGATGGGGTTGCCTGGGTGACGCGAGTCAGAAGTTGTTCAGTAGTGAGGCGTTGAGCCGTATTGTCTGAACTAATGTAAGTTCCGAGGCGATCGCGCTCCGGATAAAAAATGGGTTGATCCAGGTGCCCCGAAACCGATTGCGTGAATACATCAATGCTGCCTGCAACCAGGTAATTCTTGAAATCAGGACGCTGAACCAATTGGGCGACTGCTTTTGACTGGGAAAACGGGTGCAGCAAATCCATGCCGTAGGCATAGCCGCCAGCAATCACCTGCACCACTAGCACTACCGCGACAAATCGTGTTTGGTAGCGCTTGAAAAAGTTCCACGCCGGATTGCGGGAAGGCAGTTCAGCATCGGGTGTTGCAGGAAATTCAGCCCCCAGCCAGAGGCAAACCACAAACAAAATAAAGACGTGCCCTAAATGTCGCATCAACCCTGTCCACAGACTATGAAATACAACAATTTCAGCGAGATTGAACAGGTAAAGAAACAAAATCAACGGGCGGCGATAGAACAGGGCAAGAGAGAACCCAAGCGGTATCCAAAACAGACCTGCTGCATAACCGTCGTCAATGATGTTGCTATTCCAAAATTGCAGAGTTAGCCCCGGCATGGGAAAGTAGGCTTTCCACAAATTGGCGATCGCAGCAACCACTCCCTGCCAGCGCAGCCCACTTGTAAAAATGCCTGTGGATGCACCCGTATTCGGCGGTATGTTTTGCCACGCCGACAGCCCCAACGCAGTGGCAAAAATCAGCAAACTTAGGGCAATATCCCAGCGTCGCCGCCCAAATTTTTCGCGCCAGGAGCGATCGCGAACCCACTCCATCACCAGCATGGCTAGCAGCGCGATCGCCGTCATCCGGCTGTAGAAATTGACATTTGCCATCAACGCCAGAAGGCAGGCAAGCGGGATATAGCTTGCAAAACGAGAGCGAAACAGTACACAAAACAGAAACATCACCAGCACGCCCAAGCCGTAATTGCGGCTAATGATGGAATACTCGTATAGAGAGAAATAACTAAACGTCAGCAACAGCTTTTGCCAGCGGGGGAAGGGCGCAAATGCACACAACAAAAATACGCAGGCAGTCGCAATCAAAATGTGCAAACCCTGCATCGCTAGCGGATCGCGGCTGAAGCGACTGATTCCATGCAGCAAAATGCCCCACAAGAAGGGATGCATATACTCAAATTTCAGGGTACGAATCAGGTCGGGCAATGTGGAGTTATCCCTCGCCATCATCCAAAACATCAACTCGTCGCTCCACATCTCGTGGTTGAGGATACCTGCGATCGCCACTCCCAAAAACACCAAACTGACAACCCCAGCAAATCCCCAAGCCCTCAGGTGTCGTCCCGATTGCGGCAGTCTTTCGCCCGTTTCGCTTACCATCGATCTTCACTACCCACTGTTGCTAGCCCTCAGTGTATCGTGAAGTACAAAATCAGCAAGGTTTGGTGCGACTGGCATATCGCACTCGTGTGTACCTTACTCCATCCAGGCAGCGTTAGAGGTTGAAGATGCCCAGATTAAGCAAAGTAGAAATGGTTCCCCATGATCCTCAATGGCGGCACGCATTTGAGGCGGAAGCGAAACGGGTTGCAGTCGCGATCGGTCAAAATGTCGTAGCAATTCATCACATTGGCAGCACAGCAATCCCCGGCATTTACGCCAAGCCCATTATTGATTTGTTGGTAGAAGTGGACGACATCACGCTGGTAGACGCATGTAATTCAACGATGCAAGCTTTGGGTTACGAGGTGGTAGGGGAGTTTGGCATTCCTGGACGGCGTTTTTTCAGTAAAGATAATGCAGCCGGAGACCGAACCCATCACGTCCATGCCTTTCAAACCAATTCCCCCCAGGTTGAGCGCAATTTAGCATTTCGAGATTTTTTGATTGCCCATCCCCACTACGCTCAAACGTATAGCGAACTTAAGCAAAAATTGGCGAAGCAATACCCAAACGATATTGAGGGATATGGGGACGGGAAAGCTGCTTTCATTGAAGCGATGCACGCAAAAGCACAGGCATGGCGGATGCAGTCAGGTGGTTGATTCAGTTATCTACTGAATCAACCCCGTCTAGCGAGAGTCCTGGAGTTGTTTCTAGGAGAAGCTACAGGTTTAGACATGGAGGCGGGTTAATCAGGCTTTGAGAGAAATTGATGAATGCGATCAACTGCCGTTTCCAGAATTTCGGGAGAATGCACCAGCGCAAAGCGAACATAGCCTTCGCCTGATTTGCCAAAGCCTGCCCCCGGAGATACGGCAACGCCTGTCGCTTCTACTAACTGGGTGCAAAAGCCTATAGAGTCTTGTGTCCAGGGTTCGGAAAGTTTTGCCCAAATGTACATCGTGGCGGTTGGAATCGGTACTTGCCAGCCGATTTTGTGCAGTGCGTTGATGAATGCATCTCGTCGTTGCCGAAAAATCTCGACTGCCGATCGCACACCGTCTTGTGGACCCGTCAAGGCTGCGATCGCCCCATTTAAAATGCCTCGATACTGGTTAAAGTCAACGGCGGCTTTCACCTGCCGCAAGGCTCGAATTAAGTCCCGATTGCCGATCGCGTAGCCTACTCGGAATCCGCCCATGTTATAGGACTTGGACATGGTGAAAAACTCGATGGAAACCGTCTTCTCTGGGTCTGCCTGGAGGATGGAGGGAGCGAGGTTTTGTCGGGTAGACGGTGAAGATAAAGCAGGTGAGGAGGAAGACTCTTCTGTAAACACCAAATCCACATAGGGAAAATCGTGTACCAGCACGAGGTTGTGCTGCTGGCAAAAGGCGACAGCCTCCTGGAAGAACGTCAATGAAGCAGTTGCCGTGGTGGGATTGTGGGGATAGCTCAAGACCATCATTTTTGCCTGCGCCAGCACTGGAGCGGGAATGTCAGCGAAGACGGGCAAAAAGTTGTGTTCTGCCAGCAGTGGCATGGGGTAGACTTGCCCGCTTGCCAGGTAAACACCACCTGCATGGGATGGATAACCGGGGTCTTGTAACAGGGCAAAATCGCCTGGATTCAGGATCGCCAACGGCAAATGGGCAGTCCCTTCTTGTGAACCAATCAGGGGTAGAACTTCGGTTTCTGGGTCAACGGCAACGCCAAATTTGTGTGTGTACCAGTTCGCCGCTGCTTGGCGAAACGTTTTGGTGCCGTGAAACAGCAAGTAGCCGTGGGTGCTGGGGTCTGGGAGGGATTGGGCGATCGCGTCGAGCACATGCGCCTGGGCCGGCAAATCAGATGATCCCAGCGACAAGTCGATGATCTCTCGCCCAGCCAGCTTTGCCTTCGCTTTCGCCTGATCCATATCTGCAAAGACGTTGGACTGGAGCGGCTTTAATCGATTCGCAAATTCCATCATTACCCCCCTCGGCTCTCAGCATTCCGCCAGTTTAGAGATTCCAGTTTAGCCGAAGTTGTGGTCTTCCTTCCTCAGACCCGATACCTCAATCTCTCTAACCCTAAAGATGCGAACTGAACATCGCTTCCACTTTTTGTTTCGGAACCGCTCCTTCCATCGACTCCACCACTTCTCCCTGCTGAAATAGGCGAAATGCCGGTACCCCCTCCACTTTGTAGGTTTTGACCGATTCAGGATTGGGGTCTACTTCCATTTTGATCACCTTTAAGCGATCGCCATAAGCGGCGGCAATGCCATCAATAATTGGAGCCATCAAACGGCAGGGCCCACACCAGGGTGCCCAAAAATAAACCAACACGGGCTGAGTTGCCTGCAAAACCTCATCCTTAAACTCAGCATCGGTAATTGTCATGACGCTGCTCATAGTCGTTCCCAAACTGTTTTTTCAATAAGCAAAACCTCAGACATTGTGACTCGTTTTGCAGCGCAATAGCAAATACAGCCAACGTCTGAGGTATCGAGAAAAGCAAGGATATTGATAGCGAAGGGCGAAAATTCCAGCCGTTTCCCTTAGAGTTGATCTAGTTTGGTCTTCAACGCTTCCAACTCATCGTCTACTTCATCCTTTGGTTTATCGGCAGGTTGGGCTGGCGCGGTTCCTGGTAGCTGAGCCTGGTCTTGCGCCGCAGTGCCACCCAACAATTGGGCTTTCATGGCTGCCAATTCGTCATCCACATCATTGCCCGATTCCAGCAGGGCAAACTGACTTTCCAGGTCTGCGCCTGCCAGTTCTGCCGCTGCCTGAGAGCGAGCTTCCATTTGCATCACCTTTTCTTCCATCCGCTCAAAGGCTGACATGGCACTGCTGGTGCTCATCTTGCCTACCACATTTTGCAGTTGCTCATTGGCTTTAGCCGCGCTAGCACGGGCTTTGAGCATATCTTTCTTGGTTTTCGCCTCAGAAATTTTGCCTTCCAGAGCAATCAAATTTCGCTTCAGGGTATCGACCATTGTGGTCTGCTGATCAAGCTGAGTTTTGAGGGATGTTGCCGTTTCGCTGTGGGTCTTTTTCCGCACCAGGGCTTCCCGTGCCAGGGTTTCATCCCCTTTTTGCAGGGCGAGTTGGGCGCGCTGCTGCCAGTTGTTGGACTCGGTCTGAGCCTGGCTATATTGTTGCTGTGTGCGTTTTTGACTGGCGATCGCGCTGGCAACTGCCTGACGCATCTGCACCAGGTCTTCCTGCATATCCAGAATAGTCTGTTCCAGAATCTTTTCCGGGTCTTCAGCTTTGCTGACTAAATCGTTTAAGTTTGCACGCACGACCCGGCTAACACGGTCAAACAATCCCATGACTGCTATCCTTCTCTAGACTGTGTGTAAAGGAAATCAGGCTGGAAAACCTCGCCTGCGGTGACCCAATGAAGTTCATCGGTTTGATGTTTCCGCCTCTACCATAACGTTATTTTCAGGATATTCAACGGGGGATATCCGGCTCCGTTCTAAATCCTTTTCCAGAAAGGTGTTTTGTTGCGGTAATCGTTGCCGTTCCAGGCAATTACCGTATTTTCAGCCACTATATAGGCTGTGTTTCCCCCTGCGATCGCTACTTCATAACTGCCGGTAAAGGCTCCAAACGAAGGTAGAATCAGCAGATTCTGGGAGGTTTCCAGATAGAAGCAGGGCAACCGCAGATTATCGAGTTTGCTTTTAATTCGGACGCAGGGATGAACGTGCCCACAGATGTTAAGGCAGTTTGGCTGGGGAGTGGGTTCGTGACTGAGGATGAGATTATTAATTTGGATGGCATCCAAAATGCACTGAATCGACAGGCTTTCTAGGACTGGCACCAGTGGGCGATCGTGGTTGCCCACAATCAACTGCACACTCGCATTCAAATGCTGCACAAACTTGAACCAGCCATTCAGCACCTCATCTACCAGCGCCGCCTTCGAGTGAAACAAATCACCCAGAATAAACACGTAATCTAGCTCAAACTGAGCGCACAGGGTTTGCAAGCGATTCAGAATCTCCTGATTGATGGCATTGGGGATTGGCACTCCCTGCACTTGAAACGTCTCAGCTTTACCCAGATGAACGTCTGAAACCAGCAACGCCTTAAGTTGTTCAATATAGATTGCCTTTTGCGGCAATAGATGGAGATCGTTTCCCAAAACCGTAATCGCGTGCATGGATGGATACAATAGAGGGCGAATTTTCAAGAGAGCGATCGCATGGCAGCCACGCAAACTCCTCGGTCAAATCTGGCAAAGCTGCAAACCCAACTGCGGAGCCTGGTAGGCAAGGCAATTCATGATTACACCCTGATCGAGGCGGGCGATCGCGTGATGGTGTGCCTCTCCGGTGGCAAAGACTCTTACACCCTGCTAGATCTGCTCCTGCAACTGCAAAGCCGCGCTCCCATTCCGTTTGAACTGCTTGCCGTAAACCTGGATCAAAAGCAACCTGGCTTTCCGGCCCATGTTTTACCAACCTACCTGGAATCCATCGGTGTACCTTACCGCATTGTAGAAGCAGACACCTACAGCACGGTGACCCGCCTGATCCCCCCCGGCAGAACCCTGTGTAGCCTCTGTTCTCGCTTGCGGCGCGGCATTTTGTACCGAGTTGCCAGTGAGGAAGGTGCCACCAAAATTGCCCTGGGTCACCACCGGGATGACATTCTGGAAACCTTATTTCTCAACCTGTTTCACACCGGACAGTTGAAAGCTATGCCGCCCAAACTTTTGAGTGATGATGGTCAACACGTTGTCATTCGTCCCCTTGCCTACTGCCCCGAATCGCTGATTCAACAGTACGCCCAACTGCGGCAATTCCCAATCATTCCCTGTAACCTCTGTGGCTCTCAAGAAAACTTGCAGCGGGTTCAGATAAAACGAATGCTGCAAACTTGGGAGCAGGAGCAACCGGGACGACTGGAAAGTATTTTTACCAGCCTGCAAACTGTGGTTCCTTCCCATTTGGCAGATCGATCGCTGTTTGATTTTGGGAGTTTGGGAGAGGGAAAGGGGGAACGGTAATTGGGAATGGGGAATGGGTGGGTGAGTAGACGAGTAAGTGGGCTTTGGTGTGAGCGGTTCTGTCGAGACATTGGTCATGAGCCTCAGCCGAACGGTGGATAAAATTTCACCCACTCACCCACCCCTAACTCCCTCACCCTTTAACTTCTACCTCTCCACCCCTACGCAACCTTAAGCGCGTGTTGTTTCAGGTCATCGAGGGAGACGTACTCCAGGGCGGAGGCGTGGGTAGCTTCTAAGACAACAGGTGGGGCGATGCCATCGTCGAAAGCTTCTTTCCAACGGGAAGCACACAAACACCAGCGATCGCCGGGTTTGAGTCCAGGAAAGTTAAATACGGGAGCGGGAGTACTCAAATCGTTGCCCTGTGCTTTGGTGTAGTCCAAAAATTCCTGCGTAACCTGGGCACACACCACATGGGCACCCAAGTCGCCGGCACCCGTGTTACACACCCCATCTCGATAAAACCCAGTCATGGGCGAGGTGCAGCAGGTTTCTAGGGTTCCGCCTAATACATTTCTGGCTTCCGTCATTGCGATCGCTCTCCAATCAGTGCTTCCATCAGTAGCCTAACGAGAGGCGATCGCAAAAAGCAACGGCATCAGGCTGAAACACTCCGCTCCAGTTCGGCTTCAACCAGGGATGGCATCAAAACCCGATCAATCACATGAATCACGCCATTGTCGGTCAGCAGGTCGCTCTCAAGCACGGTGGCATCGTTCACCTTGACTCTGCCATCGGTATGTTCCACTGCAACGATTGAGCCTTCGGCAGTGGGGGCTTCCGTAATCTCTCTCAAATCTTCTAGCCGCGCATCCGCAAACAAAAGGTGATACATCAACACTCGCTTGAGCGCAGTTTGATCAGTCATCAGCGCATGAAGTAGATCGGCAGGCAATTTAGAAAAAGCTTGGTCGGTGGGAGCTAAGACGGTGATTGGTCCAGAACCTTGCAAAATCTCTTGGATGGATGCAGCCTTGATTGCTTGAACTAACGTATTGAATTTTCCGGTTTGATTTATTGTTTCAATTAAATTTGCCATTTTAAATCGGTGCCCAATCCAGCATTCTCAATGGTCAAGCTTGCCATTAGGAAACTCATCTGCCAGAAGAGGGAGGTATTAGTCTAAGCGTGAGACTTAGGACTGGGGGCGATCGCTTAAGTTCAATGTCCACCGCTATTTCACGCCTCACGCCGAACAATGTGAGGGAGGTTAATTTTTGTAGCTAGCATTGAAGAAATCATGAAAAGTTACACATTCAAACTGCATTTCAATAGGCTTTTCCAGTTTGAATTATTCATTGTCCTAAGCGCTGTAACGAATTCCCTTTGCTTGCAATTGCAACACAAAAAATTCTTCCAGCGTGGGGCGGGCAAGATGCATCTCGATGAGCTGAGCACCCATGATGTTAAGGCTGGCAAGAAAATCCTGTGTGGAACCGAGCACGTTCCCCTGCCAGTAGTTATCTTTGAATTCCAGGTTCGCCAACCGATTTTTCAACACATCAGGATTGCCACCCTTCACCTTTGCGCGGTAGGCATCGGATGTTCCCAAAAGCTCTTGCAGGGAACCAATGCAAAGCAACTCACCCTGCCCCAAAATGGCTACGCGATCGCAAATCATCTCCACATCCGCCAAAATGTGGCTATTGAAGAAAATGGTTTTACCCTGTTGCTTTAAGGACAGGATGATTTCCCGAATTTGATAACGTCCCAGGGGGTCAAGTCCAGACATGGGTTCGTCCAGAAACACCAATTCTGGATCATTAATCAACGCTTGCGCCAGGCCCACTCGTTGCAACATACCTTTGGAGTACTGGCGCAATTGTTTGCGTTTGGCAGCAGTTTGCGCCAACCCTACCATATCGAGCAATTCGGGGATGCGCTTTTGCTGAACGAAGCGCGGAATGCCAAACAAACCTGCCGTAAAACTTAGAATCTCCCAGCCTGTGAGGTAGTCGTAGAAGTAGGGGTTTTCGGGCAAGTAGCCAATGCGTTGTTTGACAGTGCGATCGCCCGTAGGTTTTCCTAACACTAAGGCACGTCCGCTGGTGGCACGGGTAATGCCCAATAGCATTTTCAACAGGGTAGTTTTGCCTGCACCATTGGGGCCCAACAAACCAAACGTTTCGCCCTGAAACACTTGCAGAGTGCAGCCTTTGAGGGATGCCACTTTTTGCGTTAACCAGAAACCCGTTCGATAGTTTTTACTCAACTCATAGGTTTCGATCGCGGTTGGGCGACTAATTGGGGGAGTTTCAGTGGCAGGAACAATCGCGGAATCCATTGTGAGAGACGAAGTATCGAGTGTAGGGTGTAAGAGATGGGTATAGTGTGCCAGATTCTAGGGAGAAAATATGGATCGTTCTAAAATCATTGCGATTGTGACGGGTGTGATTGCGATCGGGCTGAGTGTTGCCTACCTGCTTCTGGTGCAAATCCTGGATTTTCGCGGCATGATGGCTCCGGCTCCAATGGGTTTGCTTGGTTAAAAGCTAATAGCTCAAGTGATACGGGTTGAGGATAGAAGCAGGCTGTTTGTTGTGCTTCGCTCTAACGGAAGGCTGCACCCGATTGCGTCAGGGAATTATCGCTGTCTTATCCATTGGCGGAAGTTGATTTCGGCAGTGACTTCGTCTAATAATGCGGTTTCCAGGAATTGGTAGAGAGCGGACTTTTCAACGAGAGGAAAGGTGGGAGAGCGATCGCGTTCAACATAGGCACCATCGACCAGGCATAAAATTTTCCATTCTCGCCCATTAAACCGCCAAAACTCTGGTACGCCCAGGCTGGCATAAAGCCGATTTTTGTTGATGTCTGTGTTTGTGATATCCACTTCTACCACGAGATCTGGAGCGGGGTCGTGCTCTAAGTCGATTTCGTGATCAGCAACCAGCGCGTAATTTTGGATGTAGTAGCCGTTGTCAGGTTCGGCGCTTTTGAGCAAATCTTCGCGATCGAGGGTGGTTGATCCCATCGTTTTCATTTTCATGCCCAACTCCACAACCAAAACACGGACAAATAGTTCGATTAGCCGTGCAAAGCGCTCATGGGCTTCGAGAGGCAGGGTGATTTCTAACACTCCATTGTCGTAGATGAAGCGGGCACGGGTGCGCTCAGTCAAGATTTGCTGGATTTGCTTAAACGCCTGCCAATCTAGACCGCGAAAGGTAATCCGCTTTTCACCAATTGGTTTGGGGGGAGACTCTAGCAACATGGAGCTGACCTCGGATTCAATAACTCGATGGGTGCATGGGATAGCGACTGCCAGGAATGATGCTTATTGTAATTGACCCGCGATCGCTACTCTTCCCAATCGTCAGACCTGAGTTGGCGAGGTTCCCAATCATCATCGAGTTCTGCCCGAAGCTCTACTCGCTCCAGGTTATCTTCGTTTACAAGTTCCAGAAGCGGCAGTTCGACTAGTTCTTCCTCCAGTTCTTCCTCTTCCTGAGTTACCAAATCATCCAGGTGCAAAGGCTTTACGACGCGGGTAATCGCTTCCTGCACAAAGGATTTGACGAATTCATCCTTCTTGTTGAGTTGAAACTGCCGCTGCACGACCTCGGTAATGCCACCATCGCCCCAATCCTGGTCATGACGAAAGTATTCAATAAAGCTTTTGCCTGCAATCCGAGTCAGGTAAGCGGCAGTTACAGCTTGAATGGCACGACCCACAACAATGCCGCCAATGCTGAGTTGCAGCGCTGTGGTAACCAGGGTGATAGCGCCTTTGACGATGCCCAATCCGGCGAGAGTTTTACCCAGCGAGAGCGCGAGTTCCCGACCTCGCTCCATGTTGATGTCGCAACCGTAGACTTTGCCAATTTCCACCACCATTTGGGCATTAACGGCAGCAGTCGCCAGCATATCGACGACGGGCAGGGGAGTTGCCGCAATTACGCCTGCCCCGATCCACTGGAAGCGATCGACAATTTTGTCTGCCTGACGGCGACGCTGACCATCAATCAACTCGCGCGCTTTGTCGGCTAATCGCTGAGATTGTAGCAAAATGTTGTCTGCCAGTAAGTCTTCGCCTTCTGCCCGAAGAATGGCGACCATGCGGCGAATCAGCGGCATGATTTCGGGATCGGGTTTAAGCGTGGAACCATCTTCGAGCCGCACAGGTTGGGGATTAGCAGAAATAGCAATGACATCAGCGGGCGGCACAATTCCCCGAACCCGTTCGCGCAGACGGGCAAGAATTGCTTCCTGATCGGCTTCCAGATACAAATCGGCTTTGTTGAGCAAGATCAGCGATCGCTTGCCAATTTGCGCCAGTCCCACCAGGGGTTCATATTCCGATTGGCGCAGGTCATTATCCAGCACAAACAGCAATAAATCGGCTTCTGTCGCCAGTTTGCGGGCTAGTTGTTCGCGCTCGGTTCCGGCAACTCCTGCTTCTAAAATTCCGGGTGTGTCGGTGACCAAAATTTCCCGATTAATGCCTTGCAATGGCAGGGAATAGGTTTGCCCCACTTCCGTTGTGCCCATCGGTGCCCCCACTTTCCCCACCATGCGACCAATCAGCGCATTCACAATCGAGGTTTTGCCAGCCGACCCAGTGCCAAACACCACTACTCGCAATTCGCCACGAGTCAGGTTTTGCTCAATTTCGCGCGATCGCAACAGTAATTCTCGCTTCGCCACCTCATCTTGAATTTGGGAAACCTGCTTGCGAACGGCTTTGATATTCTCACCAGCGGCTTCGGCTTTGGCGGCCGGAATTTTGGGTGCTTTCCGTTTTTTACGTTGGTTGCGGCGCGGCAAGATGAACAGGTAATACACCAGCGATGCAACTAGCGTCCCAATCAGCGCAATGATCACAAAAATCAGTAATTGGGATAGCAACGGATAGTATCCCACCTGCCAAAACAACCGCTGCAACGACTCAATCAACCAGATCATCAGTCCCAGAATGACGATGATACCGATGATGAGAGTGACTAGGCGAGATAGGGGCATTGCACCAAAGAAGTGACTAACTTACGTCTCATTCTAATGTGCAGCTTACGGAATCTCCGTTGGGTTATGGATCACAATTCGCGTCGCATACACAGTTCGTCACCCTCTTTTTCCCCGGTGTAGACAAACCCCATCTTTTCGTAGAAAGGACCGGGACCACCCTCGGCTGGCACACAGCTCGTATCAACGACCGTTGCACCAGGACGAGTCTTGACATGCTCAAAGAACAACTCCAGCGCTTTCCGCCCGTAGCCGCGCCCCTGATAGCGCTCGTCGATCATGAACCGCCACAGAAAATACTGCTGTTGAACTACGTCGTCTTCCAGCATCAAAAATCCAACTGGCACATCACCCGCGTAAATCGCGCGGAACCAGGCAGTCTCTGGGGCAAAGTGGGCTTCGGCGATCGACACGGCATTGGGTGCCACGAACTGTTCTTGATTGGGAGCAACTTTTAGCCGCAGAATATCCCTCAAGTTTTCTTTGGTGATTTCGCGCAGCGTTACTTCAGGCTTGAACTCAGACATCGAGTTATCTCCTAACCATGCCTTCTGCTACCAATTTAATTGGTGATCTCAACAGATGAAGATCCCCCGCCACTCGACTAGCACGCCGAACGGACTTTGGCATCCCCCTTATCAAATTACTTCGTACACATAGTCTAAGTGCCCAAACGTTTGAATGAGAACCAGACCCTTCTGCTT
Source organism: Leptolyngbyaceae cyanobacterium C42_A2020_001 (assembly GCA_015272515.1). Taxonomy (GTDB): domain Bacteria; phylum Cyanobacteriota; class Cyanobacteriia; order Leptolyngbyales; family Leptolyngbyaceae; genus JSC-12. Next base: position 44,331 of record JACYLN010000061.1, on the reverse strand, counting down.
GGGTGGCAGCCCCCCCAAACCCCCCGATGTGGAGGACGGCTGCGTCCCCCACACCCCCTCCAGAAAATAATCCTCAGCTTTGTCATTCATCTCTGGTTGAGGCGTTGTAGGACAGCCTTCTCAGCAGAGCAAGAAATTTATCCAACACCATCTCATCCAGGGTTGAAATGCTGCGATCGCAACTTTTGGGCAGAAAGGTGCTAAACCGTTTTTTGTTTGGCAGACTCCAGATTAAACAGTGTGCTGAGGGTTTGCATTGCCTGACGACGGGCTTCAATATCTTGCTGGGCGCGGAGTTGCACCATGGGATCGTGCAAGATTTTGTTGACAATGCCACGAGTCAAGGCTTCGATGACTTCCTGGTGTTTTTCGGCAAACTCGGTTCCCAGGCGTGAGAGGGCTTTTTCTAGTTCTTGGACACGGATGGTTTCTACTTTGTCACGCAAGCTGCTGATGGTAGAAACGGTTTCCAGCGATCGCCACCAGGTTTCAAACGAGTCTACTTCTTCATCGAGCAATGCCTCAGCTTCCATTGCCATCTGGCGACGAGCCTCGTGGTTTTGGGCAACAACCGCTTTCAGGTCATCCACGTTGAATGCCTGCACATAAGACAGCTCATTCACGTCGGAATCCACATTTCGAGGAACCGAAATATCAAACAGCATTAGATGCTGACTGGGGTCAAGCACTGCTTCCAGCTTGGCACGGTCTAACAATGGATCGGTGGCAGCGGTACTGGTGAACACAATATCCGAGTGGGTGATCACCTGCATCATGTCTGTCATGGGATACAGATGCAAATCCCCTTCTGGAAATTGTTTTGCCAGTTCCTGCATTCGCTCCATCGAGCGATTCACGATCGCAATACTGGCGGCTCCTTTTGAAACTAAATGTTGCACCAGCAAGCGAGACATTTTTCCAGCACCAATAATCGCCACCCGACAGGCAGCTAAATTCTGTACCTTCATTTGTGCCAGTTCCACCGCTGCGGAGCTGATGGAAACTGCACCCGTGCCAATACTGGTCTCCGTCCGAACTCGCTTACCCGCGCTAATTGCCTGTTTAAATAATTGATTCAACGTCCGTCCAACGCCTTTATGCTCCTGTCCCAGCTTGTGGCATTGTTTCACCTGCGCCAGAATTTGCCCCTCTCCCAACACCAGACTATCCAGCCCGGCGGATACGCGCATCAAGTGCATTACGGCATCATGATGCAGCAGCACAAACAGGTATTGCCGCAGGTACGCTGCCGGAAGTTTGCTGTGATCAGATAAAAACTGGGTAATGGCGCGAACCCCATTTTCGGACTCATCTGCCACTGCGTAGATTTCCATGCGGTTGCAGGTGCTTAAGATAGCAACTTCTTCGATGTGGGGATGGCTACACAACTGCGCGATCGCCCGGTCACACTGCGGTTCTGGAATACTAAGCTTTTCTCGAACTTCGACTGGAGCCGTTTTGTGACTCAAACCGACAACAACAATGTTCATAAGGATCGGATCTTAAATACCAATTTGTTTTGTAAATCAATCCGTTTCAAGTTTTGAGTTTTGACCAGGAATTGCAAAAATACTTAACTCAAAACTGAAGACAAGCTTTGGTAATCGGTAATAGGTAATTAGGGGAGAGATGCAAAGTTCTAACACCCATTACCTATTACCCATCACCCATTACCACCATCTGTTACCGAAGTTTTTAGTGCAATTGAATCAGCTTGGGTTGGTCGAACAAATGGATTGTATCGACAAAACGAGCCGTCTTCGATTGGCTGGAAATTACCAGGGTTTGAGTTCTGGCACCGCCCTTGAAGAAGCGAACACCATTCATCAAGTTGCCAGGAGTGATTCCAGTTCCAGCAAACAGTACCGTTTCGCCCGATGCCAATTCCTCTGCGTTGTAGACGCGATCGGGATCTTCAATGCCCATTTCTTTCAAACGAGCAATATTAGAGTCTTTGCTTTCGCCAATCAAGCCTGTTTTCACCACTTCTGGATCGTAAATCAATTGCCCCTGGAAGTGGGCACCTAAACAGCGCAATGCAGCGGCTGAAATGACACCTTCGGGTGCAGCACCGATGCCCATCAATGCGTGAATATTGGTTCCGGCAAACCCGCAGTTAATCGCAGCACCCACATCTCCATCGCTAATCAGTTGTACGCGTGCGCCAGCTTCACGGATTTCTTTGATCAGTTCGTTATGGCGATCGCGCTTCATCACTACCACCACCAACTCATCGATGGCACGATCCAGGCACTCCGATAGGATCTTGAGGTTTTCGGTGGCTGACTTGGTGATATCAACATGACCTTTTGCCGCTGGGGGGGCTGCCAATTTCCGCATATAGAAGTCAGGAGCAGCAAATAATCCACCCTTTTCAGAAATTGCTAGCACTGCCATTGATCCTGGTTGCCCATAAGCGCACAAATTAGTGCCTTCACAGGGGTCTACTGCAATATCAATTTCGACCAACTCATCAGGATTACAAAATGCTTTGGCATCTTCCCGCGTACAAATCCCCACTTCTTCACCGATGTAGAGCATGGGAGCTTCGTCCCGTTCTCCTTCCCCAATCACAATTCGCCCCCGCATATGAATTCTGTTCATACGCTCCCGCATGGCTTCCACGGCTACTCGGTCGGCTTCGTTTTTATCGCCTTTTCCCATCAACCGAGCAGATGCGATCGCCGCCTGCTCTACGACTTCAATGATTTCTAAACCGAGTGTGCTTTCCACTGCGTAAGTCCTCCCAACTGCTGATTTTGCGCGGTTTTTAGGTCGCTTCAATGTTTTTCAGTCTACCAAAAGGGGGAGACGCGCTTAAAGAAGATCCGTAGAAGACTGTGTGTAAAGTTTTGCTGCTGTAACACAGTGGAGCGGAGAAATGCCTCGCTCAGAAGGGAAGATGAGCAATGATCCCCGTGTTATCTGCAAACAAGCGTCTTACAAATAGGATGTTTTGCTTAATGATGGGAAAGATCCGGTAGCGCTACAGTGATGACAGGGAACCAGATATCCATACACGTTGGGTTTTACTTATGGTTAAAGAGGTTGAAGTAGATCGCGTCAATACTGAAGCGCTAAAGCAAGAATTGCAACGTTTGATAGTTCAAGCAAAAGCGGTTTGCGACACCGTGGGCGATTGCTCAAGAGAGTGTATGGCAGCGCATGGAGCCATTTCTGCTCTCCAAACTACAATTGCTGATCACCGACGAGCCGAGGAAAATCGCACTTTTTTTGAGCGTCACTGTGCTGAAAACCCGGATGCGTTGGATTGCCGAATTTATGACGTGTAACAGACACTGTAAGTAATGCGATCGCTGATCTGGCTTGCGCTTGCTTGGGTTGGAGGTGCCGCCGCTATTCTGGGGAGTTTAATGACGCTGGGCAGTTTGTTGCTCTGGCTGGTGCCTAACCCTGCAACCAAAAGCTCATTGCCTGACAAACCCTTGGTAGCACCTAACACTTGGAGAACTCGCGCCAGATTGTTATTGTTTTCGTTAGCGTTAGCCTTTGTCGGCTTCAAAGTGCTCCTGCTGGTTCCGTTTTCCAGTCACTAATGCGGTCATGAACGTTCCTCACTTTACTGAAGCAGGACGAATTAACCCCAAAACTGTGGCAGATCGGATGCCAGAAGCAGACTATGCGATCGCGCTAGATTATCTCGTGTTCACCTGTGTTGATCTGGTGTTTCTCTACAACAACCAGATTTTGCTCGCTCGTCGCAATCGCTATCCTCGGAAGACGTGGTGGGTAATTGGCGGCAGAATGGTTGCAGGAGAAGCGCCGTTGGAGACGGCAAAACGAAAAGCTGCTGAAGAAGCCAGGTTAGACGACTTGGAGAGCGATCGCTTCCAGTTTATCGGCGTGTATTCCACCAGTTTTGCCTTACGAGAGCAAGAACCTATTGGTAACGGCTCCCACAGCGTCAATCTGACTTATCAAATCACACTGACTCAGCAGGAAAAACAAACCCTGACCTTAACCAGCAGTGAATATGAAGCAGGGTACGAGTGGGTCGATCTCAACCAGGTGATTCATCGAGTTGACCCAAACAACACACTCGATCAAGCATTAATGGCGATCGTCCACGACGTAAAACGGTGGACTCCTGAATGTGCCAGTAGGATGATTGTCTAAAGAAAAATTTTGTCGTCGTCACCTTGCCCTTTAGGGATTAGTGGGAACCGTCACTGCTATGGATAACACCGCTTCCAACCCCCAACCCCTATCCCCCAAACTCTATTCTCTTGATCATCCCCAATACGTAACCCATCGCCACTGGATGGAACGGGCGATCGCGTTGGCTCAAACAGCGGGAGACGCAGGCGAAGTTCCCGTGGGAGCAGTTGTAGTAAAAGATGGAGCAGCGATCGCAGAAACCGAAAACAGGCGAGAACGAGACCACGATCCCACAGCTCATGCAGAAATTCTGGCACTTCGGCAAGCAGGGAGCGTCTTAAACACCTGGCATCTTACCGATTGCACACTCTACGTCACCCTGGAACCTTGCCTCATGTGTGCAGGCGCACTAATTTTGGCTCGATTGGGCACTCTGGTATATGGCGCGGATGACCCCAAAGCCGGAGCTGTAAGAAGTGTCCTCAATTTGCCAGATAGTGGCTGCTCCAATCACCGCTTATTGGTAATTGGTGGTATCTTGGAGGCTTCTTGTCGGCGGCAACTACAAACATGGTTTGTAGAACGTCGTCAAAAGCACAACTCATCCCCATGACACACCTGAAACTGTCCCTTGAAAGATGGCAGTTTTAGCAGGGGCTCCTACGGTATAGGTATCCGGGTTTATAGCATCTAACCCTTCTCCCTTTAAAAAACATGAGTTCGCTCGATTCCATGGCTCGGTTTGAATCCACTTTAGACTGCTCCTCTCCTGTTGATATACGAGATAGACATGCTGATGTTTCCGAGGGATTTGACCCGGTTTATCCATCGGTTTCTGCCTCTAACTCTACGTCAACAGGTTCGTCTCATACAAAGAAGGCGGCTGACCCAGTCCCCTCTCGGTTTTCTCCGTGGCTACTGTCCCTTGCTTATCCTTTAGGTCGCTTTGGTGTTTTCCCGGCTTATTTTGGTCGGGTTGAAGTCATCGGACAAGAGCATCTACCCCGTTCGGGGCCTGTTATTCTGGCTCCAGTGCATCGATCGCGATGGGATGCCTTTATGGTTCCGTTTGCAGCAGGGTATCATGTCACGCGACGGCATCTACGCTTCATGGTGTCTGCGGATGAAGTAACCGGGCTACAAGGCTGGTTTATTCGGCGTTTGGGTGGGTTTCCAATTAATACCAATCGTCCTGCGATCGCAAGCCTGCGTCACGGGGTTGAATTACTGGAGCAAGGTGAAGTATTGGTGATCTTTCCCGAAGGCAACATTTTTCGGGAGAACTATGTCCACCCCTTAAAGCCAGGGTTAGCCAGGCTTGCTGTTCAGGTAGAAGCTCATACGGCTCTTGGTGTGAAAGTTGTACCAATTAGCATTCACTACAGTGACCCATTAGTGCCATGGCGCAGTAAGGCTAAGGTGCATATTGGTGCTCCGCTTGAGGTTGCAAACTATTGCACAGGTTGCCCAAAGAAAGATGCCCAATCTTTAACGCGTGCACTACAAACAGCAATGCAGGAATTGACTCAGAAATAGTGTGTGAAGCCGCTGCTAGCATTTGCTTAACAACTGATTCTTACACTCCCAGGGTTAGTTGCCAGCTTTTGAGCGTCCCAGTATCACCAGAGGCATTATCAGTCACTTTAAGCTGCCAACGTCCTTGCGCCGATTGCCCGATCACCCGTGCCAGGAGCGGCGTAGAACGGAGTGAGTAAGTTCCCCGGTGAGATGTGCGTCGTCCCAATGTGCGCCCTTGCAGCAAAAATGTTTGATTGGCGGGTGAGATCAGGCTGATTTCCACATCACCCAGAAAGCTGTGCTCTACTTCTACGATGACTTGAATAGCCCTCACAGGAGCCGTTTCGGGCACCTGAATCACACTGATGGCTCCAGCAGGATTGTTATCGGGGATTGGCAGACTAGTCGTGTTTTGCAGTTGTACCTGCCGGGATGCGGCGATCGCAGGTGCTCTACGTTGCATCGCTGCCTGTACTGCTTTGAAAGCGTTAACTTTGCCAAAACCAAACCAGTCGGAGCGTCCCCCGGTTTCGTAGGTGCCCTTGCGAAACCCAAACTGTGGATCAGGATTGGGGTCAACAATTTTATCTGCCGTTTGCTGTAAAACTTGCCGCACTTCTGCCGCCGTTAACTCAGAATTTGCCGATAGCACTAAAGCGGCGACACCAGCCACTAGGGGACAGGCACTCGACGTGCCGCCAAAGTCGTTGGCAAAATCAGATGAACTATAACCACCTGAACCAACGCGATCAGTGGTCACAACGCCCAATCCTTCCAGCCCTGTCCGAACTTCAGGCGGCGTAAATACATAACCAACCTGCTGCAAACCGACTCCCGGTGGAGCATTGTTGCTAGGGGCACATACCACAATTTCTTTTCCCCAATTGCTATAAGCTGCCTTGCGATTAAGGCTAGTTGACGCAGCCACCGTGATCACATCAGGATGCACCGCAAAACCGTTCAGCCATTGGGTGGAACCCTTAATCACATTGTCAACCCAGCCTTGCTCGTTGATTGTGCCATTGGTCGGGCGGTTGGCGTTACCTGCGGCAAACACAATCACACAACCCTTCCCATTTCGCCCTTCCGATGCGGCCCGTGTAAGCGCATTGCGTTGCCGGAGCGACAGCGGAAAGTAAACTGCTGCCGGTCCCCAACTACACGAAATCACTGATGCTCCTTTGGTCATTGCCCAACCAAACAACTGCTCCACTGAGTCGTCGTCTAAAAACCCGCTGGTTCGTAGCGGCATCAACGCACAACCAGGAGCCACCCCAACTGCCCCATTCCCATTTTCTTCGGCAACCGCAACTCCGGCACAGGCAGTTCCATGATTGTCATCCGGCAGCCCCGGAACTGGCATAAAGTCGTTGTCGTTAAAGTCTTTAGGGGCAACGATTTTTCCCACACCCTGAAAGTCTGGATGGTTGATATCTACAGAGTCATCCATTATGGCAACTACTACAGATCGCACTCCTCGCGTTATATCCCAGGCTGGCTCTGCAAACACATGAGAATTTGGAGCAAGGCTGGCTCCGCCATTGTGGTTGAGGTGCCATTGCTTGGGGTAAACCGGGTCTTTGGGACGGTAGAGCGATTGGGTAGGAACAGCAATATTGGGTTCGGCAATTTGCACGTTGGGGCGCTGAATCAGGCGATTGCTGATTTTAAGGGGGTTTTCTCGGGCGCTGGTAGTGGTACGAAATACGAAGGCATTGGGAATTCCGGGGATGGGCTTCACCTGTTCAATGCCGTGTTCTACGGCAATTTGCGCGATCGCCGCTGCGTCTACCTGCGGCGCAAACTGCACCGTGAGTTCATCGGTCAAATATACCCGCGAGGCGGGATCATCCTGAATCTGATACACATGACTGGCAAAATCAACCTCGTTTGCCTGGCGCATCTCTTGCATTACCTGATCCCGCTGGTCAGGCGACACCACAATTTCAGTCAACTCTCCCGGTACTGGCTCAGAACTGACTTCAGCAGGTAATGGCTCAATCAGGGTGGTTACCGCATTGGCATCAGCCGCTTTTACAGTGAAGCGATCGCTCACCTTCTCCAGCAACAACTCCTCGCCACCTCGCTGCAACACCCGCCCTACGCTCGACTCCGGCATCGCTTGCCCTTGAGCAGCGCCTTGCCCTGCCCTCGCTGGCTGATCAGTCATCAGTCATCCCCCCATTGCACGCTTCTACACGCTACTCTAACTTTGCCTGTTGTCAGGCAGGGAGAAACCCTCGTTAAAAATAATCTCTGAATAGGTACTTCGACGCAGAGCGATCGGCAGTGGTAATATACATAGGTTAATCTCCCTATGTCGTAGCAACGTTGCCATGCAAGCCTTCGGAATCAATCGTCTCCTTCGCACAGTTGGTTTGGTTGCGTTATCAAGCCTAACAGTTGCAGTTGTCTCCAACTCGGCACACCTTGCTGCCCAAGAACTACCAACCGGACCGAACCAGGCAAAACCTATTGATCCGAATGATCCGAATGTTGTCCGTCCTGGCAGCAATGTAGAAACCGGAATTTTGAGTATGCAAGCCGGGCAGCGCTTGATGCAAGAAGCAAACAGCGCGGTTTCGTCTCAGAATTACAATCTGGCAGTGAAAAAACTGCAAGAAGCCCGCCAAATTTTCAATCAGTTATCTAACTTCTATCAAGACCTGGCTGGTAGCTTTTCAGGAATTGAAAACCGCATTGCTGACAGTCATCGCCGCAAAGCTTTGGACACCGCTCAAATGCGAGACGATGCCACCTATCAACTTGCCCTAGTTCATCGGGCGCAAAATCAGCCAGAGTTGGCAGTGCCACTCCTGATTCAAATTATTCGGAGTCAACAACCCACTCGCGACCTGGGTAAAAAAGCCTACCAGCAATTGTTTGAGCTAGGGTTTGTGGATTCTCCTTTCCCTCGTCCCCGCGCCGATCAGTCGCCACCATCGGCAAATCGTTAGACTGGACTTGAAGATGGTGCAGCACGATCTGGGTTTGCATGAGAAGCACAGGAATTGCAACATTGAATGAAACACACAGGCAAGGAGGATGAATGATCAGCCCAAGTCAGGTTGAGGCAATGATTCAGGCGCAATTGCCGGATGCTCAAGTGCAAGTGATGACGAACGATGGAGAACATTACGAAGTCGTTGTAGTGTCGGCAACTTTTGAAGGAAAGCGCCTTGTGCAGCAGCATCAACTGGTTTACAAGGCAATCCAGCAAGAAATGTTGACCGGAGCTATTCATGCGATGGCAGTCAAAACATATACTCCCGCTGCATGGCAAGAAGTCATCGGTCAGGCAGTTTGAAGTAACGTCGAATTCGTTGATCCGTAAACCTCACAGATTCTAAACGCTATGATGCAAGACACTCAAGCCCGAATCAATGAACTGATTCAAAAAAACAAGATTATGGTTTTCATGAAGGGCAACAAGTTAATGCCCCAGTGTGGTTTCTCCAATAACGTTGTACAAATTCTCAATGTGTTAGGAGTACCCTACGAGACGGTTGATGTGTTGGCTGATCCAGAGATTCGGCAAGGTATTAAGGAGTATTCCAACTGGCCCACGATCCCCCAGGTTTATATTAATGGGGAGTTCATTGGCGGATCAGATATCATGATCGAACTTTATCAGAAGGGCGAACTTCAGCAGATGGTAGAAGTTGCTCTAGCATCCTGAAATTCCTTGAAAGTCGCTTTCAGGCTTTGGGTAAAACCTTCATACAGAAATCCCCCAACAGGCTGCATAGCTTGGGGGATTTTGTTTTATCGGTAATCCGGTTCAGACTGAGTTTTTTCAAAATTCGAGGGATCATACAGGTAGCGAGTGATTTCTTCTTCTAATCGATGGATCAGATATGGCTCAAGGCTATTTGAGTGCCGCAAAGCCGCAAGGTAACCATCGATATACATCCGCAAATCATCGAACCGATAGCCTCGATTCCAAAGGTCTACAAGAGCATCGGTCAATCGCTGATAGAAGCGGATTGTGACTGTATCCTGCAACATAGTTTAGAGATGTGTACCTACAAGAGCGAAACCAACAATCTGTGCAACGGCACAAGAACACTAATTCAGCAACGTTGGGCATGAACCCGTTCAGTTATTTGCTTGCTAACCATATCTTAACTTTAATGAAGGGCTTTCTTGAGGTTTAATCGCTTTTTGTAAGATTGGTCTTTACAAAAATAGAAGTGATGTGACCTTAATGCCTCTTGAGTAACGGTCATTACAAATGTAATCCGTGTGCTTTGTTAGATTGATAAGCACAAACTTGAAGGAAGTGCAGCCTCCGTGGGAGCTTTTTGTATTCAAATTGTTGAAGGAAATCCGCATTTGCGATCGCTGCTAGGTTGGCATCTCCAGCAGGCGGGCTATACGGTTTGCCAATCAGCCGATCTACACCAGGCGCGAGAAGTTTTCCAGCAACGTCAGCCAACGCTGATCATCCTGGATTCCGAACTACCTGATGGCGATGGGGTTGAGTTTTGTCGGTGGTTACGGCAACAGCAAACGCTGATCCTGATGCTGTCTGCCCGCAATACCGAAGCAGATATTGTCGAAGGCTTGCGGGCAGGAGCAGATGACTATCTCACAAAACCATTTGGAATGCAGGAGTTTCTGGCGCGGGTAGAAGCACTGACCCGACGGCGTGCAGCAATGCCTCCCCCCGCTTCCTTAGACTGTGGTGATTTACAAATTGACTTGGTTCATCGCCGAGTTCGCTTTCGAGGTGATCTGGTGGAGCTAACACCTCAAGAGTTTAGTTTGTTGTATGTTTTGGCTCAAGCAGGGGGGCTACCGCTCAGTCGGTCTGAGTTGTTACAGCGAGCCTGGCCAGACGCAATTGATAATCCCCGCACAGTAGATACGCATATCCTCTCACTCCGCAAGAAAGTCGAAACCGATCCTCGACAGCCGAGTTTGATTCAAACTGTGAGAAACGTGGGCTATCGCCTAAATTTGGAGGGATTGGCAGCCAAAGCGCACGCTAGCGATTATCCAGCCCGCCGTAAAACACTTGCTCCATCAACCTCGCAGCGATTAGCTGTGGGAGAGCGGGGACGGATCTAGACCTCTTTTAAGTAGTGAAAGTTCATAAGCAGTGAAAGTTTAAGCGGTGAGAGCTAAGTTGTCGCGATGAACCACGGTTTCAGGGCAGGGGTAGCCCAAGATTGACTCACTCTCTTCGGACTGGTGGCCTTTGATTTTGGCAAGCTCCAAACTGCTAAAGTTGACAACTCCACGGGCAATTTCAGTACCAGCGCGATCGCATAAGATTACGGCATCACGACTTTCAAATTCCCCTTCAACACCGACCACTCCAGCCGCCAGCAACGACTTTCCTGCGTTACGAATAGCGCGAACGGCTCCGTCATCCAGGTATAAGATGCCTGTTGGTACCAGACCGTGAGCGATCCAGCGTTTACGAGCACTGGCAGGACGAGGCTGCGGCTCAAATCGAGTTCCAATTGCGTCTCCCTGCAACACCTTCTCGATGTTTTGCGGCGTTTTCCCTTGCATAATCACCGTGCGAACTCCGGCTCCTGCGGCAATTTGAGCGGCAGTAATTTTGGTTGCCATGCCACCCGTACCCCAACTAGAACCGCGATCGCCAATTTGCACCTGTAACTCCTTCAGCTCTTCTAAGCGATTGATCAAAGTGATGGGCTGCGCTTCAGGGTTACGACGTGGATCCGCGGAATACAGGCGATCAACATCGGTGAGCAAAAACAGCCAATCAGCACTTACCAGGCTAGCAACCAGTGCCGACAGGGTATCGTTATCGCCAAACTTGAGTTCATCCACGGCGACCGTGTCATTTTCGTTCACGATGGGGATAACTCCCAGCTCTAACAATTCCTGAAAGGTCCGCTCCACGTTCAAATAGCTGCTGCGCTGCACTAAGTCACTGCGGGTCAGCAGAACCTGAGCGATCGGCTGCTGAAGAGCGGTGAACAGGTCATCGTAAACCCGGATTAAGCGCCCCTGTCCTACGGCGGCAACTGCCTGTTTCAGCGCGATCGCTTTTGGGCGCTCAGTCAACCCCAACCGTGCACACCCTACCCCCACCGCACCGGAAGAAACCAAAACAATCCGGTATCCCTGAGACCGTAAGCGACTTAACACTTCAACCAGGCTGGCGATCGTTGCAAGTGCCAGGTTTCCGGTTTCAGGTTGAGCCAAACTAGAGGTGCCAATTTTAACAACTAGGGTTTGGGGCATGGAGTGCGGTTGATGAAAAGTTAGAAGTAGCTGCCAATACGCAATCTACCACTGGCGGAATCTATCCCAAGAGCTTCTCCAAATGCAAAGCGCCAACCTCTACCGATGGAGATTAGCGCCTTACATAGTATTCACAGGGATTTAAGGACTGGGTCTATATAATTTGGTGACCCGATTTATCTTTTCTAAGAATGACAGAGAATTTTCAAAAACAAGTAATACGTAATGTTTTCTTTATATTCTCGAACGCATCAGATTGTTTATTTTTGTGTAGTTTTACTTACTTCAACCTAGCGTTTTCGGGTGGTAAGGAGGCACCGAGTACTTGAGAAAGCCAAACCTCAGCCGAATGCAAAGAGGAACGGCGAACAATCTGGTTCGGAGAAACCATTGGTTCCACCAAAACGGTAAACAATCCCAATCGGTTACCAGCAAGAACATCCGTAAATAGGCGATCGCCTACCATCCCTACTTGTTCAACAGGTAAGCCCATTGCATCGACTGCCCGGCGAACTTTGCGGCGAGAGGGTTTCCCTGCACCCGAAATGTAGGGTAAATCCAAAGATTTGCCAATGCGACGAATGCGTGCCTCACTAATATTGTTGCTAACTAGCCACAGTGAAGCCACCTGTCGCACATCTTCAACCCAGGGCAACAGTTCCTCCGATACCTGGGAGGCTCGGAACGGAACCAGGGTTTCGTCCACATCCAGCACCAATCCCTTCAGCTTGTATTGCTGCAAGATATCAGGTGTAAGGTTGAGAACAGTGCCTTCGAGAATGAGATTTGGCTGTAGCAGTTTGCCCCAAAACATAAAAAGCGAAAGTAAAGGAATAACAAATCAAAAAGAGCGATATGTGGAGTAAGCAATTCTCATTACTCCACCACAAACCCTCTAATCCATAGGTGCCCTAAGAACGCCCAAAAATTGACATAGCTCAACGGTTATTTGGCTGCCTCACGCTGATCATGAATCGCATTCTGGGCAGCCTGGTGATCTGCCAGAGTCCGACTGAAGACGTGAGTACCATCGTACCGCGCGACAAAATACAAATACTCAGTTGCTTCTGGATTCAGCGTTGCTTCCAAACTGGCTTTTCCAGGACTGGCGATTGGTGCAGGTGGCAACCCTGGATTTACATAGGTGTTGTATGGGGAGGGCATTGCCACTTGAGCATAGGTAAGTGGACGGTCGGGAGTTTGTTTGATGCCAAAGGCATACTCTACCGTTGGATCAGATGCTAGGGGCATTTGCCGCTTTAAGCGATTGTGAAATACGCCAGAAATGCGCGATCGCTCGGTGGGGATAACTGCCTCCTTCTCCACGATGCTGCCCAGTGTCACCCATTCCACCAGGCTCAAGTTAGTTTTGCCCTGCTGCTGTTGATAAATCGGTAATGCCACCTGCTCAAAGCGATCGAGCATCTGCCGCACCACTGCTTCTGGTTGAATGCCCTCCCCCAACGGCATTTGATACGTATCCGGGAAAAGATAGCCCTCCAAGCGAGGAAAGCCCTCTACAGCCGCCGAAGCAGGCAACCAGGGATATTCCGCCGTTGAAACTTGATTAGTTGCATCAATAAATGCCTGCGCTGAGAAGAAGCCCCGTTGCTCAAAATACTGAGCCATTTCCCGAATCGACCAACCTTCAGGAATAGTGAAACTAGATTGAGCCACATCCCCCTTCCAAATCTTGGCAGCAACGTCCTGCATTGGCTCTGCCTTCGACAATTGGTAAGTGCCCGCCTGAAATCCACCCGTTGAATTTTGCCACATCAACCAACGAGACCACAAATTCCAGGCTTGAGCAGAACGAATCACTCCCAGTGCTTCCAGGTCTTGCCCAATCTCCTGAGCGGAGGTACCGGGTGGGATGCTGAGATTAATTGGTTTTTGATTCGTGACATGGTTATTTTGCAGCGGCGGAGCAGAAGCCCACGCCCACCAACTCCAACCCTGCCACGCGGCAATTCCAAAGGCTGCTAGCAGCAATCCGAGGAACGATTTGGTTGGGAATTGTTTAGCCATGAAGATTAAAATTCGTCGAACAGTTGATCCTCAAGAGTTTCGAGCATGGGTTCTAGCTTTTTCAATTCCTCTGGTGAAAGTAGATGCGGTTCGTTGTTCTCGTCCATCCTTGCCAAGATAAAGCAGGGATCGAGGGGAGCATAGACGGCAAACTCCTGTTCTTCAAAATAGAAGCTAGCGAGGTATTGAAGTTCTTCAACTTCGTCTTCCTCTGCTTCGGAAGAAACTTCGGCAAATTCGTCTTCATCATCAAGTTCAGGCAGGTCTCCTTCAACGGTCAGTACCACAGCCGTTCGTTTCAAGGTCAAATTTTGTTCTTCTAAAACTGCTTTGGCAGTGCTAAATAGAACATCAATGTCTTCCTCATCCACGGGCACAGCCTCTTCGTCGTCTTCAGTGTCTCCCTGCCAGACAAAGATTTCTACAGGGGCATCAATTGGCAACAGCAGCACGTAATCCTGGTTTTCTACTTCCAGGTAACGCTCTACAGAGCAGGCAATTGTCCGCCCGGCTTCGTCAGTCAAAATAACTGTTTCGTCCTCTGCGGGGTCGCCGCTTATCCGAATATCATCACTCATGGCGGAGTCTCCTCATCGTTAGCGCTCAAAAAGCATTCTGCCAAAGTCTGTTACCTGTTTGTCATTTTCTAAAAGGTTTTCAAATAAACTCAAGACTTTCGTCGTCGTTTGGGGTTGCTGGCGGTTTACGATTCCGTTGTTCATCGAGCCACTGTTGCAAGATGATGGCGGCAGCTTTGCGATCGATCAAGTGCTTCTGGCGCGAGGGAGAAATGCCCTCTGCTTGAAGCATTTGCTCTGCCTGAAAAGAGGTTAACCGCTCATCCACGTAAACTAGAGGCAGGTTGAGTTCGGCAGCAATCGCGTTTGCAAATTTTTGCACTTGGCGAGCCTGAGAACCCACTGTTCCATCCATAGAGTACGGTAAGCCAACGACCAGGATTGTTGCGCCGCGATCGCGAACCAGTTGCCGGAGTTGCTCCACATCATCCTTGAAGGTTTTTCGGTAGATGGTCGTGAGACCAAACGCAATCAGCCCTGTGCCATCACAGCCTGCCACTCCAACCCGTTTGCGCCCAACATCTAGCCCCAGTGCGGAAATTGGCATTGAAAGGTACCAATCCTTAGCAGCAAGGACCTTCTTGCGGCGGATCAGAAAAATCAGACTTTGAAGCCAGATTCAATCGTGATTTGCCATTCCCATTCGTGGATGAGGGTTGGTTGTCTGTCACGGGTGGCGTTACTGAGATGCGGCTAGGGATTGGTTTACGAGTTGGTTTCAAGCCCTGCAACATTTCGGAAAGCTGGAGATTTTCAAGGGCACCCAGCTTCGATTCGCGCACTTTGTGCCAAACAGACCGCGACATCATCAAGGTATGAGCGATGCGGGTTGCGCCAAATCGCTCCAGGTATTCCTCCCGTTCTTGCTGATAGTCAGAAGAGGCAAGCCGCAGCGGTTGCGAGGGAAATTCGCGGGTAATGCGGGCAATCTGTGACATCAGTTCGGGGTAGAGCCAGGTATAGGCAGGATTGACCGTGAGCTGTGCCTGGTGAGGGGTGGAACCATCCCGGCACAGCTGCACCTGAAAGTAGCCGATCGCAGCTTTGCGTTGGGGTTCAAACACATAGCCACTCACCACTTCGGTGTGGCTGAGCCAATTTCTCATGCCGCGTAGAAGAGAGCCAATCAAGCTTGTTCTAAAGTCAGCAATGTGGCGATCAAACACCTGCCGAATCAATGGCGGCATCGACATCGTATCCAACTGATAGAGGAGTTGGGCATCAGCGTTACTAACAGGCAACAGGTTAGGCAGATCGGGTTCGCGTTCCGCCAGTTCTTGCAGTTGCTCCGGGTCAATTTCCCAATAGGTCATTTGAGCTAACGGTTGAAATCCGTTCTGCCGATAGAGTGCTAGCAGTTCCTTATTGCTGACATTAACCTCAAGCAACCAAGTACGAGCTTCCCAAATGGTTTCAAAACAATGACGCAGCAGGAGAGAGCCAACATTAGTGAGCTTGGGAGTCTGAGTAGCTGCATGAACCGGAGTTTCTTCAGTCGCAACTGCACCTTGCTGCGTTGCCGTAAATTCCTGTGGTTCAACATTCGTTGAAACAACGGCTGCCTGATCAACCCGCCAGGTACTACGAGTGCGGTTGAATGGGGAAACCTGAATCACCCCTTGCAGTTTGCTATCGCGATCGCCCGTGTATGCGCCAAACATTTGTGGGCGGTTCAGCAGCATTCCCAACAGCCGCAAGGGTCCGTAGGCATGAAGTGGTTTTGTAGAGTGGTCTGGGCTAATAGAGTAGCTCAAGTCCGCATCCTCGAAATCGGCTGTGCAAAACCGTTCGATTGCCTCAAAATCGGCATAGTAGATCGGGCGAATAGAAATGTCACCGTTTGGAGGGAACGCTTGAGTCATTGTGGGAGAGCTACTGATAGCCCAAGAATGGTGAACGGTTAATGGACACTATATTATTCTAAACGGTTTAGCAAGAGAGCCAATGAGCTAGCAATATTCCGTAGGACAGGGATTGCAGAATGGTCGCTAGAGGGGGCGAATCAGAACCACCGGGGTTTGTTCGTCGGAGTTGCCAGCCGGATTTTTCTTCAAGGCTTGCTCCAGCACCGTTTGAGACACGCCAGCCGTTGCTGCCAGGATTTTGACTGCTCCTAGATCATTGACATCCACGATCGCCGCCGCGAGTCCAGTTTCTTGCTGAATGTGATCCACGACTTGTTGGGGATTTTGTGGACCCATGACAATGAATTGATCGTAGGGTGGCAAGGTTCCGGTGACATCATCTATCAGCCGTGCCTGCTCACCTGCTAGTTGGTAAAAAACACCGGGTTGTTTGAAGACTTTGGCGATCGCGCCCACAAAAAACGCCCACAGCACCCGTACCGGTCCCACAATGTCAACCAAAGACTGCATCCCACACGCTGTTGCTAAACTGGATGTCGGCAAAAACAGGTAACAAATGCGTTTTGCCACCCATCCCGGTTTGATTTCGGTGGGGTGTCGAAATCGTCCCTGCATGATTGCGATCGGCGTTTCCCCAATCGTTACCACATCCCCCGCTTTGGCATGGGGAGAGACATATCGCCGCACCATATCTACCGGGCTATCCAGTTCCGTCAATAAATGGGTGCGAATGGGCAATACCTCTGCACTGGGGGTAGCACGCCAGTTTTTAGACGCTTCTGGTTCCGGAAATTGAAACGGTACTACCACATGGCGAACTTTGGGGATGCGCCCTTGTGGACCGTAGGTGGTGTAATGGAGCCGTACCCATGCCGTCTTAAGCTGGCTCAGGTCTGCTCCCTGAATTTCTACTTGCACCTCAACTCGCGTGCGTTTGCCAATTTTGACGATATAGGCAAACCAGTAGTCATCGGCACGGGCATCAGCATCGGGATGGTGAGGGATGACGCGAGTTTGGGTGGTGACTCCTTGCAAACTGCCATCAGCAAACAAAGAAACTTCTGCCTTCACCTCTGGCACCATAATCTCCAAGCGGCGGGTACGGTTGATCAACTCCATTTCGCCCACCAGCACGTAGCGATCGCGTTCTTTGACAGTCAATTGCCAGGTGCCAACTGTGACTTCTAACAGGTTCCCCGGACGACGACGAAACTGGATTTCCAACAGTAGCAGATACAGCCCAATCACGAGAACAGCGGTGGCTAGCGCGATCGCAAGAATTTGGAGAAGCACAGATACCTCAACTCAGAATCTGATCATCGAGTGAAAAGTCTACCGCAGCTTTGTCCCGTTCGGATGCGAGGTAGTCATTCTCGAAGGAGTCTTTTAAGCCAGCAATCAGATCGTATTCGGGCTTCCAGTACAGGTCGCCCATGGCTTTTTGCACCGAGGCAAAGAAGTGCTGCACCCGTATGGGGAAGGCTTTGCGTTTGCCAAAGTCGAATTGTTTGGGATCGTAGTGAACAAGCTTCAAGTCATCCGGCGATTTACCTGCCGCAACAGCACAGGCACGGGCTAACCCATCAAAGGTGACGTAGCGATCGCCCGACACGTTGTAAATTTGCCCGACAGCGCGACGGTTGCCCAATACCTGCACC
Organism: Leptolyngbyaceae cyanobacterium C42_A2020_001; assembly: GCA_015272515.1. GTDB lineage: Bacteria > Cyanobacteriota > Cyanobacteriia > Leptolyngbyales > Leptolyngbyaceae > JSC-12. The sequence goes on along the minus strand of JACYLN010000061.1, from coordinate 26,340 downwards.
ATTGCCTGCGCCAGATCTTTGACATGCCCAAATTGGGTGATTGCCATGCCATTGCCGGGAATAGGAATCGGGCGATCGCGCACGATCCGGTCGAAGAACCAGGCTTCCAGGTCGTTATAGTTCTGCGGTCCGTAGATGTAGGTGGGACGAATGGAAGTGAAGGGCAAACCTTGTTCTGCCAGGTAAGTTTCCGTGTCATGCTTCCCTTTGTGGCGACTCTTAGGATCGATGGGATCGCCTTCCACATGGGGCATCTGGTCAGATTTGAGATACACACCAGCAGAACTCATGTAAACAAAGTGCTTCACCCGGTCTTTGAACAGTTCGGCAAGGGGTTGAGTGTCGCTGAGTTCGCGCCCGTTGTTATCAAAAATCGCATCAAATTCTTGCCCGTCCAGCTTTGCCTTCAGGTCAACCGGATCGGTGCGATCGCCATGAATTTGCTCAATTCCATCCACAGGTGCAGGCTTGTTGCCCCGATTAAACAACACCACTTCATGCTCTTGCTCGTACAGCAACCGGGTGAGGTACACCCCAATAAACCGAGTGCCGCCCATGATCAAAATCCGCATCGCGCTCACCATCCCAACTGCAATGATTCTTTATCTTAGGATGGAAGGTTGCCTCTCAACGGCGCGATTCAGATGGAGGCAGTTGAATTATGATGCGATCGCGCCGCCAGAAACACCTGCTCGACTATCCGCATCTACGATGACTTGCGCCGCCAGGGGCTTACTGTTCGCGGTCCAATTGATTGCTGTATTGCTCAAGCATTCTTTCTCGGTGCTATAGACGGGTAGCTACGTTCTGCCTATCTTAAGGAGAGCAAGGCAGTGCCAGGTTATAGGAGACGTGCGTGGATACCAGCGAAATTAAGCGAGAAGCGAATGCGCTTTATAAAGAAGTGCAGCCCATTTTGCAGATGGGAAAAGACTTTGAACAGTGGTTGCTGACGGATGTGGCCAAGGTTGTGCTGATTTGTGGACGCAGCAACAACGATATTTCTGCCAACGAATTGCTGGGGTTCATCGTTTTCTATGCGCTGGTGAAGCAAGACAAGGAAATGCTGAATGTGGTCGTCAACCGCTGGGAATTGTCGCGGGAGGTGCGGCTGAAGTATGAGAAGGAAGCAGTGCGCGTGTTACTGGAGTTGAAGGGGGCGATCGCGAATGAAAATGAACTTGCCCTCCCTCCCATTCTCAACAAACACGACGAAGAAAAAGGCACTCGTCTCCTGGAAAACACCATCAACTCGATCTATCGCTTTGCCCAGGTGATCGTCAAAGCCGATGGGCAGATTTCAATGGAAGAAATGGCCGCGTTGTCGCAAGTCTGGCAAATGCTGCATACCTACAGTGACCCAGACAAATACCTAAAGCAAGCGTCATCGTCTACACCCGCTCAAACAGCCTCCCCATCGACTCCTGATTCGGAACCGCCAGCCTCCCAGGCAGGGTTGGATACGGTGATGGATGAGCTAAACCAACTGATTGGCATGGACAACATTAAGGAAGAAGTGCGATCGCTCACCAATTTTTTGAAAGTACAGAAAGTGCGGGAAGATCGAGGACTGGCAACCACCTCAGTTTCCCTCCATTCTGTTTTCAGTGGTCCGCCAGGAACGGGAAAGACGACGGTGGCACGACTGGTCAGCCGCATCTTTAAAGAGCTGGGATTTTTGCAGAAAGGGCATCTAGTAGAAACCGATCGCGCCGGATTGGTAGCAGACTACATCGGCGGCACCTCTAAAAAGGTGGATGAAAAAGTCACTTCAGCGCTGGATGGCGTGTTGTTTGTAGACGAAGCCTATGCGCTGACCCCCAAAGATAGCTCCCGCGATTTTGGACAGGAAGCGGTAGATACCTTGCTTAAGCGCATGGAAGATTATCGCAAACGGTTGGTCGTGATTGCCGCAGGCTACACCGATGAAATGGTGCGGTTTGTGGAATCTAATCCCGGATTGAAATCTCGCTTCAATCGCTACTTTTATTTCAACGACTACACCCCCGATGAACTGGTCGCCATTTTCAACAAAATGAGTCAAGATAGCCACTTTCAACCGACAGAAGAGGCAAACCAAAAACTGAAAACCCTGTTGACCAGACTCTATGAACAACGCGATCGCACCTTTGGCAACGCCCGCTTAGTCCGCAACCTGTTTGAAAAAACCATTGAACGCCAAGCCAATCGCCTCGCTGTGATCAATACTCTCACCGACGAGATCTTGACCACGCTGCTGCCAGAAGACATTCCAGAGCCGGAACTTCCACCCCAAACGGCATCGTCTCCTCTCTTGTCAACTCCCCCAAACGAACCTGAACTCTCGCGTGATGCAGACCGGGAAACCTGGGTCAGCCAATTTGCCTCGATGCTGAGTGCCGCACTAACTCCAATGGGAACAGGTACCAAAGTGCGGTTTAAAGATGACGTGCTGCAAATCCTATTTGAAGCGAATCCCATTCCCAATGCCACCGAAATGGCAGCGTTGACAGTGAGTATGCTGAAGCGATCGCCAATTGAAGGCATTACCCGCATTCAACTCTACGGACGCTTGCCCGATGATGAAATTCCCGACTGGAGTCAGGAATTTGACCTGCGAGACGATGCTTGAGCGAACCATGCTTGTTTGCCAGTATTCTGGGCTACCTGCTTCATCGTCGCCATGCAAACCAGAACGCCACTTCAAAGCTGAGATAAAGATCCCCGGTAGGATACTGTGCAAACAGCCAAGAATCTGTCAACACTAAGTAGGATTTTGACCAGAACGCATCTCCAGTTTTCCTCAAATCCCCCCCTCTCGGAGCACCCTTATGAGCATCCCCTCCCTTGTTCCTGTGATTTTGGCTGGTGGCAAAGGTGAGCGATTTTGGCCCCTCAGCCGTCGCAACCGCCCCAAGCAGTTTTTGAGCCTGGATGGCAGCGGTCGCAGTTTGTTGCAAGCGACGGCTGAACGATTGCTAGCGATCGCAGGTGGCTGGGAGGATGTTTGGGTGGTCACCGCATCTCATCTGGCGAACGGCGTGCGAGAACAGTTACCCAACTTGCCCGAAGCGAATTTGCTAGTGGAACCGGAAGGACGGGATACTGCCCCTGCGGTTGCTTGGAGCACCCTGGAAATTTCCCAGCGCTATGGTAGAGATGCGGTTCTAGGCTTCTTCCCCGCCGATCACTGGATTGCCGATGAAACAACGTTCAATGCGACTCTTGCGGCGGCGGCCGATCTCGCTACCCAGGAAGCGGCGATCGTCACGCTGGGCATCGCTCCCAACTATCCCTCTAGCGGATATGGCTACATTCAGCAGGGCAAAGAGGTGGGTAAATACGGCGCGGGTGTTGCCGCATATCGGGTCGATCGCTTCACCGAAAAGCCCGATCGCTCCACCGCCGAACAGTTTTTAGCCACCGGCAAATTTAGCTGGAACAGCGGCATGTTTGTGTTCCAAGCAGGTGTAGCGCTGGATGAATTACTTGTCTACGCTCCTGAAATTTTGGGACCGCTGGAAGAACAGGGCGTTGCTGCGTACCCCACCCTGCCCAAAAAGAGCATCGATTACGCGTTGATGGAAAAAACCCAGCAGGCTTACGTGCTTCCAGTGGCATTTGGTTGGGATGATTTGGGCGACTGGAACGCAATCGAGCGCTTGCTCAAAGGCGAAGATCCCAACGTGGAACTGGCGCGTCACATTGGGTTGGATACTCAAGGAGCCTTATTCTACGCCACCGACAACGATGATTTAATCGTTACGATTGGGTTGGAAGACACGGTAATTGTGCGCGATGGCAAAGTAACATTGATTGTCAAAAAAGACCGCACCCAAGAGATTAAGAGCGTGTTGAAAGAAATTCAGGCAGATCCGAATCTGAAACATTTGCTCTAAACCATCCGATGGTGGCTCCACAGGCATAAAACCGTCGCTACACAGGGGGGCAAAAGGGAGTCAGATAGCTTACTCAAATTGGCTTCAACGACCATGCTTGCCGTAAGCTATCTGACTCCCATAAAGTTAGAGGTTTGCCTGAAGTAATTCGCGATACTGGCTCTTTTGTTTCACGCCCTTGAGTTCACCCACCTTCTCTTTTGATTTGAAGACGTGAACCGTTGGAGTGCCCACTACACCAGCCGCTTCTGCAATGTCTGGATCTTGCTCAATATCAATGTTGACGTAGTGAATTTTGCCATCAAATTCGTCAATCACTTTACCCAGAATCGGCTTAAGCGTGTGACAGGGACCACATTGGGGAGAGGAGTAAAGTACCAGAATTGGGCGATCGCTCTCGTGATAAAGCTTCCGCAAGGCGTAGCTGCCCGCATGACGAGTCGCAGTTGGGTCAAACTCCGTAGATTGTTGCTCTTCAGTCTTTTTCTCTGGAGTCTGAGCCGGGCGGGTTTCTGCCTCTTTTGTTTGGTGAAACTCCTGAATCAAGCCATTAGAGGACAGATAGCGCTCTGCTAGCATTGCCGCCATACAGCCTGTACCTGCCGCAGTAATTGCCTGACGAAATTCGTGATCTTGCACATCCCCAGCCGCAAACACCCCTTCTACACTGGTTTCTACAGATCCATGCTGGGTTTTCACATACCCCACGTCATCCAGTTCAATCTGCCCTTTAAACAAAGAAGTGTTGGGTGTATGACCGATCGCATAGAACAAGCCCTTGACGTGTAGTTCACTCTCCTCCTCTGTTTGTTTGTTCTTGAGCTTGATGCCCTTCATATGATCCGCCTCACCAAACACATCCAGAATCTCAGTGTTCCAGTGAACCGTAATCTTGTCATTTTGCAGTACGCGATCTTGCATGGCTTTGCTGGCACGCATCTTATCGCCTCGCACCAATAGATGGACGTGAGAGCCATATTTGGTCAGGTAAACGGCTTCCTCTGCTGCGGAATCGCCACCACCCACGACTGCTAGTTCTGCTTGCCGAAAGATCGGCGTAGCTCCATCGCAAATGGCACAAGCAGAAATGCCTCGGCTCCAGAATAGGTGCTCACTTGATAAGCCTAACCGCTTTGCCGTTGCCCCCGTGGCAATAATGACGCTGTGCGCTCGCAGTTCTCGATCTTCAGACCGGATGACAAATGGACGCTGGCTAAAATCTACTTCCGTCACATCTTCGGTGACCAGTTCTGCCCCCCACCGCAATGCCTGCTCCTTCATCCGAGTCATCAACATCGGTCCTGTGATGCCTTCAGGAAAACCAGGAAAATTTTCAACTTCGGTGGTGGTCATGAGTTGGCCACCAGGCAACCCTCCTGCCTGAAATCCCTCAAACACGAAGGGTTTCAGATTTGCCCGTGCGGCGTAGATAGCGGCTGTATACCCTGCCGGACCAGAACCAATAATTACAACGTTTTCGACGGGTGAGGCACTCATGCTCTATCTAAACTCATAACGACTACGCTTAGTATACTACACATTTCTTATTTTTTGATGCCAGGAAACCATCAAAAAAATCTTGTATGCCTATATGTAGCTTTGGTCGGAAAGCCTGGGAGATGACAAACTGCAAAAACGTCCAATTTGCATAGGCTTCTGACTCGCTACTGCCACACTTCGGCTGGCGATGGCTATCAATTGTTTTTGTCGTTCATTCTCTGTTATGAAACATTCTGCCGCGATCGCTCCTTTGTTGCTGCTAACTACGGTCATTTCGCTTGCCCCATCTCCTGTAACCGCGCAAATTTCTGCTGCACCAGATGGCACAAACACCGTTGTTAACCAAACCAGCAATCACTTCAATATCACGGGCGGCACGCAAGCTGGTTCCAATTTATTTCATAGCTTTCAGCAATTTGGCTTGAATCAGGGACAGATCGCCACCTTTCTCTCTAATCCTAGTATTGCCAATATCTTGGGGCGCGTTACAGGCGGAGAAGCATCCATCATCAACGGCTTGGTGCAAGTCACAGGCAGCAACGCCAACCTGTATCTGATGAATCCGGCAGGAGTTGTGTTTGGTGCCAATGCCAGCCTGAATGTGCCTGCCGCTTTCACTGCTACTACTGCCAACGGAATTGGCATTGGCAATGGCTGGTTTCATGCCAGCGGCAGCAACAACTATGCCAATCTAATCGCAACTCCTAACAGCTTCGCCTTTACCGCCGCGCAACCGGGGGTGATTATTAATGCAGGTAATCTTGCTGTAGGTCAGGGACAGGATCTCACCTTATTGGGCGGAACGGTTGTCAATACGGGTTCAGTTTCGGCACCGGGTGGCACTGTGACGATCGCAGCGGTTCCAGGAGAAAAGCTGGTGCGCGTCAGCCAACCCGGCAGTTTGCTCAGCCTGGAGTTTCAACCCTTGCCTGCTGCCATGTCCGCCTCTATCGCTCCTACGCCAACCCTGCCTCAACTATTGACGGGTGGAAACCTGAGTAGCGCAACAGGCTTAACGGTGGAAAATGGCACAGTGAAATTGGTGGGGTCGGGAATTGCGATCGCGCCCGGTGATGTGACTGCCAAAAATGTCACGGCCCAAACTGCAACCCTCTCCGCCAGCAACAATCTAACCCTGGTAGAAAGCCGACTTCAGACAACAGGTGATCTAAATTTATTGGCGAAGAATACGGTCACCGTGCGAGACAGCGTAGCGCAACCAGTTGTCGTGCAGGCAGGACGAGATCTGACCATTCAGGGCGATCAGGGCATTGACATCCTAGCGCTGAACCATCGGCAAAACGGCAAACCCTTCCAGGCAGGGCGCGACCTCAACCTGATTAGTGATGGGGTGATTTCAGGGGATGCCCACTTTGGTAGCGGCGGCAACTTCTCCACGCGATCGCTCAACGGTAGTCCGGCTACTTTTATCAGCCTCAATGATCCAGTCATTAGTTCCAACGGCAACGTTACTTTTTTGGGTTCCTACACGGGTGCCTCGCTAAAAGTGGAAGCGATCGGTAATATTCGATTTACTGGCAACGTCACCATCAACAATCCCGACCCCGGTGCGATAGATGCCAACGCCGCCGATCAGGCATTGTTGCAGGGCGGACGGGCATTAATTTTGCGAGCCGGCCGCACCACCCTCGATAACCCCAACAACGTCCCCAATGGCGCTTTTATCAATCCGGGCGGAACTACCACCCCCGGTAGCATTCAGGTGGATGGAGACATTACCGGGGCAGGTGGCCCCGTCACAGTAGTGATGTCTGCCACTGGCAGTATTGCCACACAAGGAATCAGTAATGCCAATGCCATTACGGCTGAAACCCCTGGCAGCATCTATGCCAGAAGCGTCAGCGGTAGCTCGGTGCGCTTAACCAGTACGGCTGGAACCGTGACGCTCGGCAGTTCAGCCGATTCAGACGTTGACAATTTTGGTGGTACGTTTATCATCTCTGCCACCAACGGGATTCTTGCCAATGGGCGGATAATGGGTGGACGCATTGAACTGTCTTCCTCAAACGGAGACATCATCGTCAATACTGTGCGGGGTGGCTCTGCTGGAGTAGATATCAATGCAGCAGGGCTGTTCCAGGCGCGGGGCGGAACGGAATTATTCAATGTGTATTTAAGGACGCAGGCAGCAGACAATCCCGAAGTCAATGCCTTCCTGCAATCTAAAGGAATTAACCTGCCACCCGATCAAATCGTGACAGTACATTACGAATTTGGCAACGCGGGCCAAAGCCTGCCAATTATCTACAGCGTAGGTGCGTCCCAAAGTGACAGTGCACCTGCGGGTTCGCTGAATGCCCCGATCACGATCCGGTTTGGAGGGGCTACTCGAACGTTGATTGATAGTTCATTTCCAATCGTTGCAACCGATGGCACGGGAACGGTTACTCAGGGGCGAATTTTGGTGCAGGGCGGTGATGGTGCGTTCTTTCTAGGACCCACCACCACCGGGCGCTTAGTTCCTACCAACTCTGATCTTTTTTTGACTAAAGATGTGGGAGGTAACTTTATTCCTGTTACTGCTGCCAACTACACCCCTGGCACCATTCTTTACCGCAATGAAACCTACACTGCCGCGTTCCCTACAGCGAATTTTCCGGCTACTAGCAGTGGAGTCGCAGGTTCTATATACGTGGGTTTTGGGTCGAACCAAACCCTCTATGGTACAAGTCAAAGTCGGGTGTTTGCTCCGGTTCCGCCCAGCCCTCCCATAGTTCCACCGACAACTACAATCCCTGGCACTGAAGGTTCTGGCGGTTCTGGGAGTTCTGGCAGTGTTGCCCAAACCCCAGGCGGACCGCAGGTGAATAGCACAACTGGAGAAGTAGTTCAGCGCAGCCTCGATCGCTCAGGGCAAGCAAACGCCTGTGATACAGTCTCGATCGCCACGAGAGACCGCACCGACACTCGCTCGGATGGGGAAACCAGAGTAACTCCCTGTGCGCCGATCTCGGATGAAGCGCAAATTCTCAAGATTTTGGGAGAAGATGGGCAACCTAAACCGTAAGCCTGTGGGCACGAGTTGAGATGATACGCCGTCAGATGGGGCTAGGGGCGATCGCTGCCGTGTTGATGCTAATCGATGCGGTGCCACCGTTGATGCTGGCAGCAACTCCCACGCCTGCCTTGATCAATTCTGCGGATCAATTGATCCAGCAAGGCATTCAACAGTATCAGGCAGGACAGTTTACAGCCGCGATTGAACTCTGGCAGCAAGCAGAAACCCAGTATCGTCAAACGCAAAACGCTGCGGGGCAAGCAAAAGCTCTATTTCACGTGGGCACGGCATTGGTGACAGTCGAACGCTATCGAGAGGCGATCGCAGCGCTGGAAGCGTTCTTACCGCTTGCCCGTACAATCCATGATCAATCCTTAGAGGCACGTGCCCTCAGCAATCTGGGTATCGCCTATCAAGAATTGGGGCGATACAGTCAGGCAATTGCCGCTCACCGAACGGCAGGAAAACTGATGCGAACATTGGGCGATCGCCAGAGCTTGGGACAAGTGCTGACCAATCTGGGCAATGCCTTTGAAGCGGTGGGTGATTACAGCAATGCACTCATTGCCTATGAGCAGGGCTTGAAAATTGCTCGACAGTTGGGCGATCGCGTGGGTGAGAGCGTGGCTTTAGGAAATCTAGGCGCAATCTACGCCAATCAGGGCAAGGAGCGGGAAGCGATCGCGGCGTTTGAACAAAGCCTGACGCTGGCAAGAGTCATTTCCTATGAACCAGGACAGGCAAGTGCCCTGCTCAACCTGGGATCAACCCATCATGGGTTGCGTCAATCGGAGCGGGCGATTCAATACTACGAGGAAAGTCTTGCCCTTGCCCGCAAGCTGGGCGATCGCCGTCAAGAAGCAACCGTGCTTGGCAGTTTGGGGTTAGTGCTGGAAGATCGCAAAGATTACGCCAACGCGATTCAGCACCATGAGCAGAGTCTAGAGATTGCGCGATCGCTCAACGACCTGGAATCGCAGGCAGTAGCGCTGAATAATTTGGGGCATACCTTCTTAAAGGCAGGACAACTCGCCCAGGCAGAAGCGGCTCTGCGAGAAGCTGTTCAACGCCTGGATGCTTTGCGCCCCGATTTGAATGATCGGTACAAAGTTTCGATTTTTGATACGCAACTGCAGACTTACAACCTGCTGCAACAAGTATTGATTGCAGCCAACAAGCACGAAGAGGCACTAGAAGCGGCAGAGTGGGGTAGAGCACGCGCCTTTGCAGAACGGCTGGCAAAGCGAGTTCAGGAAGTGGACAGCGGTAAGGTAGCAGCAACAGCCGCGATCGCGCCGATTCGGATTCAAGAAATTAAACAAATCGCCCAGAAGCAAAAAGCAACCCTGGTTGAATACTCAGTTGTGCCAGATGATGACTTTAAATTTCGTGGTAAGCAGCGCGGGCGAGAATCGGATTTGTTGATCTGGGTGGTACAACCTTCTGGCAACGTGCATTTTCGCCGCGTCAACCTAAAACCGCTGTGGCAGCAGGATTTGAACCTGGCAAAACTCGTTACAGCAACTCGTAACTGCCTGTATCCTGGTGCGGATTGCATTGTGAAAACCAATTCAACGCCCACCAACGCATCCAGTCGATCCGGGCAACCGCCCCAACGCCCTCAACGACGGATTAATCCAGCCCTGCACCGACTGCACCAGTTGTTGATTCAGCCGATCGCTGATCTGTTGCCCCAAAATTCTAGCAATCGCGTCATCATTTTGCCGTTAGAGTCCCTCTTTCTAGTGCCCTTCCCTGCCTTACAAAATGCCGAGGGGCACTATTTGATTGAGCAACACACGCTCCTGACCGCTCCAGCCATTCAGGTTTTAGCCCTGACCCAGCAGATTCGGCAACAGCGGCAGCCTACCATTCGCAAAAGGCGCGATCGCTGGTTGCCTGCCCTGATTGTGGGCAATCCCACCATGCCCACAATTGGTTCAGAAGAACTGTCTGCCCTCCCTGCATCCGAGGAAGAAGCTAAGCAAATTGCTAGTTTACTCAAAGCAAAAGCATTGCTCGGCAAAGATGCAACCCAAAGCCACGTTGTCCAAAAAATGCCTCACGCATCCTTGATTCATCTTGCTACCCACGGATTGCTGGAATATGGGCAAGCTCTGGGAGAAACGGATGTACCTGGCGCGATCGCCCTCGCCCCCGATCCCACACCAACCAGCAAAACCACCCCCAACGGCATTCTCACCGCCAACGAAATTGTAGATTTTCGCTTACAAGCCGATCTTGTGGTGTTAAGTGCCTGCGACACTGGGCGGGGACGGATTACGGGCGATGGGGTGATCGGCTTATCTCGTGCCTTCATTTCTGCGGGAGTACCCAGCATTGTCGTGTCGCTGTGGGCAGTATCAGATGTGTCAACCGCACACCTGATGGAGCAGTTCTATCAAAACTTGCTGACCCAACCCGACAAAGCCAAAGCACTGCGCTCCGCCATGTTAGAAACGATGAAGCAATATCCGCGCCCCCTAGACTGGGCAGCCTTTACCCTGGTTGGTGAAGCCGATTGATCAAGATCCCTCATACTTCTCGTAGGCGGCGACGATGCGCTGCACGAGGGGATGGCGTACCACATCGGCTTTGGTGAGATGGCAAATAGCAATGCCTTCAACGGATTGGAGCACCTTTTGTGCCATTGCCAAGCCAGATGTTTGATTTGAGGGCAGGTCAGTTTGGGTGAGGTCGCCTGTCACCACCATGCGAGAACGGAACCCCAACCGGGTCAGAATCATTTTCATCTGAGAAGGTGTAGTGTTTTGCGCCTCATCCAAAATCACAAAGGCATTGTTCAGTGTTCGTCCTCGCATATAAGCGATCGGTGCCACTTCAATTACGCCGCGCTCCATTAAGCTGGGAATTTTTTCGGAGTCGATAAATTCAAACAGGGCATCGTAGAGAGGACGCAGGTAGGGATTGACCTTCTGTTGTAAATCTCCGGGTAGGAATCCTAATTTTTCTCCGGCTTCCACGGCGGGACGAGTCAAGATCAAACGCTCACATTCGTTGTTGAGTAGCGCTTGCACCCCCAATACTGCTGCCAAAAAAGTTTTTCCAGTTCCTGCTGGACCAATACAAAAGGTGAGATCGTGTGTGCGAACGGACTGGATGTACTGACGTTGCCGAAAGGTTTTAGCCCGAATTTCTTCACCACGGCGGGTGCGGGCAAGCACATCTTTATGAAGGTCTTTTAGTTCATCTTGCTGTTCGGTGTCGATCGCATGACGGGCGGTTAGAATATCGGCTCCGGAGATGGCTCTGCCCTGCCCCCAGATATTTTCTAAAGCCCCTACTAAGCGCTGGCTGAGTCTAATCTGATTCTCTGTACCCGAAATCAACAACTCCTGTCCACGGAGGACAAGCGTGGCCCCAGTCTGGCGTGATAGCAGTTTCAGGTTTTCTTCTCGCTCACCCGCAAGGGCGATCGCACTATCAATGCTGGGTAACTGAATCGTTAAAGCTTCTACCATGCACAGCGACTGCTACATAAAACAGTCGAAAATTCTAGCTTGGATGGCTTAAGTAGCCTGCTCATAATTAATCACTATGAGGAACACTCCTACTCTAACGAACAATCAGAAATGATTTGTCTGCAAACCGGGTGACTCTAGGAAGGGTGCCGGGTTGATCTGGAAGGACCTCGCTTAGATGGAGGACGACGGGGAGGAGACTTATCGCTCCCTTCTCGATAGCCCCCCTCCCCATTCTGATTGGCTGGAGGTCCGCCATAGACATCCAAGTGCACGGAATAGCCCGACATTTGAGCGATCGCTTCCACCACTGTCCGAATTGCCTGAATATTGCGACCGCCACGTCCAAACACGCGCCCCTTGTCTGCACCTTCAAACGCAAGCCTCACCCAAACGCGAGGCTTGTTAGGCGAAACTTCACAATCCAACTTCAGCGCATCAGGAGACTCTAAAAATGGTTGGATCAAAAAACGGATTAACGTTTCGTAATTTGGAGAAGGCATTGTAGCAGCAACGCTATGGGATTCAGCCATTTAGTTGTTCAAACACATTCTGCTTTTCAAGAATGCTGCGAACTGTATCGGTTGGTTGTGCTCCTTCCTTTAAGCGTTTAATAATCGCTGGCACATTCAACCGCACTTCATCACTACGAGGGTTGTAAAAGCCCAATTCTTCCAGGGGTCGTCCATCGCGGCGAGAGGTACTGTTCATCGCCACAATCCGGTAACTCACTTCCCGCTTTTTACCAAGCCGCTTTAGTCGCAATTTGATCATGCTGCTACGAAATTTATCCTGCTAAGTGTTGAATATGACTTTGCATAGCGACACAGACCCGCACAAAGTCACGGACTACTGATCATATCACGTAAAACCGGGTTCCTCAAATCAGGATTTTCATCTGAATCTGGGTTAATTGACCGATTTGCTCTAGACATTTATCCTGGCAGCATCGAAATGGAATGTCTTATGAGTGCGGGTTTCTAATCGCAATACAGTTGCAGTGTGTGATGTGAGGATGGTGCGAAATGTTGAGTTGGGATCAAAGTCCAAGTTTGGCGCGAATGAGGCAAGAGCGTGCCTGGGTTGAGATTAATTTGGCGGCGCTAGCACACAATGTGGGACAGGTAAAGCGGTTGGTGCTACCCGGCACGCAGCTAATGGCTGTGGTGAAAGCCGATGCTTACGGGCATGGAGCGGTGACGGTGGCGCAATCCGTGCTCCATGCGGGGGCAGATTGGTTAGGCGTTGCCACAATTCCTGAAGGTATTGAGTTGCGAGAAGCTGGGATTAAGGCTCCAATTTTAATTCTGGGAGCCACCAATACCTCGGAGCAAGTTCGAGCGATCGCCCGCTGGAACTTACAGCCAACTCTTTGCACTCCCAAGCAGGCTCTGGTGTTCTCTGAGACGATGGCGCAACTGCCGGGTCAAACGCCTCTTCCCGTTCATCTCAAGCTTGATACAGGCATGTCCCGCTTGGGAACTTCTTGGGAAAACGCAACTGAATTTGCTCAACTGGTGCAGCGGCTGCCCAATTTGGCGATCGCCAGCCTCTATTCCCACCTAGCGACGGCTGAAAGTCTAGATCGAACGGTGGTAAATCAGCAGCAACAGCGCTTTGAGCAGGCGATCGCGCAGATCCGCGAGGCAGGCATTACCCCACCCAAACTCCACCTAGCAAACTCTGCTGGAACCCTCACTGATGCTGCCCTGCATTATGACCTGGTACGCGTAGGGCTAGCGCTGTATGGACTCTATCCTGCTGAGCATCTTCGGTCTGTGCTCGATCTGCAACCAGTCCTACAAGTGAAAGCCCGTGTAACCCAAGTCAAAACGATTCAGGCAGGGACAGGCGTGAGCTACGGGCACCGATTTGTTGCTGATCGGGAAATGCAGATTGCTGTAGTTGCGATTGGTTATGCGGATGGGATTCCCCGCAATCTATCGAACCAAATGACCGCTCTGATTCAGGGACAGCGAGTTCCCCAAATTGGCGCGATTACGATGGATCAGCTCATGCTGGATGTCAGTCAGGTGCCCGGTCTGCAAGAAGGCGAAGTTGTCACGTTGTTAGGGCAGGATGGCGATCAGGTGATTTCCGCAGATGATTGGGCAAATGCCCTGGGTACGATTTCCTGGGAAGTTTTGTGTAGCTTCAAGCATCGTCTTCCCCGCATTGCAATCAACCAGTCCTTGCGCGATCGCTTCCTGGAATCGACTCGGTGAGAGGGGATTAGGGGCGGTGGAGGGGTAGAGGAGTGGAGGCGTAGAAGGAGTGGAGGCGTAGAATTTCACTTCCCCTCACACTCGCCCACGCCCTTACCGTCTCTCACCTGCTGACTCGCAATCATCCATCTAAAATCGTTCTAACTCCTGACTCCTGACTTCGGATTAGCTAACTCTATGTTCTTGAACGTCCTCAGCCAGCTTTCACTGGAAACCAAGCCCACCAATCTTTATGAAGTACTTTCCGGGATGGCAGTGGTGTTATTTCCTCGGATTGTGTGGGCCATTCTAATTCTGCTCCTGACTCGGTTTGCGATCGGGATTAGTCGTCAGCTTAGCCGTCGGTTTCTGAACCCCGTTGAACCCACGATTCGCAAGTTCTTTATCCAAACGGCTGAAGTGTTGACCCTGATTGTGGGGTTAGTCGCCGCGCTGAACGTGTTGGGAATTCAAACCGCAACATTGGTAGCGATTTTAGGTGCGGCAGGTTTAGCCGTGGGTTTGGCATTGCAAAGCAGTTTGTCTCACTTTGCGGCGGGGGTGATGCTGGTGAGTTTTCGTCCGTTTGAGGTGGGCGACTTTATTGATGGGGCGGGTGTGGCAGGCGTGGTAGACAGTATTGGCATTTTTTCCACCACGGTGATTACGCCAGACAACGTGAAAATTGTGGTGCCGAACAACAACCTGTTTACCGGAACCTTGAAGAACCTGACGGCGATGGGCACGCGGCGGGTGGATTTGGAAGTGAATATTGGCGATCGCCCCATTGACGCTACCATTGTTTCTTTGCTGTCGCTAGTGCAGCACCATCCACTGATCCTGAATGACCCAAAAATCACCTGTAACGTGGCTTCCATCACGGCTGATGCCACCATCCTTTACCTGCGCCCCTGGTGTTCGACCGAAGTGTATGACCAAGCTAAATCTGAGATGCAGCAGCTTGTAAAAGAATTTTTGAAAGACTCTTCAGTGGGATGAGCTAGATGGGTAGCATGAGGTTTGGACTCCTCGCAACACAGCATGACCTATTACCAACGACAAGCCAACGCCTTTCCCAGTAGCTATCTCAACGATTTGCGGGGCGAAATTTTGGCGTGTTCCTATTTTGCTGTGAACAACCTCAACCGCGATTTTGTCGGTACGAAAGGGTTTTCGGTCGTGTTTCAGCGATCGCACGTAAGCCAGGTAGAGCAACAATTTCCGTTCTTCAAGCCCTATCTCGATAAAGCCCTTGACCCTGGCTGCAATGCGTTTTACCTGAATCCCCTCTTGCTCAAACAAGGATCTCGCGTTGATCCACACATTGATCGCTCTCTGCGCTCCTATTGCAAAACGATCGACCCTCCGATGCTGGTGAGCGTGCTTTACATCCAGGTGCCAGCCGATTTGCGGGGCGGTGAGTTGGTGTTGCGCGATCGCAAACAGCAGGTGGGATGCATTGCACCCAAACCAAATACCCTATTGCGGTTTCAAGGCGATTTAACCCATTCCATTAACCCGGTGCAGGTTCCGGGCGAACGCCTGAGCCTTGTATGTGAACAATACAGCCTGGATGATACCGAACTGCGTGACATTCCAGACTTCACGGTGGAATCCAGAGCACCAAAATCCAAAAAGTTGAGGGAGATAGAAGGAAGGTAAGGGAGTGGATGGGTGGATGGGTGGGCGAAAACTACCGCCGTCTCCACCAGACGAAAAACGCCGTGCCAAAACCCAACAGCGGCAGGATAACTAGCGCTAACCAGCCTGCGATCGCGGCTTGCGGGGGCGACAGCGTAATCCGCCGATTCTTCGCCTCTTTTGGACGAATCGACAAGGTTTGTTGGTCATCCTGGCTCAACCAGCGCACCGAGTTGAGAAATACATCCCCATTCACGACCTGACCAAAAAAGCCATCGGTTGCAAAGGTGGAGTTGCCAATGACGACTAGCCGCGATTCTGGCTTTTTCTCATCGGCTTTTGGAGCTTCACTGGTAGGAGAAGGGCTGGGTGAGGGTGAAACTTTGGGAGATGGGGAGGCTGGAGAAGCGGTAGGAGATGGAGAGGGAGTGGGTTTGGTAACGGCAGGCTGGGCAACAGGGCGACTGAGCGCTACGCCTAACACTAAGGGACCTTGCTGGTCTTTGCCCTGGGTAAATTGCAGTGGATCAGATTTCAGGTCGCTTTCTGCCCAACTGCGATCGCTGGTAAATAAGATTGGGGTGAGAGTAACCTCTTTCGCTTCCGCCACTCCCAGCGGACGTGCCAGCGAGTAGAACGACAGATTGCCTTGCAACTCTTTAGTGATGGGATGGTCACCATACTGCGTCACGATCGCATCGGCAGGACCTAAGCCAGCCAATCCTTGTGCTGAAGAATCCACCACTACGCGCCGATCCAAATCCACGCCCCAATCCTTCAACAGAGTTGCCAGCTTCAGATCCGTTTCGGTAGGGTCAATCAGCAGCAGGACATTGCCGCCCCGTGCCAGGTACGCTTTCAAAGCTTGCAGTTCCGCCTCCAGGAAAGGCTTTTGCGGCCCCGCCACTACGACCACGTCAGCATCTTTAGGCACCTGTTTTGCCGCTGCCAAAATGAGTGGCTTACTGTCTAGATTCTTCTCATTCAGCAGTTTCGCCGCTTCCGTCATTGCACCCTGACCAGCTTCAATCGGGCGTTCCCCATGTCCCTGCACAAAGTAGACAGTGCGGCGGCGATCGCTGGTGATTTGTTCCAGGGCATTGGTTAGCCGTACTTCCGAAAGCCGCTGCCCTGCTTCAGCGGGATTATCCGATGCTCCCACCGACACCGTTTGCACAAACTGCCTCCGTCCCTTTTCCGGCGCTTCCAGGATCACATCTCCCGGACTCTTAATTTCCAGCCGTTTTGCTAGCGAGGGTTGCGCCTGCGGATCGACAAATTCGTAACTGATGCGATCGCCCAATCTGCGATAACTCTCCAACAGTTCCCGATCCTGCGTCTCTGCTTGCGGCGTAAACACCCACACCTTCACAGGCTGCGGCAGGTTCCGCACAATTTCTTGCGTTTCCGGTGCCAGGGTAAACGCCTGGTTCTCTGTCAAATCCATTCGGGCTGGAGTTCGCGCCGCCAACACATTGATGAACCCCAAAATCGCCACCACTGCCAGCGTTGTTAAGACCGCATTGGTACCTACCTGAGTCGATCGCCGCCCCAAAAACGAGCCAGCATCCGCTTTTCTGCCCTGCTGAAATAGCCACCAGCCAATCATGACGATTCCAATCGCAATTAGCCCCAGCGGAATCACCGTCCAACCCGCCACAACTCCAGCCGAGATACCCGCAACGAGCAGCATTGGACCCAGCCAGTAGAGGTATTTAAGATTTGTGCGAGGAAAGTTTTTCATCGATCAGAAGAGGGATAGGGGATGGGGGAGAGGAGGGGGATGGGGAAGGCGATTGAAGATTGGAGACTGGGTAGGTAGGTGGGTAGGTAGATGGAATCTCTCACTTACCCACTCACCCACTCCCTCACCTCCCTCACCTTCTGACTCCCGTCTCCTCCTCTAGCTTCTCTGGAACCTGAACACGTTCACAGATTGCGCCGTTAGGAAGATACCCAGGACAATGTAGCTGCCAAATAGGATCAGGCTGCTGCTGTCTAAAATGCCTTGTGCCAGGTTGTTGTAATGCTTGAGGAGGGAGAGATGCCCAAATACGGCACCGATCCACCCGCCAATTTCTTGCCCAACACCATCAATGATCCAGAGGAACAAGACCAGGGCGAAGGTAAAGATGGCAGCGAGGATAGTGCTGTCGGTGAGGGAGGAGACGAACATTCCCAGGGAGAGGACGGCGGCTGCCAGCAGAACTAAACCCAGGTGCCCCAGCAAGATGACAGCAAGGTTGACAGGCGGATTAGTGGCGGTTAACACGATGAGTTCATAGACCAGCATGGGCAGCAGTAGGGTGATGAAAAACGTGACGACTGCCAGCAGTTTTCCAATTGCCACTGCCCAGTTGGTTACGGGTGAGGTAGCCAGCAGTTCCAACGTGCCGCGTTTGCGTTCTTCGGCATATAAACTCATGGACAGAATGGGGAGGATAAAGAGGGCGATCGAACTCAGGATGCCAAGAAATGATTGGAGAAACTGGGTTGGAGCATCGATCGCCCCCTGATACCCGGCAGCATCGGCGTAGGCAACTCGTTGAATTGTGACATTCAGAATGAACACAAAAAATAAGCCGGACAGCAGCCAGAATACACCAGCCACTACGTATGCCAGTGGGGATGCAAAGTAGCTCTGTAGCTCCCTGCGGTAGATTGCCACAATATTTGCCAGAATCACTCGCATTTACCCTGCTTCTCCTGTCGTTTCGCCAGATTCTATAGGTTCTTTCGATTCGTCGCTTTCGGTGTCAGCCTCTAACGGGGCTTCCTCAGTCGTCAACTGCAAGAAAACATCCTCCAGGGTTGCCTGAATCCGGCGCATCTCAAACAGCCCTAACCCTGCCTCTACGATCGCCGCTGCTAGCTCTCGTCCGGGCAATTCCGTGCCAGTCTCAGCAGTCACCTTTAACTTGTGGCGACCTTCAGGCAATTCAGCCGTGAGGCGATCAATGGCTTTGACTCCTTGAATGATTTGTAGGCGTGGCTGCACAGCGTCTATATCGCCTTCAATTTCCAATTCATAACCAGACCCTCCCATCAACTGCGCCATCAGGCTTTGGGGGGTGTTTGTTGCCACAACCCGCCCCTTATTGATGATGGCAACCCGATTACAGGTCATGCTCACTTCTGGCAAGATGTGGGTCGAGAGAATCACTGTATGATTCCCTGCCAGGTTCTTGATCAGATTCCGAACTTCAATAATCTGGCGAGGGTCTAACCCAACGGTGGGTTCATCCAGAATGATCACGGGAGGATCATGGACGATCGCCTGAGCGATGCCCACCCGCTGTCGATAGCCTTTCGAGAGTTTGCGAATCAGGGTTTTGCGGCGATCCACAAGACTCGTTTTTTCCAAAGCAGATTCCACATTCTGGGCGCGATCGCCCGCACTCACCCCTTTAATCCGCGCCACGAAATGCAAAAAACTTTCGACCGTCATGTCGGTGTAAAGGGGGGGCGTTTCGGGCAAATAACCAATTCGCTGCCGCACTGCCATCGAATCTTCGTGCACTTCGTAGCCTGCGACTTTTGCTGTACCGGATGTCGCAGGCAAGTAGCCCGACAAAATCCGCATCGTGGTAGTCTTTCCGGCTCCATTGGGACCCAGAAACCCTAAAATCTCTCCCGGTTCTACGGAAAATGTCACGTCCTCAATGGCGGCTGTGGTGCCGTAGGTTTTGCTCAGATGCTCAACATTGATCATGGGCTTTGCACAAGCTCACATTACCAACCACACATCCTAAACCGAGGTTGCGCCGATGAGGTCACTTTTATGCGTCAGAAATGTTAACGGTTTGCAGTTTCAGTGGTGGGTAGGGTGAAGTAAAAGCGGCTGCCTTTACCGTGGGTAGACTCAAATCCCATCTTGCCGCCCTGATTCTCCACCAGCAACTTACAGAGTGATAGCCCTAATCCGGTGCCGCCAATCTCCTGGCGATCGCGATGTTTTACCCGGTAGAAGCGTTCAAATAAATAGGGTTGGTCGGCTTCTGGAATGCCCAAACCGTAATCTTTGACCCACACCTGTACCCATCCCGATGATTCAAGGGAAGCACCAACCTCAATTGGGTGTCCATTGGGAGAGTATTTGATAGCGTTGGAAAGCAGATTTACCAGCACTTGCGACACCTGCCAGCGATCGCCCCACACATCTGGCAAATTGGAACTTAAATAGCTCGTAATCGGGTAGGGGGCAAATCCCAAAGTGGCTTCTTCTAACAGTCGCCGCAAGCAAAAACTAACTGGCTGAGTTTCCAACTTTCCAGTTTCCAGATCGTGTAGCGCCACCATATCTCTCAGCAACTCTTTTAATCGACGGATCTGCTGCTCAATTACGCCTAGAAACTCCTGCCGCTGATTGACGTTCAACGCTGGATCAGCCAACAAATGCACTGAGCCATTCAGTGCTGTCAACGGAGTTGCAAGCTGATGAGTCAAAAGCTGCATGAGTTGGGTGTGTCGAGCAATTTGCTCTCGCAGCGATTGATTCTCTAGAAACAGCGTTTGCGCCAGTTCACCATCTGGTTCGTCCACCGGGTCAATCAAACGATGGCTTGGCAGAGAAGGAAGCGAACTTTCGTTAGGAAAAAGAGGCATTTTCAGCACAGATATTATCGATATTTAGATATGTTACATATCTTAACAATTCTGATGCAGCTTTAAGCAAGTGGTCACTGATTTCAGCTTGATACTGTCTATTGTCGTGTGAAGAGTCCTAATCAGGGCAAAATTGCAATCTAAATCAATGCTTAAATAAGCGTGGCACGATTGGGTTGATAGCAATCTCTCTATCTTTCCTCCCTGCGAATCTCCCTGATCAGGCTATTTAACCCGGAAAATAGAAGAAAAACTTTGTCTGCGCCCATCGCCACAATGTTTCCAGAGCACGAACGCATTCTCACTGCAATTGATGTTGGCACGAACTCCATTCACATGGTGGTTGTTCGAATTCAACCTTCGCTGCCTGCTTTTACGATTATCGCTCGAGAAAAAAACACGGTTCGTCTAGGTGAGCGATGTAAACAAACGGGGCATTTAACTGAAGCCGCAATGGAACGGGCGATCGCCGCACTTCAGCGCTGCCAGGAACTCTCCAAAAGCCTCAACTCTGAGCAAATTATTGCAGTGGCTACCAGTGCTGTACGGGAAGCGCCCAACGGACGGGAGTTTTTACAGCGGGTTGAAACGCAGTTAGGACTCTGGATCAACTGTGTTTCAGGCGTAGAAGAAGCCCGTCGGATTTATTTAGGTGTGTTGTCTGGGCTAGAGTTTAACAATCATGCCCACATCGTGATTGACATTGGTGGTGGGTCCACAGAGCTGATTTTGGGTGACGGACAAGAACCTCGTAGTTTGAGCAGTACCAAAATTGGAGCCGTTCGCCTGACCAACGAGTTTGTTTCCACAGATCCCATTAGCAGCTCAGAACTGCAAGCACTTCAGGCATACATTCGGGGAATGCTGGAACGCCCGATTGAAGATTTGCAAGCACACCTGCGTCCGGGTGAGATCCCACGTCTGGTGGGAACGTCTGGCACGATTGAAACGCTGGCAACGTTACATGCTAAAGAGCATTTGGGGATCGCGCCAACTCCACTGCACGGCTACACGTTTAGCTTGCGAGATTTGCGGGAAATGGTAAGCCGCTTTCGCCGCCTTAGCTATGCCGAGCGATCGCACCTGCCGGGGATGAACGATCGCCGGGCAGAGATTATTTTGTCAGGCGCATTGATTTTGCAAGAAGCGATGACCTTATTAGGCTGTGACTCCATCACAATTTGTGAGCGATCGCTGCGAGAAGGTGTGATCGTTGATTGGATGCTCACTCATGGATTCATTGAAGATCGGCTCCGCTATCAGGGTTCTGTACGCCAGCGCAGTGTTCTAAAAACTGCTCAAAAGTATCGGGTTAACCTGCCCTACAGTGAGCGAGTCGCCAGATTTGCCCTCAGTTTGTTTGACCAAACTCAAGGTACCTTACATGCGTGGGGTACAGAAGAACGTGAACTCCTCTGGGCTGCCGCCATCTTACATAACTGCGGACACTTTATCAGCCACGATGCTCACCACAAACACTCTTACTATTTGATTCGCAATGATGAGTTACTGGGCTACACCGAAACCGAGATTGAAACGATCGCGAACCTTGCCCGGTATCACCGCAAAAGTAATCCCAAGAAGAAACACGAAAGCTATCGCAGCCTGACTAGCAAACCCCATCGCCGTTTGGTAGACCAACTCAGCCCCCTCCTGCGATTGGCAGTAGCGCTCGACCGACGGCAAATTGGTGCCATTAAACAAGTAACCTGCGAACTGCGCCTGGATCTGCGGGAATTTCGTCTCCATCTCTACCCCACAAACCCTGGCGATGATTGCGATTTGGAACTGTGGAGTTTGAACGAGAAAAAATCAAGTTTTGAAGAACAGTTTGGTGTGAAAGTGGTGCCAATTCTAGAATCAGCGATCGCTGGGATCAAGGGTTAAAAACATCCCAACTGTTATAGCATCAACCGCTCCAGCGCATGAGGATCAGAGATACACAGCGTCTCGCGATCGCGGGTAATTAACCCCTTTTTTTCTAGTTTGCTCAACACTCTCGTCACCGTTTCGCGGGCTAAACCACTTAAACTACTCAATTCCCGATGCGGCAAATTGGGAATCTCCGTTCCCTGCTGGCTAATCTTTCCTTGCCCATCTGCCAAAAACAGTAAGATATCCGCCACTCGCGATACACTATCCGATTCTCGCAACCTCAAACGGCGGTTTACCTGGCGCAAACGACGAGCCATCAACTTTGCCAGACGAATACCCGACTGCGGCTCCGTATTCAACAAGCGTACAAAATCTTGGGCAGGCATATTGCCGATCACAGTTGGAGCTAGCGTAATCACATCGGTTGAGCGAGGCACCTCATCCAGCGGAGCCATTTCTCCAAACAGCTCCCCCTTCCCCAAAATATTCAGGGTCACTTCCTTGCCATCTAAGTTGTAGGTACGAATTTTAACCCACCCACTGAGAATGAAGTACACCGAACTGCCCCAGTCGTTCTCCAACAGAATCACCTGATTCGCTGGGTGATTACGCATGACCACGTTCGCTGTCGCCCGATCTACGGCTTCCTCTGGTAAGCCTTGAAAAAACGGTGCTAAGCGAATGGATAAGTTGGCGGCAACATCTCGAGGAGCAAATCGGTCTTCCATCGAGCAAATCCATCAAATGTTTTCAGGTCAGGATAAATCATAGTTTAACTTCTCCCAGTCTGTGAAAAATTCCGAATATATTTGCAGTTCCGATATTCGCAATTCAAACTTGGAGTCGAGAAACGGCAGATTACGCAACAAGACTTTACACAACCTTGCCAGATTTCAACCACCACATCATCATCGCCTTGCTAAATTTTCTGAGAAACTGTTATTTTCTTGAGTTCCTGGCGTACACTCTTTGCAACAGGATGCAGCCAACACCGCATTCTGGGAACTTGGAGAAAGGCAATTAGATAATAGAAAATAGAGATTCGGTTGCTGGCATTTCCTATCGTCTTACGGGTGCTTGTCACTCATTTTTGGGAGAACCCATTTAACTTCAGGTCAACTTAAGTTAGGCATTGTGTCACTTTTTGCCAAAAACGCTCTCAATCAGGAAGCCTGCTGCCACTCTGAACCCTCCTCGTCATCTAGCTAGTCAGGGGTTACATTGTGACTTCTCAGAAGGAACAGATCCAGATCCTCATTACCGAAATTGATAGCGTGCTTTACCGGACAAACCCCCGCTTGCCGTGGGTGATGTCTGGAGAAGTGGCGCAACAACGGCAGGTTTTGGAGCGTGTTCGCAATTATTTGGTGGCGCTACAGCAGCGGATGCCTGGAGAGGAAGGATTAGAGCCTGGGATCAACCCAGCGGTACAAGCGTCCTTTTCATCTTCTCAAGCTCATCAGGATCAGGAGCGGGCTGCTTTGTCGGGTGAGAACCCACCAGAGATGTCGCCTTACCAGATGATGCGGGCAATTTTGCAAGAGGTGAGTTATCTTCGGGCTAATTTGACTCCACCTCAGATCAATCCAGCGCTCAACCAGCAGCAACTCACGGCGGAATTGTTGCAGGTGCTAATGAGTCGTTTGCAGGAGAACTTGTCTCAACAAATCGCCCAAACCCTCGGCAGTTTGCGGGGGCAATTGCAGCCTTATGAGCCAAATGCAAGGCTGAGTGGGGGGTCTGCCTCAGCGCTGGCAAACCCTCAGTATGAACAACTTCAGAATTTGCGATCGCGCTCTGATCAAATGCTAGTCAATTTAGACTCCACGCTCACGGTAGTGTTTGAGTCGCTCCAGCGAAATATTCAAGCTTATCAAGAAGCGCTTTCTCAAGGTCTGGAGCGTATGTACAGCACCGGGCAGCAAAGTGAGTACACCTTTAAGCTGCTGATCGACCAGTTGATTGAACAACTGAAGCAAGAGGCTTCAGCTTATCTGCGTTCAGTGCAGCCAGAACAGTCGGTTACCCCACTACACGTAGACCTGGCACCAACGGAATCGGTAACTTCTCCTGTTTCATCCGCTCCACCACCCGCACCTCCAGCACCCTCTGGTTCTACCTTGCCTGGCTTAAGTTCATCAGTTCCTGCTTCAGCCGCTTCACCTGTGACTCCCCCCAGTCCGGCATTTCCTTACGCCGGAGCAGAGTTCTTATCGTCCGAAATTTCAGATGCAGCAGTAACAACACCTGCTGATCTGGTTGAACCTTCTCCATCTGGCGCAACATCGTTAGATTCCGCGATCGAATCCTGGTTGCAATCGGTTAGCGAGATGAACCGAAATACCGAATCACCAGAGGAAGAAGTTTTTGATTTGCCAGAACTGGATTTGAGCACGTTGGAACTCGGTGAGCTAGATCCGGAGGTGTCGTCTCCTACCACAATCGACTTTGTTGAGCAGGGAGATGAACCCGATCTCAGCTTGGATTTAGAACCAACTGCGATCGCGCCAGAATTTGAGATAGCTGCGGCACCAGCAGGTGATCTAGAGAGTGAATCTGCTAGTTTGGGCGATCGCCTGTCTGAAGATGAAGACACCGCCGAATTTGACGCAGCGCTCAAGTTGTTGGAGGAGTTAAGTGCTGAATTAGAGCATTCAACGGCTACTTTTTCACTGGAAGATGCCGAAGCTCAGTTAGACCAAATGTTGAGTAGCCCTGCGGTAGATGAACAGGTACCAGCCACGGCGGAATTGCCCAATGATGCTCGTGATGAACTGGATGAGTTTTATCAAAGCTTGTTTGGCTCAGAAGAGGCAGCGATATCGCCTCCAGCACCCGAAGCGATCGCAGAACCTGAAGCCAGCCAGATGCCCGAAACGGCACTAGAAGCCGAAACAGCACCAGAACTAAGTTTTGAAGCGTCTTTATCGGAAACGCTGCCAGAATCAGAGACTCTAGCAGCAGTTGAGCCTGCGTCAGTACCGACTCTTGCAGATTCAGGGACCCCAGCTACCACCGAAGCACCTCTCTTGCTCGATCTGCCAGCAGATTTGTTTGAGCCAGAGTCACCGTCTGACGCGATCGCGCCCTCCCCACCTTTAGAAGAGGAATCACTTCCGGTTGAATCGACGCTTGAGGTAGATGAATTCGGTTCTCTAACCGATTTGTTTCAAGACGTATCGCCCGAAGCCACTTGCTCCATTCCAATCGAGCCTCCCGGTGCGTATAGCAACTTCTCATCGGTTGAGTCTCCTGCTGAATCTTTCGATTTCTTCTTGTCTGATGATGTATTTGGAGGCGAGACTCATCTAGAAACGGATGAGGACCAATTTACCCGCGCCGCGCCGGATGAGAGTCTTCTGCCCAATACCCCGATTGACACCATTGGGGCAAGCCTGGATTTAGATGAAATCACGTTGAATAGCCTGAGCGAAGATTTATCCAGTCTAGAAGGAGCATTTGGAGCCGGGCTTTTAGAGTTTGCGGATCAAAATATTCGGTCATCTCCTGAATTGACGCTAGAAGCCTTTGCCCAAGACGTAACTCAGGCGGAAACGCCAGAAGTGGCTGTTTCAGAAAATCAGGAAGCCATTTCTCTGGATGATCTTACCGCTGCCATGACCGAAGTTTCTACGCCTGCGGCTCCAACTCCTTACTATCAAGCGTCGCCTTCAATCGCTGATATAACGATTGAAGGATTTGCAGAACTATTTGACAACGAAGCGGTTAGCCCCACTGAACCGCTTTCTCCACCTGCGATCGCGCCCACAGAGCCACTGCCATTCACGCTAGAAGGAACGACCAGTCTCTTTGAAGATCCGGACGTTTCATCTCCGGTTCAACCCTCAACTATCCAACCCTCTAGTAGTACCATCTCTCCTTTCACCCTGGAAGGCATGGATGACCTGTTTGGTGATGCTCCATCTCTTCCGCCGCCGCCTGCTGCCCCCCTAACAAATCAGGCGACTGTTCAAAACGACGCTTCAGCAAGTGCGCCGTTCACCATTGAGGGCATGAATGAGCTGTTTGAGGATGCGCCCCCGATCTCGCCTTCAGGTAACCGTACTCCTCAGCCAGAGTCGCCCACCCTGCCTGCCCCTAACTCCCAACCAGAGTTACCCCTACCCCCCACTTCC